>NZ_MSMP01000001.1 GCF_001936575.1 Tenacibaculum agarivorans
TAGCATCATTCAGCATGTACTCAATACGTTCTTCTGGATAGCCTGAATCAATAGGAACATAAGCGCCTCCTGATTTTAAAACGCCTAAAATTCCAACTAGTAATTCTAAACTACGATCCATACAAACACCTACCAACGTGTCTGGCTGTATGCCTTGATCTCGTAAATAATGAGCTAATTGATTTGAACGCTGATCTAATGCTGCATATGTTAGTGTTGTTCCTTCAAAAGAAATTGCAACCGCTTCTGGTGTTTTCTCAACCTGGGCTGTAAACAATTCAACAACAGTTTTTTCTGATGGATAAGCTAATGCTGTAGCATTAAATACTTCTAATATTTCTTGTTCTTCTTCTGGTGATACAATTCCTAAACTTGCTACTAATGTTGTTTGTTCTGTTTCTAAACCTTCTAATAGCTGAGTTAAGGCTTCTTGCATATACACAAGAATACGTTCTGATTCAATACTTTCTTCAATCTGAGCTGTTAATCCAAAGTCAACTCCGTAATCATCAACACTTAATCCAAACGGGTAATTAGTACGCTCTTGACCTCCTAACACCTTCATTCCTAAACTAAGGAACACTTCATCTTCTTCATTTTCAAGCGATCTAGAAGAATGGCGATAATTTAATAAAGCACTAAACAAAGGAACTTCGTTAGAAATATCACTCCAACCTTGAATACTTGATAATGGCGTTTGTTCATAGGATAATAATTCCTGCAATCTTTGCTTTACTTCTTGAATATATTCGAAAATACTTCCCTCAAAATCAATATAAAACGGTAATGTATTAATTAATAACCCTAAAGAATCTGTTGCTGAAGAACCTTGTAATCTTCCTGAAAATAACGAACCGAAAATAGCATAGTCTGTATTACTACACTTTCCTACAACTAATCCATATGCTGCATGAAAAACTACAGCAGGACTCATACCCATTTTTGTACTTACCCTACGAATTTTCTCACTCAGGGTTTGTGGTAAAATGACTACAGATTCTTTTATAGATGATGCTTTTACTTGAATATTTGACAATTCGAATGGATAGCTTGGCGTATCTATGGCACTCAACAGTTCTTTGAAGTATGACTCACTATTATTAGTCGCTTGCTGGTGTAAAGTGTGACCAATAAAATCTCTATATAAAGCAGGCTCAGGTAAACTCGCTACATCTTCTAAAACATATGACTTAATCTCTGAAACAATCTTCTCTATACCAACATGATCCATAATTAAGTGATGTTCTAATAAGATCAAATAATACGTATCATTCTGTAGATCGTCTGCTGTTTGTATCGCTATTAATGGAGCTTTAGAAACATCTAACCATTGATTTCTACGAGCCGTTAGTGCTTTTAATTCTGATAAAACATCTTTTGATGCTTCTACTGTTATTTCTTCTACTGATAATTTCGCTTCTCTAAGGACTACCTGAACTGGTTTTGGCAAGCCTTTATTTATAAAAGCAGTGCGTAAAACGTCGTGACGGTTTATCACAAACTGCATAGCCTCTATAAAAGAACTACGCTTTTCTTTAGTTGTAAAGGATAATAAATTTGGTGTAATGTATGGATCTCCTTCATTTTTATCACTCATTAAGTGATGGAAATACATTCCTTCCTGTAATGGCGACAGCGGATAGATGTCTTGAATATTAGATACATCACCTTCAATACTACTCACGATTTTATCTAGATGATCTTGTTCAAAATCCAATAATGGGACCATTGTTGGAATAATGCGCTCAGTATCTACTGTAATTCCATTTGCTGGAACTTGATAAACTGCTGTAGAAGATGATAAACTATCACTAATTCCTGCTATGGTAGGAGTAGCAAAAATATCTCTTACTGTGATATTTAAATCGTGTTTTTGCAGGTGTGAAATCAACTCTACAACAAGCAGGCTATGACCACCTAATTCAAAGAAATTATCATAAACACCTATTTTCTCAAGCCCTAACAACTCTTGCCAAATACCCACCAACTTCGCTTGAATGGCTGTACTAGGTCCCACATAACTTTCTCTAGATAACAAACTATCTTCTGGGGCAGGTAACGCTTTTTTATCTAACTTACCATTAGCTGTTAAAGGCAATACTTCTAATTCCACCCATATCTTTGGCACCATGTAACTTGGTAATAAAGAAGCTAGTTTTTCCTCAGTGGCTGTCTTATCAAAATTTTCCGAAACCACAACATAACCAACTAAACGCTTCCCTCCAATAGCAGCAGTTTGAACAACTACACAACTACTTTCTATTGTTGAAATTTGAGACAAAGCATACTCAATTTCTCCTAACTCAATACGATAACCTCGAAGATTAACCTGTGCATCTTTTCTACCAACAAATCTTAAATTTCCATCTTCCTGCCAATACGCTAAATCCCCTGTTTTATATACTCGTAATCCTGAATGAAAAGGATTGTCTATAAATTTATCTGATGTTAATACAGGTCTATTTAAATATCCTTTTGCAACACCTGCACCTGATGCCCATAACTCTCCTACAACACCTTCTGGACACAAATTTCCAGAGGAATCAACTATATATAATTTTGTATTTGCAATAGGCTTACCAATAGGAATACTTTGCGATAATTGATCTACATGATAGTAACTAACACAAACTGTAGCCTCTGTAGGTCCATATGTATTATAAATAGCAACCTTATCATAAATCTTATCTACATAAGAACTTTTTAAAACATCTCCACCACTAATAACAACACGTAAAGACAACTCTTCTATACTATCTTCCGAGTTTATATATGATACCATGTAAGGGTTTGTACTTAGTAAAGTAACTTTTGCTTCTTTACATAGATCAACAAGAGATGAAAAATCTGTACGATCTTCTGCTATAACTAATTTACCTCCTACACTTAAAATTGGGAATAACTCTTCAATAGAAGTATCAAATGAAATTGTAGATTGACTTAAAATAACATCTGAACTGTTTATATTAAAATAAGATGAAAAGGTTAACACATAATCTACTAAAGAATTATGTGTTACTTCAACTCCTTTAGGTTTTCCAGTACTACCTGAAGTGTAAATTACATATGCTAAATCTTCAACCGAACGATCTACAATTAACTCTTTATGATTAACTGCACAAATCTTGTCCCAATCTTGATCTAATACAATATTTTCAAAAGGAATCTCTTCTGGTAATAACTCCTTTGTAGCAGTATCTGTAATCACTATACCTAATTCTGCATCCAAAAGCATATAAGATATACGATCTTTAGGATAACTTGGATCAATAGGTACGTACGCCCCACCTGATTTTAAAATACCTAAAATACCAACTAATACATCTAAACTGCGATCCAAACAAAGACCAACTAAAGAATTCTTAGTAACTCCTTTTGCTATTAAATAATACGCTAAATCTTCTGAACGAGCATTTAATTCGCTGTAGGTTAAGCTATCATTCTTAAATGCTAGTGCAATACTATCTGGATTATTAGTAACCTGAGTTTCGAAAAGATCTAAAAAAGTAATCTCTGAGTTATACGTAACATCAGTAGCATTAAATATGTTTAATAATTTGAGGCGCTCTTCTCCAGATACAATATCTAATGAACTTATCAAACTTGAAGGAGCATCTACTAAAGATTTTAATAAATCTTCTAATGCAGTCTCCATATAATTCAAAATACGGTCTGAGTCAATCCCTGAAATGATTTGAGCAGTCAAACCAAAAGTATCTCCATAATCATCAACATCTATCGAAAAAGGATAATTTGTACGCTCTCCTGAATTCAATATTGTAGCTCCTAAATCATGATCATTACTCAAACCACCCTCTGGAGTAACTTGACTATGACGATAATTTAATAATGCGCTAAATAAAGCAGTATCATTTGAAATTCCGCTCCATCCTTGAATAGCAGATAATGGCGTTTGCTCATAAGGTAATAAAGCACCTAATAATTCCTGAACACTACTAATATAAGCTGAAACACTTCCTTGTAAAGAAACTAAAAATGGTAAGGTATTGATAAATAATCCTAACGAATCTGAAGCCCCTAAAGAACCTTGTAAACGACCCGAAAATAAACTTCCAAATAATGCATAGTCACTTCCACTACATCTACCAACTACTAAACCAAAAGCAGCATGAAATAATACTGCTGGACTCATTCCTAATCGAGTACTAACCGATCTAATAGTTGTACTCAATTCTATCCCTAAAACACATTGTGATTCTTCTATATTTAAGCCTCCTTGCTGAATATTTGACAAACCAAATGGATAAGTAGGAGTATCAATATTACCTAATAAATTCTTAAAATAAGTAGCGCTGTCATTAACTTCACGTTGATGTAATGTATGACCAATAAAGTCTCTATATAAGACTGGAGTTGCTAAACTTGATCCTTCTCCTAATAAATAACTAACAATTTCTGATACGATTTTCTCTAAACCTACATGATCTAAAATCAAATGATGTTGGTTAATTACTAAATAATACAGATCATTCTTAACATCATCTGCAATCTTTAAGTCTAATAGTGGAGCATTAGAAACATCTAACCATTGACTTCCTGGTTTTGTACAATCCTTTAGGCTTGATAATATGTCTTCTGAAGCTTCCAAATTCAACTCTAAATTCTCCACAGGTAAAGTTGCATTTCTAAGTACTACTTGAACTGCCTTTGGTAATCCTGAACTAACAACACAAGTACGTAAAACATCATGACGATTCACTACAAACTGTAATGCTTCTATAAATGTCGAACGTTTCTGTTCACTAGTAAAAGAAAGTAAGTTTGATAGCACATATGGATCTCCTTTAGATCTATCACTCATCAAGTGATGGAAATACATTCCTTCTTGTAGTGGTGATAAAGGATATATATCTTGAATATTAGTAACTCCTCCTGAAATTTGTGAAACTACTATATCAAGAGTTTTCTGATCAAAATCCAATAATGGAACCATACTTGGTACAATATGATCTGTATCTTCTTTGATACCGTTAGCTGGAACTTCATATGATGTATTTGAAGAGGATAATTGCGTACTAATAGCAGCAATTGTAAAATTTGAAAAAATATCTTTAACCGCTACATGAATACCTGATTTCTGTAAACGTGAAATTAGTTGTACCACCAATAAACTATGTCCTCCTAATTCAAAGAAATTATCGTGTATTCCTATCTGTTCTACTCCTAATATATCTTGCCAAATAGAAACTAATTGTTCTTCTGTTTCATTTCTTGGAGCTACGTATTCTTTTGTTGATAATAATGATCCTTCAGGTTCTGGTAATGCTTTTCTATCCAACTTACCACTTGGAGTTAATGGCATAGCATCTAATTCAACCCAAATTAATGGGACCATGTATTCTGGTAAACTCTCCTTTACTATTAACTCAATAGCTTCTTTTTCAAAAGATTCTTCTGAAACTACATAACCTATTAATCGTTTATTTCCAGTAACGTCTTCTTTTGCTAATACACAACATTGCGTAATTGATGTTATGTTTGATAATGCGCTCTCTATCTCTCCAAGTTCGATTCGATAACCTCGAACTTTTACCTGAGTATCTCCTCTACCTACATATTCAATTGTACCATCTGGTAGCCACTTTGCTAAATCTCCTGTTTTATAGATTCGTTCACCTGCTACAAATGGATTATCAACAAATTTCTCTGATGTTAATGCTTCTCGATTCAAGTATCCTCTAGCTACTCCTTTTCCGCCTACACATAGTTCTCCTACAACTCCCACAGGAACTAATTCTGTAGACTCATTAACAATATAAATCTGTGTGTTTGCTATTGGGCGTCCAATAGTTTGTACTCCTCCTAACTCTCTTTTAATAAAAGTACTATAGGTAGTGGCTTCTGATGGACCATATAAATCGTAAACTGAGCTTACTGAACTCTCCTTGTAAATACGATCAACTAAACTTGGCAATAAGGGTTCTCCTGCTAAATTAATGGTCTGTACACTATTCGGTAACTTCCCCGATTCTAATAATCCTTGTAAAACACTTGGAACAGTGTTTATCAAAGAAACTTCTACAGATTCACCTTCTGCTAACGATAATAAATTATCTACTAACTCTAGTTTAGAACCACAACATAAACTCGTGAAGATTTCAAATATTGATAAGTCAAAGTTCATTGAAGTACTACACAACATTCCTAGCCCTAAAGAATCCTTAAAATTCTCAATAGACCACTGTACTAAATTGAGCATGTTACCATGTTCAATCATAACTCCCTTGGGCTTACCCGTACTCCCTGAAGTGTAAATAATATAGGCTAAATCAGCACTTGAAAGTGATTGATAATTTAATTCACTTGTACTTTGAGATAAAATAGCTCCATTCTCTTCGTCTAGAGTTATCACCGTAATTCCTGTAATTTGATCTAGAACACTACTTGTAGCTGTATTAGAAACTACTAAACTCGCCTGTGTATCTTCTAAAATATAGGCAATACGATCACTTGGATACTTCGGATCAATCGGAACATAAGCGCCTCCTGATTTTAGAGTTCCTAAAATACCCACTATCATCTCTAAACTACGATCAATACAAATACCTACTAGGCTATCCGATGTTACTCCTTGATCTCGTAAATAACGACCTAATTGATTTGAACGGTCATCCAATTCTTTATAGCTTAAAGTATTTCCTTTATACACTACAGCAGAATTGTCTGGTGATTTTTTTACCTGATCTGCAAATAACTCTAAAATCGTATTACAACTGCTATATTCAGTAGTTGTTGTATTGAAATCCTCCAACAATTGGGAAATTTCTGATTCTGGTAGAATATTTATGCTAGTAACAGCTAACTCTTTTTCTGTTTGTAAGCCTTTTAATAACTGAGTCAATACCTCTTCCATATAGTTTAGTAGACGACTTGGAATGATAGTATTGCTAACTTGGACTTCTAATCGAAAATCATCTCCATAATCATCCACATTTAGCATAAAAGGATAATTAGTACGTTCTTGACTTTCTATGGTTTGAATTCCTAACTTCTTTGTGATTTCTTCTGTTTCTGAAACGGTTGAAGAGTGACGAAAATTCAATAATGCACTGAATAGTGGAATTTCATTAGAGATTCCACTCCAAGATTGAATATCTGCTAAGGAAGTTTGTTCATAAGATAATAAGTCTTCTAACCCCTGTTTTACAGCAATTATATATTCAGAAATAGTTCCTTTTAACGCTGTAAAGAAAGGTAAGGTATTGATAAATAGACCTAATGAATCTGCTGAATTTAAAGTCCCTTGTAAACGCCCTGAAAATAAGGATCCGAAAATAGCATACGATGTATTACTACACCTTCCTACAACTAATCCATATGCTGCATGAAAAAGTACTGCTGGACTGATTCCTAAATTGGTACAAACTACTCGAATTTCTTTACTTAATGCTTTAGGTAAAACAGTACTTGTTTCTTCTACATCTGTACCATTTCCTAAAACATTTGATAAAGCGAACGGATAAGTTGGTTCATCTATTTCTCCTAATAATTCTGTAAAATACGATTCACTATCATTGATTGACTGTGCATGTAATGTATGACCAATAAAATCTCGATAAAGAACTGGAGTTGGAAGGCTGTTTATATTTTCTGAAACATACATTTCCATTTCAGAAACAATTTTTTCCATTCCTACATGATCTAGTACTAAATGATGCTGTTGAAGTAGTAAATAATAACATCCCTTTTCTAAATCATCAGCTATTGTTACCTGTAATAAAGGAGCTTTAGCAACATCCATCCATTGATTCTCAGGAGTTCGAAGTGATTCTAATTCAGATACTACATCCTTAGTAGAATCATTAACTTTTAAATGTTCTACTAATAACTTTGCTTCTTTAAGCACTACTTGTACTGCCTTTGGTAAACCTTTACTCAACATACAAGTACGTAACACATCATGTCGATTCACTATAAATTGCAAAGCCTCTATAAAAGTTACTCTTTTCTCTTGATCTGAAAATGATAGCAAACTCGATATTATGTAAGGGTCACCTTCATTTTTATCACTCATTAAATAATGAAAGTACATACCTTCCTGTAATGGTGATAATGGATAAATATCTTGAATATTGGCAACTCCTCCTTCTACTTGAGAAATGATTTTATCTATATCTTCCTGTTCAAAATCAATTAAAGGAACCATGCTTGGAGTGATATACTCTGTATCTGGAGTAATTCCATTTTCGGGAACTTGATACACTGTATTTGAAACGGATACATTTGCGGCAATAGAAGCTATTGTTGGACTTGCGAATATATTTTTTGCTTCCACATAATATCCAATGGTTTGTAAACGTGAAATTAATTGTACTACTAGTAAACTATGGCCTCCTAATTCAAAGAAATCGTCGTACACTCCAATTTTTTCTATCCCAAGTAATTCTTGCCAAATAGAAACTAATGTTGACTCCAATTCATTTCTAGGAGCCACATATTGGTTACTTGACAAATCTGAAATATTTGGATTTGGTAATGCTTTTCGATCTAACTTTCCATTGTTAGTTAGTGGCATTGACTCCATTTCTACCCAAATTAATGGGACCATGTAGTCTGGTAAATTCTTTCTTAGTTCTGATTGAACAACTTCTTTTTCAAATGCTTCTTCTAAAACTACATATCCTACCAAGCGCTTATTTCCAACAACATCTTCTTTTGCTAATACACAACATTGACTAATTGATGGTATGTTAGATAATACGCTTTCAATTTCACCAAGTTCAATTCGATATCCTCGAATCTTTATCTGTGCATCTTTTCTTCCAATGAACTCAATATTACCATCAGGTAACCATTTCGCTAAATCACCTGTTTTATATAATCTATCTCCTTTTTTAAATGGATTATCTACAAACTTTTCTTCAGTTAATTCTTCATTATTCAAATACCCCCTACCTACTCCAGATCCTCCTACTACTAATTCTCCGACAACTCCTACTGGAACTAAATTCATTTCAGAATTAGTAACGTAAGCAAAGCTGTTTTTAATAGGCCTCCCTATCGGAAGAGAAACTTTAGTATTAACTATCTCATATGTAGTTGAAAATGTGGTATTCTCTGTTGGTCCATACCCGTTAATTATAGTAAGATTTGGGTATAATTCTTTTAGTTTATTAGTATAGTTAAACAATACAACATCACCTCCAACTAATAGGTATTTTAGGGATGAAAAAATACTTGGATCTTCATCAACCAATTGATGAAACCAAGAAGCAGTCATCCACAAAGTATTCACTTCTTTTTCTAGTAATGTTGCTTTTAAATTTGCTCCATTTAAAAGCGTTTCTTTTGTTGTAAGTATTAATTCTCCTCCATTTAAAAGTGTCCCCCAGTATTCTATAGTAGTAGCGTCAAAAGAAATAGAACCAGTAGACAACCAAACAGTATCTGAATTTAATGTAACATAATCACAACTTAATGCTAAACTAATAATGTTTTTATGTTCTATCTGAACTCCCTTTGGTCTTCCAGTACTTCCTGAGGTATAGATTATATAAGCTAGATCATTCGGCTTAATAATATGTTCTAATATTTTTTCTGAATAGTTTGAAATTAATTCATCCCAATTTTCATCTAGAGAAATAGTATTTATATTTTCTCTTCTTGACAATGCTTCACTATTTGCTTTAGAGCTTAATACTATTTGAATATCAGCATCTTTCAACATAAAATCGATACGATCTTCAGGATAATTAGGATCAATAGGAACGTATGCTGCGCCAGACTTTAAAATTCCTAGAATTCCGATAATTAACTCTAAGCTACGATTCATACAAACTCCTACAAATACATTTGGTTGTACTCCGTTTGCTCGTAAATAATGTGCTAATTGATTTGATTTTTCATCTAACGTTTTGTAAGATATGGTCCTATCTTCAAAAGAAATTGCATTTGCATTTGGTGTTTTTGCTACTTGTGCTTCAAATAATTCTACAATTGTTTTATCTGATGGGTATGCTTGTTCTGTAGCATTAAAAACATCTAATATTTGCTTGTTTTCTTGTTCAGTTAGAATGGATATATTTTTTAGTGGTTGCTCTAAATTCTCTTCAAACTGCCTTATAATAAAAAGTATTCTTTCTGTTAGCTTTTCTATCTCTTCTTTATCAAAATATTCTTGAAGAAAATCAACATTTAAAATTAGTGATGAATCTTCTCCATAATCACACCAGCGAAACGATAATGGGACTTCTAAATCGACGATTGTAGATAAGTGTTTTATGACTATCTGTAGTCCAGATTCTAATGACTTTGGAAGCGGAAATGGTTCATAGTTAACTATGATATCAAAAAGTTGTTTTCTACTTTCTGACAATAATTTTAATGATCTATTTAAATGTGAAATTGGATATTGCCTATACCTATAATCGTTACGTTGCGTTTTTTTTATGTTTGTAATAAAATCTAATAACGTTTCATTTGAATTATACTCTCCTTTAAAAGGAAGTATACTAGAGAACATTCCTAATGCTTTACGTTCTGCACGGCTAACTCTGTTATGAACTGGTACTCCAAAACTAAACTCTTTCTTGTCTGTAGTTTTTCCAAAATATAGTAACAATGCCGCTATTGTAAATTGCGGTAAACTGGCTTTTGTTTTTTCTGTTAATCGACTAAATAATGCTTTATCAGATTCAGAAGTATGTTTAGAAAATCTATAACCACCTTTTTTGTTACTTTTTTTATTAGGATTTATTACAGATTCAGGAATACTAGTAAATTTTTCTTTCCAATACACTGCATCTTTTTCATATTGTTGAGATGTTAAATACTCATTATTCTTTTGAGTAATACTAAAATAAGATGGATATTTTTTTGGCTCAGTTTCTTCAATATTGTTTAATCTTCTATCATATTCATCTATTACATAGCTTACCACTAAAGCAGAACCAAATCCATCATATATTAAATGATAATTCAAAACACACCACCAATGTATATCCTCAGCTATTTTTATAAGTGTATAATCGTATAATTTATCTTGTGTTAAATCAAAAGCGGTATCTATTCTTCGTTGCATCCATTCTTTCGCTACTTTTTCTGGACTCTCCTCCTGTGAAAAATCTATTTCGTTTAAATGAACTTCTGTATGATCTCCTATGTGAAACATAGGCTCGATTCCTGTAAAATCATACCTATAGTTATAAGTATCATAAACCGAAGATAAGCTAGCAACTACACTTTTAAATAAAGCGGTATCTAATGCTCCTGTGAGAACAACATATCCTCCCATATTATATATCGGACTCTGAGGATCTATTAATTGACCATAATACACCTCTAGCTGTGCTAAATGTAATTTCTGTTTTAGATTCATTTTAGATTTTTTATTTCAAGAAACTTACCTTTTGGAAAATTGTAGTAATAAGAAGAGTCTATACACTAATAACAATGTGTAATTTTTACATAAAGTTTCTACTTACTTCGATTTAGTTCGTAGTAAGCTTTGAAGCTTCACATTGTTATTATATGCTTATAAATGTGCAGATAAGACTAGCTTAATCTTATTTTTAAAATAAAAAAGGTATTAATTATTGACGATTACACGTACGTATGATGAAATAGAAATTATATAAGTTATGCTAACTGTTAAAAACTTGGCACTCCTAATAATTTCTCTTCCTCTTTCATCTGTCCATAAGAGAACTTAATCAAGCGATCACATAGGTGGTAATATGCATCATCGTGCGTAATTGCGATCACTGTTTTTCCATTTCTTTTTAGTGAAGGGATAATATTTTCATAAAAATACTTTCTAAACTCTGGATCTTGCTCAGCTGCCCACTCATCAAAAATAAAAATATCTTTATCTTCTAATAAAGTGTATATAAGAGCTAATCTTTTTTTCTGACCACTAGATAAATCTTGATGTACCTTATTCTTATCTTCATTTTGTATAATTACTGTATCAAGTTTCATTTCTTTAAGTAAATCCTGGAATTTTGTATTTGATTCTGTTAAATCAAATCCATCATAATTTTCAGTAAAAAGATAGTTATTTGAAAACACACAAGACAGTTTATCTCGATAATGCAATCTATTTTCATTTGTAATTAATGTATCATTGTAATACATATCTCCAGATTTTTGAATACACAAACCTGATAAAATATTTATAAAAGTACTTTTTCCACTACCATTACCTCCATATATAAATATTACATCTCCTCTATTTATCTCTAAATCTATGGGTTCTAGTTTAAAACTTACTTTTCCTTCTTCTTCATTAAGGTACTCATATGTTACATCATTTACTGTAAGCTTATCAAAAGTTTCTAAAGTATTTACCGAATCTTTTGGAAGCTTTTCATAATTAAACTTACTGGTAGTAATTTCTGTGAATTCATTTAACCTTGAAATTGCCACATTAAAAGCTATAACACTTGGAATCATAGTAATTAACATAGATATAGGTCCTATTAAAAATAAAACAGCAAACATAAAACCGCTAATTACTTGTTTTTCTACTGTGAAAATAACTGGCATTATAAAAATAATTGTAGCGATTAAAAGATTAAAAGAAAATTCTCCTGTTACTTCATTTCCTAAGGACGCTTTTTGCGACCTTACCATTAACTTAACTGAGTTCTCTCTGTTCTTTTTCATAAAGTTATAAAACAAAGAGTTACTTCTTTTTGTACTCATTTTAATTTTATTAAAACCATGAACAAAATCATTGTAGTTATTCATAAAATCATCATCTAAATCCCTTTCTTCATCCATACTCTTTTCAATTATTGCACTTCTGTACATGTAAACAGCACTTAGAACGATCACTAGACCTATAATCATTAGTGCTCCTGGAGGATATAAAAAGAACATATATGCAATAGTAACAATTGACATAATTAAAGCATTTAATAAGGATATAAATGTTTCTGGAATTTCTTCTAAAGTACCTATATCTTCCATTGCTGTTCTAATTCTAGCTTCTCCTAAACGTAAATAAGATTCATAATCTGATAACCTTAGTCTGTTAATGATTTTAAGCATTATATCTTTTCCAAAGTTTAAGGTTATTTTGATGATATGCATTTTAAAGAAGTAAGTAAATATTAACGATGACACTGCAAAAAATGTAAAAACTTGCCAATCATAACCTTCAAGCAATGGCAAGGGAGCTCCTGATATTTTATTATTAATGATCGATATTAAAGCTGTGCTCCATAAACTACTAATGATAGTAAATATAGCCAACATTGGTAAAGCTAATTTGAATTTAAAAAAGCTGTATAAAGTTAATTTTTCCAATTTTATTTAGTTTTAAGTTGTTTATTCTTGTAATAAATTGATTAAATCATTTATTACATTTAGTATTTATTTGGTTATTTAAAATTGATTAATAAACTACTACATTGTCACGTATTGCAGCGTCATAAATTTTATTAGCAATTGTTTTTGAATGATTTAAGATAAAAAAATGATCTCCTTTTAATAACTCAAAAGTACAAGCTGATGTAGTTTCATTTTGCCATGCTTTCATAGTAGGTAAAGGTGTTTTATCATCTTCTTCTTTCCCTATTTCATCTTCTCCCATGCAAACATGTATTGGAATTGAAAAAGGATTTTCCATTTCTTGATATTGATACTCCTCCACTGCTTTGAAATCAGATTTCATTATAGGATAGTATAAATCTAATAATGCTTTATGTTCGAAAAAGTCACTAGGTAAGCCTCCTATTTTATCAATTTCTTCCCAAAACTCATCCTTGGGTAAATGTGATCTTTTTTTACTACATCTTTCGAACCCTGGAGCTCCTCTTCCTGTTAAGAATAGACATGTTGGTTGCTTTAACCCTTTTTCTCTAATTCTTTTTGTTAACTCATAGCCTAACAAAGTTCCAAGGCTGTGTCCATAGATACTATATGGGCCTTCTTTCAAAATATGAGGTATCATTTTTTGTAAAAGATCTTCTGCCATATCATTCACATTGGTCAGCAAGTTTTCTTTAAATCGTCCACCTCTTCCAGGAAGTTCTAAAGTGATCCACTCGACTTTTTTTGCAATGTGCTTTTCAATGTCATTAAAACTATATTTATTTCCTCCAGCAAATGGTATTGCTATTATTCTTGCCTTATTCATTAGTCATTCTTTTGTTAAATTTTGAATTCTTAAAATACTTGTACTTATACTAGTGTGAAATACTAATTACGGTGTAGTGAGTATAAATTATATTACTTTAAATCAGAGAAAATAAACGTATCACTAATTTCCTTTATGTTATAAATAGTTCTTTTATATCTCTTGATTTCTAGTATCAAATAAAATTCTATTGCTAACTTAATCTTAAACTCAAGTTACTTGGATTGTCAATTATTTTTCCATGTAAAACTCCTAAGGATCTTTTAAAGTCACCTTCTTTTAAAATCATACAAATCGAGTTAAAAAAGAGCCTATATCCTAAAATTTCTATTTTATCTAATTCTAACGTTTCTTTAATCTTCTTCAATTCTTCTTTTTTATCCATTTTTTGACTAGTTACTGTTATTAAAACAATATCATCGTCAATGATATTTGCATAGCGTGAATTTGAAGAAGTATTTATTCCTATTTCTTGTATTAGTGTTTCAAAGTTTTCACTAAAGAAATTGATACAATCATTTGCAACTACATAATAGGACTTATCATCGTTTTTAAAAGTTTTCACTCTAAAAAACAGATAGTTCTTATCTATAATTTCTTTAATTAATGTTTTTGGTAAATCCCAGTTTTTATCGAAGCTTACTATACTACAGGCTTGATGAGCTGATAAGGCTTTTTGCAAACAAAAATCTTCTTCATTTATAACTTGCGTACCTTTAAAACTACAATCAAAAGTATTTCTAATTAAAAATGGAATATTATGTTTAGATAGCTCATCTATAGATTCTGGATGTACTAATACATTAGATCCAAACTTCGACAGGTTTCTAAGTTCTGAAAATGTAATATTTTCTAAAGAGCTTGCTTTTAAAACTTTATTAGGATCAGCTGTCATAATTCCATTTACATCTGTCCATTTAGTTACTTTTTCTGCCTTTAAAATTGTTGCTAAAATAGTTGCTGTATAATCCGAGCCTCCTCTACCTAAAGTTGTTGTGTCTCCATAAATTGAACGTGCTATAAAACCTGTAACTACATAGCTTCTTTTATTTTCTGCAAAAAAAGAGGTTACTACTGATGTTGTTAAATCCCAATCTATTTTTGCATTGGTAAAATTTGTGTCAGTAATAATGAATTCTCTTGCATCTTTAAAACAAAAATTTAATTGATTTTCATTTAAATACGCTGCTATAATTTGAGCTGAAAACAATTCTCCAAAGCTTATAATTTTATCATAATCTTTAGAGCTTAAACTTTGTTTTTTTACAATTTCATTTACAGTTTCTATAAGATTTTGCTCTTGTTTCTTTATGTGTTGTTCTAAACTTTTAGGAGCTTCCTTAAAAATAACATTTATGAATTCTTGATGCTTTTTAGAAATTATGTTGATAATTTTATTGTAACCTTCTTCTTCTCTTTTTAATATATCTACAAGATCCACTAAATGATTTGTTACTCCTTTTAGAGCTGAAACTACAATAATTAGAGGTTCATTATTCAGATTATATCCTCGTACTATTTGCACCATATTTTCTAGAGAAACTTTAGAACTAACTGAACTTCCTCCAAATTTTAATATTTCCATAATCTTAATTAGTTTTTTTATCGTCTCTTTAACAATACTCTACATAGTATTTGATCTTTAATTAGCTAAAAACGGGACTAATACTCTTATATAAATCTTGTAGCTCTACTTGGTTATGATTTATGGTAAAAATGTGATTTGATACTACATGACATCTGTAATTAGATGCTATCTCTACACTTTTACTAAACCATTTAGTTTGATCAATAGAAACGTAATCTTGGTTAATTTTTATATCCTTAAACGGTATACCTAAGCCTCTTCCATCTGCTTTACTTAACGCCTCTTTTATTGTCCAAGTATCATAAAACGTTTTGTAAGGATATTTTGAATTTTTTATGTATTCTTTTTCTTCAAATGTTAGTATTGAATTAAAGCCTTCTATTTGAAGATTCTCATTTATTTTTTCGATATCAATCCCTAATAATGAATTACATAATGAATATGCCAAAACCACATAATCTCCTGAATGAGAAATATTAAATGAAAAATCTTCTTCGAAATATGGCTTTTGATATTTTGTATACTTTATATCATTAAGAGATGTATTTACAAAATAGATCTCTAATACATTCTTGAGTAATAGTTTTCCTAAAAGACTCGCTTGTTTATCTTTTTGAAAGTGAAATTTTTCCACTTTCTTTTGTTGATTTTTTGGTATTTGCAACAAATAACTCAACCATAAATCATCAGTAAGCAATTGAGAATTTTCTACACTTAAAACTTCTATTTTTTTCATTGAATGTATTAGAGGTTTTACTAGTGTTTTTTAATTAAAATGAAGCTTCTTCAAGAACCGCATCGTTTTTCTTTTCTTCTATTTTAGATGTAATTGCTTCAAAAGATTCCTCCATTATTGATAATGCATTATCTATAATTTGCGGTGTAATTGTTAATGGCGGTACTATACGAAGTACATTGTTATAATGACCACCAACTTCAAATAACAATCCTCTTTGTAAACAATTCGCTCTTAATTCTTTTACCATTTCTGGATATGGCTCTTTTGTAAATAAATCTTTTACTAACTCAACACCGATCATTAGTCCCTTACCTCTTACATCTCCTATAAAAGGGAATTTCTTAGCAAGATTATTTAATCCTTGAGTCATATATGCTCCCATTTCTTTAGTATGAGACTTTACATCGTACTTTTCTACAAAATCAAAAGCTCCATTAGCAGCTGCTAAACTTACCTGATTTGCTCTAAAGGTTCCTATGTGTGCACCTGGTCCCCAAGCTTCTACTTCTTTTTTATAAACTAATGCAGAAATTGGAAAACCTACACCTCCAAGACCTTTCGATAATGTGATGATATCTGGCATTACTCCATAATTCATACAAGCTAAAAACTCTCCTGTTCTAAAGAATCCACTCTGAATTTCGTCAAAAATTACTAGTACATCGTTATTATGCGCTACTTCAACTAACTCATTCAAAAAACCAGGCACTGGAGGAATATTTCCACCTTCTCCTTGAATTGATTCTACAATAATAGCTGCCGGTTTTGCAATACCAGAATGTTTATTTTCTAATAAGAATTTTAAACGATCAATTGCATAGTTTTTACATGCAAATTCATCATCATTAGAAGGGCATCTGTATTGATAGCTAAATGGTGTAAAATGTACATTAGGAATTAAAGATGTTAATCTTTTTCTGAAAGCTGTATCCGCAGTAACTGCTAAAGCCGCAGAAGTCATACCATGGTATCCTCCAGAAAATGCTATAATTCCATCTCTTCCTGTTTTAATTTTTGCCAATTTAATTGCAGCTTCAACAGCATCTGAACCTGTTGGCCCTCCAAAACTTACCTTATAATCTCCTTGTACTGATTCAGGTAAGTTTTTTATTATTTTTTGAATTGCAGATAACTTATTTTCTGTTGGAAAGTCTAAAGCATGAATTAATTGATCTTGTTGCTCTTTAACATACGACAGTACTTCTTCATTACAATGTCCTACGTTAACTACTCCACAACCCGCAAATAAATCTATAAATTGATTTCCATCTACGTCTTCTATTATTGCTCCTTTAGCTCTTTTTATTGCAAAAGGCATGCTTCTTGGGTACGATACTACAGCACCTTCTATTTCTTGCTGTAAGTTTAAAAGCTCTTTTGAACGATCTCCTGGTACATTCTCACTGACTATTTTTGCAGATTCCGATAAATGAAATCTTGAAAATTTATGTGTTACTTCTTTCATTTTTTAAAAATTTGTTTTCATTATTTGGTTTGAATTCCTTATCAATTATGCTAACATTAATTAATAATAATACACTCGTACATTTACTTTAATAAGAGGCTATACGTATATTACATGCTTTGTAAATAGTTGTTATAATAATTCCAGTAACCTATACTTTACTTAACTCTTTTTTAAACCAATTTTAAATGAATTGAATAGACATACTTGTAGCTATTACACGGTTATTAAATTAACCATGTACACATGTTTTTCAAGGATTTTATATTGTTCCCAATAATTAAATTTCACATAAAAAACCTATTTCTTTAGATGAATACTGATTGAGTATTAGCTAAAGATTAATGCATAAAAATTCATATTAAAATTTAGAACTGTAAGGATAGAAGGATTATACTGTTAAATCGAAGATTCTTTATGAATTAAAGTTAAACTATTTCAGTCACTTCACACAGATAATTGGAAGGTACTGTTGCTGTAAAATTCTGTTTTAAAGAATCTATTCTAACAATAATTTTATTGTCATTATTAACTTTCAATACTTTACATTCAAAATCATGTAAGGGTCCAGTAATAATCTTTTTCATTTCTCCAACTTTAAGAAAGTTTTCTTCAGAAGCTGTTACTTTTAAGTTTTGATCGCTCACTAAAAATTTCATCTTTTCTATTTCTTTATCTGTTACTTGAGCATACTTATTTCCAAAACGAACATAATGACATACTCCTTTAATAGACAAAACTTTATGAAACTCTCTTAATGACTTTAAGTAAGTAAAAACATAGGAAGGAAATAGAGGTTGTAATACTATTTTTTTTCTATCACTCCATTGTTTTATAGTTTGTAGTTGTGGCAAGAAAGATTCTAGATCAATTTCTTTTAAAGATTCATAAACCCTTCTTTCCCAACGAGACTTGACATATATTACATGCCATCCGTTAGCGTAATTCATAGTTTTTAGTGCAATAAGTGGTTAATTGATTAAATGTAGGGATATGGCTTCGCCGTTCTCAATTACATGAGTTAGGCTTTTTTAATGGTTGATTGTCTGTAAATATGTTAGGATTAACATAAACACTCGTACAATTTTAAAAAAAATAAGTGGTCCACCAAAAAAAAGTATTAAAAAAAAGTATTAATAAAAAGTTAACAGAAAGTATATATCAAAAAAACAAGGCGCAAGAATATAAAAATATTACATTTTTAACAAAAAAACAAAGTAAAATTCATTTTTTTTGAAATATCCCTTACAAAACAGCTATTTTGGTTAAACTTTTTCATATGCTTAAAAATATAGTATTTGTCATTTTTTTTTTAAGCCAACCTGCTTAAAACGTTACTATTCAAACAAATTGCTCGATAAAAATGTAACTTATTCAAATTTGATTTTGACTTCATTCATCTGTAGTCGACTACATTCGGATAATTTTAATTATATTTGAACCTATTTTTAAAATTGTAATGAAATATACACTATATAGAAAAAATAATCCTGATAAAATAGGAATCGCTAAAGACCTCGCCTTACTAGTTTTAGGAGCAGCAAGTGCAGGACTCGACGGAGTTTTAGATATTGGAGTAATAGGATCTTTTCAAAAGCGAGATGTATTATATGTATTAAAGGATAATAGCAATACAACAGTATACTCTAATCATAAAGGTGAAGAATATTTTTTACCCGAAACAGGTTATAATCTAAAATACACTAAGATTCATGAAATAAAAAAATTTGGCTATTATGAATTATTAGTGAATGTGATTAATACTATTGATAATAAAACTATAGCCACTTGTACAAAGAAAACTACACTTAACTTTTTTAAGGGTATACAATTTTTATATCAGACAAACGGTAGTACCTACAAAATACAACTACCGAAGTTATTTTCTAAAACCTATTCATATAAAATAAAGAAAAGAGTAAACTATATTCTATTTAAAAAATGGAAAGAAATAGTAACATTCAAAAAAATTAAAGATGAAGAGTACACCTCTGTACTTGAATTGAACTTTCATAAAAATACTAAAGATCCATTTTTGTTATGTGTTTTTTTCATTCAGTTTATGATTACTGAAGGAGAAGATGGTTTTTGGGAAAATGAATTAGAAGATTAATAATGGAAAAAAGATACTGTTTAGAATGCTCAACCGAATTGAAAGGAAGAGCAGACCAAAAATTTTGCTCAGATTATTGTAGAAATACTTACAATAATAAAGTAGATAAGGACACCAAGAATTTAATCCGAAATATTAATAATAGACTTAAAAAAAACTATAAAGTTTTATCTGAACTAAATACTAAAGGAAAAACTAAAGTTTCAAGAGCTAAATTATATGATAAAGGATTCGACTTTCAATTGTTCACTTCTATATACCAAACCAAAACAGGTAATACCTATTTTTATATATATAACCAAGGTTATTTGGCTTTGGAAAATGAATGGTATTTACTTATTAAAAAAGAGTTGTAAAATCTAGTTCAAATTTCAAATTTAAAAGACTAAAATAGGTGAAAACATTTTAAAAAGTAAAGTTTATTTTACATTTTGGAAATTTTACATTACATTTAAATTGAAATTATAAATTTTAAATGTTATGAATACAAATTTTCTTTTACCAAATAAATATAAGTTCCTAGGTTGGACATTATTGACCTTTGGTATTCTAATTGGTTTTTATGTTATAGCATCAGACTATGAATCAGATCTTCTAGAAATCAAAGTATTATCTATTTTCTCTGACCCTTTAATTGGTGGGAATAAAGGTTTTTTCAAACTTATAGAGAATAGTATTGTAGATGAAATTGCATGTCTATTAATAATAATTGGTGGCTTAACTGTTGGATTTTCTAAAGAAAAGATAGAGGATGAATTTATTGCAAAATTAAGAACAGACTCTTTAATTTGGGCACTTGTAATAAATTATTTGATTTTGGCGCTAACAATAGTATTTGTTTACGACCTTACATTTTTTAATATACTAGTGTTCAACATGTTTACGCCTTTATTATTTTTTATTGTAAGATTTAATTTTTTAAAAATTCGTGCATGAAAAATACTATAAAAATTGAAAGAGCTAGACATAACCTAACACAAGCTAATTTAGCTGAAAAGATAGGAGTTAGTAGACAGTCAATAAATGCTATTGAAAAAGGAAAGTTTATACCCTCAACTGTACTAGCGCTTAAACTTGCGAAACTTTTTAATGCTTCAGTAGAAACCTTATTTTTATTAGAAGATGATGATTAGATCATTACTTATATTTTTTGGCATCAATTAAAAAAATTATGCTATTTAGTAGCAAACATATCTCTGATTGATGCCAAAAAATTAGTAATTTATCACTTCCAGGAATTTCCTTTCATTTGAATTGCTGCTTTTAAAATATCTTTTTGACTAATTTGTCCTACCAATTTTCCATTTTCTAAAATTGGGAATCTTCTTCTCTTAGATTTTAAAAAATGATTTGCAGCATCGAAAATATTCATATTTCCTGATATAGTTTCAACTTCTCTTACCATAGCTTTACCAACAGTATTTTCTTTATCTAAAGGTAAATTGTAATATCTACTTTCTGAGATGTGTTTAATACAATCTCCTTCTGAAATAATTCCAATCAACTCATTACGATCATTCACAACTGGTCCTCCTGAAATTCTGTTTTTAACCAATGTGTCTATCACTTCTTCTAAGGACTGATTTTCTTTAAAAGTGATTAGTTTTTTGGTCATATAATCAGAAACTAAAATAGGTTCTACTTCTTTCTTTACCACTAGCGTTCTTTTACCTTGAAAATTTTTAATCCCCATAATTAATTGATTTTAAGAAATATAATATAGTGAATTCCTGTAACATAAAAAAATAAGTTCAATTCAACTTCATTTTAGCTTTACTGAAAACATCTTACAAACTAACACCATCATACATTTTTTCTATTCTTATTTATTGATACATTTCTAATATAAAAGCAAACTATTTCTGTTAAAAATTGAAAAAAATATGATAATGCCAATACCATTTATAACTAGTAATTCAACTTGAATTACTCAAACTTTACGTTTTTAACAAAAAAGAAATTAGAATCGGAAACTTTAAAAAAGTTTATTAGCTATCTTTGTACTATGATGTTACCTTTTTTATTTATTGGAGGACCAGAGATTTTTATAGTATTACTGTTTGTTGTCGTTTTTTTCGGTGCAGATAAGCTTCCTGAAATTGCAAGAGGATTAGGAAAAGGAATGCGACAAGTTAAAGATGCAACTAATGATATTAAACGTGAAATAAATGATAGCGCTAAAAATCATGGTTTAGATACAGATATAGCTTCTGATATAAATAAAGAAGTAAATGAAGTAAAGGAAAATATTGAAGATCTTACTGGACCAATAAAAAGGAACATGTAGTTTTTATTTTACCCTACTTACTGTTAATCCATCTCTAATAGGAAGCAAAACTGTTTCAATTCTTTGATCTTCTTTTAATAGTTTGTTATACTCTAATAACATTTTTGTATCGATATCTTTAGGATTCAATTCCTCTACTACTTTTCCGCTCCATAAAACATTATCAGATAAAATAATACCTCCAGGATTCATTTTATCAATAATCAAATTAAAGTAATTTGGATAATTGGATTTATCTGCATCAATAAATACTAAATCAAAATTTTTATCTATTTCTGGTATAATGTCAATAGCATTTCCTACGTACTGCTTTATTCTTCCTCTGTAAGCTGATTTTTCAAAATACTTTGTTTGTAACTCTTCTAGCTCCTCATTTTTATCAATGGTATAAAGTATTCCGTCTTCTTGTAATCCTTCTGCCAAGCACAAAGCTGAATACCCTGTATAAGTTCCTATTTCTAAAATGGATTTAGGAGCAACTAATTTCGCTATCATGGCCAAAACTCTGCCTTGAAAAGCACCACTCAACATTCTAGGATTTAATACTCTTTGCCAAGTTTCTCTACTTAATTCTTGTAACAATTTAGGCTCTTGCTCTGAATGTGCTACAACATAATCATCTATTTTTTGAGGTAAGAAATGCACAATTTAATTTTAAAGTAAAAGTATGAAAACGGAACTTACACTAGTGCAAATTCCGTTCAATCTAACAAAAAATCAAAAAAACGGTTTCATTTAAAACCGATTTCTTTTTATGAAGACACCTGCTTCAATTTTTCTTTTAGTAGTTCTTTGTCCTCACTAGTCATGCAGTGAGTTTCCTGCTTACAGTCTAACGCTTTTGCTTTAAATATGTCTGTTAACTTAGCATTCTGCTTAGCATATAAAGAACATATTTTACAAGTAGCTATATGAAACTGAAGCTTAATTTTCTCCAATGTTGTAGCCTCACCATATTGAGATTTATTGCAAATCTCATTAGCTTCTTGACATGTAATTTTTAAAAATTTAAACATCTTTTTATTTATTAAACCAATTTTTTTCCATACAACTTCTCAACTGAGTTCTAGCTCTATGGATAATTACCCATAGGTTGGACGGAGTAATATCTAGCTCCTTACAAATTTCTTCAGTTTCAAACTCTTGAATAGTTTTCATTCTAAAAACCATGGCATATTTTTCTGGAAGATTATCGATACAAATATCTATCTGACTCTTTAATTCTTCATTTTCAATATTCCTTTCGGTTTCACTATTCCATGATTGCGGCACACGCTCTTCTATCCAATTTCCTTCATTGTCTCCATCTTCATAAAAATTCATTCTTACCTCTGCTTGTCCTTTTTTAGAATTGATTTTTCTATAGTAATCAATTATCTTACGTTTTAAGATAGAAATCAACCAAGTTCTTTCTGTCGATTTCCCTTCAAAATTTTTAGCAGAGCGTAATCCTGCAAAAAATGTTTCTTGAACAAGATCTTTTGCTACATCGCTGTTACTAACTCTAACAACAGCATAGTTATACAGATAATCTGAATAGTTATCTATCCATGTATCAGGATTTAACGTGTGTGTTTCCTTAATTTTATTCACGAGGGCAAATATACATTATTTTTTTTCTAGACTTACTCTACATTCCTGTCTTCTTCTCATATCAACTAAATAGATAATTTCCCATTTTCCATTGTTATTAAATAACTGAAAAGAATTAGCTCCACAGTGACTAAATGTATCATTCAAATAAAACTCATATGGAGTCCAAACTGAAGCCAAATTTCCATCTATTTGTATTTGATAAGACAATAGTTTTTCAAAATAAGTATCTGAACTTTTTTTAGAAGCAATAGCCTTTAATAATTTTTGTCGTGTTTCACTTACTAAGATTTTCTCACCTTTCTTATTTGTATATGTGGTTTGAATCTTAATATCCTTATGCAATGTTGTGCCAACTAAAGTAGAATCTCCTTGATGTAAACCATCAAAAAATACATCAATCACCTTTTTAATTTGCTGTTCTTCAGTTGCATCTTGTGCTATCCCTGAAAAGGTAAGCAAGACTAAAATAAAGAACGAAGAAAACTTGAACATGAACTAAAACTTTAACGTAAATCTAAAAAAAAAGAAGGGATTAAAATCAAATTAACAGAAGATTAACGAGTTTGCAGTATTTTGTATATTTTTACTCGATTTTAAACAAAAAACCATATGTCAGTAGCAAAAAAAGAATACAAGAGAATTACTGTGAAATCGTTGATTGAAATGAAAAGCAATAACGAAAAAATTTCTATGCTTACTGCATATGATTATACCATGGCAAAAATTGTTGATGGTGCTGGTATAGATGTAATTTTAGTTGGTGATTCAGCCTCTAATGTAATGGCTGGACATGAAACTACGTTGCCTATCACCCTAGATCAAATGATTTACCATGCAAGCTCTGTAATTCGTGCTATTGAACGTTGCTTAGTTGTGGTAGATTTACCTTTTGGTAGTTACCAAGGAAATTCCAAATTAGCATTGGAATCTGCCATAAGAATTATGAAAGAAACAGGTGGACATGCTGTAAAATTAGAAGGTGGTGCAGAAATAGAACAATCAATTTCAAGAATATTAACCGCTGGTATTCCTGTTATGGGACATTTAGGATTAACTCCGCAATCTATCTATAAATTCGGAACGTATACTGTACGTGCAAAAGAGGAAGCAGAAGCTCAAAAATTAAAAGAAGATGCTAAGTTGCTACAAGAGTTAGGCTGCTTCGCTTTAGTATTAGAAAAAGTACCTGCTAAATTGGCTCAAGAGGTTGCTGAAAGTTTAACCATTCCTGTAATCGGAATTGGTGCTGGTAGCGGTGTTGATGGACAAGTTTTAGTGACACACGATATGTTAGGAATGACGCATGAATTCAATCCTAGGTTTTTACGTCGTTATTTAGATTTACATGCTGAAATGACTAGTGCATTTGAACAGTATATTACTGATGTAAAAAATGTGGATTTCCCTAATGAAAATGAACAGTATTAAGACTTCACTAAGTCATGATATATGGATCAAGTCTTCGATTTAGTCTATAAATTATTAAAATGGATTTCTGCAGTAAGTGGTTTTACTTATAGAGAGATTAATATTATAGTATATTTCATTATCATTCCTTCATTATTTAGTTTTCTACTGAGTAAAATTTTTAATCAGAAATATATAGTATTAGGTTTTCTGGCATTTATAGCGCTTACTGTACTACTCATTCCTAATTTTGAAATTTTCTCACATTATTTATTTGATTATTGTGTTGATTTTTTAAATTGGTTTCAGCATTTAGGAATGAATTATATACAAGCCTCAGTAGTCATATGTGTAATAATACCGACTATAATAATAGGGTCATTATTATATTTCAAGAACAAAACTTCTAATAACATTAATTAAAAATAGCATGAACGTTCTTCATCTAGACACCAATCACCCATTATTAATTCATCAATTATCAGAATTAGGTTTTACTAATTACGAGGACTATACCTCAAATAAAGAAGAAGTAGAAGCTAAAATTCATGAATACGATGGCTTTATTATTAGAAGCAGATTTACTATTGACAAACAATTTTTAGATAAAGCCACAAATCTTAAATTTATTGGCCGAGTTGGTGCTGGATTAGAAAACATCGATTGTGAGTATGCAATTACTAAAGGAGTACAATTAATCTCTGCTCCCGAAGGAAACCGAAATGCCGTAGGTGAGCATGCTTTGGGAATGTTACTTTCTTTATTTAATAAACTTAATAAAGCTGACAAAGAAGTTAGAGAAGGGAAATGGTTACGCGAAGAAAACAGAGGAATTGAGTTAGACGGAAAAACTGTTGGACTCATAGGGTATGGAAATATGGGAAAAGCTTTTGCTAAAAAGCTCAGAGGTTTTGATGTTGAAGTTTTATGTTATGATATTAAACCGAATGTTGGGGATGAAAATTGCACACAAGTTTCACTAGAGAAACTTCAAGCAAAAGCAGATGTGCTAAGTTTACATACACCCCAAACTCCATTAACCATAAATATGGTCAATAAAGACTTCATCAATGCTTTTGCAAAACCTTTTTGGTTAATCAATACAGCTAGAGGGAAATCGGTAGTTACTTCAGATTTAATACAAGCTCTTGAAAACGGAAAAGTTTTAGGTGCTGGTTTAGATGTGCTTGAATATGAAAAAAAATCATTTGAAAACTTATTTAACGAAACCAGTATGCCAGAAGCTTTTCAACATCTCATTCAATCAGATAAAGTTATCTTGTCTCCTCATGTCGCTGGATGGACTATTGAAAGTAAAGAAAAATTAGCACAGACCATAGTAGATAAAATCAAAAAGGCATTTTCTTAGAAAGCTCTTTCCTACTTTTTTATCAAATCTTAATCATTTTTCTTAATACCACAATTTTTTAATTATTGGCAAGTTATACTATTATGTGTTTTTTCAAAAGAAAGCATGTATTCTGGATCCCCACAGTTAAAGATCAACTTAACCAAATTGATCTCTTACACTGATCAACTACAATGTAGTTTATTATACTATTAATCAACCCCATAATTACCCTAAAATGAAAACTGTAAACCCCTTATTACTTGTCGTGGTATTACTAATATGTTATACTACGTATGCGCAACCAGCTCCTCCCCCAGGGAAGAAATGGAAAAAAATTGAAAACCTATCTGATGAATTCAACAATGGATTTAACACCAATAAATGGGCTAAAAATATTCCTACTTGGGAAGGGAGAAAACCTGCCCGATTTGAAACCGCTAATGTTTCAGTTTCTAATGGAAATTTAAAATTAATTGCTAAAACTAAAGACAAACCATTTTCTGGATGGACACATGAAGGTGCTGCAGTTAGAAGCATACATAAAGCTCCATATGGATATTATGAAACAAAAATGAAGGCCAATAAAACATTTATGTCGTCTACATTTTGGTTAATCAACGAAGCCAATCAAGGAACTTCTGCCTGTGACAGAAGAGTTACTGAATTAGATGTTGTAGAAGTCGTTGGAATCGATACTAGAAACCCTAACGGTAGCTTTCCTAATAAAATGAACTCTAATTCTCATAGTAGACAACCTTGGTGTAGTAATCCTCCAGGCGGTCAATTAAGTAATTGTCCCTGGCCTGCTGGATGTAATTATACAAGAGGTTCTGTAGGAAATAAAGCAGATATTGGAGAGCCTTCTTGGGCAGACTATCACACTTATGGCGTTTGGTATAAAAACAAAGATCAAGCAACTTTTTATTTAGATGGAAAAGATGTAGGAACCATAAACTTACCTTCTGATTTTAATTTAGATATGTTTTTACGATTTGTTGTGGAAACTTATGATTGGAATCCGCCAAAATCTGGTAAAGATGGAATGAATAGTTCTTTATCTGATCGTACTACATATTATGACTGGGTAAGATCTTATGAATTAGTTGATGATAACACTCCAACTACTGACAAAGTAGCTTTTAGTAATCCTCCAACAAGTATTCCTTCACAAAAAAGTTATACGTTCAATATTAACTATCAAGCCAATACAAACAGAGAAATTGTTGTTGAGTTTTGGTCAGCATCAAAATGGTTAGGAAACAAAGTAGAAACCGTCTCAAAAGGTAGTGGAGCAAAACCTATTACTATTACTTTGTCAGAAGCTCCGACACCAGGCACAGGTTACTTATACAAAACGCATATTAGACCTATAGGAACTACATGGCGAGAAGCTATAGATAGAGATCAAATAGATAATATAACTGTACAAGCCGCACAACTTATCAATAATGGAAATTACTTTATAGGATCTTCTAATCAACGTTTGTTGGCAAGAGGTTTAGAAAATCATAGTGCGAGAATGCACAATCCAGGAAATTGGAATGATCAAAAATGGACCTTCAATCATTTAGGAAATAATGTATATACCATAAAAAACTTAGGTAGTAATAGATTTTTAGAAGTTCCAAACGGACAATGTGGTAATGGTAAAAACGTAGCTACTTGGACCGGATCATCTAAAGATCATCAAAAATGGATTGTTACAGAAAATAGTAATGGTATTTATAACTTACAACCTTTACATTGTACAAGTGCTGCTTTAGATAGAGCTGGTGGTGCTACAGATGCTAATGTTCACTTATGGAGTTACAGTAAAACTAATAACAATCAGAAATGGAGCATTACTCCTATTGCTGCAGCAAAATTTAAAAATAAGTTTAGCTCACCTAAAATTAGCATGTATCCAAATCCTACTTTAAGTACAATTACTATTTCCGGATTAGAAAAAAATGATACTATTAAAATAATAAATGCTAATGGACAAGAGTTATTCAGTAAGAAAACAGATTCTGACAGCGAAATCATTAATACTGATTTTTTAAATTCAGGAATGTATTTTATTTCTGTTGTTGGAAAATCAACAGCACAAATTGTAAAAAAGTAACAAAAAATCAAAAACTAAGGTCACTAATTTAGTGGCCTTTTTATTTTGTAAATTGTTCTCAGTTTCTAAAAACAAAATTTTAAAAATTATTTATGAAAAAATTAATTCCCTTAATTACTATACTTTTATGTGTAATATCTTGCTCTAAAGATGCTTCTATAAATTTTAATCAAGCTACTGAATTATCAGATTCAGACCCTAACAACCCCAATCCTTTCAATGGAGTAATGGAGCCGATCACTAATCTTCCTTACCCGGAAATCCCAACTAATTCCTACACTATAGATATAGCGCAATGGGACATCCCAAACAACAGATCAAACCCTGAAAAAACTACAGATAATTTACAAGCTGCAATTGATTGGGCTGTATCGGAAGGATATGGTATCATCAATCTTCCTAAAGGACATTATTTGATTGGAAAAGAAGGTAATGATATTTATCAAGCAGGAATTACACTAGACAGTAATGTTGCTTTTTTATTAGATAAAGATGCAATTCTTGAAATGGGTAAAAATAACAAATGGAATTATTGCGCTATTGCTATACGAAACAAAACTAACGTAGTAGTTTCTGGAGGCACCATTTTAGGAGATCGGGATTACCATGTTTACACTCCAAGAAGTTCAGATGGCAGTACAGTACATGATGAAGGACATTTGATTTGTATAGAAGGAAAAAGCAGTAATATTACCGTGCAAAATACCACACTCGCTAAAGCTAATGGAGATGGAATTTTAACCGTAGGTAGCCCAAAAGGAGAAACACAAGGGCTAAAAGATGTTGTAATAAAAAGAAATCACTTTACTGATAATAGAAGACAAGGCATTTCTTTAGTAGGTGCTTCAAATATTTTAATTGAAGATAATGAAATACATCATACTAGTGGTACTCCTCCTCAATTTGGAATAGATTTGGAAGGAGCTGGTAGAACTAATGAAAATATCACTATTAAAGACAATTATTTTCACAATAACAGAGGTGGAGATATTGTAAATACTGATGGTAAAAATATACTTATAGAAAATAACATCCTTACTCAAGGAGAAGACAGTCAATATATAGATGGACCTTTAGTGTATTGGAAAAATGCTGACATGAAAGTTCGAAATAACAACATTACCATGCGAACAGTTTCAGTTAATAATTGGAATGGAATTATTATGTATTCTAATGACAATGCGAAAATCAACCCTGCAACTACATATATTGAAAATAATATATTAAACAATTGTGGAATGTATATGTATAAAGGTGCAGATTTAGTTATTAAAGATAACTTTATGGATAATGGACATTTAGCCTTTCTAGAAATGACCAATCTTACTTTGGAAAATAATAAAGTAGAACACGATAATAAATGCTGGGCCTACCGTTTTCTTCAAGTATCAGGTTCTGCTTCTGGAAATACATATAACAATGCCCCTTTTGATATTCCATTAACCTCAACTCCGTGGGATGGTTGTTGGATTCGATAAAATAGAATGAAATATTAATAGTTAAAACTCTTATTTTTAAATTAGAAGCATGAAAAAAACAATTCTTGTTTTTGGTGCTTTAAGTTTAGTATTATTAGTTTTATTTCAACTTAGCAAATACTCAATAGCAACAGGGAATTTAAACACTGATTTTTTTGTTGCTATAATTGCTATTCTATCTTTCGTCATTGGTATTGTTTATCATAAAAAAACGAATCAACTTCCCCAAGAGACCTCTTCAAAGCAAGAAATCGATCTTCAAAAAATCAAGGAATTAGAAATTACTACTCGAGAATATGATGTCCTTCAACTTATCGCAAAAGGAATGTCCAATAAAGAGATTGCAGATGAGCTTTTTCTTTCCGAAAGCACCATAAAAACACATGTTTCTAATTTACTCTCCAAACTAAACGCCAAAAGGAGAACTCAAGCACTTCAAATTGCTAAAGAGCTCAATATTATTTAGTTTTATACTAAAGTATGAGTACATTGGTACTTTAGTATGAGTACATTTTGACTCACTCATTTTACATTTGACCTATCATTTAAAATTATGTTGTCTTATGAAACAAACTATTATCAAATACGGTCTTTTTAGTTTAATAACAGCAAGTGTTCTATTCTTTTTAGCACTTACTTTAGGCAAATCGTTGCCATATTCTACACAGGAAATTATAGGTTACTTATCCATGATAACTTCATTATCTTTTGTGTTCTTAGGTATCAAATACTTTAGGGATAAGGAAAACAATGGGAAAGTAAGTTTTGGAAAAGCTCTTGTAATTGGTGTATTGATTTCAGCTTTTGCAGGAATTGGTTTTGGAATTATGGACTATGTTTATACGACTCAGATCAATCCAAATTTTGCATCTGAATATTTAGAAAAGAGTTTAGAGGTTATGAAGGTGTCTTTATCTCCTGAAGAATTTGAAATTAAAAAAGCTGAGTTAACTCAACAAATGCAACAATACGGAGGATCAGGTTTTATGGCATTCATCATGTTTGCTACAGTAGTTATTATAGGATTTATAATATCTTTATTATCAGCATTATTTTTACAACGTAAATAGTTTAATTCATGAAATACGAAGCATCTACACCAGAGGAATACATAGCTCAACTCCCTGAAGAACGTAAAATGGTTATTGAAAAGCTCAGAGAAGTTATTAAAAACAACATTCCTAACGGATTTGAAGAAGGGATTAATTACAATATGTTAGGCTACTATGTTCCTCATTCAATTTATCCTGATGGTTATCATTGTGACCCTAAATTACCGCTACCGTTTATGAATTTAGCTTCTCAAAAAAATTCTGTGAATTTATACCATAGTGGCATTTATGCTAACCCAGAAATTCACGATTGGTTTGTTAATGAATATCCTAAACATAGTAAACGTAAATTGGATATGGGAAAAAGTTGTGTTCGATTTAAAAAAATGGATGATATTCCTTATGAGCTTATTGCGGAGTTGTGCACTAAAATAAGTGTTGAAGATTGGATTAATACATATGAAAAAAACATCAAGAAATGAAAAAAGGTAAAGTAACAGGTATTGGCGGTATATTTTTTAAAACTGAAGATGTAAACGCTACAAAAGAGTGGTATAAAGAACATTTAGGATTTAATACGGATGATTGGGGATGTACATTCTGGTGGAAAGACAATGAAAATAATAAAGCCTCAACACAATGGAGTCCTTTTAAAGAAAACACTGATCATTTCCTTCCTTCTAAAAAAGACTTTATGTTTAATTATCGAGTTGAGAATCTAACAGAACTTCTTGAACAATTAAAATCCGAAGGTGTAACTGTACTTGATAACGTTGAAGAATATAGCTACGGAAAGTTTGCCTGGATTATTGATTTAGATGGTAATAAAATAGAACTATGGGAACCCAACGATGAAGCTTTTCTATAGCTCTTGAGCTTGTGAAATTAAATCTAAAGTAACCTCGTATACAGGCTCATTTATCATTTTACTTTTTAGCCAAGCATAAAAACTCATTACAAATATATCTTCTTGCTTGGCTCCAACCCAATCAAAAGAATTTTCTAAAGTAGAAAAAAAAGTTTCAGACGTTATCTCTTTAGGATTGTCATAATACAAAGCTACATACTTTAAAAAAGTCAATACACGCTCCTGCCCTATTTCTTTTAAATATGCACCATATTGCCTTTTAAAATTCGATAGTCTATTTTCAAATACATCAAAATTATCTAACTCAACTAAAAGCAAAATTTCTATTAAGTTCTTTTTAATTACCCATTCTTTTCCTACTTTTTCTATATACCATTTATCCGTATGGTACAGTTTTGACACTAATCTATAGGATACCTTTATCTCTCCTTTTTGAGAATAAAAAACCACTAAACTTAAGTGTAAATCTAATACACCAATAACATCTGTATGTTTTTTCTTTAAAGTCTCTTCTAATATTAGGATTGCTTTATCTTGTTGATTGGAGTAATTTAAATTTAAGGTGTATAATAATGTATGTTTCAATCTAAAAACACGTTCATACTTTCGCTTATTTTTTAAAATTTCAGCGTTCATAAGCTCCAAAAATGTTAATGATTTTTCAAACTGCTTGGTTCTAAACAATGTGTTCGCAATCATATACAATACATGAATGTGATAAAATCGTTCTCTTTCTTTATTTGGATGCTCTTTTAATAATGCATACATATCTAACATAAACGATTCTACTTGCAAGTAATCTTTAGAAACAAAAGCAGAAATACTTGCTATTGTTAACAACTGATATAGAGATTTGAACGATAATGTTTCATCAATATCAATATTTTGCTCGTGAAGTATTTTTAATACAATTTTCTGAAAGTCTACAACCTCTCCTTTAGTTGTAATTTTATTTAGTATTGCTCTTACTTTAGCATACACAATATTGAGCTCTTCTTCCAATCTAGCGAGTTCCCTGTTCTTATTAAATTCAAGAATTAAGTCATTTAAGCTTTCTTTTTCATTACTATGTGCATATTGAATTTTTAAATGATAAATTTCATTTAAATATGGATATAGTTGATAATCTTGCGCAATAATCTTTGCTTTATCTAAAAGTTTAAAACCTAAGACTAACTGACCTTGTTCTAGAAAAGAACGTGCAACCAAAATATATTTAATCACTTCAACTTTCTCTGAATTTTCCTCTTCTAAATTTATGCTAGCTAAAAAATCTATTAACGATTCGTATAATCTTTTTCTTAATGCATGATATGCATCTTTTTTCTGATTTGGATACAATTGTTCACACATTTCTTGAGAAGACAATTCACCAGTATAAACTAATCTAAATAATTCAATATTCTTTACATCAGTTCTTTTGTTCTTTTTATTTAAAAAAGTAAGGAATCTGGAGTAATCATCTGTAGAAAATGAAGAAATAACAGTCTCTAAACTCATTTTTAATCATCAGTTTTAATTACAAAAACTCAATAAATTTAATTACTAAAATAATTTTATACATTAATATATCATCAGTTTTTTAAAAAAAATGTTTTCAGTACTTACTTTTCTATTTCCATTTTTGTCCTGTAATCATTTAAAACAAATTATTATGGATTATCAAACAACAATTTCAAATACAGAAACTGCTAACAAGAAAGAAAAAAGAAAAGAAAGAGAAATTTACGATCAGAAACCAACAGGTGCCTTTGTAGGTGCATCTTGGGCATCTTTATTTGTGGGAACAATTGCTTTTTGTATTGGATTATGGAACGCCGATATGTTACTAAATGAAAAAGGGTACTATTTTACCATCTTACTATTTGGACTATTCTCAGTAATTTCTGTACAAAAAGCCGTACGAGATAAGCTAGAAGGTATTGAAGTAACGCAAATGTACTATAGCATCAGTTGGGCAACTACTATAATTTCTATACTTCTTTTAATTATTGGTTTATGGAATGCTGATTTAGAATTGAGTGAAAAAGGGTTTTATGGAATATCATTTTTATTAAGTATTTACTCAGCAATTGCAGTCCAGAAAAACACAAGAGATATTGCTTATATAGAGAGAAAAAAACAAGAAGACATTAAGAGTTAATGTTTGATAATTCAATTAGTTTTTCTAGTTGAAAACAATACCCAACAAAATCAATTGTTGGGTATCTTTTTTAAAATAATCCTACTTATTTAAAAAACAACTCTCATTAATCTAATAACTCGAATTTTTCTGCATAAATTCTTTTATATTCTGTATACTTTGCTCCTTTTTCATCACTAGCTACTGCAGCTACTACAGAGATAGAGAAGTCTATATCTTTAGAAATTGGCAAACTATCAATTACCATTGAATTCCCTGTAGAAGAACCTAAAACAGTTCCTAGAACATTAGAAGATAAATGCACATTATATTGTATCGGCTTGGTTGAACTAACTTTTGGTGTTGTCCAATACACTTTAAAACCAGATCGTGTTATACTATCAATAGATACCTTAAAATCTGAAATTTCAATTTTCTTTGGTGTCCTAAATTCAACTTTTTTAAATTTTAGTCTACCTTCATTATCTTGATCTTTGGCTACAATTTTAAGCTTATAATCAGTTTCTGCTTGTAGTGATGGAATTGTTAGATATTGCCAAGCAAAAGACTTTGTATAATTCTCTTGTACTTTTTCATCATTCAAAAATACATCGTGTCTATATTTTGAAAAGTTTTCTGGTGAATCGGCAATCCAACGAAGTCTTATTCTATCAGGATTGATATAATTAAAAAATACATCAAAATCATCCTGCGACGTCTGTATTTGATAACGAACTTCATCTATAACATCCCAACTTTCAGAATTTGAATTGTATTGAAAATAATTGCGTAAATTATCAACACTCCAAGTAGGCAATGCTATTAGATTCCCATTGGTTGTATGAGACGCCATTATAAAATTAGCATCTACATGAGTAATTGTATATGTCTCTGTAACAGTTCCTGCATTAAAGTTTTTAACAATACGATTTCCTAATCTTTCAAAATAAGAACCATCTTTCAAAGCCCAACTGAAGATCGGATTTGATGGTTGCGGCATTGAATCTTTAGCTTTAGCGAATACTTGTGCTACTTTCTTTTTAAAAAACTTTGGCAATGTGGGTATAGGTTGCTCAATAGTAGAAACATCTGTATCAAAACTCTCTATTTCATTATTCTCACAAGAAGTAACAAAAATCAGCACCAAAACTACCATTACGGCTTTCAAAATTTTCTGTGTCATTGTAATTTAATTTATGTGGTTAATACCACAAAAGTATATTGACAATTGTCCCCACAAAACCCCTTTTTCCGTGAATCCAAAACACTATTTATAGGGGAGTAAGCTATTTTTAGCACTGATGAAATTGCTGCAATACATTTATTATTTACGACCTATTTTACATTATTTTTATTTTTATAAATTTGATAACTAACTTTAAATCAAAAAGAAAATGTCTGAAGAAAATAAAAATTTAGAAGATCATGCAAATGATGCTGCTGAGCATGTTGAAAATACAGCAAGTGAAACTACTGAAGAAACTACAAATACAGCTAAAGAAGCTTTTGATACTGCCGCTGATAAAGCTACTGAATTAGCTGGTGAAGCGAAAGAAGCTTTCAATGATGCGAAAGAAAAAGCTGGAGAATATGCTAAGGTTGCTGAAGAAAAAATCTCAGAATTTGCTGGTGATGCAGGTGAAAAATTAGCGGATTTAGCTGATGATGCTAAGGATGCTTTTAATGATGTAAAAGAAAAAGTTAGCGAATTACTAGCTAGTGAAGAAGCCCAAAACATTAAAAATAAAGCTAATGAGTTTGCAAAAGAAGCTAAAGAAACTTTAGATGACGTAGCTGAAAAAGCTGCAGATTTTGCAGAAGATGCAGCAGAGGAAATAAAAGAAGCTAAAGGAAAAACAAAGAATTTCTTCCAACGATTATTCGGAAAGAAATAAGAAAGGTCTATAAAAATAAAAACTAATCCTTTTCAGGATTAGTTTTTTAAAGAAATTACACATTCTAAACTATGGGGCGATAGTTTCTTCTTGAGCTAATAGTCCAAAGAATTTATCAAGATTTGGTAAAATCACAATTCTTGTTCTACGGTTTCTAGCTCTGTTTTCTGAAGTAGAATTATCTACTAAAGGTATAGAACTCCCTCTACCAGCTGCAATTAATCTACTTGGTTCTACTTTATATTTTTTCTCTAATAATCTTACAATTGAAGTGGCTCTTTTCACACTTAAATCCCAGTTGTCCTGTAATACTGCATTGTTTATTGATCTAGAATCTGTATGACCTTCAATCATTACATCCATACTTGGTTCTGAGTTAATTACATCAGCTAATTTTTGGATTAATTTATACGCTTTTTTCTTTACTCTATAACTTGCTGTGTTGAATAATAACTTATCAGAAACAGAAATCATTACTACAGTTTGATCAATATCTACATTAACATCCTCTGAACCTTCTAAATCAGAACTATTAATAGATTTCTTTAAGTTATAGGCTATAGCAACGTCCATAGAATCTTTTAACGTTTTAGCATTAGCCAATTCAGCAGGATCAACTTTTGTTAAAGTTGCTCTCATTTTCTCTTTCATTGTATTAGAAATGACAGCATTTTTACCAACCATGTCTAATTTCACATTATTTTTAGCCTCAAGATCAGAATTGTAGTCTTTTAATGAATTTATCTTTTCATTATAGTTTTCTACTCTCTTTTCAATTTTTGCAAACTTCGCTTCTAACTCTTTCTTTTCAAAAGCAGTTTTCTGCAAATTCCCTTTTGTATCTTGGTATTGTTTTTCTAAAGCTAAATACTTCTTCTTAGAAACACAAGAAGAAAGTGACAACGTTAGCGCACTTAGAATTATAAAAGTTTTTCTCATCTTAAATTAAATTTATTACTATTGGGTTAAAGAATAACGAAAAGCTTTTATAAATATTATGTATAAAAAAAAGTGATCGTAATGATCACTTTATTATTTATTTGCGTTTGCTTGGTTCTCTAAGGCTTTCCGTTCTAGTTCTGCTTGGAACTCTTCTAGAACTGGTTTCATTGTACTTTCAGGTATATCTGCAACCTTAATATACATCAAACCATCCACAGCATTATTAAATTTAGGATCTACATTAAACGCCACTAATCTTGCATTTTGTTTTACATATTTTTTTATTAATACTGGTATTCTTAATGCACCTGGCTCTATTTCATCAATAACTTTATCAAACTTATTCATATCTGACTGTGTAGCATCAAATACAAAATCTTTATCTCCATCTTTCAGCTTTACTTTAAACTCTTTCTTAGGATGGATATACTGTGCTACATAAGGATCGTAATAATGAGACTTCATAAACTCAATCATTAACGATTTTGAGAAATCTGAAAATTGATTACTAATACTCACACCTCCCATTAAATATTTATGTTTAGGATAACGGAGTGTAATATGTATTATTCCTTTCCATAACAAAAATAAGGGCATCGGTTTTTGCTGATAATCTTTAATAATGAAAGCTCTACCCATTTCTATGGTATTCTCCATCATTGGATACAACTCTGGTTCTATTTTAAACAGTGAATGTACATAGAAACCATTAATACCATAGCGTTTAAAAATTCCTTTACCAATCCCCATTCTATAGGCTCCCACTAATTTCTGGCTGTTGTTATCCCACAAAATCAAATGGTGATAATACTTATCAAACTTATCTAAATCTATCGAATTGTTAGAACCTTCTCCAATTTCTCTAAACGTGATTTCTCTTAAACGACCTATTTCATGTAATACATTTGGAATTTCTTTTGCCTCAGTAAAAAACACTTCATAGCTTTTACTCTCTAACAAACGTTTTCCTTTATCTCTAAGTCCGTCAATTTCTTTAACAAATAACTCTGGATTTCTCTGTGAGCTTATTTTCTTTGCTTTTTTAGGTAATTTTAATTTTTCAGTAGAGATTAACTTCTGATTTTTTTCAAAAGGATTGGCTAGCATATATGTTTTCTTACGCAAGAACTCATAAAACGCAGGTGTCTCTTTATAATTATCTTGGTCTTTAACAGATATTGGTTTACCTATCCTAACCTTAATTACTCTATTTTTTTGTGATAATAATTCTGAAGGAAGTTTTGCTGTTCGTAGTGTATCACTGATTCTTGATAACACATAGAAAAGTCTACTATTTTTAGCATGAAAATAGATAGGTATTACCGGCACTTTTGCTTTCTTGATTAATTTAACAGCGCCTTCTTCCCATTCTTTATCAACCATTAACTTTCCATCTCTATAGGTAGACACTTCTCCAGCAGGGAAAATACCTAAAGGCTTTCCTTCTCTTAAATGTAATAATGCATTTTTAATTCCTGCTACACTTGATTTTGCATCTTTGTGTGTTTCAAAAGGATTTACGGGCATTACATAGGGCTTTAATGGCTCTATTCTGTGTAATAAAAAATTAGCAATAATCTTATAATCCGGTCTATGTTCAACTAATAAACGTAACAATAAAATACCGTCTATTCCTCCTAACGGGTGATTAGAAATGGTAATAAAAGGACCTTCTTTTGGAATACGTTTAAAATCTTCTTCAGGAATTTCAAATTCAATTTGGAATTCATCTAACAATCCTTTTAAAAAAGGAAGGTCATTTAAATGTTTATGTTTATTGTATACCTTATTTGCAGTAGAGATTCGCAAAATCTTCATCAATAACCAGCCGATAAACGTACCCAAAAAACCTAGCTTATCAACTTTTATTGCTTTTGCGACTTCTTTTGATGTAACTAAACCCATAGTAAGTTTGGTTTTAACCTAACCGCAAATATATAAGAAAAATATGATGATTATACGTTTTCTTGTATGACTAATTGCGCCGTTTCTGTATTAATCTGTCTAATAATAGCTTTACCTTTCTTTTTAATACTATCTAAAGCATCATCATTAAAATGTCTGATTGTATATAATGTAACATCTTTATATGACTTTATTTTAAAGGTTTCTTTTAAATCATTATAAAATTTATCAAAGCTATTGAACTTATCTTCAACACATACAGAAAAACTAATTGCTGAATTCTGAATTAAGTTCACTTTTAACTTATAATCGTGAAGCTTTTTAAATACATCACTAATATTATCTTCTACCATAAAAGAAAAATCTTTTGCTGCTACAGAAATCAAAATTTGATTTTTCTTTACAATATAACAGGGTACTTCAGGCTCAATTCCATTCGATTTTAACACGGTTGTTCCTGATCTATCTAAATCATCAAAAGAACGAACATATAGTGGAATTTGTTTTTGCTCTAAAGGTTGAATTGTTTTTGGATGAATAACAGAAGCTCCATAAAATGCCATCTCAATAGCTTCGGTATATGATATTTTTTGTAATAATTCTGTTTCAGTAAAAACTCTTGGGTCTGCATTTAAAACACCAGGCACATCCTTCCAAATGGTTACATTATCTGCTTCTAAACAATACGCAAAAATACCCGCAGTGTAATCTGAACCTTCTCTACCTAATGTTGTAGTATATTCTCCATTATTCCCTAAAAAACCTTGCGTAATATTAAGTTTAGATGTGTCTACTTTTTCCTTAATTATAGTTTCTGTAAGCTCCCAATTTACTTTTGCATCTCTATAATTACTATCTGTTTTAATATATTCACGAACATCTAACCATTTATTTTCAATTCCTATTTTAGTTAAATACGCACTTACTATGGTAGTGGATAAAATTTCGCCAAAACCAACAATTTGATCGTAAACATAATCATAATCATCAGAAGTATTAATTGCCATTCGGCCTGCTAACTCTCCAAATAAATAGGTAACTTCAGTATATACTTCATCTCCTTTTTCAAAAAGGCCATCTAACATTTCAATATGAAAATCTTTTATGGCTTGTAATGCTGGTTTTACATCATCAGTTCCTTCTGTGTATGCTTTTATTAAACGTTCAAAAGCATTAGTCATCTTACCCATAGCAGAAATTACTACTAACGTATTTTCTGTTCCTTGATGTTGTAAAACTCGTACAACGTTTCTTACGGCATCAGGACTTTTTACTGATGCTCCACCAAACTTAAAAATTCTCATTTATAAATTTTTCTAAATTTTGTTCATTCATTTGAGCTACGTTCCAATCTCTTAAAACATTCGCCCCACTATTTTCGTAAAAGGTAATAGCACTCGTATTCCAATCTAACACTTCCCATGCTACCCTTTTATATCCGTTTTCATACGCATATTTTAGTACCGCACTATATAAAGCTTTTCCTGCACCAATTCCTCTTTTTTCTTGAGTTACCATTAAGTCCTCTAAATGAATTGCTTTTCCTTTCCATGTAGAATAACGCTCATAAAATAAAGCCATTCCTATAATAGTACCATCCTCTTGTTCTGCAACAAACGTATTGAATCTTGGATCTTTTGAAAATCCATCAGACTCTAAATCTTTAACCGATACTTCTACAGCATCAGGTTCTTTTTCAAAAACAGCTAATTCCACAATTAAATTGTGAATAGACTCTGCATCTTTTAATTCTCCTTTACGAATATGGAAACTCATTTCTTAAATTTTTCAACAAAAATAGGCTTTATAGTACCCTTTTAAAAAAAATTACAAATTACAACACATCACATTGTTTTGTTGATTTTTTTCAAGAAAAAAATGAATTGAAAGATTTCAATACTAAAACGTTGTAGTTCTATAATAAAGTTGTCATCTTTGCAAATAGATATAAATTATGCATTCTTTATGGCTAAAAAAAATCAAACGCTAGGTGAGTTTATCATCGAAAATCAAGCTTCTTTTAAATATACTTCAGGAGAATTATCTAGATTAATCAACTCTATTCGTTTAGCAGCTAAAGTTGTTAACCATGAAGTTAACAAAGCTGGTTTAGTTGATATAATTGGAGCCGCTGGAGAAACTAATATTCAGGGGGAAGATCAGCAAAAATTAGATGTTTATGCTAATGATAAGTTTATTCAAACCTTAACGAATAGAAATATTGTTTGTGGTATTGCCAGTGAAGAAGAAGATGATTTTATTGTAGTCAATAGTCAAGATGAGAATCATCAAAATAAATATGTCGTTTTAATAGATCCTTTAGACGGATCTTCTAATATAGATGTAAATGTTTCTGTAGGTACTATTTTTTCTATTTATAGAAGAGTAACTCCTGTTGGAACTCCTGTTAAAAAAGAAGATTTTTTACAAAAAGGAAGTGAGCAAGTTGCTGCGGGTTATGTAGTCTACGGTACTTCAACTATGCTAGTATATACCACCGGAGATGGTGTAAATGGATTTACATTAAACCCAGCAATTGGAACTTTTTACCTTTCACACCCTAATATGCAGTTTCCATTAGATGGAAAAATTTATTCTGTAAATGAAGGAAATTATATTCATTTTCCTTTAGGTGTAAAAAAATATATAAAATACTGTCAAGAAGAAGAAGGAGACAGACCTTACACTAGTAGATATATTGGTTCTTTGGTTTCAGATTTTCATAGAAATATGATTAAAGGTGGTATTTATATGTATCCTAAGAGTTCTAAAAATGAAAAAGGAAAACTTCGTTTATTATACGAATGCAATCCTATGGCTTTTTTAGCTGAACAAGCTAATGGTAAAGCTAGTGATGGTTTTGCTAGAATATTAGATATTCAACCTACTGAATTACACGAAAGAGTTCCTTTTTTCTGTGGAAGTAGAAATATGGTTGAAAAGGCGGAAGAGTTTATGCGAGAATTTTCTGAATAGCTAGAAATAGTATTGTTATAAGATAATCTTATCTTCATATAAAAAATCAAATAGGACTACTTGTTGTTAGTCCTATTTTTTTATGGTAAATTCGTACTTGTTAATTAGTAATCAAATAAACAAAAATTATGGCTTTTGAATTACCAGAATTAGGATACGCTTACGACGCGTTAGAACCAAATATAGATGCAAGAACTATGGAGATTCACCACTCTAAGCATCATAACGGATATACAAACAAATTAAATGCTGCCATTGAAGGTACTGACTTAGACGGAAAATCTATAGAAGATATTTTAACTAATTTAGATATGAGTAATGCAGCTGTTCGTAATAATGGTGGTGGTTTTTATAATCACTCTTTATTCTGGACTGTTATGAATCCTGAAGATAGAGGATATTTATCTGGAGAATTAAAAGATGCTATTGAGGCTGAATTTGGTTCAAAAGAAGCTTTCATTGAAGCTTTCTCTAAAGCTGCTGCTACACAATTTGGTTCAGGATGGGCTTGGTTATGTGTACACAAAGGAGGTAAAGTTGAGGTATGTTCTACACCAAATCAAGATAATCCATTAATGCCAGGTGTTACTTGTGGAGGAACTCCTATTTTAGGATTAGATGTTTGGGAACATGCTTACTACTTAAACTATCAAAACAGAAGACCAGATTATATTGATGCTTTCTTTAAAGTGATCAACTGGAATGAAGTTGAAAGAAGATACGCTGAAGCAAAATAAGTTTCAACTCAAAATTCTTAATAAATTAAAAAGCACCCTAGAACGGGTGCTTTTTTTTGCTTATACTTTTTCAAATCGTAAGTTTTTTACCCTTTTTTCGAAGTTTGTTTGTTTAACTGGTAAAACGACCTTCCTAAAAAGTTCAAGCAAGTCTTCAGTGTGTTTTTCTGAAGACAACTGTAACAAATTAAAATACACAAATGAACTCCACATTACTGCTTTGAGTTCAGTCTTTGATTCATTTAACATCCGTATTTCTACGTGTAATCTTTTATCACTATAACTTATTAATTGCGATTGTATTGTAACTGTTTCCATAAGAACAGCTGGTTTTATATAAGCAATTTGATGTGATGAAACCACCCAACTTTTTCCAGTTTCATTTCCGTGCTTATAAATATCCAAATCATAATTTGATATAATTTGGTCTTCTCTAGCATTAATTAAATAATTAAAATATGCCGCATTATTTAGATGATTGAATGGATCACAATCTTGAAATCTAATCTTAGTTGTACTTTCTAATAGTTTTGGTAATTCCATAGTTTTTGATTTATACCAAACGGTATATTTTTATATAAAAAAATTTATTTTTGTCTTAATTCATTTAAAATAATATGTTTCATAATATGTGACATATCTAAAAGATAGCTTTCATCTTTCATAATATGCGACATATATACCGCTCCTTCAATCATATAAAAGAAACGCTTGGCATATACTTCACTATCTATAGTTTCTTTTATTTGTTGCTCTTGTTTTCCTTTATCTATAAGTTTAATAAATTGATTTAAAATCCTTTTATTATATGATCGTACTAAATTAGAAATGGAATGTTTTTGATTTTCTGCATCAACACCTGTATTTAATATTGGACATCCTCCAAATTTTTTACTGTAGTTGTAATAATTTTTGTAGAATCTAGTAATATTAATCAACATATCTAAAGGTGTTTCTCCTTGGTCTACAAAAGCATTTAAATCTCTTAGAACAGTTCTTACACTATACCGAAAAGCTTCTATAGCCAACTCTTCTTTATTTTCAAAATGACCATAAATGGCTCCTTTGGTTAATCCTGCAGCTTGTGTAATTTTAGATAAGCTCATTGCAGAATAACCTGTTCTATTAAAAATAGGAGCAACTGTTTCAATGATATGTAATTTTGTTCTTTCTGATTTTAACATCCGATGTAAATATATATAAAAAATATACCAAACGGTATATTTTTTATGTTAAATTCCACATAAAGCGCTTTTTACTGAGTTTTTTAGCGCCTAATTTTTCGTAAAATGCTATCGCATTTGTATTAAAATCGGGAGTTTGCCACTGTAGTATTTCACAATTTTCTGCTAATGCAAAAACTTTAATTGCACTCATTATTTTTTTACCTAGTCCTTTTCCTCTAACCTCTTCTTTCAAATACAAGCAATCTAAATACATATAAAAAGCAGCGCCCCAAGTAGAAAATTGTTTACAAAAAGTAGCGTAACCCACCAATATATTGGATTGTTCAACTACCCAACAATGTATGTTATGCGTAGAATCTAAAAAACAATTAGAAACTAATGCCAATTTTTTTTCATCTTTTATTTCTGTTCTTTCATGAATAGCATGAGCTTTACATAACTCAATAAGCTGTGCTATGTCTTTTTCTTTAAAATTTCTAATGCTTATATCTTTAACTTTTAACATGCACAGACAAATTCACTTCCTGAATTTGCTTCTTTCCCTTCTGTAGCATAGCCATCAAATTTCCACCATTCTAAACCTCCAATTAATTCCATAGTTTTAAAGCCTAACTGTGTCAATTTTAAAGCTCCTTTTGTTGACGCATTACAGCCGATTCCATCACAATAGCAAACATATATTTTAGATCTATCTAAATGTTTAGTGCTTTCTTCTGTCATTTCCCGATGTGGTAAATTAATTGCCATTGGAATATGTTCTCTCTCAAATCCAAAAAATTGTCTTGCATCTACAGCAATATAATCTGTACTTTTTTCAAAAGCTTCGAATAAATCTGAAGGATCCATTTCATATGCTAGTTTCGCTTCGTAAAATTCAATTTGTGTCATATCTAAATTATTTTAATTATTTGTTACAAATGTATTTAGTGAATGTGTACTATCAATTTTATATCATTGAAGTATGGTACATTAAGATTGAATTTTTTTCAACTACAGTGAAATAGATTAAACTATATATTAGCTGTATGGATATTAAATATTTTAAACTCATCAAAACAATAGCAGAAGAAGGTAACCTAGCTAACTCTTCCCATAAATTGTTTTTAACCCAGTCTGCATTAAGTCATCAATTAAAAGAATTAGAACTACGATTAGGGTTTAAAGTTTTTATTCGATCTCGAAATAAATGGGAACTTACAGAAGAAGGAAATGAGTTGTATAAAACAAGTTGTGAAGTATTATCTAGTATTGATAAAGGATTTAAAAATATTCAACAACTTCAGGAAGGATCTAACGGTACTATAAAAGTAAGTACAGAGTGTTATTCTTTTTATCAAGGTTTACCATCCTTTATCCAAAAAATGGGAATTTTATATCCGAATATTACTGTGGAATTAATTTTGGAAGATACGCATCAACCTATTCCAAAATTACTATCGAAAGATATTGATATTGCTATTGTTACTGAAAAACCAAATCAAGCATCTTTAGAAAATACTGCTATTTTTGAAGATGAAATATTTGCCATTCTCCATAAAGAACATCCATTAGCAAAACGAGATCATTTAAATGCTGATGATTTTGCTTCTATCGACTTAATTATTCATTCTTTTCCTTTAGAAACCGTGTCTGTATATCAGCAATTTTTAAAACCAAATCAAATTCTACCTAAAAAAATAACCGCTATTCCTTTAACAGAAGTTGCTTTAGAAATTGTAAAAGCCAATATGGGAATTACCTGCATGCCTAAATGGGCTTTACAAACGTTTAAACTTTCTGATGATTTAGTATTTAAACAAATTGGTCCGCAAGGTGTAACTCGAACACATTATGTTGTGATTCGTAAAACTGATGCTTCTAAAAAATATATTCAAGAGTTTGTGGCTAATTATACTGAAGAGTTTAGAATAAAAACTTTTAACTAAGCATTTAATGCCTGTTCCAAATCAGCTAACAAATCGTCTATATCTTCAATACCAACACTCAAACGAATTAAAGAATCTGTAATACCAATTTTTAAACGTTCAGCTTCTGGTATGGAAGCATGTGTCATGGTTACAGGATGATTTACCAAACTTTCTACTCCGCCTAAAGACTCGGCTAATGTAAACACTTTAGTATTTTCTAAAAATGTAAACGCTGCTTGTTTACTCTCATCTTTTAATCGGAAAGATACCATACCTCCATAGTCTTCCATTTGTTTTTTTGCAATATTATGGTTTGGATGATTTTCAAATCCTGGATAATATACTTTTCCTACTTTATCATGTTCTGCTAAAAATTCAGCAACAGCTTTACCATTTTCACAGTGGCGTTGCATACGTACGTGTAACGTTTTTATACCTCGTAATGCTAAAAAAGAATCCATGGGACCAGCAATAGCTCCAGCAGCAAACTGAATAAAATGTAACTCTTCAGCTAGTTTTTCTTCTTTTACCATTAATGCTCCCATAACTACGTCTGAATGCCCTCCTAAATATTTTGTAGCTGAATGCATTACAATATCAACTCCTAAATCTAATGGGCGTTGTAAATAAGGTGTAGCAAAGGTGTTGTCTACCGCTAGTATAATTTCTGAATTTACTGCTTTTACAGCTTTAGTAATAGCTGCTATATCCGCAATTTTCATTAAAGGATTAGTTGGAGTCTCAATCCAAATGAGTTTAGTCTTCGAAGATATTGCGTTGGTAACATTAGTTACTTCATCCATATCTACATACTGAAATTTCAACCCATACTTTTGAAATAATCTAGTAAACATTCTGTAGGATCCACCATAAATATCATCTCCTGCAATTACCTCATCTCCTGGATTTAATAAGCGTAAAATACAATCTATAGCAGATAAACCTGATGAAAATGCAAATCCATGAGTGCCATTTTCAATGGCGGCAAAAGCATTTTCTAGAGCCGTTCTGGTAGGATTAGCAGCTCTTGAGTATGCATAACCTTTGTGAATACCTGGACTAGATTGTGCATAGGTAGAGGTTTGAAAAACAGGTGTCATCACTGAACCTGTTGCTTCCTCATGTTTTTGTCCTCCATGAATTGTTTTTGTATTGAATTTCATCAGATTTAGTTAATTATACTACATAGTTTGCTAAAGAAAATAGACTGCCACAAAACTACATTACGTTTTTTCTCAGTGACGTATTCTAACTATTTTACACACTTATACTAATTTAGTCAAAGCCATAATAGTACCTAAATGAATACCTTCATGTAAGTTATTAAATGCTATTGCATTATCCATAGACGTTAGTACAAAGCCTGTACTGGTGGGATATTCTGTGTATTCTTTAAAAATACCTTCGTTATAATCTTCTTCTAAAGTATCTGGTAAGCCCTCTAATAATTCTTTTACTTCATCAAATTCTTCTTGCGTAAATTCTTCAGATGGTGCAGTTCCTTTTCTATACTTTTCAATTAAATCATCTGGCACTAAACATTGTAATCCTGATAATTTATAATGTAACAATTGTTGTGTAACTACTAAATGTGCTACATTCCAAGCAATATTATTTTTAAATCCTGCAGGAATTTTATGCAATTGTTCAAGTGATAGTCCGTCAATTCTTTTAAGTACAAGCTCTCTATTTTTTCTAAGAATATCGAATTGTGTTTTCATCTGTTTACGTTTATTTGATTGCTAACTATTCAATAAATTTGAATAGATTCAGAAACTCATATCAATTTTAATAACCTCACTATTGAAATTGAAATGCATAAAATTCATATTCGTTTCATTTATCTCATTATTTTTACTGGCTTAAAGATACACTTATACATTTTAGAATTAAGAATTATGAGTTATGATTTTCTTATAACCCTATTATCAACCAACTTAATTCTTTGTATATCAGAAATTTTATATCATTATGAAGAAAGTCTATTTTTTACAAACTTGTGATACTTGTAGAAGAATTTTAAAAGAAGTAAATATTGAAGGTTTTGAGCAACAAGAAATCAAGTCTTCGCCTATTACTGTTGATCAATTGGAGGAACTTTATAAATTGACCAATAGTTATGAAGGTTTGTTTAATAAACGAGCAAAATTGTATCGCGAAATGGATTTGAAAAATCAGAATTTACAAGAACAAGATTACAAACAGTATATTTTAGATGAGTATACGTTTTTAAAGCGCCCTGTTTTTGTTGTTGAAGATGAAATTTTTGTTGGAAATAGTAAAAAAACAATAGAAAGTTTAAAAGCAAAGCTTCTCTAACGAGAAGCTTGTTTAGTTTTTAATTCTGACATAATAGATGCCAATTCATCTTTTGTTAAGGTAACTTTCAATCCAACCATTACCAAACCTTCTTCATCGCCTTTGGCTTTGATAATAATTTCTTGAATTAAATCCTTTTTTTCAACAAAATAAACAGCTGCTCTATTTTTTCCTTCTTTTACTCTAATTAACGTCTTTAATTTTCTTGATTTTACGAACTTTTTAAAATCACTGCTGACTTCGTTGTCTTCATTATTAAACACCATAACTTTACAGTGTTTTGCTTTTTTTAATAAAATATCCAGTTCTTCTGAATCTCCCTCATCTGCTAAAAAATTAGCTAAAGAAACAGGTACGCTCATCGAAAATTTAGCGTCTTCTTTATGTGCTTTATAAAAATCAATATATGCTGCTTTTTGAGCATTTATACTAATTAAAGTGAAGCAAATTGTAATAATTGTTATTAATCGTCTCATAATACTTGGTTTTATCTGGAAGACGACAGCTTTAATTTTTTGTTACATACTACAAAAAATCATTGGTGCTTTCTCACCCAATTATTAACTCTTAATTCTGCGTTTTCTCTAATATCTTGCCAAAATAAATTAATATCTCCTGCATGGTAATTTTTTAAGAAAGACATAAAAAAGCGAAGTGGAAATTTAGGATTTGTACTCCATACTAAACCATCTGTAATTTCTATAGAAAGTGCTTTATCATAGATTTTTCCATTGGTATATAAAAATCCTTTATGTTGTTCTAAAGAAGTTGAAGTTTCCGTATTCCAAGTAATAGGATTTGAAGTTACACTACCTTTATACCAATCCTTATCTTTTTTAGGATAGTTATTTTTTTTATATGTGTTCCAAGAAACAAAACCTCCTATATCGCTAGGAGAAGTCATAAGTTTAATGGATGAAAAGTCGTTTGCTTTAACTCGTATCCCTGGAATGTAAGCCGCTATTAATTGCTTTTGTAAAGAAGTATTATCAAAAAAATCTTTTAATAAACGAACGGTATGCGTAGTTCCTTGACTATGACCAACCATGATAATTGGTCTACCCGCATTATACTTTTTTAAATAGAGCTCAAAAGCTTTTTTTACATCTGAATATGCAACATCTTGCGCTTCTTTTCCTCCTTCTTTGAAAAGACGATACGAACGTAAGTGTGCCTGTCTATAAAATGGGACATATACTTTTCCTGAAGTCGCAAATGCAGAAGCTTGCATTAAAACTGCTTTATTAAGGACAATATCATTTTGCTCCACATCATCTATAGGTACATTCCATCTGATATCTTTTTTATCAGTATTTAATGTTGGATATACATAAAAAACGTCTGCTTCTAATGTGTCTTGACGATTAGAAGCATATGTTTGTAAATTTTCTTGATATTTTGAGGGCAATACAGCCCAAGAACTTTCTTTAGTATAATCTGGCGCTTCAGGAATATCTGCTACACGAAATGTTTGTGTTTTATAAGTGGATTTACAGCTTGATATGACTAACGCGAGACAACACAGATATAGAAAGTTAATTTTCATGAGCTTAAAAGTTCATTTTAAAACTCACCATTGTTCCTTGTAGATCTAAATTAAATTCTGGCTGAAATTGATAAATTTCAGTAGTTAATCCCCCATTATATAAATCTACAGCTTGCACTGCTTTTTTCTTTGCGCTACTTGCCAATGGAATAGCACCAATCACTAACCCTGCTCCTACAGCAGCTAATTCCCATTGTGCATCTCCACCAGCTATTGCTGTTCCTAATGGAAAACCAATTAAAGCCCCTCCAGCACCTCCTAAAACTAACGCCCAAGTATTAGCGGATTTAGACTTTTTCATTAAAGTATACGCTTCTTTATTTGATTCCATTAAATTTAGTACCTGACTCTGTGTTAATTGTTTTCCTTCTTGCTCAAAATAATGTCCTCCAAAAACTTTTTTAACTTCAATTGGTTTAACGGAATCTTGTGCACTTATAGAAATACAACTCACTAAAATTATAACTAGTCCTAATAATTTAATTTTCATAGTTTTTTAAGTTAAAAGTGGTTATTTGTAATTTTCATATGATTTTTCTTCTACTAAATCTGAACCTGTTAAAGTATTGATATCTTTTTTCACAACAGAACGATCATCATTGGTAAAATATACCGCACGTGCCAATTCAACAAAAGTTTTTCCAAAATCTTTAGCACGTTCACACTCACGAATATCATCTTCTATTTTCCATAGTTTTTTATTGATATCTAATAAATTATTGTGTAGCTCTTTTAATTCGTCTTTATCAGAAACTTCAGCATAAATATGATCTACTACTGGTGTTAACACTTCATATTCATGTTGAATGTTTTTTAATTTATTCTGATCTTTTATTTCGACTAGTTTTATAGCTAAAATTGTGTATTTATCAATAATTTCTCCGTTAGAAACTTCTATCTTCATATATCTTAATTCAGTTTATTTCTTTGTTTTTATACGAAACGACGCTCAATAATATCTAAAAGACGATTTTCGTACTCTTCTTTTGTACTCCAATCGTAATCAGGCTTTACCATTTTATTAATAAAGTTCTTTGCTTCCTTTTCTGTCTTAAATGTATTGAGTTGTGATAATACCCTATTGAAATCCGCTTGATTGCCATCAAAAAGATGCTTTACAAAAGCAATTCTATCATTTAATCCAATTTGAATTGTTGTTTGTAATCGATCATTAACCGTTTTCTTAGGTTCCACTTTCTGAAACAAATCAGCCATTACATCTACAGGTAATGTATCTTTCAATTCGTCTTCTAAGGTATGTTGCTTAGGTTCTTCTTCTACTGGAGCTTTAATTTCTTCAATAAAGCTTACTTCATCTTTTATAGACTGATCTTCCTCTCCAAACAATAAGCTCTCTAACTCATCAAATGGCTGCTCATCTATTTCAGTAACTTTAGTTACTTCTACTTCTTCAATTGGTTCTTCAGCAATTTGTGATTCAGTTTCAACTATATCTTCTATACTTTCTTCAACTGTATTCTGTTCTTGAATATTTTGAATTTCTTCTTGAGATAGCTCTTCTTTTTCTTGAATAATTTCTTCTGCTGCAACCGTTGGTTGGTCTTGCTCTACTTCTGTTTCTTCTTTGGAATCAGTTTTCTCTTCAATAGCAACACTAACGAGATTATTTCCTCTTTGTGATTCTATTGAAGTAATCTTCTCTAGTAATTCTTCTTTAGTTTCTTCGGCTTGTGGAGTCGTATTAATGTATTCTTCTACATAAGCCAATATGGTTAACTTTTCATAAACTTCATATGCTTTGTCTTTTAAAGCTAATACATCTTCTTTATTTTTCATTTGTAAGATGCTATGCGCTAAACTAGTTAGATCTGAAGCTAATTTTTTGTGCATAAGTTATGTGTAGGTTTTATTTTTTGCTGTTAAAATTTAATAAATTTGTTGCCTGCCGAAAGTATAACAAAATTATTACTTGAGCATTAAAATTACAAAATGTTTCTTGAAAATACAGTAAATCATACAGAACAATTTGGGTGGATTGAGGTAATTTGTGGCTCAATGTTTTCAGGTAAAACTGAAGAACTAATCCGTAGACTTAAGAGAGCTAAATTTGCAAAACAGCGTGTTGAAATTTTCAAACCTGCTATAGATGTCCGTTACGATGAAGAGGAAGTAGTTTCTCATAACGATAATAGAATTCGATCTACACCAGTACCAGCTTCTGCTAATATTAGATTATTAGCAAATAATGTTGATGTTGTTGGCATTGATGAAGCTCAATTTTTTGATGACGAAATTGTAGCTGTTTGCAATGATTTAGCGAATAGGGGTATTCGTGTTATTGTAGCTGGTTTGGATATGGATTTCAAAGGGAATCCGTTTGGACCAATGCCTGCATTAATGGCTACTGCAGAATATGTTACTAAAGTTCATGCTGTATGTACTAAAACGGGGAATTTAGCACATTACAGTTTCAGAAAGGCCGACAGTGAAAATATTGTACTTTTAGGGGAAACCCAAGAATACGAGCCATTGAGTAGAGCTGCTTATTACAAAGCCACGCAAGAGCAAAATGCTCAAAATAAAGAAGAGGAGGAATGAATAATCATGTAACCGTATTAGAAATTGATGCAAATGCTGTTTTGCATAACTTGCATTATTTTAAACAAAAATTACAACCTGAAACCAAAATTTTAGCCGTAGTTAAAGCTTTTGGTTATGGTAGTGAAGCTATAGAAATAGCTAAAATAGTAAAAGATCATGTAGATTATTTTGCTGTTGCGTATTGTAGTGAAGGAATAGCACTTAGAGAAGCTGGAATTGATACTCCTATTTTAGTATTACATCCACAAATACCAAATTTAGAAGCTATTGTAAAATATAGATTAGAACCTAATCTATACAATTTTAAAATATTTGATGCTTTTTTACAATTTGCAAATGATGCCCCTTTAATGAATTATCCTATTCATATAAAATTTAACACTGGTTTAAATCGATTAGGGTTTTGGCATTCTGATGTTCCTAATATTATTTCGACATTAAAAAAGTCGAATAATGTAATTGTTCAATCTATTTTTTCGCATTTAGCAGCAAGTGAAGACTTAAATGAACAACAGTTTACTGTAAATCAGATTAACAATTTTGCATACATAATCAAACAGATTTATCAACATCTAGGTTATGAGCCTATGATTCATATGCTGAATACTTCTGGAGTTATCAATTATCCAAAAGCTCAATTTGATATGGTACGTATTGGAATTGGTTTGTATGGTTTTGGTAATGATCAAAACGAAACCGCAAATCTTCGTAATACATATACATTAAAATCTATTATATCTCAAATACATTTAGTTCAACCTGGAGAAACTGTTGGTTATAATAGAGCTTTTGTGGCAAATAGACCAACTAAAAGTGCTACTATTCCTGTAGGGCATGCTGATGGTATTTCTAGAAGACTTGGAAATAAAAATGGGTTTGTAATTATCAATAATAAACCTGTACCAATTATAGGTAATGTTTGTATGGATATGTTAATGGTTGATGTTACTGATGTAGAATGTAAAGAAGGAGATGAAGTGATTCTTTTTAATCACCAACAGCATCTTGAATATATGGCGCATAAATGTGAAACCATACCTTATGAGATTCTAACCGCATTATCGCAGCGCATAAAGAGATTTGTGAAACGTTAAAAAATTCTTAAATTACCCACAGTAATTAATTAATAATCTTAAAAACTATTCACATGGGAATGTTAAAAGAGTTTAAAGACTTTGCAATGAAAGGTAATTTAGTAGACATTGCAGTCGGTTTTGTGATGGGTGCTGCTTTCAACAAAGTAGTATCTTCATTTACAGGAGGTATTGTTTCACCACTTATTGGTTTGCTATTTAATGCCGACTTTAAGGACTTAAAATACGTAATTAAAGAAGGAGTAGCTGATGAATCCGGAAAAGTTGCTGGAGAAGTTGCTATTTTATATGGCGAATTTATCACTAATGTCATCGATTTTATTATTGTTGCATTTGTAATGTTTATGATCGTAAAAGGAGTTAATGCTCTTAAGAAAAAAGAAGAGGAAGCTCCGGCTCCGCCAGCAGGTCCAACTCAAGAAGAATTATTAGCGGAAATTAGAGATTTACTTAAAAAATAATTTCTTCTAAACTTATTATAATTGAAAAGGCTATTAACACTTGTGGTTAATAGCCTTTTACTTTGGGGTTAAGAAAGGAGTGTTTACCTTTTAATTATTTTCTTTTTTGAAATTACTATACCTTCTTTATTATAAATTCTAATGAAATAATAACCCGCAGGTAAATCAGAAACATTTATAGACTGATTTCCATCTATAGTAACATCTTTAACCACTAGACCAGAAGCATTAGTTACCTCTACTTTTTTTCCTGATGTTTTGGAAAAATTAAGCATATCTATTACTGGATTAGGAAATAACTTCACCTCTTCTTGCCTAACGGTAGCTGTAGCAGAAGTTTTATCAGTAAAAGTTTCTTTTTCTACCATTAATTGCAACTTAGCAGAAGCTACCGCTCCATTCTCTTTAGAAGCAAAAGCAAAGTCGTTACCAGAAGTCATATTCAACACCAAACTTAGTTTGTTTCCACTTATAGCATCTGTTGTTAATGTAACCGTTTTTTCTTGCCCAACATTAAATGTATCATTAATTTGACCTAACAAGGTTCCGTCTCCAGGTTTATTTGCTTTAGACAACCCTGTTTCTGTCCAGTTATTGTTAGTTCCTTTATGAACGGTAACATTTCCATTTCCTGAATCTGAGAATACAGTAAATAACAATTTTGCTTCTTTAACGGCTCCGTCTACAGACGAAAGATCGAACATTAAATACCCTGTACGCTTATTTTGCTCAATTCTTACCATATCTACATTATGATTTGTTACTCCTTGTAGATATGTATCTTGAACTGGAGAAAGAGATATATTTTCTTTCACAATTTCAAACTTAGTAGCCACTACTTTATCTAAATTAAATAAATACCCACTTGCTCCCTTATATGCAAATCTCAAGTTTTTAACTCCTTTAGTTAGGTTTACATCTACTCTATATGGAGTATAATTATGCCAACTATTTGTTTTAGGAATTGTAACAGATCCTACAATTGTATTTTCTTCAATAATATCTATTGATCCGCCAGTTCCTGCACTAGATGCATAAAACTGTAATGCATATTTACCATTAGAAGCTATATTTACTTTATAGTCTGTGTAATCGCCATTTAAAATGAATCCTAAATTTTCACCATTAGTGGCGCCTGGTGTACTTTCTATCCTTACACTACCTGACTTATTCGTATATTCTTCAACTTCTAAGCTACCAGGAATAGCAATTGCTGCTACTGGATCTGCAACCGTAAAACTCTTAGTCGCTGTAGCTGTAGCTCCTTTATCGTCAGTAACTGTTACTTTCACCTCATAACTTCCTGCTTGCACATTTGAAATTGTATGTGGTGTATAACTGCTTCCATCAGTATCAACTAATTGATTATTCACAAATACTTGATATTTCACTACGTTTCCATCACTATCATTTGCATTTACCTGTACAGTTATATTAGATCCTACATCATAATTTGATTGATCTGGCTTTGTAATTGTTACAGTTGGAGGAGTATTAGTTCCTCCATTATCTCCGCCTCCTGTATCTCCTCCAGAAGCACAAGTAAGAGATAATGATGTCCATCTACCTCTAGAAAATGCTGTTGAGTTTCCTTCAGGAATAGTACCATTAGTATGAGAATTAAACTCAACTCTAATCGAAGCTCCTTTCTCTAAACTTACATTTTTAAATATTTTTTCTGCAGGAGCATAATCTGTAGTAGTAGTTGGGTTTTTAAATGTACCTATTAGGTTACCATTAACTACCAGTTTATAGGTACTCTCTCCATCAATCTCAGTAAGTGTATTTAATGTAATATCATAGTTACCTGTTACTCCGTCAAAAGTAGTTACTGCCGCTGCAAATTTATTTTTGTATTTACTCGCATCTATTGCCAAAGCTCCTCTTGCATTATCTTGATATGCAGGAGAGAAACCTGAAACATTAATATTCGGAAAATCAGAAATAGCATCTAATGTTATATTTTGACATTCACCTGAGTTTCCACCATCATTGCCTCCATCATTTCCACCGTCATTACCACAATCAGTTAATACTTCAGCAGGACCAACACCAGATGGTTTTGTATATGCTTTTGATAACACAAACTTATCCATTTCGAAACCGTCTTCTCTCATAGAGAATGAGATTGTATGTACACCTGCAGTAGGTACATTAATAAAAATCTTTTGTGGCTCTCCACAATGATTTGCTCCTGTACGTTGTTTACTTTCCCAAGTCCATTGATTTTTCCCTGTACACCATTGCATACGCTGTCCAGAAGCTGGCCATGTACCATTAATACCTACATGAACTCCATTATCTTCTGAACCTGTAGAATAAGCTCTTACCCAAACAAAATACTTACCAGGTGTTGTAAATTTCACCTTATAATCCACAATTGCAACCTGACCTGCTGTGTTTGAAAAACTAACTCCATTTTGTAACGGATCACTATGAGTAACACGCGTATCTGGTAAAATCTCTAAATACCCTCCATCACTAGCACTTGCATGATGACTTCCATCTGGATCTGGCTTTGGAGTTGCGCCATTTTTCCCATCTAATATATACCACTGTCTGTTTGTAGTTTTTGTTTGGCTTACAAAATGTTCAGCCTCAACAGCAGCTACTCCATTCTGTTCTAAAGCAACACATCGGTCTCCTCCATCATTACCACCACTATTTTTCTTTCTAATTAGGGCTACCCAATCATTATTATCTGGTGCTACTAAATTATTTCCTAAAGTTTGTTTCCCTGATAAATTACCTCCTGTACGTGGGTTATACCATTGCACATCATAATTACTATTTCCTGATGGTAAATTCAATCCTGTAGAACCTCCATTAGGTCGGTAAACAGCATATATACTACCTGATTTTGCAAATACGTAATCTTTACCATCTGATGTTACCCCATCAGAGCTTACCATATTTACCATATCCGATTGTAAGAAACGATTAAAGAAACTAAGCGCATACCCTCCTTCTTTATATTTCTTACCTCTCTTTCTGTGGTCATTCCCATTAATATCACCATCATCATTTGTATATCCACTGTAGTATTCTACTCCTGTTCCACCTGCCATTAGCGTTCCCCAAAGTACTTTATGTCTAACTTCTTTATCTGAAACTCTAACTCCAGTAGAAGCTGGTCCTTGTTCATCATTTGCTACAACCCATTTTCTACCTGAGTTTCTAGACTTTTCTAACCATCTTTTTACATCGCTGTGTACTTTATCCTTACCAGTCTGGATAGAAGCACCAGTTAAGTCAGACTTATTTCCTAATAATGGATTATATCGTTGATCTTGTTGATTTGGATACGTATGAATTACAATATTATGTCCATAAGGATCAATATCTTTGATGTAAGTAGCTGTGGCTCTTGCCACTTGATCTTTTAACGTAGTTTCTTCTGTTAAGTTCCAATTTAAAGCTAAGTGATGACTAAATCTGGCTATTAACTCTCGGTAGTATAATTTTCTTTCTCTACCAAAGTTATCACCATCCATTTTATTGTCATTTTCTGTTTCCATTGTTTTAAAATGTAGATATACACCTTTTTTATCAGCATATTCCATCACTTTTTCCCATTGCGCCATTTTTGAAACATCAAACCTATCATGATGAACTTTATTCCACTGCTGGCTTCTTGAGGTGTTTCCATATTCCTGTTCAGATACTTTTAAAACATGTGGAAAAACTGCTCCACCGTCTCCAGAGGTATTCCATGTTAAGAAAGAAACAACATTAGCTCCTTCTCCAGCTAAGTAGTTGATCATTCCTAAAATTTCTGTTCCCTTTCCACTTGACCAAGTATAAGAAGACGCATCCGCAGCAACATAATCTCTTTGATGTGGTTGCCAAGTTTTATTTCCTATTTTATTCAAGTTGTTATTAAAACTAGGAGTTGCATCAAAATCCACATAGTTGAATGCATTTTCTGGCGAATCAGCTCCTGCTTTTACAAACCAAGGACCATTAGGATTAGAAGGATTAGTTCCAATATGTTTCAGATAATGCTCTCCTACATACTTAAGCCTTCCTAAATTTTTATTTCTAAAATCCTTTCCGGTCTTATTAGATTCTGTAATATTGAAAGATCCTGTGCTTCCATTCATAAAGCCAGCACTAGATCCTCCTCCGTTAATAGCTACATTGCTACCTGTTTTGAAAGATGCACTCCAATTCCAAGTTCCAATATCGTCAGGCGCAAAGTGGACTCTCCACTTATTTCCTGAAGAACAGCTTGTATTTTCCGCATTTCCACAAGCAGCAAAATAACCTGGTACTTTATAGCTTCTATTACTTGATTTATGTGTAAATGTAACTTCTAAATTATAATCTGAAAAAGGATTGGGACTTGCAGTTTCAGAAGTATTAGGTCCATTAAAAGTTAGCGTAATTTTATGCCAACGTTTTAGTTCTCCTGTAGGATTTTGTGCAAAACCTACAGCATAGCAAAATAAAAAAAACAATATGTTTTTTAATTGAGAAATTCTCATAATTTTTCGATTTTTTTTAATAAAATTATTTGGTTTTCAGTAACCTATAATTAATAGGGGAAGTCAAAAAAATGCAGAAATATGTATAGTATTTTATTATCCTACTTGTTAATATTAAAACAACAGAGGAAGCATCCTATTTTTAAATATAAAAATGGAATGTATTAATAACTATTCATATAATTGAATTTTTTAGGGGATCATAGTTATTCAACATCAATGATGAAGTGTAGGGCTAAGGGATCATTTTTTAATACATGGGATTGAAAGATTTAGATTTTTTGGTTGTTATTTAGGATAACGAAAAAAAATAGAAGTTCGTATGAATATATACATTTTCATGAAAGTTTTTTTCAAATAAAAAATATAACGACTTGTATTTTTAATTTTAGGTTGATTATTTAAGAAACTATCACTAAGAATAGGAGATTCATAAAAAATTTAGAAGTATAAACAACTACATGGCCATACATTTACACTTAAGATACTCAAAGTTATAGGTATACCATTAATCTAATTTGTAAGTTAATTTTAAAGTTATTTATAAATGTTAAGTTTTTTTAGGGGTTCGTTTTTTTATCAGCTGATTATTACAAATTTAATACTATATTTTTTCTTTCATTTAAGAAAAACAATCAAACATATAAAGAAAAAATTCAAAGCTAATTAACTACAGGCTTAAAAAGTGTAATTATTTTGGTTTCATAAATTTTCGGCTTTATAAAATAAAAAACACCTTTGCTTGATTTCACAAACAAAGGTGTTTTTATAATAGCTCTTAGCTTAAATTATATTTTAAACATGCTTTCCTTTATTCCAACCATGTTTACCTAAGTATTGTTCACCACTTTCTACAGCCCCATCTTCAATACTTGTTCCCATAGAGTCATTCCATCTATTTAAATAACCGAAAAGAGAAATCACCCCTAACATTTCTACAATTTCACCTTCATCCCAGTGCTCATACAAACGTTTTTTGATTTCTTCATCTACAGCATTTGGCACTCCAGAAGCAAGTAAAGAAAAATCTAATGCTGCTCTCTCAGCTTCAGAAAAAGCAGGGTGCGTTCTATACTCCCAAATATTGTCTAATTTCTCTTGTTCTGCTCCATAACGTTCAGCTGCTCTAATGGCATGAGCCTGACAATATCTACATCCTGTAGAATTACTGCTAACCCAAGCAATCATTCTTTTTAATGCAGATGTTACTCGACCATGATTAGCCATAACAGCTTTATTTAAATTAATAAAAGCTTTTGAAATTTCTGGTCTTCTTTGCATGGTTAAAACTGAATTAGGACAAAAACCTAATGTTTCGTTATAAAAATCTGCTAGTCTCTTTGTTTCCTCATCATGATTAGGATCTAAAGGTGTTACTAATGGCATAATTTATTTTTTTAAGTAGTTTTGTAATCTCACACAATAAACAAAAAAAAACTCATATGACATCAAATATTGTAACTACCGAATGGAAGAAAAATTTACTTTTTAAAAGTGATAATCCTAACGGTGCTTCAGTTTTAATGGATACTTCTTTTGCTAATGGTGGAAATGAAGTTGGCGCTTCACCAAAAGCATTAATGTTATCATCTTTAGCTGGCTGTTCAGGATTAGACGTAGTTAAAATTGCTGAAAAGATGAGAGTTAACTTTGATGATCTTAAAATAGTAGTGAAAGCTAATCTAACTGATGAACATCCTAAATTTTATGATAAAGTTCATGTAAGTTATCATTTTTATGGAGAAGATTTAAATCAAGAAAAATTAGAAAAAGTAGTTAATTTATCAATTGAAAAATATTGTGGCGTTATGGAAATGTTTCGTCAATTCGCTACGGTTACTACTGAAATAATTTACAATAATTAAAATACTTCATTGCTATGAACTGGAAAATGAAAAATAAACCCAATTTAGAATTGGTACATCAACTAGCCAATGAATTAAATATCAATTCAAAATTAGCAACATTACTTGTTCAAAGAGGAATCAGCACTTTTGAAGAAGCTAAAAACTTTTTTAGACCTTCTCTAGAAAATCTTCACGATCCTTTTTTAATGAAGGATATGGATAGAGCTGTAAACAGAATTGAAAATGCTATTTTGAACAATGAAAAAATTCTAATTTACGGGGATTATGATGTTGATGGTACTACTTCTGTTTCTTTATTATATACTTATTTAAAACAATATTATAATTATATTGCTACTTACATCCCTGATCGATATAATGAAGGGTATGGAGTGTCTTTCACTGGAATTGATTTTGCATCTGATAATGATTTCTCATTAATTATTGCATTAGACTGTGGTATAAAAGCCATTGAAAAAGTAGCATATGCTAAGGAAAAAGAAATAGATTTTATTATTTGTGATCATCATAAACCTGGAGATACAATTCCAAATGCAGTTGCTGTTTTAAACCCTAAAAGAGACGATTGTGAATATCCATATAAAGAATTATGCGGATGTGGTGTTGGTTTCAAACTCATACAGGCATTAGCCACTAAAAAAGGAAAAACTACACAAGATCTACTTCCTTTTTTAGATCTAGTTGTTACTGCCATTGCCGCTGATATTGTTCCAATGACAGGAGAAAATAGGATTTTAGCTTACTATGGATTACAGGTAGTGAATACACAACCAAGAATTGGTATAAAAGCTTTAATTCACAATTTAGATAAGAAAGAGCTAACTATTTCTGATGTTGTTTTTGTTATTGCTCCCAGAATTAATGCTGCTGGAAGAATTAAACATGCTGATTTTGCTGTTGAGTTATTGATAGCAGACGATTTAGATACTGCTATTGGTATAGCAGGAGAAATTGAAACATTCAATTTAGATCGGAAAGAATTAGATCGAAGTATAACTAAGGAAGCATTATATCAAATAGAACAGAATAACGAGACTAATACATTTACCACGGTAGTATATGATGAAAATTGGCATAAGGGAGTTATCGGTATTGTTGCATCAAGATTAACTGAAACTTATTACAGGCCTACAGTTGTTTTTACAAAAAGTGGGGATAAATTGACTGCATCAGCCAGATCCGTAAAAGGGTTTGATATTTATAATGCTTTAGATGCTTGTAGTGAATATATTGATCAATTTGGAGGACATAAATACGCCGCAGGATTAACAATATCGATGAAGAATTATGATCATTTCAAAAGAAAGTTTGAAAAAGTTGTAAAAAGTACAATTCCTGAAGAATGTTTAACTCCTGAAATTGAAATCGATGCTGAACTAGAATTTACAGACATTACTCCTAAATTTTATAGAATTGTACAGCAGATGGCCCCTTTTGGTCCGCAAAATAAAAAACCTGTTTTTAGATCTTTATCTGTTAGAGATAATGGATATGGAAAAAGAGTTGGTTCAGATCAATCGCATTTAAAATTAACTTTATTTCAAGGAAAACCAGAATATTGTATTGGAAGTATCGGTTTTAGCTTAGGAGATAAAATTGAAAAAATCGAAAATGATTTTGATATCCTTTATCAAATAGATGAGAATACATGGAATGGTAGAACCTCTTTACAGTTACAACTAAAAGATTTAAAATAAAACTTATTTAGACTTAATAAAAATAATTATATTTGTTGCTATATAAAGTTTATAGCATGGAACAAGTAAAGACCATATATACCAATAATTTTGGAATCTCATTCCAGTGGGTTTATTCAAATAGTAAATTAACTCAAATTGTTTTTAGAGATGTGGGATTTCATCTTACTCAACATGAAATTGAAATTTTCCTAGAAAAAACAATAGATGCGAAAATGCAAAAAACATGTGGTGATTGCACAGCAGGTAACAACTGTAGGTCTATATTATTACAAACCCCTTCTAACAAAGTAAGCATGGCAGTTTCTATGATAGATTTAGGTCAAATAGAAGATTTGTTAAAAGGAACTTTATTCCAACTAAAATTGGATAATTATATAGAAGAAATGTGTAGAAATTAAAAAAGCTCACTAAAAAGTGAGCTTCTAAACTATTTTTTCTCTTTAATTAAATATAAATACACTGGGTAATGATCACTATAACCTCCCGTATATTGTCCATTAGAAAAACTTCGATAAGGATACCCTTTATACCTACCTTTCTTTTGTACTAAAAAACGTTTATTAAAGATTCCCGATTTGAACATTTTATATGATGAAAAATCTTTTTCTCCATCTTTATTAAGTAATGGTGAAGTAAATAAAATCTGATCAAAAAGACTTAAATTATCTCTATACGCTGTAGTATTCAAACCTTTTTCAAACATTTCTTCATAAGGATTGTAGATATCTTTCTCTTTTACTTTGATCTTATTAGATTTAGTTTGTAAAACTTCTTTGAATGACTTATTCATAGGATCATCATTAAAATCTCCCATAATTATAATTTTTGCATTCTCATCATTAGCACGAATCTTTTCAATCATTTGAGTCACTTTATAAGCCGCTTTTTCTCTTAAAGGACTACTTTTAGCCTCTCCACCTCTTCTAGATGGCCAGTGGTTTACTATTATATGTACCAGTTCATCATCTAAATATCCTGATACTAATAAAATATCTCTTGTATATATTTTTTTATTTTCAGCATATATGTTAGGGTTCACCGCTTCATAATGCACTGGTTTAAAGTAACGTTGTTGATATAACAAAGCTACATCAATACCTCTCTTATCCGGCGAATCGAAATGAATAATACCATAACGTTTCTTTTTTAACTTATCACTTTTCACTAAATCTTCTAAAACAGTTTTGTTTTCTATTTCTGCTACACCTAAAATAGCAGGACTAGTTTTGGCTTTTTCTTTACCTAATACATCGATAACTTCACCCAGCTTATTTATTTTGTCCCAATATACCTCAGATCTATTAGCCTTCATTTCCATAATCGGACTAAATTCATCATTTTTAGTGGTATCATTGATAGTATCAAATAAATTCTCTAAATTGTAAAAAGCAACTGTTCTTATTTTATATTCCTTTTGAGCTACAATAGGCACTATTGTGAATAGTGCTAACAAAAAAGTTATTTTTCTCATCTTAATTATCTCTTTGAGTGCCGCAAATGTAAAACAAAATCTAAGCCAACTCATCCTTTTTAAATGGTATATTCTCAAATGTTAATATTAAGTTAACATTAACAGTCTTTAAAAAACATAAGTTTGCACGCATTTTTTTTAAAAAATAACAACTTATATGAAACAAATTATCTTAACAGTATTCCTGAGTTTAGTAACTCTTACGGGATTATTAGCCCAAAGTACTGTAAAAGGAGTTGTAAAAGACAGCAACTCAGAAGAGGTAGTACAAGGAGTTTCAATCAGTATTGAAGGAAGAAAAGAAAGCCAGCTAACTAAGGCAGATGGTACATTTTCTTTACAAGGTTTACCTGATGGAAAATTCATTGTTACACTAAAAAAAGAAGGTTATGAAACACAAAACTATCCTGTTACACTAAGTGGTAGTGTTGTTGATTTAGGTGAAATCTTCATGTATGAAGATGAATTTTCTGAAAATCAAGATTTAAGTACCATCATAATAGCAGATGATGAGTTGAGTGACGATGCAAATGGAGCTGACAATATATCAAGCTTATTGCAATCTTCAAGAGATGTTTATTTACGTGCTGCTGCTTTTGAGTTTAGCTCATCTTTCTTCAGAATTAGAGGATTAGATTCTGATAACGCTAAATTACTTATCAATGGTATTGAAATGAATAAGCTTGAAACTGGTCGTCCTGAATGGGCTAACTGGGGTGGTTTAAATGATGTACTAAGAAATCAAGAATTCACAAATGGTTTAGCTCCTTCTAATTACACTTTCGGAGGTGTTTTAGGATCTACTCACATTAGTACCAGAGCATCACAATATCGTAAAGGAGCTAGAATTTCTTATGCATCTTCTAACAGAAGTTACCGTCATAGAGTAATGGGTACGTATTCTTCTGGTTTATTGAAAGATGGATGGGCATTTACAGTATCTGGTAGTAGAAGAGCTGCTAGCGAAGGATTCGCAGAAGGTACTTCTTATGATGCTACTTCGATGCTTGCTTCTATTGAAAAAGTATTCAATAACCAACACAGTTTAAACTTAACTTCGGTATTTACTTCTAACAAAAGAGGAGTTGGGTCTCCAATTACTCAAGAAGTTTTTGATTTAAAAGGTGTTCGTTATAACGCAAACTGGGGTTTACAAAATGGCGACATTAGAAACTCAAGAATTAAAGATGTGGAAGAGCCATTTGTAATGTTAGGACATTATTGGGATTTGAATGATAAAGTTAGTATTAATACTAATTTATCTTATCAGTTTGGTAAAATTGGTAGAAGTAGAATTGATTTTAATGCAGGACAAAATCCAAACCCTATTGATTTTAGAAACTTACCTAGTTTTTGGATTGATGAAGGTGACTTAGCTCAAGCTTTTGAAGCTGAACAACGCTTTTTAAATGATGGACAATTAGACTGGAATAGTCTTTATAGTGCTAACATAAACAATTCTCAACAAGGTTTAGACGCTGCTTATGTATTAAGTGAAGATAGAATTGATGATAAAGTTTTTAATGCTAATACTATCATTAATGCAGAGATTACAGACAATATTACTATTAATGGTAGATTACAATATACAAATTTAGAATCTGAACGATTTGCTAATGTTTTAGATATGTTAGGAAGTACTACAGGGTATCTTGATATTAACAGGTTTGCAGATATTAGTGCACCTGAAAGACAAAGTGATTTACTAAATCCTAATAGAATAGTAAATAAAGGAGATCGTTTTAAATACAACTATATTATCAACTCTGAAGTAATGAATGGTTTTGTTCAAGGACAATTCAAATTCAATAAAGTTGATTTTTATGTAGCTGCTGATATTACAAGAACTTCACACCAAAGAGAAGGTTTATACCAAAGTGGACGTTTTGAAAACAACTCTTTAGGAAAATCTGAAAAGCAAGATTTTACTACTTTCGGAGCTAAAGGTGGAATTACTTATAAAATATCAGGTAGACATATTTTAGATTTTAATGCGGGATACTTAGAAAAAGCTCCAACTATTAGAAATACATTTACTCAAGTGAGAGAAAGTAATCTAATTACTAATAATCTTACTACGGAAAAAGTATTGTCTTTTGATGCTAGTTACATTGTAAGAACACCTAAATTCACATCAAGAATTACTGGTTACTTCACTCAAATTGAAGATGATATAGATTCCAACTTCTTCTTCTTCCAATCTGAACTATTTAATCAGTTTGTTCAAGAAACTATTACTGGAGCAAATAAGCAACATTTAGGTGTAGAATTAGGATTTGAATATAAAGTTACTCCTACTTTAGCGGTTAAAGGTGCTGCAAATATTGGTGAATATGTGTATACTAATAACCCAACTAATGTTGAATTTTCTACAGAAGATACTGCAGAATCTAGACAACAAGGATTTGTTGGTGGAGTTAGATCTTTTGGAACTACTTTCTTAAAGAACTATCGTTTAAACTCAGGACCGCAAACAGCATATTCGTTAGGTTTAGAATATCGTGATCCAGATTATTGGTGGGTAAGCTTAACAGGAAATTATTTTGATGATACTTTTATTGGTGTTAGCCCAGTTTTAAGAACTAATGCTTTCTTCGAAGATAATGATGGATTACCTATAACTGATTATGATCCTGTAGAAGCAAAGAGATTATTACAGCAAGAAGAGTTTGAAGGTTACTTTATCGCAAATGCTATTGGAGGAAAATCTTGGAAAATAAGTAAAGACAACAAATATGTAGGATTTACTTTAGGGATTAACAATATCTTTGATCAAGTATTTAGAACAGGTGGTTTTGAACAGGCTAGAACAGGTGGATACAATCAACTGAAAGAAGATTTTGATAGAGAGAAAAGATTATTTGGGCCAAGATATTGGTATGGTAGAGGTACTAACTACTTCTTCAATGTTTATTACAGATTCTAAAAAAATAAAACACACATTTCAATCATGAAAAAAAATATATTTAAATCAATAACCGTAATTTTAATTACATTTATGTTATTCTCTTGTGTTGAGGATAGCTTTGATGTTCCAGTTCCAACTGGTAACGAACAAAATAAAGAATTAAGCATTATTTTAGGGAAAATTGCTACTGACGACACTTGGAATTTAGTTAGTATTGCTGATTTAAAATCAAGATTTACCTCTGGAGATGCACCTTTATTAATCGACAAAAATGATGTAGTAAAAGGATATGTAGTATCTTCTGATCGTACTGGTAACTTCTTCCAAGAAATTTACATTCAAGATGCTCCTGAAAACCCAACAGCAGGTATTAAAGTAGCATTAAGCTTAAGAAATAGTTATACTAAATTCAATATTGGTAGAGAAGTATATATCCAATTAAACGGATTATACTTAGGAGAAACAAACTCTGGAGATGGTATTACTACTATTGGAGGAAAAGTAAAAGCTGACGATGCTGATGAAGTAGATGAAATCACTGAAAATCAAATCAATGTATTCAATCATATTTTAAGATCTGATAAAACTGAAGTTATAGTACCAACTGCTATAAAAGCTTCACAAATCAACGGTAACTTAATCGGTACTTTTGTTAGAATAGAAGAGGCTTTCTTCCCAGAAGATTTAAAAGATCAAACTATTGTAGATCCTAAAGAGGACTTTGACACACAGAGAACATTAGCTGCTTGTGGAAATTTAGGAGAAGATAAATTTATTTTAGAAACGAGTTCTTTTGCTAACTTTTCTTCAGTAAAAATTCAAACTGAAAAAGGAGGTACAATTGACGCAGTTGTTACTAAAGATTTTAGAGGAGACAACTTTGTTGTTGTAATTAACGATTACAGTGATATTAACTTCGATAAGGATGTGGATTGTGCTATTGATGCTCTTGCTTGTACTGGTGCTACATCTACTACTAGAGAAATCTTTAATGAAGATTTCCAATCAATTACTAACGAATCTCAATTAGACGGTTTAGGTTGGACTAATATTAATATATCTGGAGGAAGTGAAAGATACGAGCGTAGCTCTTTTAGTGGTGATACTTACTTAAAAATATCTGCTTTTGGTACAGGAGAAGCTCCTTTAGAAGCTTGGTTAGTTAGTCCTGCTATTAATTTAGATAGTAGTACAGAAGAAGAACTTACATTTGAAGTGTCTGCTAACTTTGAAACAGGTAAAATTTTATCTGCATTCATAACTGAAAATTACACTGGAGATCCTACTACTACAGAGTGGACACAATTAAACGCTGATATTCCAGTTGGAGGAAGTAGTTTTGGAAGCTTTGTAAAATCCACTATAAACATCTCTTGTTTAAATGGTGATGTACACGTAGCTTTTAGATATATTGGTAATGCAGGTGCTGATGAAACTAGATATCACATTGACGATATTAAAGTAACGGGAAAATAATTCTTTCCTTATATAAATCAAAACCGAGCTTTTAAAAGCTCGGTTTTTTTATGCATATTTATCAAAAAGAATTATGTCTGCAAATCGAAGAATCACTCGAGCATTTAATAATGCGAAAATGCTTTCTCTAAACGAGGATTCTAAATATATTTTTTTCTCTGATTGTCATAGAGGTGACAATAGTTTTGCAGACGACTTTGCTCGTAATAGAAAAATATACAACCACGCCATGTCCACCTATTTTTCTAAAGGATTCACTTACATAGAACTCGGTGATGGTGATGAATTATGGGAAAATAATTTCACTAGTATTTTTAAAGCGAATAAAGACACTTTTTTAATCTTAAAAAAATTTCATGATTTGAATCGGCTTCACTTTATTTGGGGTAATCATGATATGGACTATAAAAGTTCTAAACACATTCAAAAAAATTTAGCTTCATACTATGAAGATGCTACTGAAGAAAATAAAGAATTTATGCCTAATGCATCATTTTCTGAAGCTATTCAATTACAAAACGATAATGGCAAGTCAATCTTCTTACTTCATGGTCATCAAGCCGATTGGTTTAACTATACGTTCTGGAAATTGAGTAGATTTTTAGTAAGATTTCTATGGAAACCTTTACAAATCATAGGAATAAAAGATCCTACTAGTCCTGCACAAAACTTTAAAGAGTTAATAAAAGTAGAACGACATTTGGAAAAATGGATTAAAAAAAATAACAATCAAGTAATTGTGACTGGTCATACTCATAGGCCTAGGTTCCCACAACCTAATGAATTACCTTATTTCAACGATGGAAGTTGTGTGCATCCTAGATGTATTACTGGTATTGAAATAGAAAATTATGAAATCACATTGATCAAATGGCATTTAACTACACTTGAAAACGGAACCATGAAAATTGTTAAAACTATTCTTGAAGGCCCTCAAAACTTAAGTAATTACTTTGATTAAATTCATTTCATAACAATTAGGTAACATACCCAAAAGCGTAGGTTTTTACTTTTGTCGAGATTTTATAATCTTAGTATTACCATGGGGGATCCATATATTTTAATGTTAGTAGCTTTAGCAGCACTAGCAATTTTAGATTTAGTTGTAGGAGTTAGTAATGATGCCGTTAATTTTTTGAACTCTGCTATTGGTTCAAAGGCAATTCCTATTAAAACTATTATGATTATCGCCAGTGTAGGTGTATTTTTTGGTGCCGTTTCATCAAGTGGAATGATGGAGGTAGCAAGGAAAGGAATTTTCAATCCAAACATGTTTATGTTTGAAGAAATCATGTACATCTTTATGGCTGTAATGATTACCGATATCCTCTTGCTAGATATATTCAATTCTCTAGGAATGCCTACATCAACTACAGTATCAATTGTTTTTGAATTATTAGGAGCCTCAGTTGCTATAGCCTTGATAAAAATTTCAGCAAGTGATACTCAGTCTGTTGCCGATATTTGGTCTTATATTAATGATAAAAAAGCCATTGAAATCATCTTAGGTATTGTAATCTCGGTGATTGTAGCATTTACTGTAGGTGCTATTGTTCAATATTTTTCCAGAGTTATTTATTCTTTTGATTTTGAAAAAAGACCTATTTACATCAATGCTTTATTTGGTGGTTTTGCTATTTCTGCAATTACGTATTTTATTATCATAAAAGGATTAAAAGGAACTCCTTTTTATGTCAATATAAAAGGATTAATCGAAGGAAACTCTGCATTAATTATTGCTGGTAGTTTTATAGTATGGTCATTAATATCTTATGGTTTAATAAAATTTTTAAAGATTAATATCCTAACAGCTATTGTTGCTATTGGAACATTTTCTCTAGCAATGGCTTTTGCTGGTAATGACTTAGTGAATTTTATTGGGGTGCCTATAGCTGCTTTGAACTCTTATGAGGCTTGGCAAGCTTCTGGTGTTGACGCTAATCAATTTTCAATGGGAGTCTTAGCAAAAAAAGTACCTTCAAATACCATTTTATTATTGGTAGCTGGAGCCATTATGGTAATTACTTTATGGACTTCTAAAAAAGCGAAAGCTGTAATAGAAACAGGAATTAACCTTTCTCGTCAAGGAGATGGACATGAAAAGTTTAAACCTAATAATGCTTCTAGAGTAGTAGTAAGATTGGCAATGATTGCTAACAAAGGATTTAATGCATTACTTCCTTTGAAAACACAACAATACATCAACTCTAAATTTGAGAAACCTGTCATTAAACTCCCTAAGGACAAAACATATGAACTTCCTGCTTTTGATTTAGTTAGAGCTTCTGTAAACTTAATTATGGCTAGTATTTTAATCGCTATAGCTACTTCTATGAAGTTACCTCTATCTACTACTTATGTTACATTTATGGTAGCCATGGGTACTTCGTTAGCGGATAGAGCTTGGGGTAGAGAAAGTGCAGTATATAGAGTAGCTGGTGTATTAAATGTAATCGGCGGATGGTTTTTAACAGCTATTATAGCCTTTACTGCCGCAGGAATTGTTGCTACCTTAATACAGTGGCATCAAGCTATGATACCTGTATTATTATTATTGGTCATCTTTATGTTGGTTAGAAGCACCTTACAATACTCTAAGAAAGCTAAAGAAGAAAAAAATCAAGAATTCATAGAACGTGCTGAATTAATTTCTATAAATGAAGTTATTGATGAAAGTGCTGAGCATATCGCCAATGTTGCAGACAGAGCTAATAAATTATACTCGAATGTAGTAACTGATTTAGCTACTCATGACTTAAACAAGCTTAAAAAAACAGAAAAACATGTAACCAAACTTCATGATGAAATTGAAAGTTTAAAAAATGGGGTATTCTATTTTATAAGATCGTTAGATGATACTTCTGTAGAAGCTAGTAAATTCTACATTTTAATTCTTGGATATTTACAAGACGTAACTCAATCTATAAGCTACATCTCTAAAATAACGTATAATCACGTAAACAACAATCATAAGAACCTTAAAAAATCACAACTCAAAGATTTAAGTAGTATAAATGACAAGCTTACTGGATTACTAGATAAAGTAAGTGTTACTTTTCAAAACAAATCATTTGATAATTTAAATGAAGTACTCAACGGTAAAGCAGAATTATTAAATGATTTAACGTCATCAATTGAAAAACAAGTTGAGCGCATTAGAACTGTAGAAACTAGTCCAAAAAACACGACATTATATTTTAGTATCTTATTAGAAACTCAAGATTTAGTTTCTGCATTAATTAGTTTATTAGAAAGCTGTAACGAATTTTACATTTCTTCTAAATCTTTAAATGCTTAACTAAAAATATAAAAAAATCTCGGAAAATTTCCGAGATTTTTTTTATTTAAAAGAGTTTAATATCTCACTTAAAAAACGATTAACATCTGCATTTTTAGTTAATCCTAAACGCACAACTACCATTTCTTGATCTGGTAAAATGAAAACGTTTTGTCCTTGATATCCATTAAAAGAATACATGTTTTTTGGTACGTTAGGATATCTTCCTCCAGCATTCAGCCAAATTTGTGCTCCATACCATCCTTCTGAAGTAGGTGTTGGTGTTGTCGCATATTTTACCCAATCAGCATCAAAAAGTGAATTTCCATTCCATTTACCATTATTCAAGTATAATAGTCCAAACTTTGCCCAATCTCTAGCAGTTGCCCAAGCATAAGAAGAACCTACATAATTTCCACTCATATCTGTTTCTACTACCATAGAGTTCATTCCTATTTTATCTATTAATTCTGTATACCAAAAATCTAAATATTCTTGATGTGTTTTAAATTGTTTTCTCAATATCGCAGAAAGAACATTTGTAGTACCCGAAGAGTAGTTCCATGATTGATTTGGTTTACCCACTAAAGGTTTTTCTATTTGTAATCTTGTAACATCATCTGTTAAAAAAAGCATTTTAGTAACATCAGAAATCGTATTATAATCTTCATTCCACTCCAATCCACTATTCATTTGTAATAAATTATGGATAGTTATATTTTTTCTTTCATCATCTTTCCACTCATCAAAAGGCGCTTGATCATGTACATTAAGCTTACCATCGCATTGTAAAACTCCAAATAAAGTACTCGTTATACTTTTAGTCATGGACCAACCTAGCAATAATGAGTTTTTATCAAAACCAGTATCATATTTCTCAGCTATAATTCTATCCTTGTAAACCACTAAAAAAGCTCTTGTTTTAAATGTATCATTAAACATGTTATCTACAGTAGTATTAAGCTTTTCATAATTTATCTCAGGAAAAACTGAATCCTTTGGTTCTCCATTACCATAAGGAAATGGTGTTTTATTATCGGGTAATGATCTTTTTGGCAGTAATGGTGTTTTATTTAACTCCGATCCATCAACTAATAGCACACTTCCTAGTCCTTTTCTATATTTTGCTTTTCGAGTTAGTAAACCTAAAGCAGAAGAATAAGCTGTTTCCGTATTTTTTTCAACGCTATTCTTTGCTAAGTTTACAGGAGAAAAATTAGTATCAGTACTATCTGTAAATTGCAAATCTCTTTTCGCTAAAAAAACAGACGAAGCTGTGTTTTTTGCTGCATACCCAGCAATAATATTTAACTTAGGATAATTGTAAAAAACGGCAAGTAATAGTATAGCAAATAAGAGTAATAAAACTCTTTTAAAAATTTTCATATTCAGTTTGTTTTAGCAAATGTAAGAATTTAAATGATTGATTGTTCTTTTAATAACATAGCCTTATTTTTGTATAAATATTTAATACATGCTAGATATCAATACTATCCGTAATGATTTTCCTATTTTAAAAAGAAAAGTTCACGGTAAACCTCTAATATATTTCGATAACGGTGCTACTTCGCAAACACCACAAGTTGTTATCGATGCCATAATTGACTATTATACTAACTATAACGCAAATATTCATCGAGGAGTACATACTTTAAGTCAAGAAGCTACAGATAAATACGAAGAAGCTAGAATTAAGATCCAAAAACACTTTAATGCTAAGCATTCTTATGAGATTATTCTAACATCTGGAACTACTGAAAGTGTAAACATTATTGCTTCTGGTTTTTCTTCTCTTCTAAAAAAAGGAGATGAAGTTATTGTTTCTGCATTAGAACATCATTCTAATATAGTACCTTGGCAAATGATGTGCGAGAAAGTAGGTGCTAGCTTGAAAGTAATACCTATGGATGAAGATGGTTCTTTACAAATAGATGTATATAACGAATTATTGAACGATAAAACTAAACTTGTTTTTTGCAATCATGTTTCTAATGCGTTAGGTACTATTAACCCAATTGAAACTATTATAGATAAAGCTCATAAATTTGGAGCATATGTTTTAATAGATGGTGCACAAGCTTGTCCACATATTAAACCAGACCTTCAAAAGTTAGATGTTGACTTTTATGTAGCTTCAGCTCATAAAATGTGCGGACCTACAGGTGTTGGAATGTTATATGGTAAAAAAGAATTATTAGAAATGCTTCCTCCATACCAAGGAGGTGGTGAAATGATTGAAACTGTAACTTTCGAAAAAACCACTTATGCTGGATTACCTCATAAATTTGAAGCAGGCACACCAAATATTTGTGGTGGTATTACCTTCGGAGTTGCTATAGACTACATGAATGCCATTGGTTTTGAGAATATTCAAAATAGAGAAAATCAACTTCTTGAGTATGCTACTGAAAAATTATTAGCCATAGAAGGACTTAAAATTTATGGTACTTCAACAAAAACTTCAGTAATTTCTTTTAATATTGAAGGAATACATCCTTATGATATAGGATCTATACTAGATAAACTGGGAATTGCCGTAAGAACAGGACACCATTGTGCTCAACCTATAATGGACTATTATCAAATTCCAGGAACAGTAAGAGCTTCTTTAAGCTTCTATAACACTACAGAAGAAATTGACATTATGGTTGAAGCAGTTACTAAAGCTAAAATGATGTTAAGTTAAAAATTTATACAAAAAGGTGCTTAATAAGCATCTTTTTGTATAATTTCATTTATTATGATTCCTTTTTTTAAGAAACTATCTTTTTATATATTTTTATTAACAGTTACTTCATGTGTATCTCAAGTTCATAAAGCTACTAATAAAATAAATGAGATTATTCTCAATGCTCAAACTCGAGGTGCATTGCAAAACATTATCTATGTAAACAATACTATTCTTTATAAAACAAACGATTCATCTAAAACCTATTTTTTATCTAAAAAACAAATAGAAAATTTATACGTTGAAGTCTCTAAAATAAATCTTACTACTATCTCTACACTTGAAGCACCTTCTAACAAAAGACTATTTGACGGTGCGCTACATACCACACTTTCATTAAAGATCGACAACAATAAGTACATCTCTAGTCAATTTGATGATGACAACCCACCTAAAGAGCTTAAAGAAATAGTATCTTTATTAAGAAGTTTTATTAAATAAATAGAATTACTTTCTACCAAAATCTGCAGGAATTTCACCCCAAGCTTTAGTTTCCCATTTTAAAATAGGATTTGTAATTGCATTTTCTTTAAGCCATTGTTCTGCACGTTTAATAAGATCCAAAAGCTCTTTATTCTTTTCAGTAAATACAATATTAGTTCTACATTGCTTTTTTTTAACCCAAGACATGGCAATTCTAGAATCTGAATATATTGGATAAGTCGTCATTTTCTTTTTCTTTAGTAAAGCTAATGCGTGTACTAAAGCTAAAAACTCACCTATATTATTTGTTCCTTCCTTAAATGGACCTTGAATAAAAATTTGTTTTTTTGTTTTGGTATCTACACCTCTATATTCCAAAACACCCGGATTACCTGCACAAGCTGCATCCACAGATATGCTTTCTAACAAAGGGATACCTATTTTTTGTAGTTCATCTTTAGAGAGCTTAACCTTTTTAGTGTCTAAACCTTTATAATCGTCATATTTCTTTGTAAACGCTTTTTTTGCTTCTTCTTCATCAGAAAAAGCTTTGTACTGCGCACCTTCGAAACCTGAAATTTGCTTCTTACAGGTATCCCAAGAAGTATAAACTCCTGTTTTTTTTCCTTTCCATACTACATAAAACTTTTTTTTCTTACTCATTCTTAGCTAAAATTACCTGTTCAATAACCTCTGGAAAATGTTTATATTCCAATTCGTGTACTTTTTTAGCTATCATTTCTGGTGTATCAACTTCGTCAATTGATGTTTTTGCTTGAAAAATAATAGCTCCTTCATCATAATTCTCGTTTACATAGTGAATTGTTATACCTGTTTCAGACTCTTTATTTTCTTTTACTGCTTTATGCACATGCATTCCATACATCCCTTTTCCTCCATATTTAGGTAATAATGCAGGATGAATATTTAAAATTTTATTTGGAAAAGCCTTGACTATTTTTTCTGGAATTCTCCATAAAAAACCAGCTAAGATGATGAAATCTGCTTCTTTTTTTAAAAAGTTCAACACCATATCTGACTTAGAAAAGTCATTTCTATCAAAAACTAAACTATTAACATCCAGTTTTTTACAACGATCTAAAACTTTGGCATGTTCGTTGTTAGTAAGCACATGAGTAATTTCGGCAGTTGTTTTAGTTTGAAAAAACCCAATAATATTCTCAGCGTTACTTCCAGAACCTGAAGCAAAAATGACTATACGTTTCATAATCTTAAAAATAGCTATGTTATTACTGCAAAAAAACAATAATTATTAACAACAATGTGGTCCTAAACAAAAGATTTTTTATTTTAGACCCCATATTTTTGACCAAAAATTAGAATTAAATCATGAGATTTGTATTTTTGCGTCGATTTAAAATTTAAAAATTTAGAGAATTATGTCAGACATTGCATCAAGAGTAAAAGCTATTATCGTTGATAAATTAGGAGTTGACGATAACGAAGTAACTAACGAAGCAAGCTTCACTAACGACCTAGGAGCAGATTCGTTAGACACTGTTGAGTTAATTATGGAGTTTGAAAAGGAATTCGATATTCAAATCCCAGACGACCAAGCTGAAAACATCGCAACAGTAGGTCAAGCAATTAGCTATATAGAAGAAGCAAAAAAGTAAAGCAAAAACATATGCAATTAAAACGAGTTGTAGTAACTGGACTTGGCGCATTAACGCCAATAGGAAATGATATTGAACAATATTGGAATGGCTTAGTTAACGGAGTTAGCGGGGCTGCACCTATCACGTATTTTGATGCTGCCAAGTTCAAAACTCGTTTCGCATGTGAGCTTAAAGATTTTGAGGTTAAAGATTTCATCGATAGAAGGGAATCTCGTAGGATGGATAAGTTTGCTCAGTATGCTATGGTAGCTTCTGATGAAGCTATTGCTGATGCTGGTTTACTAATCGATCAATTAAACAAATATCGAGTAGGGGTCATATGGGGAGCAGGAATCGGAGGATTAGAAACATTCCAAAATGAAGTTATTAATTACGCCGCTGGTGATGGCACTCCTAAATTTAACCCTTTCTTTATACCTAAAATGATTGCAGACATTGCACCAGGTAATATTTCCATTAAAAATGGATTTATGGGACCTAACTACACAACTGTGTCTGCTTGTGCATCATCCGCAAATGCGATGATTGATGCTCTAAATTATATTCGCCTTGGACATTGTGATGTTATAGTTACTGGTGGTAGTGAAGCTGCTGTTACCATCGCGGGTATGGGAGGATTTAATGCTATGCATGCTCTTTCTACAAGAAACGAAAGCCCGGAAACAGCATCAAGACCTTTTGATGTTACAAGAGATGGATTTGTTTTAGGAGAAGGTGCTGGCGCATTAGTTCTTGAAGAATATGAACACGCTAAAGCCAGAGGTGCTAAAATTTATGCTGAAGTTATTGGAGGAGGAATGTCTTCCGATGCACATCATATGACTGCACCGCACCCTGAAGGTTTAGGTGTTATTGCAGTGATGAAAAACTGCCTTGAAAATGCTGGAATAAAACCTGAAGAAGTAGATCACATTAATACACATGGAACTTCTACTCCATTAGGTGATGTTGCGGAATTAAAAGCTATATCTGAAGTATTTGGAGATCATGCCAAATCTATTAATATCAATTCAACAAAATCAATGACAGGTCATTTATTGGGAGCTGCTGGAGCTATTGAAGCTATTGCTTCTTTATTAGCAATGCAAAACAGTATTGTACCTCCAACAATAAATCACTCTAGTGTTGATGAAAATATTAATCCTGATTTAAATCTTACTCTGAATAAAGCACAAGAGAGAGAGATTAATGTAGCTCTGAGTAATACTTTTGGATTTGGTGGTCATAATGCTTGTATTGCTTTTAAAAAATTAAAGTAATAGATAGCTTATGAATTTTCTTCGTAGAATAGTTAAACCCAAAACTAAAGAGGACGAAGAATTCTACTACGAGCTTAAATCTTTATTAAATTTCAAACCTATTGTACTTAATCATTACAAAAAGGCCTTTATTCATAGGTCTTTAAAAATGACTGATAGTAAAGGCAAACCTATTAATTACGAAAGACTTGAATTTTTAGGTGATGCTATTTTAGGCTCTGTTATTGCTTCTTTCCTATATAAAGAAGCTCCTAGAGGAAATGAAGGTTACTTAACTCAAATGCGATCAAAAGTTGTAAATAGAGAAAATTTAAATGAGCTTGGAAAAGAACTTAATTTAATTCGATTCGTAAAAAGTAATGTAAATCAGAATCAAGTTGGAGACAATATTCATGGTAATATTTTCGAGGCTTTAATAGGGGCTATTTATCTTGATAGAGGTTACAATTATTGCCATCAATTTATCTATGACCAAATTATAATTCCCTACATAGATCTTCAAAAATTAGAAAATAAAATCACTAGCTACAAAGGTTTCATTATTGAATGGTGTCAAAAAACCAAGAGAAAGTATGCTTTTGAAAGCTATGAAGACACAGGTAAACAATCTCAAAAACATTTTAGTGTTAGAGTAATTATTGACGGGCAGAAAATTGCTAAAGGGAGAGCTACTTCAAAAAAGAAAGCAGAAGAAATGGCTGCTAAACGAGTTTATTACGCTTTTCAAAAGGAAATAAACGATCTATAATTGCACAAAAACAAGAAATCGTTTTCGTTAATTTCACATTATTTTCAAGTTACATTATGTAAATTAGCATAAATTAGATTTTATGCAAATTCATTCCTTAACCCTAGATGACTTCTCCTCTACCGATTATTTTTTGGTTGGCATTCATGCTGCAATGGAAGATTATCGTCTAGCTTATTTATTGAATTTACATTTACATATTAAATTAAAGCGTTCAGATTTTGACTTAGATTCCAAACATAGTAATGGTAACGCCACTTACTCGTTGTTTGAGTACAATAATACAAGTACTGAAAATAATTGGTTTTTAATTTCTAATCGATATAAAGCTAAAATTCAATCGGAAAATTTAAGTCTTTTTTCTGAAAGCCAAACTTTTACTTATTTAATACCTGAGAAGAAAAAAGTTGATTATTTTTTAAAATTAGAGGGGGATTTTACATCAAAAACTATTGAAAAAACAATAGAAAAAATTAACAATTTACCTCAAATAATCACTTCATATACTATAAAAACAAACGAACTAAAATCTAAAGAGTCTTTAATTTTTTAAACTATGCCACACAACAAAAAAACCAAAATTGTTGCAACGTTGGGGCCTGCAACTAACACGAAAGAAATTCTTGCTGAAATGGGAGCTGCAGGAGTAAATGTTTTTAGAATTAACTTTTCGCACGCCGATTACGAAGTTGCGAAAGAACGCATAAAACAAATACGAGAAATCAACAAAGAAAGAGGTTACAACTTAGCCATTTTAGCAGATTTACAAGGACCAAAGTTACGAGTAGGTGTAATGGAGGATAATGTTGAAGTTAAAGCTGGAGATGAGTTTATTTTCACTACTGAAAAATGTACTGGGACTAATAAGAAAGCATTTATGACTTATCAACGTTTCCCTAAGGATGTAAAGCCTGGTGAAAATATTCTTGTTGATGATGGTAAACTGCTATTTGAAGTAATATCTACCGATAAAGATAAGGAGGTATTAACAAAAGTAATTAATGGAGGACCATTAAAATCTAAAAAAGGAGTAAACCTACCTAACACAAACATTTCATTACCTGCACTTACTGAAAAAGACAAAAAAGATGTATTATTTGCTCTAGAACAAGAGGTAGATTGGATTGCTCTATCATTTGTTAGAAATCCTGAAGATTTACGCATACTACGTGATTTAATTAAACAAAAGTCACGTTACAGAGTTCCTGTAATCGCTAAAATTGAAAAACCTGAAGCTGTTGAAAATATTGATGCTTTAATTCCATATTGCGATGGACTTATGGTAGCTCGTGGAGATTTAGGTGTAGAAGTTCCTATGCAAGATGTACCGTTAATTCAGAAAAGCTTGGTAAGAAGAGCTAAAAAAGCTAGAATTCCAGTAATAATTGCCACTCAAATGATGGAAACTATGATTGAAAATAGTGTTCCTACTAGAGCAGAAGTAAATGATGTAGCTAACTCTATAATGGATGGTGCAGATGCTGTAATGTTATCTGGTGAAACTTCAGTTGGAAAACATCCAATAAAAGTAATTCAAAAGATGACCGAAATTATAGGTAGTGTTGAATTTTCTCCTTTAATTAAAGTTCCTGTTGAACCACCTCACATTAGAACAAATAGATTCATCACTAAATCAGTATGTCATCATGCCGCATTAATGGCTAACGACATTAACGCTGCCGCAATTTCAACATTAACCAATAGTGGATATACAGCATTTCAAGTATCAGCATGGCGACCAAAGTCTCACGTAATTGCATTTTCTTCTGAGAAAAGAATATTAGGTAAACTAAACTTATTATGGGGAGTAAGAGCTTTTTATTATGATAGAGAGCTTACTACTGATGCTACAGTAAAAGATGTTAATGAAATAATAAAGGAAAAAGGGTTTGTTAAAAGCGGTGATTTTGTTGTAAACCTAAGTTCTATGCCTGTACAAGAAAAAGGTATGGTAAATACTTTAAGAATATCACAAATAGATTAATTTCAAAAAAGATAACTATATAAAAAAAACCCGTAATTTAATTACGGGTTTTTTATTTATCATTTAAAACAAAAATTTATGCTTAATCAGCAAGTATAATTGCTTTATTATCTTTAATTTCAATAGTTCCAGAATTGATCGCTAAAGTAAGTACTTTATCATCTGCTGGTAATTTTTCTATACTACCATGTAAGTCATCAAAAACTAAATGATTTTGACTGTGAACATGTACTTTAACTACCCCTTCATTCAAAACAGACACTATAGGTGCGTGGTTGTTTAAAACTTGGAACTCTCCATTCACACCAGGTACTACAACAGAATCAATTTCTGATGAGAAAACTACAGCTTCAGGAGTAACGATTTCTAAAAACATAATTAACTATTAAGTAATTAATATTAAGCCTCAGCTAACATTTTCTCTCCAGCTTCAATTGCATCATCAATTGAACCTCTTAAGTTAAATGCTGCTTCTGGGTATTTATCTAACTCACCATCCATGATCATATTGAAACCTTTGATAGTGTCTTTAATATCTACTAATACTCCAGGAATACCCGTAAACTGCTCAGCTACGTGGAATGGTTGAGATAAGAAACGTTGAACACGACGAGCTCTGTGAACTACTAATTTATCTTCCTCAGATAATTCTTCCATACCTAAGATTGCGATAATATCTTGTAATTCTTTATAACGTTGTAATAACTCTTTTACTCTTTGTGCTGTATTATAATGCTCATCTCCTAAGATTTCTGGTGTTAAAATTCTAGAAGTAGAATCTAATGGATCTACTGCTGGGTAAATACCTAATTCCGCAATCTTACGAGATAATACTGTAGTAGCATCTAAGTGAGCAAAAGTTGTAGCCGGTGCAGGGTCAGTTAAATCATCCGCAGGTACATATACTGCCTGTACAGAGGTAATAGATCCTTTCTTTGTAGAAGTAATACGCTCTTGCATTGCACCCATTTCAGTTGCTAATGTTGGTTGGTATCCTACTGCTGATGGCATACGTCCTAATAAGGCTGATACCTCAGAACCTGCTTGTGTAAAACGGAAAATATTATCTACGAAGAATAAAACGTCTTTCCCTTGGTCTTCACCAGCTCCATCACGGAAATACTCTGCAATAGTTAATCCTGATAAAGCAACTCTTGCACGTGCTCCTGGTGGCTCATTCATTTGACCAAATACGAAAGTAGCTTTAGAATCTCTCATTGTAGCTTTATCTACCTTTGATAAATCCCATCCACCTTCTTCCATAGAATGCATAAAATCATCACCATATTTGATAATTCCTGATTCTAACATTTCACGAAGTAAATCATTTCCTTCACGAGTTCTTTCACCTACTCCTGCGAAAACAGATAAACCTCCGTGTCCTTTTGCTATATTGTTAATTAATTCCTGAATTAATACAGTTTTACCTACTCCTGCACCACCGAATAATCCAATTTTACCTCCTTTTGCGTAAGGCTCAATTAAATCAATTACTTTAATTCCAGTAAATAAAACTTCAGTCGACGTAGATAATTCTTCAAACTTTGGAGCTTGACGGTGAATTGGCAATCCATCTTTACCCTCTTTAGGTAAATCACCTAAACCATCGATAGCCTCTCCAGTTACATTAAATAAACGTCCATAAATATCATTTCCTATTGGCATTTGGATTGGGTTACCTGTAGCCAAAACTTCCTGACCTCTTTGTAGTCCATCAGTAGCATCCATAGATATTGTACGTACGATATCCTCACCTATATGTTGTTGAACTTCTAAAACTAATGTTGAACCATCTTCTTTTTTAATTTCAAGAGAATCATAAATCTTTGGAAGTTCAGCATTTTCAGTATTAAACTCAACATCGATAACTGGACCAATAATTTGAGAAACTTTACCTTTTATTGTAGACATTACTTTTTGTAATTAAGTTATTGTATTTATTAAGTGCTTTTTATCTCACTTTTCAGTGCGCAAAGGTAATTTTTTTATAACAATATAAAAAACGTTTATTAAGAATTTTTACTTGAACCTTAATCCATTAAAAAAGCCCCGCAAATGCGAGGCTTTATTTATTTTTAAGGATAACTTAATTCAGTGAATTACTTCTTTAAGTTGATCTCTACACGTCTGTTTTGTGCTCTACCAGCTCTAGTTGAGTTACTAGCAATTGGATAGTCTTCACCAAATCCAACAGAAGATAATCTTCCAGCAGGCACACCAGCTCTACCAACTAAGTAGTCTAATACAGCTTTAGATCTTCTTTCAGATAATTTTAAGTTAGATGAAGCTTTACCAGCGCTATCAGTATGACCTTCGATGTTGAAGTTAGCATCTGGATATTCTTTCATGATACCAGCAATTAAATCTAATTTACCTGTAACACCTGGTCTGAATGAAGATCTTCCAGAGTTGAAGTAGATAGCTCTTGCGAACTCATTTAACTTAGCTTTAGCCTCTTCAGTGATTACTGGCTTAGGCTCAGGACAACCTTGTCTTGAAGCAACACCAGCAACATCTGGACACTTATCTACGTTATCTTTAACTCCGTCGTTATCTTTATCTCCCCAAGGACATCCACCGTTATCAGCTGGACCAGCTTCTTTAGGACACTTATCATTTTGATCAGCAATACCATCACCGTCAGTATCAGGACATCCGTTCATTGCTTTAGTTCCAGCAACTGTAGGACAAGCATCATCTTTATCAGCGATACCATCTCCGTCAGCATCAGGACATCCATTTAACTCAGCTTTACCAGCTTCGTTAGGACAAGCATCATCAGAATCTTTGATACCATCACCATCAGCATCAGGACATCCGTTGAATTCTTTTAATCCAGCAACTTCTGGACAAGCATCGTCTTTATCGTAAACTCCGTCACCGTCAGTATCTTTTCCACCGAAACGGAAAACAACACCTAAACTGTGTTGGAAGTGATCTCTTACTTTGTCAGCAAATTCTTTTTTACCTACTGATTGGAAGTTTAAACCAATGTTCTCATTGAACCAAATGTTGAAACCACCACCAAAGTTTAAAGTACCTTCAGATCCGTCAACAAAGTTAGTTCCTTCTAAAGAACCGAAGTCTACATAACCTCCACCAACGTATACATAAGGATCCCACCATGCAGTGTCTCCAATTAAGTGATTTAAATCCCACTTAACACCTAAATCGATAGCCCAATATAACTCATCGATATCGTCTTCAGTAGCGAAAGTTTTAATTTTGTTTAAAGATCCAGCTAGTTGTAATGTGAAACCATCATTTAAGTATCTCTCAACACTTAACCTTGAAATAGATGGAAGTGTGTTATCACCCCATTCGCTAGTTCCAATGTAATCTTGTAAGTAATCACCAAACTCTTCTGGGATTCTAACATCTACTGTATTAACACCGAAACCTACAACCCAAGGATTGTTTTCATCCTGTGCGTTAACGTTACTGAACGTTAAGAACGCAACCATAGCTAGCATAGCTAATTTTAATTGTTTCATTATCAAAAATTTAAATTAAAAGTTCGTTTATATATAACGCAAATGTAAGTTCTAAAAACTCATTTACAAAAGCAAATCTACAAAAACTTAGATAAAAAACAAGTTTTTGTTCTTCTTTTACGAAATAACATTTAAGGCTTTTCCTACTTTTACAAATGCCTTTACTGCCTTATCTATATGTTCTTTTTCATGAGCTGCTGACAACTGAACCCTTATTCTAGCTTGCTCTTTAGGTACTACTGGATAAAAGAATCCTATTACATATATACCTTCTTCTAATAATTGATTTGCCATTACCTGAGATAACTTTGCATCATATAACATAACAGGAACAATTGCTGAATCTGCCCCTACTAAATCAAACCCTGCTTTTTCCATCTCTGATCTAAAATAATTAGTATTCCATTCTAGCTTATCTCTTAATGAAGTATCATTAGATAGTAAATCAAATACCTTTAAAGACGCCCCTACTATTGCTGGCGCTAATGAATTTGAAAACAAATAAGGTCTAGAGCGTTGTCTTAAAATATCTATAATTTCTTTTCTCCCTGTAGTATAACCTCCCATTGCACCACCTAACGCCTTACCTAAAGTACCTGTTACAATATCAACTTTACCTAATACCTCTTTAAGTTCCAAAGTACCTCTACCTGTTGTTCCAATAAAACCAGCTGCATGACATTCATCTACCATTACTAATGCATCGTATTTCTCTGCTAATGCACAAATTTCATCCAACTTAGCAACTATACCATCCATAGAAAACACTCCATCAGTAACAATTATTTTAAATCTATGGTTTTGTTTATTTGCTTCAATTAACTGTTCTTCCAAAGATTGCATATCATTATTATGGTAACGATATCTAGCAGCTTTACATAAACGCACTCCATCTATTATTGACGCATGATTTAAACTATCTGATATAATTGCATCATCTTTTGTTAATAAAGGCTCAAAAACTCCTCCGTTAGCATCAAAAGCTGCCGCGTATAAAATAGTATCCTCAGCACCATAAAACTCTGCAATTTTTGATTCCAACTCTTTATGAATATCTTGAGTTCCGCATATAAATCGAACTGAAGACATTCCAAAACCATGAGTATCCATGGTATCTTTAGCTGCTTGAATTACTTCTGGATGATTTGATAATCCTAAATAATTATTAGCACAAAAATTAATTACTTCTTCTCCTGTTGAAATTTTGATAACAGCATCCTGCGAAGAAGTTATTATTCTCTCAGTTTTATATAATCCAGCATCTTTAATATCCTGAATTTCTTTTTGTAAATGTTCTTTAATTTTTCCGTACATGGTTTGTTTGTTTGGGCGATAAAATTATACAATTTCTTCTACTAAAACTTCATCATTTATATAGACTAATAATTTTTTATCAATAGTGTAGTTTAATTCAGATAGTTGCTGAGCGTATTTATTAATTTGTTTTTGATGTGCATCTACTTGTTTTCCTGTCTTGTAATCTATAATAGTTACTTTATTATGAGCAAAAACTAATCTATCAGGAATCATAATTTCTTTACTTCTGGATATCATCTCTTTTTCATTAAAAACCACAACATCATCTGCAAAGTATTTTTTTAACTCGGAGTGATTTACAATTTTTAATATTATATCTTCAATATTTTTATAACTTCCCTGAGTTAAATCACCTTGGTTCTTCAAAAAGAAAAGCACATCTTCTACCTCATTAGAGGTTTTTATCTTGGATAAAATTTCATGCAATAAATTTCCATAGCTAACTTCTTCTTCAAATTCCGTATTCCATAACTTAGAAGCACTGGACAGTAATACAATATTATGATCTTGCCAATGTGTAGTTATAAAGTTTTTTTGCTCAGTGACCGAAAGGTCTTTTTCTACTTTACTAGAAATACGGATAGATTTTCCGAAAGTATACTCAAGTTGGTCATCTTTCCATAACTGCATTTTTTTCAAAAAAGAAATAAAAATACCTGAATAATAATTTGTGTTCTCACCTGTTTTGGTAATTCTTTTTTCAGTGATGATATGCAATTGTTCTACAGCTCTAGTAAGTACTACATATAAAAGATTGAAATTATCTAGCTCTAATTCTTCTCTTTGTTGATAATAGATTTCACTTCCTCTATCATTTATGTATTCTATTTTTTTACTGTAATCAACAAGAATTTCACTAAAATTCGAATAATGATCTGGTAATTTATCAAACCAAACTTTAGGTTTAACTTGCCTGTAAATATCTAAATCGTATGGAAAAATAACTACCGGAAATTCCAATCCTTTTGATTTATGAATTGTCATGATATGTACTGCATCCCCTTCCTCAGAAGAAACAATACTTAATGTATTCTTTTTTTGATCCCAAAAATCTAAAAAGTCTTGTATGTTGACACCTTTGTTTTGCTGATCCAAAACAAGATCTAAAAAGAACTGCACATAAGCATCAGATTCTTGAATAAGCTTAAAATCTCTGATTAGCGCCTCTATTTTTTCATAAAAAGGTAATTGAAAGAAATCAACTAAACTGAAATTAATTCCAAAAGGTTTTAAATCTTCAAATAATTCTTGTAGCGTGTTTTTAGCATACTTCGTTAAAAAGTCATGGGCTGAATCTTTGATTTTTAAATGTTGATACAGAAAATATAAAATTTCAAATTTTGTTTCCTCATCATTAGGAAACTGAATGAGATGTAATATCTGAACTAAAAACCTTACTTTTTTACTATTATTTAATAATAATGTTTCAGATGAAATTACATCAATACCTTTTTCTGACAAATAATTAGCAACAGCGATTCCTTCACTCTTTTTTCTAACAATTATACATATTTCATTTAGCAGAAAATCATCTTGTATGTCTTGTATAGTATCATAAACTCTTTTAGGATATTTTATTTTGTCTTCTTCTTTATCTTCTAATTTCTCTAAAAAAGAAATAGAAACATATCCACCTTGTTTTTTATTTTCTTTTTGTTCGTTTCCTTTTGAAAAAAGTAGTTTATATTCTTCATTATTAAAAAAATTAGCTACATGCTGGAAAAAACTATTATTAAACTTTATGACCTCAGAATAACTTCTAAAGTTTCTATCCAAATGCTTTACTTCTTTAGCAGATTGAAACACTTTGCTTTCTTCTCTACTTAATTCAATTAATTGCTCTGCTTTTCCACCTCTCCATCTGTAAATTGCTTGTTTAGCGTCTCCAACTAAAAGCAAACTACTATTCTCTTGCGCTAAAGCATTATCTATTAGAGGGATTAAATTTTGCCATTGCAGTACTGAAGTATCTTGCATTTCATCAATACAATAATGCATAAAGCGTTGTCCTATTCGCTCATAAATAAAAGGAGTAGGTTGATCTTTTATATGATCTGAAATTAGTTGATTAAATTCTGCATTTAATCGAATGTTATTTTCTTCTTTTAATATATTTAGTTCTTGATTAATATTATTTAAAACTGCTAATGGAATAATACTTTTCAATACTAACTGATTCAAGATTAACAATCTGAAAATTGATTCTGACTCAGAATACAATGATAACAACTCTGGGAGAATGCTTTCTATAGCTGTTTTTATGTCATCAGATTTTGACTTTGAATAAAATAAATTCTCTTCAATTCTTTCTTTTAATTTACTTTGATCAAAAAACTTAGCTGTAAAAGGATCTTTTTCTAGAGCTAAAAAATGTTTCGGCAATAATGAATAGTAAAAATCTTTATGCTCTAAATTCATTGAAGCTATAATCTCTAAACCTCTTTTGCCTATTGCTTTTAATTTTTTAATATATTCTTGTTGTCCATTAGCTAAACTCTCTTGTAGCTTATTAAAATCAGCAATAGGAATTTTACTTAATTTTCTAAAGTGTTTTATATCATTTTCATTTAGTAGTACTTTAGCAAATTCTTTTAGCTCATTAGAAATATCCCAAGATTTATCTTCATCTATTTTAGATATCGAATATGATATCAATAAATTTGTTAGTTCTTTTTCTACTCCAATCTTAGACAACAAAACATCAACAGCTTCATTTAATAATGAAACAGCGTCCATTTCTACTTCAAAATTTAAAGACAAACCAAGATCGTAAGCAAAGCTTTTAATAATTTTATGCGTAAAGCTATCAATAGTTGTAATTGAGAATGCAGAATAATTTTGTAAAATCGCATCTAAGACCTTTACACTTCTTGTTTGAATTGTTTGAAGATTTAATGCAGTTTCTTGTAATATCAATTCTAATACATCATTAGCATCTCCCTTTGAAAAAGTATCTAAATTTTTTAATACTCTTTCTTTCATTTCACCTGCTGCTTTATTGGTAAAAGTAACTGCTAAAACTTTTTGAAAATAAAAAACATCACTAGACTGTAATAACACCTTAAGGTATTCTTTCACTAGAGTAAATGTTTTTCCGCTCCCAGCAGAAGCATTATAAACCTGAAAAACAGAACTATTTTGCACAAATTAAATTTTATGCAATTTAAGTAAAAAATACCCCAAGGTATTACTGAAGTTATTTACAATTATTTCAATTCATTTATGATTTTAGTATTGATTTTTATAAAATCAACATTCTTAGCCTTTTCCGAAAGCTTTAATGCCTTTTTAGCTACAGAAATAGCCTCGTTATTTCTTTTTAAATCTTTCAAAATCAAAGCCTCTCTTGTAACCTGAAAAAATAATGCTTTTTCAGATTGTGTCACTTTTTGAATACATGCTAATGCTTTATCTAAGTCAGTTTTTGTTTCGTGATAATACAATGCCGATTTAAAGTAATCCAAATCACTTGGACCTGCTAATGCTTTATCAATAGATTGTATAATTTCTTCTTTTTCATTCACTTTAACAGGGAGCACTATCCTTGTTTTATCCCATTCAATGAAAATATCTGCACTATGTAATGTAGTATTTTGAAAACGTATTTCTAATGTTTCAACTTCTGAAGGTAAATTTACCGTTTCAATTTTCATAGAAACAATGGGGGTTTCTTTTTTATACACATTCCAATTTGTACTTGAATATGAGTACCACTTAATTTCCCAATAATCTTGATTAGGGAAACCTATAATACTATATTCGCCTTTTTCAAATTGTTTTCCATTAATCGTTACCGGTTTAGAAAGTGATACTTTGGTAGCCCTATTAGCCCCTACTCTCCATGGTTGATTATAAGATAATAAATCTCCAAAAATTTCCCTTCCTCTTTTACTCGGTCTGGAATATTCAATTTCTACCATACTCAAACCTATTTTTTGAGAAACTTTGGCATTAGGACTTAAATCAGGCGTTTTAAGTTGACCAAAGACTAGTGTGTTTATACTAAATATTAATATTGTTATATATTTTTTCATTTTAATGATCTTGGTTAAAATAAGCGGATGGTGAAACTCCCATCAAACTTTTAAATGATTTATTAAATGTTGTTTTAGAATTAAATCCAGCTTCTTGAGCTAAACCAAAAAAAGTGAGTTGTTTTCCTTTTTCAGTTTTTGCTAACTGTACAAATTCTTTTATTCTATAGTAATTCACATATTCAAAAAAGTTCATTCCTATATTTTCATTTAGTAATCTGGATAATTCAGGACTATGCACTCCAAGCATTTGAGCTAATTCTGTTTTCAATAACTTACTATTTAAATATGGTTTTTTTTCAAGCATTATTTTTTCCAATTGCAATTTTAATTGATCTAAATCCTGAATACTCAACTTAGATTGATGGTATTTTTTTTCTTTTATTAATGGTATAGATCTTAAAACTTCTGGTTTCAACATCATATAGTAGGTAATGAATAATATTACAAATGTTAATATAATCCATATATAAGGTCGTGCATTTCGTTCTATCATCGAATACCCTAATAAACTAGTAACAAAAAGAACTAACCAAACTAACATACAACAACCAGTAACTATTAAAAACCTGTATATAAAATTGATATAAGGCACATAAGAAATTTCTTTTTTGTATCTGACTGTAAATCTTTGGTATTTTTTATAACCTAACACCCAATAATAACTATTGACAATTATCCCGAATGCATGACAAGTATAAATCACACTCATTAATGGTATAGTTTTGTCTCGTTCTAATTGAAATGAATTTGGTGGTAAAATAAAATATCCCAGAATAAATAACCAGTACAACGTTCCAGGCACATAATGTACTAAATCTCTAGACTTAAACTCTTGCTTAAATAATACTGATTTAATAAACAGAAAAATAGTTGACCCAAATAATAATGCTGAAAATTCAGAAAAAGCAATCAACCTAAAATCTTTATTAAAAAACCCGCTACTATGCAGGATTTTCCCAACTAAACCTAAAGATAATATTACGATCAGTACCATTAAAAAATCATTTATATGTTTCCTATTTTTACGAGAAACTATATAAACTATTATTAAAAGTAAACTTTGAAAAAAACCAAAATATACGAACTGATTTAAGATTGATTGCATAAACTTTTTTCTATTTTATTGATTGATTTAACCAATTACAAATTGATGTACATCTTTGAGTCTATTATAACTAGATATTGGATATTTCTTTGAAAATTGTATAAACTGTTCTTCGCTATCCCATTCCACAATAGATAAAACTTCCGGATTATAATAATATCCTGTTGGAGATTTTCCGTCGGTAAGTTTTAAAATAATTTTTCCTCCATTATCCTCTATTCTTTTTTTCCAATGTTTGTAGAATGTTTTATCATTTTTTTTCTTCACCCAAAACGACGTCACTACATTATATTTTTCTTTGTTTATTGAAAATTTCAAATCTTTATTTATCTCGTAATATGTCAATTCGAAATTAGTAAACAAAGCCCTCCTTTGTTCATGAAAATCTGGCACTTCTTTTTCTACATTTAAAAGAAAATCCTCTCTTTTTTTCACACTTCCCCATTTACCTATTATAAAACTACTAGACAAATGATTCCCTAAAGTAAGTTTATTAATTCTAAAACCTGGTTGTGGTTGATATGAATGTTTAAAAGCAACAGGAAAAGCTGTCTTCTTATACTTATCAAATAATTCTTTATAGTTTGTTTTTGTTGCACTTAATACGATAACATCTAATACCTCTCCCTTTTTAAATTGAAATTCCTTTTTGTTTCCTTGAGCAAAGGAAAAGTAACAAGAAAAAAGTAACACAAGTGACTTTGCTAAAAATAATTTCATTTTTTTTGTTTTAAAATTAATGACACAAAACAACTACATAACATATTGTTATAAAAGCATTTTGAGGTACGTATACGGTATATGTACCTTAAAAAACCATACTTCTTGTTGAAATCCCCACAATCTGAAACAATCTGTTAAAAACCAACTAAGTTTAGCTATCGATATAGTTTTAACCTATCTTAGTTGCACAAACAAACCTTTTAATATAAATGAGCAGTATCTTAAAAATTGGAATGGCACAAATCTCACCTGTTTGGCTAAACAAAGAAAAGACAATCGATAAAGTAAAGTCTTTTGTTATTGATGCCGCTAAAGAAAAGTGTGATCTTGTTATTTTTGGTGAAGGACTATTACCTGGCTATCCTTTTTGGCTATCTATTACTAATGGTTCTGAATTCAATTCTAAAATTCAAAAAGAGATACATGCTCATTATATTAAAAATGCCATAGAAATTGAAAAAGGAGAACTAAAGGAAATTTGTGACATCGCGAAACAATATAACATTGCTATTTATCTTGGAATTATAGAAAGAGCTACCGATAGAGGTAACCATAGTTTATATTGCTCATTGGTTTACATAGATAAGAATGGAGAGATTAAATCTGTCCATAGAAAATTACAACCTACTTATGAAGAACGATTAACTTGGTCTCCAGGAGATGGAAACGGACTTAAAGTTCACTCGCTTGAAGATTTTACAGTAGGCGGATTGAATTGTTGGGAAAACTGGATGCCTTTACCTAGAACTGCATTATATGCCCAAGGAGAAAATTTACATATTGCTGTTTGGCCTGGTGCTGAACGAAATACTTTTGATATCACTAAGTTTATTGCTAAAGAAAGTAGATCTTTTGTAGTTTCTGTAAGTGGATTTATGACTATTGATGATTTTCCTAAAGACACACCTAATTATGATACAATTATAAAAGATGCCCCACAGGTATTAGCCAATGGTGGTTCTTGTATTGCAGGTCCAGATGGTGAATGGGTCATTCCTCCTATGGTAGGAGAAGAAGGGCTTTTTACCGGAGAAATTGATTACCAAAAGGTATTAGAAGAACGACATAATTTTGACTGTGTTGGACACTACTCTAGACCGGATGTAACCAAGCTAACCCTCAATACTGAAAGACAATCTATAATTCATTTTTCAAATTAACTTATTATGAAATTAAGAGAAGTTAACGCTGCTTTATTATTGGTTGATATTCAAAAAGGATTTGAAAACGAGGAATATTGGGGAGGAAATAGAAACAATAAGGATGCTGAACAAAAATGTGCTCTTATTTTAGAACAATGGAGAACCTTAAATCTACCTGTATTTCATATTCAACATAGTTCTCAAAACCCAAATTCTTTACTGCATAAATCTCACCCTGGTTTTGAACTTAAAGATGAAGTAAAACCTTTAGTTAACGAACCTCTTATTGTAAAAGATGTAAATAGCGCATTTATTGGCACTGATTTAAAAGAGCAATTAGATCAAAAAGGGATTAAAAATATAGTTATTGTTGGTTTAACCACGAATCATTGTATTTCTACAACCACAAGAATGGCAGGAAATTTAGGCTTCAATACCATTTTAATTGGTGACGCCACAGCCACTTTCGATCGAAAAGGCATTAACGGAGAAACTTTTTCAGCAGAAATGATTCATCAAACTACATTAGCTAATTTACATGAAGAATTTGCCACAGTAATGACCATGGAAAAATTATTTGAAATAGTTTAATCTATCCTAGTCCAACATCTAAAGACATCATTACGATAAACCCACCTATAAAACCTAATGTGGCGATATCTGTATACTTATCACGCTGTGTTTCTGGAATTACCTCTTCAACAACTACAAAAATCATAGCTCCAGCTGCAAAAGCTAATGCATACGGTAAAATTGGTGTAAAAAACGAAACCGCCAATGCTCCGAAAACCGCAGCAAAAGGCTCAACTACAGCAGAAAGCTGACCGTACCAAAAACTTTTTCTCCTACTCACACCTTGCCTTCTCAATGGCATAGCAACTGCAAATCCTTCAGGGAAATTTTGTATCCCAATTCCAATAGCTAAAGAAATTGCAGCAATTATCATTTCGGTTTGTTCTACCCCCACCAATGTTGATGCTGCCCCAAATAAAACTCCTACCGCCAATCCTTCAGGAATATTATGTAATGTAATCGCTAAAACTAATAATGTTGTTTTATGCCAATTCGTTTTAACACCTTCAGCTTCATCCTCTTTAAAATTGATATGTAAGTGTGGTAACCACTTATCCATACCGAATAAGGCCAATGCCCCTAAAGCAAAACCTATTGCAGATGGAAGTACCTTTACAAAACCTTCACCTGGACTATTTTCAATAGCCGGAGATAATAAACTCCAAAAACTTGCCGCAACCATTACACCGCCTGTAAACCCTAACATTCCATCTAAAACAGCTCTATTCATTTTCTTAAAAAAGAATACTAAAGCAGCTCCCAATGCTGTTAAACCCCAAGTGAATAAAGTAGCATATAATGCTCCTTGAATCGGATGCTCTTTACAAAACTCTACTATTTGATCGAAAAAACTCATATCTTCTTTATGTATAAATTACTCGCTATCTTATTTGATATAGATAACGATTTATTTTTAATTTCTATAGTTAGTGAACCATCAAAAGGCTCTATATCTAAAACTTTAATCTCTGCTCCTAGTCCAATGCCTTGTTTATCTAAAAACTTTAAAAATTCAGAAGAACTATCATTAACCCCAACACAAACACCTGCGTCTCCAACCTGCAAAACAGATAATAAATTCTTCTCCATGTGCTGTATATTTCCATCTTTATCCGGAATAGGATCTCCATGCGGATCATATTTAGGGTACCCTAAAAAAGCATCTAACTCGTCAATTAACTTAGGAGATTTAATATGCTCTAACTGCTCTGCAACCTCATGTACTTCATCCCAAGAAAAATTCAACTTATCTACCAAAAACACTTCCCACAATCTGTGCTTACGAATAATACTGGTTGCAATCTTACTTCCAAAATCGGTTAGCTTAACTCCTTGGTATTTTTTATACACTACTACTTCTTTTTCTGATAGTTTTTTAATCATATCAGTAACAGAAGATGCTTTTGTCTCTAACTGTTTAGCAATGGCATTAGTACTAATTCCTTTATCAGAATCAATAGCTAAATAATAGATAGTTTTTATATAATTTTCTTCAGATTGTGAAAACATATTTCATTTTTAGCTCCCCAAAAATACAAAATTTATATTTATCTATTTTAATTTTTAGACAAGACTAAAAATTAATTTATATTTGCATGAATTTTTATTTAGCATAAAGAAAAATGAAAAACAGATTTTTAATCATAGCATTATTAATAATTTCATCAATCCAAGCACAAATTGCGACATTAAGCGGTACTGTAACATCAGGAAAAGAACCTATACCCTTTGCTACTGTATTAGTTAAGGATAGTAATTTAGCTACTACAACTGACACAAATGGTAACTATAACTTCGAAACACCTATTGGAACAATCACATTAGTGGTAAACTCACAAGGATTTCGTAGTGTAGAAAGGCAAATTACAGTAACAAAAGGAGAAAATAAAAAAGTAAATTTTGAGCTTATTGAAGATGTATTAGGGCTAGATGAAGTGGTTGTAAGCGCAACAAGAAACCGCGTAGAACGAAAAAACACACCAGTTATAGTATCTTCTATAAAACCACGTTTATTAAATGCTACTCAGTCTCTTACCGTCGCAGATGGATTAAACTATGCGCCAGGTGTAAGAGTAGAAACCAATTGTCAAAACTGTGGATTTACACAAGTTAGACTTAACGGTTTAGATGGCGGTTATACACAAATACTTTTAAATAGTCGTCCCGTTTTCAGTTCACTATTAGGAGTATATGGTTTAGAACAAATCCCTACAAACATCATAGATCGTGTAGAAGTAGTACGCAGTGGTGGTTCTGCATTATTTGGTTCTAATGCTATCGCAGGTACAATAAATATCATCACTAAAGATCCAGTACTAAACACTTGGGAGGTTGGTAGTAATTTGGCTATTATTGACGGAGATGCTTTGGATAGTAATGTAACTTTCAATACTTCTAATGTTGCTGATGATTTGAACAGTGGTATTACACTATATGGAACTTATCGCAACAGACAATCTTACGATGCAAATAATGATGGTTTTACTGAGATTGTAGAATTACGCAATACAACTGTAGGTGCAAAAGCTTTTATAAAACCTAATGAGCGTAGTAGAATTTCAGTAAATCTTAATGCCATACGTGAATATAGACGTGGTGGTGATCGTTTAGAATTAGCCCCTCAATTTACAGATATTACAGAAGAGCTTGATCACGATACTTTTATTGGTGGAGCAGATTATGAACTCAACAGTAAAGATAACACTAATAAATTTCAACTATATACATCCGCTTCATACACTAATAGAGACAGTTATTATGGTGGTTTAGGAGGTGGTCGCACAAGACAAGATAGTATCACGGCTAATAATGCATTTGGAACTACCAAAGATTTAGCTTGGATTAATGGTGCTCAATTCACAAAATACTTAAAGAATAATGATGTGCTTACAGCTGGTGCAGAATATAACATAAGTAATACAGAAGATATAATTCCTGGTTACAATAGACTGATTGATCAAAGTGTAAATGCCTTGGGTGCGTATGCACAATACGAATGGAAACCTTCTAAAAAGTTTACAGCGTTATTTGGCACTCGATTAGATCATATAGTTGTTGATGGCAAATACACTATCGGCGGAATATCTAGAGAGGCAGATATTAATCAAACGGCGGTTTCTCCTAGATTGACACTATCTTATCAACTTTCTAAAGAAATAAAACTACGAGGTGGATATGCACGTGGCTTTAGGGCACCGCAGGCATTTAATGAAGATTTACATATTTCTAGTGTAGGAGGAGAACAACTGTTTGTCATTTTATCAGAGGATTTAAATGCTGAGTTTTCCAATGCATTTACATGGTCATTTAATTATTCAAAAACAATTAATTTATTACAAGTCGATCTACTCCTAGAGACATTTTTTACTAGTTTACAAGATCCTTTCACTTTAGTGAGTACAGGTGCTACATTAGCAAATGGTTCTATTCTTGAAGAAGTTCGTAATGGTTCAGATGCTAGTGTTTTTGGTTCTAATTTTGAGTTAGGAATTTCACCAAATCCTAAGTGGCGCTTTCAATTGGGTGGAACTTTACAACGTACCGAGTATGATGAACCACAACTACTTTTTGAAAGCGATGGAACCGTTGGAGAAAACGATATTATTGTAGAAGAATTTGTTAGAGTTCCTAATTTTTATGGATACTTAAATGCTACTTGGCTACCTAGTGAAAAATTCAATGTAGATCTTACAGGTACTTACACAGGTGAAATGATCGTACCATTAGTGGTAAGTGACACAGGATTTTTAGCTTTAAACGAGGTAAATCCATTTTTTGATCTGAATTTGAAGCTTGAAAAACATATAGATTTTAATGATAACTTTATGATCACCTTATCAGGAGGTGTAAATAATCTATTCAATAGTTATCAAGATGATTTTGATACAGGTGCTGGTCGTGATTCTGATTACGTTTATGGTCCTAACCTACCAAGAACATTTTTTGTAGGTATAAAATTTGGAAAGCTTCATAAATAAAATATAACTAAAAGATGTCAGCTCGAGAAGTGAGAAAAAAGTTTTTTCAAGCAGATTTGATGACATCATTTTAAAAACGTCATCACGAATGTAGTGTAACGAAATGAAGTGATCTACTAATCAACAAGTAGATTACTTCTTTCACTATCGCTTCATCGTAATGACGAAACAAAAAAATGTCAGTTCGAGTGCTTTTGAGGTACGAAAAAGTATATCGAGAACTATTACGAGACTAAAATTCTTATTCTCGATAGCTCTACTGAGTAAAGTCGAAGTACTATTTTTACTCATTTTATTCTTAAAAATCACTCGAATTGACAGAATTTTAATACAAAAGCGCATACGCAACGAGTTACAAGCTTTATCTAATACAATTATGCATTTAAAAAAGATAACATTCGTACTACTTTACCTATTATTATCTCAAACAGCAAAAGCTCAAAAAGACAGTAACATCAACTGGATTACATTCCAACAGTTAGAAGATTCACTTGCTGTAAAACCTAAGAAAGTATTTATTGAATTCTATGCAGACTGGTGTATTTACTGTAAAAAAATGGAAAAGGTAGCTTTTAAAAACCCTAAAGTTATTTCAAAATTGAATGCTAATTATTATGCTGTTAAAATGAATGCTGAAAGTACCGATACAATCTTTTTTGGAGGCGATACTTTTATCAATAAACAAATTGGAAAAAAAAGAAATCCCACACATGATATTCCTTTGCTTTTAGCATCACGAAACAACAAAGAGTTTTCACTCCCAGCTATTGTAATTTTAGATGAAAAATTTAAAATTTCAGCAAGATATTTTGAATATTTAGACAACAAGAAAATGTTAAAAGCTATAAAGCAAACCTCTATGAAGTGAAAGTGCTATAGTTTTTGTTATGACTGAAAGTCATTTTTTTATATCAATTTTTGCTTTTAACGCTTGGCTATTAGCTAAAGGCTAATTGCAAATAGCATTCGAGGATAGTTGTAGAAACTGAAAGTGAAATACACTAAAATAACGTGAGTTCGATTTAAGAACAATTCTTAAACATATAAATCAGCACATTACTTCTTTACAAGAAATGAAATATAGTGAAATGATGAGGCAATCTATTAATTTGACGTGAGTCTTGGATAAGAAACCTTTGTCAGTTCGAGAAACCATTTAAACCCTTTAAAAAACGGATAAAATGGCGTATTACTAACAAAACGACCTATTGATAAGAATTTTTAAAAATCAAGACAGCAGGGTTGGCTGAAAGATGAAAAGCTGTTTGAGCGGTAGTGAGTTCTTTTCATCTGTGGCTGTAGATGCCGTAGTATTTTAAAATTCTTATCATTCCAGTCTTGATTTTTGCTCCTTTGTATCAAGACAAAGGAGAGGGAATTATTAATCTATGTATTATTATAAATATCTTATTTTTATCACATTGCAAAAGACGTCAATGATAGTGATTTTACGGAATAATAATGAGGTAAAATTGTACTGAATCAAGTTCAGCAGAGCTATCGAGAACAAAACTATTACTTCTCGATACAAAATTCATTTTCGTTATACTCCAATGAATTTCACTCGAAGTGACACTATATACCTTAAACGAGATTCACGTTAATTTAATAATGAAAATATCGTTTTTAAGACAAAGATTGCTTCATATCACCTTCTCTTTCCTTCGAGAACCTCAGGAAACGTTCAGGGTTCATTCGCAAGGACTTCAAGGTAAAATTACATCGAGTTAAACTACTAACTTTTTTGAATTAAACCCGAATCTATGGAGGAATTCAAAACCTATTTGATAGCTATCAACAAGACTTCGATCAAGGAGTAGATAGAGATGCAAATTACATTTATGGTCCTTCAAGACCACAAACTTTTTTTATTGGTGTGAAATTCACTAATAATTAGTATCTTAGTAGTTACTTCATTTTTTCACTTAACATTAAGGAAACATTCTTATAATGTAACCATAATTCTTAACTAACTATTTCTTCACATTGTCGATGGACTTTTGCACTTGATTTTAGAAAGAAATAAAAATGAAAAAAAATTTATTAATTGCTTTAGTTTGTTTTTGTCAACTAGTAGTTGCACAAAGCAAGGGTACAGTTACGGGGACTGTTACCGATAAGGAATTAAATGGTGAACCTTTACCATTTGCAAATGTATTCATTAAAGGCACTTCTATAGGGGGGAACACTGACCTTGACGGTAAGTATACTATAGCCGTTCCTGAAGGGAGTCATACATTAGTATTTAGTTTTGTTGGATATCAAACTATTGAAAAACCAATCACTGTAGTTGCAGGTCAAACACTTACTGTAAACCAAGAAGTTGGTGCTAGCGGTGGAGAGAAACTTGATGAGGTACAAATTACAGGAACTGTTAATAAAGAAAAGGAAAGCGCTTTGTTGTTAGAGCAGAAGAAAGCTGTGTCTATAAAAACTACTATTGGATCTCAGGAATTGTCTAGAAAAGGAGTTAGTAACGTAGAACAAGCTGTTACCAAAACTACTGGTGTTACCAAAGTAGCTTCTAGAGGTATTTTTGTAAGAGGGCTAGATGAGAGGTATAACTATTTAACTGTAAATGGTCTTCCTGTATCTCCATCTAACTGGGAAAATAAAATACCTTCTTTATCTCAATTCTCTTCTTCTATTTTAAGAAGTGTAGACGTTAATAAAGTTTTTTATCCTAATTTATACGGAGATTTTGCTGGTGCAACTATGAATGTTAACACCAAAGACAGACCTAGAAAGAGTTATTCTAAAATTAGCATTAGCGCTGGTGTTAATTTTCAATCTCTTTCAAACGACTTCTTAACTGATAAAGAAAATGGTAGCCTTAATTATTTAGGCTTTGGAGGAAAGGATGATAGAAGAGGACCCCAAGAAATTAGAAATAGTAATTTTGCTTCTCCTGATTTATATACTGCTTCAGGAACAAAAGCTATTAATGACTTTAGTTCTGATTGGAATACTGAGCAAGTAGATGCTCCTTTTTCAATTGGTTTTGGAGTTGAAAATGCAGGTGTACTTAAGAACAATGACGGTGAGAAAACTGCATATTATGTTGGTTTAAATTACTCTAATTCTTATAACTCTAAAATAGGATCTAACGAATTAAGAAACCCTCAAGGTAGTTTGATAAGAAATGTTAACACAAGTAACTCTTTTGACTTTAGCACTACAAATAACCTTTTATTAGGTATATTTAATAAAACTGAAAAAACAGATTTAAATTTCAACTACATATTCTTAAAAACCACTTCGAATGAAGTAAATGATAACTTTGGTAGATATACAGAAGTAGCTGCAAATTTATTAGGTAGAGATTCTAATTTCAAGCAATCATACTTAAGTCAATTCCAATTCTTAGGTAAAACTAAGTTCAATGAAAATAATATTATCAATTATTCTGCTACTTATGGTGACTCTAACTACAGTCAGCCAGATAACAATATTTTATCATTAGAAGAAATTGGAACTAATGATTATATCTTCTCAGCTAACTCTGGAAAAATGTTTAAATACTTCTTAGATTCAGAAAACTACAATGTTGCTGGAGATGTTTCTTACGATTACTTATTTGACGCTAATAATTCTGAAGAAGACAAGAAGAATAAATTAACTATTGGAGCTAATGCTAATAAAGAAGAACTAGATGTTTTCAACAGGTTTATTGGCGTTAACTTAATCAATGTTGGATCAATTTCTGTAAATCCTGACAATATTGACGCTAGTTTAGTGAATGCTTTCAATAACAATACTGCTGAATATAGAGAAATAGCAGATACTAGATTTACCAACATAGACACTGAAATTTTAGCAGGTTATGTAAGCTATAACCATAACTTTAATGATAAATTTAGTGCACAGTTTGGGGCAAGATTCGAAAACTTCGTAAGAACAGTTTCTGGTCAAAATACTTCTTTTGATTTTAATAAATTCTTTGTTTTACCTTCATTCAACTTAAAGTATATAATGAACGATAATATGAATTTACGTTTAGCTGGTAGTAAAACATATACTAAACCTAAAAACATTGAAATCGTTGACATTACAAGGGAAAATTCTGTTGGAGATTTAATTAAAGGTAATCCTAACTTATTAAACTCTGACAACTATAGTTTAGATTTAAAATGGGAATACTTCCCATCTAGAAACAGCTTATTCAGTGTTAACTTATTTGGTAAATATATAGAAAACCCTATTGAAAGATTAGTTCAAGACGGAGGTTCTTTTATCCAAACAGTATTTAGTAATACTGATGAAGCAACTCTATATGGAGCAGAAGTAGAATTAAAAACTTCATTAGGCTACTTAACAGGAAATGAAAACTTAGAAGGATTAACTTTTGGAGCAAATGTAACCCTAATGCAATCAGAAGTAAATATATCTGATCAAGTACAAAGTGACTTGAACTTAACTAATGCTACTAGGAGACTACAAGGTGCTTCTGATTTCTTAATTAACGCAGATGTATCATATAAATTTAATATTTCTGAAAGTACAGAAAGTCAATTCACTGTATTATTTGATACATTCAGCGAAAGAATTAGCGCTGTTGGTTCTGGTGCATCTACAATTAAATATGATGATGAGTTTGAAAAGCCTTTCAAAAACTTATCACTTACTTGGAAGAACGATATCAACAAAAAGATAGGAATTACAGTTAAGGTTAACAATTTGTTAAACGATACGTATAGCAGACAACTTGAGAGTACACTTGGTGGTGTGGTAGGAGTTAGAGATTATACTATAGGAACTTCTGCTTCATTATCGCTTAGTTACAAATTTTAATTAATATAAACTTAATATTGACATAATGAATCAGTAAACTAAAACTGATTTGTTTGCAACATAAAAATAAATAATATAAAAATGAGAAAAATTGTTTTACCTCTGTTCGCATTATCTTTTGCATTATTCACTTCATGTAGTGATGATGATGTAAAAAAGTTAGTACCTGAAACAACATTAGCTGAGTTAGTTGATGCTGAAGGTAACTGGAATGACGAAGCTGTAGGAAAATTCGGTGAAAAGCTAACAAATAGTACTTCAGCTACTGGTGCTGATATGACTAAGTTTGCTTGGACGGTTGCTAAAGGGGGAACTACTTTACCAACTTCTTTAACTGCTGATGAAGTTTTAGAAGGTGAAATTACTGCTGACACTTCTTTAGATGCTACTAAAGTTTATGAATTAAAAGGAGACGTTTATGTTAGAAGTGGGGCTACTTTAACTATTCCTGCTGGTACTGTTATTTTTGCAGACCCATCTAATAACTTAGACTCTGGTACTACTGATATTAAAGCAGCTGATGTTTTAATCGTAAACAAAGGTGGAAAATTAATCGCTGAAGGTACAGCTGCTGATCCAATCATATTTACTTCTGGTGCTGCAACTCCTGCTGCAGGTGACTGGGGTGGAATTGTAATGTTAGGAGAGGCTCCAATTAATGTTACTAATGGTAATGCTGAAATCGCTGATAACGTATCTGATGACACTTTACCTTACGGTGGTACTAATGCATCTGATAATTCAGGTTCTTTAAAGTATGTAATCTTAGCTTATCCTGGTACTCAAATCAATACTGATGCTGAGTATAATGGATTTTCTTTCTACGCTATAGGTAGTGGAACTAAATTAGATTACTTAGAAGTTGTTCAAGGTAAAGATGATAGTTTTGAGTGGTTTGGTGGTACTGTATCTGCTTCTAACTTATACGGGAATAACTTTGACGATACTTTTGACTGGGCTGAAGGTTTTGTAGGTACTTTAGATAATATTGTTGCTGAGCAACCTGCAGGTGCTGATCACTGTATTGAAGCTGATAACTTAAAAGCTAACAACGCTGCTACTCCATTTTCTAATCCAACTGTTCAGAATGCTACTTTTATGTCTGTTGGTTCTGATGATGCTATCAAGTTAAGAAGAGGTACTAAAGCTCAATTCAACAATATTGTAATTGAAATCGCTTCTGGAACTAAAGCTAATTTTGAAATTGACGATGTTCAAACAGGACAAAATATCTTAGACGGTGAAACTACTTTTACAAATGTAAAAATTGACACTGATAATGCTAAGTTTGCTGGAAACGCTAACTTATAAGATTTCTAAAATCATACAATAAAAAAACCGAGGTATTACCTCGGTTTTTTTATATATAGTAGTTACTTAGTTTTATTTTACTGCTAATTGAGTGTTCTCATTTTTAGTCTGCACATTTGCAACAGCATTATTTTCGTAGCTCACTTCTTTTACTTCATTCTTCGTCCAAACAAACCACTTCCCTACTTTTCTTCCTTTACTGTAATACGCTTCTACTGTTTTTTTTCCACTTTCATCAAAACGTACCCATTTACCATCAAGTAATTTATCTTTATAAAATCCTTGTTCCTTAACGTTACCATTATCATAAAAATGAGTAACCTTAATTATATCTCCGTCTTTCTCGTATTGAGATTCTACTTCTTGCGCCTGCATAACACCTAGTGATAAAAAGCAAACTAAAACTAATATTTTATTCATAACTGACATTTGATGATTTACATTCACTTTACAAATATAAACTTAATTTTACTTTTATGCAACTTTTTGTTAACGTTCACTTAACATTAAAAATGTTGTTGATTTTGCAATTTTAAAAAGCTATATTTATAAACACTTAAATATTAACCTATTAAAATTGTAATTATGGCAGTAATGAAAGTTATTGAGATTTTATCTAACTCAGAAAAGAGTTGGGAAGACGCTACAAGAAAAGCGGTAAAACAAGCTTCTAAATCAGTTAAAAACATTAAATCTGCTTTCGTGCAATCACAAAGTGTTGTGGTAAACGATGATGAAGTTTCAGAGTTTAGAGTGAATTTAAAAGTAACCTTTGAAGTAAAATAATTAACAAAATATATACTACTATTTAAAAATTGCGATTATTTTTAATCGCAATTTTTTATTTAAATAATTTCTAAAATTAATCATGGAACAAAATCTAGCAAACATCAAAAGTATTCTATTAGAATACGCACCTAAAGTTGTATCGGCACTAATTATTTTAATTGTTGGTTTATGGATTATTGGCATGCTAACAAAAGCGGCTAAAAAAATAATGGAGAGTAGAGGCTTAGATGTATCTCTAAGAGGCTTTCTTACTAGCTTAATAAATTGGTCACTTAAAATATTTTTATTTGTTACAGTAGCTGGAAAATTAGGTGTAGAAACAACTTCTTTCGCTGCTATTATAGCTGCTGCTGGTTTAGCAATCGGTATGGCACTACAAGGTTCTTTAGCTAATTTTGCCGGTGGAGCTTTATTAATGGTTTTTAGACCTTTTAAAGTAGGTGATTATATAGAAGCCCAGGGTGAACAAGGAGTGGTAAAAGACATTCAAATATTCACTACAAAATTGAATACTGTAGATAATAAAGAGGTTATTTTACCAAACGGTGCATTATCTAATGGTAATATTATAAATTACTCTTCTGAAGCTCAAAGACGTGTAGATTTAACTTTTGGCGTTTCTTATGATGCAGATATTAAACAAACTAAAGAGGTTTTATTATCTGTTATAAATTCTACACCTTTTACCTTAAAAGATCCTGCTCCTGCTGTTATGGTTGGTGAATTAGCAGATAGTTCAGTAAATTTTATCACAAGAACATGGGTTGAATCTGCTGATTATTGGAATGCTTATTTCCATATTATGGAAAACGTTAAGATTGAATTAGACAAGGCTGGTATTGAAATACCTTATCCACACTCGGTAGAAATTCAAAAAGAAGGTTAAACTTTCTTTTTTTCTTGAGTAACAATAAAGTCTTTCAAATAAAAAGGCTCAAAATAAGCGACATCTTCGATGTCGTTTTTTTTGTACTTCTCATAACTTAAAGTCGCTAATTGAATTGCAGATGGATGCTTATCTTCAATAAAATGAGCATTAGTATGTGTCAGTGTCTCTTTACACTTACTACTCCCATCTCCTAAAAAGTATACTTTCTTATTAAAGTAATCAGCAAAAGAATTTTCATCTATAATTTGTGCTTCGATCTTTCTAACCAAATTATAATGCTGATCGAAAATTGCTGAATATACCTCCATCCTTCTAGCATCTAACATAGGCACTATATATGCCTCATCTTCTATATGTATAGCTCTTGCTAAAGAACTTAAGGTATCTATACTAATTAAAGGTATATTCAATGCAAAACATAAGCCTTTGGCTGCAGAAACACCAATTCTAAGTCCAGTGTAAGATCCTGGACCTTTACTTACCGCTATAGCATCTAAATCTTGTGGAGAGTATTTTGCTTTTTTTATGACTTCATCTATAAAGGGATGTAATTTCTCAGCATGAGAATAATTTAAATCATTCAGTTCTATACTTTCTAATACTTCTCCGCTTTTCGCTATACTTACTGAACAATTTTTTGTTGATGTTTCTATGTTTAAGATTAAAGCCAATGTGTACGATTTTAGCACAAATATACAAAAGGCTTATTCTTTTGTTAAAGTAAAAACGCCTCCCCCTTGTTTTAACGTCATCTCCTGCTTTTCTCTATTAAACTCTAAAACGATACCCGCTTGTTTAAAAGTGAAAACACTATCATTTTTCGCTTTTAACACAAAAGAGGATTGACCTGTAGCTTGAGCCGATAATTTTCCATCTACAACACGTATTGTTATTTTTAATGGAAAACTATTAGAAGCATACACTCCCGTTAACTCGTTAAGCTTATTTTCATCGATCTTTATTTCTGAAAAATCTGGTAAGTCAAACTCTTTCCCATATGCAGCTCTTAACAATACAATAGATAAATCATTTAAAGTGAAATCTGCTACTCCATTAGAAGTTGTTGCAATCCCTATTCTATCTTTAGGAAAATACATTAATACGGAATGAAATCCATCAATTCCACCGTTATGCCCATACCCTTTTTCCTTTCTAAATGGATACGAAAATATTCCTAATCCATAACCCTCATCAAGCTTAATCATTTCTGAGACGCTCTCTTTTGACACTATTTTATATTCAAATAAAGCATCAATAAACATTACCAAATCTGAAGGCGTAGAAATAATACAACCAGCACCTAAAGGAATAGACATGTCCGTTTCAGCTGCTATTCTCCAATTCCCATTTTTCTTATACGAATTACACTCATTACTATTCAAGTTGATTGTAGAGCCTACTTGAGTATTCTTTAAACCTAATGGTGAAACAATATTATCTTGTAATAGAGTCGCATATGATTTTTGATAAATATCTTCTAGTATGAATGAAAGTAATACATAATTAGAATTACTATACGAATGTTTTTCTCCAGGATTAAAACTAGGTTTGAAGCTGTAAATGATATCTAGTATTTCCTTTCTAGTTTTTTCTGAGGTATAATACGTGAGATATGACGCGTCATTTGTGAAATTAAAAATCCCACTAGAATGATTTAAAAGATTTTTTATAGTAATCTTTTTTGCATTTTTGACATCTGGAAAGTAAGTATCTAAAGTAGTTTCTAATTTTATCTTATTAGCTTCTATAGCTTTAAGAATCAAAACAGATGTAAATGTTTTAGTTATGGAACCTATTCTAAATTTAGTATCTACAGTATTCTTTTGGGCTTTACTTATATCAGCATACCCTATAGTTTTTCGATATATAATTTCTCCATTTTTAATAACGGACGAACTACTGAAAAGCTTATCCTTTTCTTCTAATACAGAAAAGTAAGCATCCAGTTTTTTGGCATTAATTTCTTGAGAGAATGTATTTATCCCTATTAGAAATAAAAGCAATATCTTTTTCATAATATTATACATCTGATTACAGTAGCACTAGTCTAAAACATTTTCTCCGTAGTAAAACTTTAAAACTTTGGTTTTAAAAATATAGTCATATTTAGCTCTGATAGATGCTGATTGAGCATTTACCAATCGATTACGAACCTGATCATAATCAAATTGTGTCATTGCTCCATAATCGAAACTTGCTTGTGCATTTTTAAAAGCTTCTTCCTGTGCTTCTAAGGAAATACTAGCTGCTTCGTAAGTTTTTGCTGCTGCTTTAGCATCTAAAAATGCTTGTTCTATGGTTTGCTGTAGACGAAGTTTTTCACTCTCTAAATTATTTTCTGAAATAATCTTGTTAATTTGAGAACGTTCTACATTAGCGTCATTACTAAAACCATTAAAAATTGGTATAGAAACACTAAAACCTAAACCGTAACCTAAATTATTATCCAATTGAGTGAATAGACCTTCATTACTAAAACCTGGAGGTAAATCTAGATTAAAACCATAATTTGTTCCAACACTAGCAGAAGTATTTATAGTAGGTAAATAACCTGCTCTTGCAATTTCTATAGCTAATTTAGAATTTTCAATACCTAACTTAGCTCTCTCTATTTCTGGTCTGTTAGTTAATGCTTTTTGATACACCTCATTTGAAGAACTATATAATAAACTTGCTGAAGGTGAACCTACTTCAATAACTTCAACATCAAAAGCATCATAAGATACTTGCAATAATTGTGCTAATTGTAACAAAGCAAGGTTTAAACTGTTTTCCTGAGTCACTACATTTTGAGCATCATTCGCAGCTGTAGATTGGATATTTAATAAATCTCCTTTTGGAACCGCTCCTGCGTCAAACTGAGCCTGAGCTCTTTTAATTTGATTCCCACTAATTTCTGCTTGTACTCTAGCAGCTTCTAAATTTTCTTTAGCAAACAGTACATTAAGATAAGTATTTACTACCTGAAGTGAAATATCATTCTCAATCACTTCCAAATCCAATTTACTAGCTTCAACTCCCAATTGAGCTTGCTTATAAGTATTTAAATTTCTAAAGCCATTAAAAACAGTATAGCTTGCACTAAGAGATAAAGCCCCACCAAAAGTAGTAGTAGAAACCCTATCATTCGATACAGGATCAAAGGTAGATCCGAAGTTTAAATTACCTCCTGTAGAAGCATTAAGGGATGGTAAAAAATTTGCTTTGCTACTTTTTACATCCTTTTCTGATACTTCAACATTTAGTTTATTTATTTTAACAGTAATATTATTTTTTAACGCGTGGTCAACACACTGTTTCAGTGTCCATTTTTTTTGTCCAAAAGAGAGTGTGGTTGCAAGTAGTAGCGTAGCCGTTAATAGGTTAAGTCTCGTATTTTTCAAAGTATAATTTATTTTGTATCGATATGACGACAAATTACACATTATGTTACAGAAAAAGAATTGATTTTTAGTTTTTAGCTTTTTTCCTATGTCTATACATCATAAAAAACAGTAACCCCACTAGTATGTAAGGAAAAATCATTAAGTAAGTAATCCCATCATTTACGCCTTCTGCAACAGTTTCATTGCCTCCTTCAACAACGGCTTTACACATAGCACACTGACTAGAAATCGATTGTACAATGCATAAAAAAAAGATTAAAAAGATTTTTTTAGTGTACATAATAAGGTGAAATCATGATATAAATAATAACTCCGGTAACCGCTACATATAACCATAAAGGAAATGTAATCTTGGCAATCTTTTTATGCTTCTCAAAATCATTCAATTTTGCTCTCATAAAAGTAAAAAGTACAAATGGTATAATTACAACTGAAAGTAATATATGAGTGATCAAAATAAAATAGTATATATATTTTATAGTTCCTTGACCACCAAAAGGTGTAGAATCTGAAGTCATGTGATAAGCAACATACATCACTAAAAATAGAGCTGAACAAATTATAGCTGTAGTATTTAATTGTTCATGTAATTTTCTATTTCCTTTTTTAATTGCCACTACAGAAGCAACTAGTAATATTGCAGTTAGTCCATTAATACCTGCATAAATAGGCGGTAGAAAAGATAAAGGAGCTACATTAGGTATTTTAATTCCAAATAATGCTGCTACTGCTATTGGAATTACTATAGAAACTATAGTAATAAATTTTTTATATTTTTTTTCTTGTGCAGTTAAATTACTCATTTAATAACAATTTAATATCCTCTTTTAATTCATGAATTTGGTCTTTTAAACCTTCTTCTTCTAATGCTCTATACACAAAAATAGCATTACCATGCTCGTCATATCTAGATCGAATGTATCCATTTTTATCAACCAGCGCAAAACTTCCTGAATGATAAAAACCTCCGTGATCAGTATCTCCTTCACCTGAAGGTAATTTAAATCCATTATTAGAAAAATTATATACTTCTTCAGCGGTTTTACCTGTCAATAAATGCCAGTTTTTATGATTAATATTATGATTTTTAGCATACTCACTTAATACTTGAGGAGTATCTACATGAGGAGTAATAGAAAAAGAGGCAATTCCAAAATTTGGATTTCCTAGAAATTCATTTTGAATAGTCACCATTTTTCTATTCATAATAGGGCATATGGTTGGGCAAGTAGTGAAAAAAAACTCAACTACATATACTTTACCTTTATAATCTTTATTTGTGATAGTCTTTCCATCTTGATTTATATATTCAAAAGACGGGACTTTAGTAAATTTATGTAAATCTCCTTTTTGAAAATGTTTTACAATTTTAGGAACGGAATAAATTCCAAACAATAAAATAATAAAAGATATACCTATATATGAATAGTTAGTTTTTTTCATTTGAGATACTATTTTTCCTTCTTTCGTCACTATTTCTATTCTTTTTTAAAGCAAAACTGTATTCTGCTAATACCACTTTTACATCATCATGCATATCATTCTTCAATTCAGCCACAGAATTCATATCATAACCAAAGAGTTTTTTATCTTTCTGACTCTTAATTGTTGATTTACCTCTTCTTAGATTATCTTCTTTATCAATAATAAAAGCTTTAGAAGAATGTGCATTATCATCTAGAGACCCGGTAGTTTTGAAACTTTGAAATATAGCTTCAAGCTCTGCTTTAGAAGCATAAATAAAGTTCCACTTTACCATGTTAGTAGATAGACTTAATCTTTTCTTTATTTTTTCTGTATTCTTTTCATACCCTTTTTCTACTAAAGCAATCATCTGAAAGTCTGTATATCCATAAAACTTTTTGTAGATTTTTTCATTTAGGTTATATATTTCCCCGTGACTGGCTATAGAATCACTTCCTACAAAGGTAACTACCGATACTTTACCTTTAAATTGAAATGCTTTATCAACATTTGAAACATCAATAACTTCTTTTACCACTACTGGCAACTTTCCAAAGTTGTTTGTTCCCATTTGAAGAAAAATGTAAAATAATAAGGGAACAATAAACAAACAGAATAGTACTACGTATTTTTTACTAATCTTCATTATTAAATATCAGTATAGTTTATTGCAAAAAAAAAGTGGTTTTAACCACCTTTTTTTATTTGATTACCATTTAATTAATGGTGCTAATGTATCGTATAAATAACCTCCTTCAATTAGGACGATTAATAATAAATAACAAATTAAAAATACTCCTGTCCAAACAATTGCTCTTCTGAACCATTTTTTTTCACCTTCTAAGTGCATAAAAGCCCATGCAATATAATATGCCTTAGCTAAGGTTAATATAATGAAGATCCAGTTTAACCAACTTGTTCCAGGACCATGTAAGTGTAATGCCTCTGGCTTAACAATACCTAATCCTACTTCTACTGCAGTGATTACAGATAATATTGCTAATACAATCCAAATTCTTTTTGTATTCGATTCGTGTGTATGACCTGCCATTTTAAATACTTTAAAAATTAATTATACTAAGTAGAAGAAGGTAAATACAAATACCCAAACTAAATCTACAAAGTGCCAATATAAACCTACTTTTTCCACCATTTCGTAATGTCCTCTTTTTTCATAAGTTCCTAAAACCACATTAAAGAAAATAATGATGTTAATTACGATTCCAGAAAATACGTGAAAACCGTGGAAACCTGTGATAAAAAAGAAGAAGTCAGCAAATATTGGATTTCCATATTCATTTACATGAAGGTTAGCTCCTTCAACAACTTGACTAGCTTTAGAAAGTTCTTTAATACTTTCATCTCTAGATAGTATGATTTTTTGTTTCGTTGCTAAATCAATTCTTTCACTTCTAATTTGTAAAGAAGGATCATTCTTAAATGCTTCTTGTACTTGTGCTACTGAATATTGAGAAATAGTGTTCTCTTTTGTAAACCATAACCCATTCTTTCTAGAATGTTGCTCTCTACCATCAGTTCTTTCACCAGTTACAAAATCAGCTAATGCTATCTGGTGTCCATCTTTTACAAACTGTAATATTTTATTATCCTTAGTTTTTACCGCTCCGTATGAACCTTTAATGAATGTTTTCCATTCCCATGCTTGAGATCCTACGAAGATCAAACCAAATATAATGGTAACAAACATGTACAATGCAACTTTCTTTTGTTTCATATGGTGACCAGCATCCACTGCTAATACCATTGTTACAGAAGAAACAATAAGAATAAACGTCATAAACGCTACATAATACATTGGATAATTTCCATGAAAGAAAGGAACGTGAGTAAATACCTCATCTGCGATTGGCCAAGAGTCTATAAATTTAAAACGTGTTAAACCATAAGCCGCTAAAAACCCAGAGAATGTTAATGCATCTGATAAGATGAAAAACCACATCATCATTTTTCCATAACTTGCTCCGAAAGGCTTTGCTCCTCCTCCGCTCCAAGTTTCTTTATTATCAGAATTTACAGCAATATTAGCTTCCATAAATGTCTATATCAGTTAATTTTTGTTAAATCGTCCGCCAAAATTACGCATTTTTACTCACCTAATGAAATAGAAAAAGAAAAATAGATAAATCCATAAAATATCTACAAAATGCCAAAAGATTGCACCTAGTTCAAAACCAAGCATATCAGTAGACGAGTACTTCTTTTTAAAATGATTATAAATAACAACAATTAGTACAATAACACCCGCTATAAGGTGTAAAACGTGCATAAAAGTTATCCCTATGATAAAAGAAGTAGACACGTTACTATCTTTTCCTGTAAAATATAAGCCTACACTTCTTAGTTGTTCAAAACCAACATACTGATACCAAACAAAAAGTAAACCTAAAATAAAGGTCACTATTAACAATATAATTGAGTTTTGATGTTTATCTTTTTTTAAAAATCTTTGAGAGAAAAATAATGTAATACTACTCGCTATAATTAAAAAGGTACTAACATAAAAAGCTTGAGGTAAATCAAAAGTAACCCAATCTTCACGTTTCATACTTACTACATAAGCACTTGTAAGTCCAGCAAAAAACATAACCATACTTACTAATGAAATCCACAACATTGGTTTTGCAGATTTTTTCTTTGCTATTTTTAATTCATTATCTACTTGAACTCTATCCATTTAGTGAAAAAATTTATCTATAACATATATTATTGGCAGTACTGTTATGTAAAAAACACTTGCCAACATTAATTTTCTAGCATCTGTATTCGCTTCAGACTTATATAATTTAATTGCATAAAACAACATTAACCCTCCTAATAAAGCAACTATTATTGCTGTGATAGGATAAATAAATAATCGTCCTGTTGTTTTTAGCACTGGTGCAATTGAAATTAACAACATTACACATGTGTAAAATATCATTTGTATAACAGCGCCTTTATCTTTCTTATCCATAGGAAGCATATGCAATCCTGCTTTCTTATACTCTTCATCTTGTAGCCAACCTATAGCCCAAAAATGAGGAAATTGCCAAAAAAATTGAATCATAAATAAAAAGCCTGCTTCTATACCAAATTTACCTGTAGCTGCAACCCAACCTAACATAAAAGGAATAGCCCCTGGAATAGCTCCTACAAAAACAGCTAAAGGAGTAACTGCTTTTAAAGGAGTGTAAGCACTCGTATATAAAAAGATTGAAATAGCTCCAAATAGTGCACACTTAGGATTGATCGAATATAAAATACCAATACCCATTATGGTAAATGTAATTGCTATAATTAAAGCTGTAGTTACACTCATCCTCCCTGAAGGCAATGGGCGATTTTTTGTTCGTTGCATTACCGCATCTATATCTTTTTCTATTACCTGATTAAATGCATTGGATGCACCTACCATTAAATAGCCACCTATAGCTAATAATACTACTATGGAATAATCTATAGATTCGGCGCCAAGTAAGTAACCTGCTACTGAAGTAAATACTACACTAATTGAAAGACCAACTTTAGTAAGTTGTTTAAAATCTAAAAAAATTGTTTTAATCATCGACTTTTCTGCCATCAAAACGGTTTCCACCTTGCTCATTACAAAATTTTTGCAAAGATATTTTATTTTATCCATTAAAAATAAGGTTTTCATAATTTTGAAACAGAAAAAAAACAAAAACCACTTTGTAATTAAAAAAATGGTGTTATATTTGCACCCGCATTCGAAGCAATGCACATGTTCATTAAAATAATTTTTGACTACGCGAAAGTAGCTCAGGGGTAGAGCATCACCTTGCCAAGGTGAGGGTCGCGGGTTCAAATCCCGTCTTTCGCTCAATCCTTTTAAAAATATACGCTGAAGTGGTGGAATTGGTAGACACGTTGGACTTAAAATCCAATGAGCCGTAATGCTCGTGCGGGTTCAAGTCCCGCCTTCAGTACTAAGCCTCACTTTTATTAGTGAGGCTTAATTTTAAAAGTAGTCAAAAAAAATATACGCTGAAGTGGTGGAATTGGTAGACACGTTGGACTTAAAATCCAATGGGCCGTAATGCCCGTGCGGGTTCAAGTCCCGCCTTCAGTACAAAAGCCGAAACAATTTGTTTCGGCTTTTTTTGTTTACACTTATACTTCCTTCAGTTTATTTTAAAATAATAAAAACTTTTTATTTTGATTATCAATTATTTAAATGAAAATTAAAAAAATAAGTGATTTTCCTATAGTGTTTATTTTAAAAAATGATATATATTTGTAATGTCTCTAAAGACGTTTAGAGATACTTTTTCTTTTTCATAGCAATTTTCCCACTCAATCTTTGAGTGGGTTTTTTTATACTCACAATTTAATAATATAATTTTTTGGAATATTCTTTGTAAAGATGTTGTAACGCATACGTCTAAAACCACAAACAAGTACATATTATGAAGAAAGTAATTTTTATCCTGTCAATATTTTTATCAATCAGCATTTCTGCACAAACCTCAACATTTAATACTTTATTAAATACTCACGTAGATGCAAAAGGCAATGTAAACTATAAAGCTTTTAAACAAGATGAAGCGAAGTTAGATAGTTACTTAACCTATTTAAAGGATACAAAACCGAGCAGTTCATGGTCTAAAAACAAGCAAAAAGCATTTTGGATTAATGCTTATAACGCCTATACTATTAAATTAATCTTACAAAACTACCCTACCAAAAGTATCATGAAGATTAAAAAGAAAGGAAAAACAGCATGGAAAATTCCTTTTGCTGTAGTAGGTGGTAAAACCTATACTTTAGATCATATTGAACATAAAATATTACGTAAAAAATTATTTGACCCAAGAATTCATGTTGGTGTAAATTGTGCATCAGGTTCTTGCCCTAAACTACACAATAAAGCGTTTACCGCTAAAAATATAGACGCAGAATTAGAATCATTAATGAAGCAATTTATTAATGACTCAAAAAGAAATAATTTAGCAAAGAAAGATGTAGTTCAAATTTCAGAAATATTCAATTGGTTTAAAGCTGATTTCACCAAGAAAGGTTCAGTGATTGACTATATTAACAAGTATGCTAACGAAAAAGTAGATGACAATGCTAAAATCCGTTACCTATCTTACGATTGGAGTCTAAATGGAAAATAGTATTTTTATACTACACAAATAAAGTAATACATGTCTAAAACATATTATGATCCTTCAGACTTGCGTAAGTTTGGAAAAATAACAGAATGGAGCGAAGAACTTGGTAACAAGTTCTTTGACTATTATGGAAAAGTATTTGAAGAAGGCACTTTAACCGCCAGAGAAAAAAGTTTAATTGCTTTAGCTGTAGCACATACAGAACAATGTCCGTACTGTATAGATGCTTACACTAAAGACGGTTTACAACGCGGAATCACTAAAGAAGAAATGATGGAAGCCGTACATGTAGGTGCAGCAATTAAAAGTGGCGCTACGTTAGTTCACGGAGTTCAAATGATGAATAAAGTGAATAAATTAGAAATGTAGAATTAAAATTTCTAATGTCACCTCGAGTGCAGTCGAGAGGTTTTTTAATTAGACCTCGACTGAGTTCGACCTAACATAATCTTTAAAATGAAGAAATCGCTTTTAGCAAGAAATAATGATTTAGCAAACACACAGCGACAATTAGAAATATTATCGAACGGTATATTTCAAAGTGGAGAGCTACCAACTTTTGCTAACAAAATAAAAGAGACAAATCAGTTTCCTTTACGACCTAAGAAATTAGAAATCTTACAGATCAACTTAGGATATATGTGCAATCAAGTTTGCGCACATTGTCATGTAGATGCTGGTCCTGATAGAAAAGAAATCATGACACGTGAAACCATGCAACAATGTCTGGATGTCATTAAAAGAACTGGCGCTCACACTTTAGATTTAACAGGTGGCGCTCCAGAAATGAATCCTGACTTCCGTTGGTTTGTAGAAGAAGCTTCGAAAGCAGGGATTAAAGATTTTATTGTTCGTTCTAATCTTACTATAATAAGGGCTAATAAAAAATATTACGATCTACCAGAATTCTTTAAAAAGCACAATGTACATGTTGTCTCTTCAATGCCACACTGGACAAGAGGAAAAACAGATAAACAACGTGGAGATGGTGTTTTTGACAAATCAATTAAAGCTCTACAAATGCTGAATGATGTTGGATACGGAAAAGAAGGAAGTGGATTACAATTAGATTTAGTGTACAATCCTTCAGGAGCGTTCTTACCAGGAGATCAAGCTGCATTAGAAAGTGATTTCAAAAAAGCTTTAGATGAAGATTTCGGAATTATTTTCAATAGTTTATTCGCAATTACAAACTTGCCTATTAGTCGATTTTTAGATTATTTAATTGCTTCTGAAAATTATGAAGATTATATGTATGCTTTAGTTGAAGCGTACAACCCAATGGCTGTTGAAAATGTAATGTGTACCAATACTCTTTCTGTGAGTTGGGATGGTTGGTTGTATGATTGTGATTTCAATCAAATGCTAAATTTAAAAGTGGCTAGTAAAGTAAAACACATTTCAGAATACAACGAAGAGTTATTACAAAATAGAAATATCATCATTAACCAGCATTGTTATGGTTGTACAGCTGGCGCAGGAAGTAGTTGTCAAGGAACAGTAGCATAACGATGATCTGTTGTCATTTAACAATAAATACTTTTTAACTTTTGAAAAAATGAAAAACGTAGTCCTTATTATATCTTGTCTTTTAGCACAAAGTATCTTTTCACAAAAAGGACTACAAAAGTTATTAAAAAAGTACAATCAAGAAACTGTACCTTATATTCATGTAGAAAACTTGAATGAAAAAGATGACAACACCATTCTATTAGATGCTAGAGAACCTAGAGAATTTGAGGTAAGTCATCTTAACAAAGCCATTTGTGTTGGATATGATCATTTTAACTTAAAATCTACCCTACAACAGTTACCAAAAGATAAGAATACAAAAATAGTGGTATATTGTTCGTTAGGTATCCGTTCAGAAGATATAGCCGAACAACTAAAAAAAGCGGGGTTTACTAATGTATTTAATCTCTATGGTGGTATTTTTGAATGGAAAAACAAAGGGAACACGGTAGTAAATAAAGAAAATACTCCAACAGAGAAAGTTCATGCTTTCAATAAAGAATGGGGCGTATGGCTAACCAAAGGAATTAAAATATATGAGTAAAAATCTGTTGATGATTTTTACCAGAAATCCTGAATTAGGAAAGGTAAAAACACGACTCGCAAAATCTTTAGGTAACGAAAAAGCGCTAGAGATTTATAAATTTTTATTAAATAGAACCAAAGAAATAACACAGCAAGTATCTTCAGACAAAGCTGTGTTTTATTCTGTTAAAATACGAGATAACGATATTTGGGATGCCTCTATTTTCCTAAAGTTTCAACAAGAAGGTGACGACTTGGGCGAACGCATGCAAAATGCATTTCAAAAAGCATTTTCAAACGGTTATAATAAAGTCGCCATTATTGGTAGTGACTTATTTGATTTAACCCCTAATCATATTACTAAAGCTTTTGAAGAATTAGATAGAAATGATATTGTTTTAGGCCCTGCAGAAGATGGTGGTTATTATCTACTCGCTTCAAAAAAAGTGCACCCAAAAATATTTAGTAATAAAGAATGGGGTACCTCTTCAGTTCGAAAAGAAACACTGAACGATTTAGAAAAAGAAAGTGTACATTTATTGCCAATGTTAAATGATGTAGATGTAGTAGAAGATATTCAAAATCACCCAGCTTTTCAACAATTTTTAAACTCATGAAAAAACAACAACTACAAGAAACTATAGACTTCCTTTCATCAAAAGGAATTAATCAACCTGAAATTGGTATTGTGTTAGGTACCGGACTAGGAAAACTTGTTGATGAAATTAATATTGAAAAAGAAATAGCCTATAGTGAAATCCCAAATTTCCCTGAAGCTACTGTTGAATTTCATTCAGGAAAACTAATTTTCGGAACCTTATCCGGGAAAAATGTAGTCGTTATGTCTGGTCGTTTTCATTTATATGAAGGATATACTCCATGGGAAGTTACCTATGGAATTAGAACCATGCATGGACTTGGCATCCAGTATTTACTCATTTCAAATGCTGCTGGTGCAATCAATCTTTCCTATAAAAAAGGAGATTTAATGTTAATTGAAGACCATATTAATCTACAAGGAAATTCTCCGCTAGCTTTTAGTGAAGCCAAAGAGTTTGGGAACATTTTTGCAGATATGCTAGAGCCTTATTCAAAAAAATTAAACGAACAACTGAAAGTTATTGCACAAAACAACGACATAACTTTACATGAAGGTGTATATGCAAGTGTATTAGGGCCACAATTAGAAACACGTGCCGAATACAGAATGCTACAAATTCTAGAGACTGATGCTGTTGGAATGAGTACAGTACCAGAGGTTATTGTAGCTAAGCAATTAAATATTCCTTGTTGCGCTATTTCTGTATTAACAGATGAGTGCGACCCTAAAAATTTAGCCCCAGTAGATATTCAAGATATTATTGCTACTGCAGGAAAAGCTGAACCTAAACTGGTAGCTATTTTTAAAGAATTGATTAATAAATTATAATGTTAAATAAACAAATCGCTGTACTTACAATTAGAGTAATTCTTGGTTTTATTTTTTTCTTCCAGGGGTTTGGTAAAGTATTTAAGTTTGGGTTAGACACTGTGTATAAAAACTTTTTCCAAGCAAGTTATGCAGAGTTATTGCCAGACTTTTTATTATTGTTTTCTGCTTATTTTACTTCTTTAGCAGAACTTATAGCGGGTTTTTTATTAATCATTGGCTTTAAAAGAGATTATGCACTGTATAGCTTAGCCTTAGTACTCATAATAGTTACTTTTGGGCACGGATTAAAAGATCCTATATGGGACTTATCTCATGTAATGTATAGAACAATACTTTTGGTTAGTTTATTACTACTCCCAAAAGAACTTGATAAATTTTCTGTAGACTTTTTAATAAAAAAAGACAAGTAAGAATGAGTTATTTAGAAACAACAAAAGATGTATATAAGGAAGCAGCATTAACTCCAGATGTTGGGTTATGCTGTACTACAAACCCTATTTGGGAGTTACCAGGATTAAAAATTCCTAAAATCATGCAAGAGATGAACTACGGATGTGGTTCTACTGTGCACGCTAGAGATTTAACGAATAACCCAAAAGTGTTATACGTTGGTGTTGGTGGCGGAATGGAATTATTACAATTTTCGTACTTCTCTCGTCAAAAAGGTGGTGTAATTGGAGTTGATGTTGTAGATGAAATGTTAGAAGCTTCACGTAAAAACTTTACAGAAGCTGAAGAACAAAACGATTGGTTTAAAAGTGAATTTGTTGATCTAAGAAAAGGAGATGCCTTAAACCTTCCTTTGGAAGATAATTCTATTGATGTAGCTGCTCAAAATTGCTTATTCAATATTTTTAAAGCTGATGATTTGAAGAAAGCTATTGCTGAAATGTATCGTGTATTAAAACCTCACGGACGATTGGTAATGAGTGACCCTACTTGTGAGCAACCTATGAACGAAACGTTACGTAATGACGAGCGTTTACGTGCATTATGCTTAAGTGGAAGTTTACCTATTGCAGAATATGTAAAGATGTTAACAGATGCTGGTTTTGGTACTATTGAAATTAGAGCTAGAAAACCCTATCGAATTTTAGATCCAGTAAATTACCCAACTGATGAATTAATTTATATTGAATCTATTGAAGTTGCTGCAATTAAAGATCCAATGCCAGAGGATGGACCTTGTATTTTTACAGGAAAAGCAGCGATTTACTTTGGTCAAGATGAATATTTTGATGATGGTAAAGGACATACATTATTACAAAATCAACCTTTAGCAGTATGTGATAAAACTGCTGCTGCATTACAAGGCCTAGGGAGAGATGATATTTATTTTTCAGAATCTACATTCCACTATGATGGTGGAGGATGCTGCTAATTATAGTAGCAGTAAGCAGTATTAAAAGTGAGCAGTGAAAATAATGTATTTTTTGAATGAATAAAATTTCATCTGCATTGAATGAATCTTACAATATAATAATTACGGAAAACCGCATTTTAAAATGCGGTTTTCTCCTTTTATAAAATGATCATAAAAGCTTGAAAGACGTAATTACCTATATTTGCATCGGAAAATTTTAATTTAAAATATGATGAAAAAGAATCTTACCTTCTTGTTATTACTATTTGTAATTTCTAATTCTTACGCTCAAATAGATGCGTTAATAATATTTAAAGATGGAACTGAATTAAGGGATGTTTTTAAAAGTAGAGGAAACAAATTAAAGTCTCTCGAAAGTGGTAAAAAATACCATATCAATGATATGCATAAGATAACATATTTCAAAAAAGATACGATTACTTATGACATCATAGACACAAAAATTTACCTGAAATCTAAAAGAAGTAGTAGACAATTATTGAGAATAATTTATAACGGAAAGAACATAAACCTATATGCTTCAACAGAAAGCTATCAATCTGGTGGAACAGTAGGGATGACCACTTATGGAAATATTAGCAAAGCTTTTGTACAAAGAAAAGGTGAAGACTTTGCATATGATATTAGTTATATACATGCAGTTCAACACAAAGGAATTAAAAAAAGATTAAAAGCTTATTTTAAAGATTGCCCAGAATTAATTGAAAAAATTAAAAAGAAAGAAATTCGTAAAAACGAACCTATGAAAATTGTTATCTTTTACGATGAACATTGTAATTAATATATAATGGAATCTCTACTCTCATTTATTAGCTCTGCCATGCCTCTTTCGAAAGATGATATACAGCTTTTGAAAAAGGTGTTTACACCAATACACATGCCAGCTAAATCAGTATTTATTAAAGAAGGTAAAACCGAACAACACTTATACTTTTTAGAGCGTGGCATTGTAAAAGGATATAAGATTAATGATGGAAAAGTTGTTATTGAACACTTAGTAGAAGCTAATAATTTCTTAGCCTCATTAGATAGTTTTTTCTCTCAAACTGCAGCTAAAGAGTATTTTGAAACCATTACCGATTGCGATTTATTTAAAATTTCTAAAGCCGATTTTGATCTATTAAAACAATCAGGAGATCAATGGATTGGTTTTATAGAATCTATCACTAATGAAAGTATGCGTTGCAAACTAGAGAGAGTGAACGACTTTCAGACTTTGACCGCTAAGGAGAGATACTTAAAATTTATTACTAAAACACCCAACCTAGCAGCAAACGTATCTGTTGAAAATATGGCTTCTTATTTAGGAATGGAGCCTCAATCTCTCAGTAGAATACGACGACAAATCACTTTCTAACAAATGTTATTTTTTTCGTTTTAAGTTCATCTCATATTTGTAAAAAAACAAAAATGAGTAACGAAATTTCATTAGTCACTGGTGCAAACGGACATTTAGGTAACAACTTAGTTAGACTTCTTCTATCAAAAGGAATTACAGTTAAGGCATCAGTTAGAAACACTTCAAATAAAGCTCCTTTTTCAGGACTAAATTGTGAATTGGTCCAAGCAGATTTGATGGATAAAAACTCATTAGTTAAAGCTTTTAAAGGAGTTACCAACTTATATGCTGTAGGAGCAGCTTTTAAAATGTGGGCAAAAAATCCTAAAACTGAAATTTATGAAACTAATGTCCAAGGCACTAAAAATTTATTTGAAGCAGCTTCCATTTGTGGAGTACAAAATATTGTTTACGTAAGTTCTGTTGCAGCACTAGACTTCACCAAACTTCCAGCCAAAGAAAGTAACGGATATAATACAGACAGAAGAAATTGGTATTATAATTCTAAAAATGATTCTGATAAACTTGCCTTAGAACTAAGTGTTAAGTACAATATCAGAACAGTACTCATATTACCTTCAGCAATGATTGGTAGTGTGGCTTATAAATTAAGTTATTCCAATCGATTGGTTTGGCAAATTTTAAGCGGCGAAATTCCTGTAGATACCAATATCACTCTCAATTGGATTGATGTTAATGATGTAGCGAAAGGAGCACATAATGCCATGATAAAAGGGAAAAATAGAGAACGATACATACTAGCAAATGAAAAACATTTTTCAATTCAAGAAAGTGTAAAAGTAGCAGCTCAATTATATCCTGAACTAAAATTGAAAACTCCTAAAAAAGTACCTAAATCATTATTATATGCTATTGCCTCATTAATGGAATTTGCAAGTAAGATAACTGGAAAAGAACCTTTATTACAACGTGAATATTTGGATATGTTTTATGGTTTAAAACAAGATTATAATATCAATAAGGCTAAAAAAGAATTAGATTTTAATCCTAAACCTTCAGAACAAGCCCTTATTGATGCCTTGAAATATTTAAAAAACGAATGGCAACAACCAACGTTATAAAATATTATTTTAACATGAATCTCATTTAAAAATAATAGTATCACACAAAAATCTTGTCAAACCGTCATTACGATGAATGAAACATAGTGAAATGAAGAAGTAATCTATTGGTATAAGAACGAAAATATCTTTTTTAGAAAAAGATTACTTCATACGTTGCACTTCTTCACTATGATTTTTGAATTAATAATTTATCCCCTCCTTTGTCTTGATACAAAGGAGCAAAAATCAAGATTTATGATAAAAATTAAAAAATACTACGGTATCTCCAGCCACAGATGAAAAGAACTCGCTATCGCTCAAACAGCTTTTCATCTTAATCCTAACCCTGCTATCTTGATTTTTAGTAATTTTTATCAATAGATCAATGTAGTTACTTAAATGCCATTACAAACGTTTTACAAAAATCTTGTCGAGTGTCTAGAACTAATAAGGATTTCTTATCCGAAACTCACATTATTTCAGCATAGAAACTACATAATTTATAATTCTAGTCGCTAAGTTTGCTGTACTATTGCCTATGTCAAATTCAGGGTTTAGTTCAGCAATATCTAAAGAAATTACTTTCTCTGTTTTTATCAAATAATTTAAAATTGAAAACACAAAAAATGGAGAAAACCCCATAGGTGAAGGAGCACTTACTCCAGGAGCATATGCAGATGAAAAACCATCTAAATCAATGGTAATGTATATCCAATCATTTTGTGTTATAAATGTTTTTAACGGCTCTTTAATACGAGTTAAATTTTCTAAAGTACAATCGTAATTATAAATAAAACTTACTTGATTTTTATTAGCAATATCGAATAATTCTGAAGTATTGGATTCTTCTTGAATTCCAATAGCTAAATAGTCAACATCTCTTCCGTGTTCTTTTAGTATTTGATAAAATGGTGTTCCTGAATTTGGTTCAGTATCTAAGGGACGTAAATCAAAATGTGCATCAAAATTTATAATTCCGATTTTAGGTTTTGATGTATTTTTTACTGCATTCCATACTCCTTTAAAATGACCATAAGCAATATCGTGACCTCCACCAATTACAATTGGAAAAATTTTATTGGCTAATAATTCACTTACTACACTTGACAATTCCTTCTGACAATTTTCCAAGTCTGTATTCTCACATGTTATATCTCCAAAATCAGCCACTTTCTTTTCCGAATGATGATAGGCTAACTTTCCTAAACGTTCTCGTACTGTTTTAGGACCATTTTTAGCACCCACTCTTCCTAAATTTCTTCGCACACCTTCATCACAAGCATATCCTAATAACCCTATATCTGGTTTAGTTTTTGATTTGACTTCATTTAAATCAATCATAGCAATAGCCTGATACCAATATTGAACTCCTAACTCTGGTTTTGTAGCTCTTCCTTTCCAATTTTCTTGATTTGGAGATTGATAAAACTCTCTTGAAAGATTTATTTTTTTTAATTCCATTATTTTATTTTTAGTATCAATCACGTTTAAGAATGAGAGTGTCACTTCGAGTGAAATTTATTGGAGTAGAACAGAAATGAATTTTGTATTTCGATTTTACCTCATTAGCATTCCGTAAAATTACTCGAACTGACATTTCAACATTCACTTTCAAATCTTCAAATTAACAAATTAATATATTGATACATTAGTACATTATTTCATTGTTACATTTTCTTACCCGATATATACACTTCTTCAATTTGATTCATACCAAAAGCATACGGAATTGAAGCATACGAATGTATCGGTTTTGTCAAAATTAAATTCGCTTTTTTTCCTACTGTAATAGAGCCTACTTCCTTTTCTAATCCCATCGCATATGCTCCATTAATAGTAGCTGCATTTATTGCTTCTTCTGGAGTCATTTTCATTTTAATACATGCTGTAGACACTACAAAATTCATATTTCCTGAAGGTGTAGATCCTGGATTATAATCGCTTGCTAAAGCTAACGGTAATCCTGCATTCATTATTTTTCTAGCAGGTGTGTATGAAATACTTAAAAAGTAAGAACATGAAGGTAATGCCACTGGCATAGTTTTGCTTCCTTGCAAAGCTTTAAGATCTTCATCATTTATTAATTCTAAGTGATCTACGGAAAGCGCATCGTTCATTACCGCTGATTGCACACCTCCAATAGCTGTAAATTGGTTTACATGTACTTTAGGAAGTAATCCATATTTTTTTGCTTCTCCTAATACCAACTCCATATCTGCTACTGAGAAATAACCTGTTTCACAAAACACATCAATATAATTGGCTAACTTTTCTTCAGCAACCACTGGTAACACCTCTTTTAGCATCAACTCCAAAAAAGCCTGTTTATTAGTTTTATATGCCGTAGGAATTGCATGAGCTGCTAAAAACGTAGCTTTAATTGGCAATGCATATTCATCATGTAACCGTTTAATTACTCGAAGCATTTTTAGTTCTGCATCTACAGTTAATCCATATCCCGATTTTATTTCAATAGCTCCAGTACCTAATTGAATTACTTCTTCTAATCGATATTTACTTTGTTGATACAAATCTTCCTCTGAAGTTTGTTGTAGTTTTTTTGTTGAATTTAGAATCCCTCCACCATTATTAGCAATTTCTTCATAGGTTTTTCCTTTAATTCGATCTACAAACTCACCTTCTCTATTTCCAGCATACACAATATGGGTATGCGAGTCGCACCATGTGGGTAAAATCATTTTTCCTGTAGCATCTATCACTTCATTTACAGATAACTCGCTAGGACAATTAGGCATTTCTCCAAAATCAGCAATACGTCCATCTTCAATGAGTAAATACGCATTTTTTAGAGTTGGCAAGTCATCCATTTCTACCCCAGCAACAAAAGAAATTGGCGCTGTACGTACCTGTAATAATTCTTTAATATGTGTAAAAAGTGTTCGCATTAAAATAATTTTTTTACAATCGTATCTTCTACTAAATTCGGTATCGTCACTTTGAGATTAGGAGTACGTTCCATTTCTCGTTGTATTGCAAAAATTGCTCCTGAGTTTCTTGCCCAACTTCGTCTTGATATTCCATTATTTACATCGTAAAATAACATGGTTTTTAATCGCTTTTCTGCCTCCTCAGTTCCATCAAGTAACATTCCAAAACCACCATTCATTACTTCTCCCCATCCTACTCCACCTCCATTGTGAATAGACACCCAAGTAGCTCCTCTAAAACTATCTCCAATTACATTATGAATGGCCATATCCGCTGTAAACTTACTTCCATCGTAGATATTAGATGTTTCTCTATACGGAGAATCCGTTCCACTTACATCGTGATGATCTCTTCCCAACACTACAGGACCAATCTCATTATTTGCAATAGCATCGTTGAAAGCTTGTGCAATTTTAGCTCTTCCTTCTGCATCTGCATATAAAATTCGTGCTTGAGAACCTACCACCATTTTATTGTGTTTCGCGTCTTTAATCCAAGTAATATTATCTTGCATTTGCAATTGGATTTCAGCTGGAGCTATTTTCATAATCTCTTGTAAAACTTCCATCGCTATTTGATCCGTTTTATCTAAATCTTCAGGTTTACCAGAAGCACACACCCATCTAAACGGACCAAAACCATAATCGAAACACATAGGACCTAAAATATCTTGTACGTAAGAAGGGTATTTAAAATCAATACCATTTTCGGCAAGTATATTTGCTCCTGCCCTTGATGATTCTAATAAAAATGCATTTCCATAATCAAAGAAATACGTTCCTTTTGCTGTATGTTTATTAATGGCCTTTGCATGTCTACGCAAAGAAGCTTGCACTTTTTCTTTAAATACTTCTGGTTCTTCTCGAATTAATCGATTCGATTCCTCATAAGAAATTCCAACAGGATAATATCCTCCAGTCCATGGAATATGTAATGAGGTTTGGTCTGATCCTACATGAATAAAAATATTTTCTTCATCAAATCGTTCCCAAATTTCTACTACATTTCCAATATAAGCGATAGACACCACTTCTTCTTTTTCTTGAGCTTGTTGTACTCGAGTAATCAATACTTCTATATCATCAATCAAAACATCTACCCAACCTTGTTCATGACGTTTGATAGCTGCTTTCGGATTAACCTCAGCACAAATGGTAATACAGTTGGCAATATTTCCTGCTTTTGGCTGTGCTCCACTCATGCCTCCTAATCCAGCCGTTAGAAAAATCTTTCCTTTAGGACTTTCTCCATTCGATAAAATCTTGCGAAATGCATTCATCACAGTAATGGTAGTTCCATGAACAATTCCTTGTGGACCGATATACATATATGAACCTGCTGTCATTTGTCCATATTGGGTAACTCCTAATGCATTGTACTTTTCCCAATCGTCAGGTTTTGAATAATTTGGAATCATCATCCCATTCGTAACCACAACTCTTGGTGCTCCTACAGAAGAAGGAAACAATCCCATGGGATGACCTGAATACATGTGTAGGGTTTGCTCCTCTGTCATAGTTGCTAAATACTGCATTGTTAACAGATATTGTGCCCAGTTTTGAAATACAGCACCGTTTCCTCCATAAGTAATTAACTCTTCCGGGTGTTGTGCTACAGCTGGATCTAAATTATTCTGAATCATCAACATAATTGCTGCCGCTTGCATAGATTGCGCAGGATATTCTTCTATAGGTCTCGCATAGATTTTATAATCAGGTTTAAAACGATACATATAAATGCGACCATAAGCTGCCAACTCCTGAGCAAACTCTTCTGCTAAAATACTATGCCATGTTTCTGGGAAATAACGTAATGCATTTCGAACTGCTAGTTGTTTTTCTTCAACAGATAAAATATCTTTTCGCTTAGGTGCTCTATTGATATCTTCAGGATATGCTTTCGGAGTAGGTAATTCGTTGGGTATACCTTGTAATATTTGTTTTTGAAATGTCATGATTCAGACTTCTATTTTTTCCAATTATCAATTAAAGTTTATTTTCTCTTTATTTTAAACAAAGAAAAACCGAAACTTTTACACAGTTATTTTTAACTTCTAGCTTCTAGCTTCTAGCAAAAAACTAACTAGTTATAAACACTCTATTTTTCACTAAGCTTATCATCGCATTAATATCATCTTTCAATAATCTATCATCTTCTAATTTCGATACTTTTGTTCTTATTATATCGTGATTTTTCTCGATAATATCAGAACATCTATTGGGTCTTCTAAACTCTAAAGCTTGTGCTGCATACATTAATTCTATAGCTAAAATTTTCTCTAGATTCCCTAGGATTTGATTAAATTTCCTTCCTGAAATACTACCCATAGATACATGATCTTCTTGGCCTAAAGATGTAGGAACACTATCCGCTGATGGAGGAAAACACAAGGATTTATTTTCTGTCACTAAAGCTGCAGTGGTATACTGCGGAATCATAAACCCAGAGTTTAGCCCCCCTTTTTCAGTTAATAAACGTGGTAAACCATATTTTCCTTCCAATAATAAGTAACATCTTCTATCAGAAATATTTCCTAATTCTGCAGCTGCTAATGCCCCATAATCTAAAGCCATCGCTAAAGGTTGTCCGTGAAAATTCCCTCCAGAAATAGCCTCTGTCTCACTAATTATAATTGGATTATCAGTAACTGAATTCATTTCTATTTCAGTTAGTTCTTTTAAATGCTCGTATGCATTTCTAGAGGCTCCATGAACTTGAGGGATACAACGTATAGAATACGGATCTTGCACACGTTCACATTCCAAATGCGAAGCTAAGTTTTGTGAACCTTCTAATAGCATTCGCATTCTTTTAGCTACTTCAATAGTCCCTTTAAAAGGACGAATATGATGTAATGTTTCATGGAATGGTAATGCATTACCTTGAAACCCTTCTAAACTCATAGCACCTGAAACATCGGCCAAATCAAGCACATATTTCATTTTATCTAATCCTAGAATTGCATGTGCTAGAATGAATTGTGTTCCGTTAATTAATGCTAACCCTTCTTTTGCTTCCAGTTGAAGTGGTAATAAACCATATTTCTTATGTACTTCTTTTGCATCAACAATTTCATCATTTACCCAAAACTCTCCTTCTCCAATCAGTGGTAAAAATAAATGTGACAATGGTGCTAAATCTCCTGAAGCTCCAACAGATCCCTGTTCGGGGACTAGAGGCAACAAATTATGTTTTATAAAAAATAACATACGTTCTATAACTACTAGACGTATCCCTGAAAATCCTTGACATAAAGCGTGAACTTTACAAATCATCATCAATTTAGATAATTTTTTATCAATTGGATTTCCTACTCCTACTGCATGAGTTATTAGCAAATTATGTTGTAATACATTTGTTTCTTCGGGAGAAATTTGAGTATCGCAAAGAGGACCAAACCCTGTATTTATTCCATATACAGCTTTGTTAGAATTTGCCATTATCTCTACCTTCTTTCTACATGATATTACTTTTTCTACAGTCTCTTTTGTTAATACTGTTTCCAATTTACCATCTACAATATCTATTATTGTTGATACTGTTAATTGATCTATTCCGTATTTAAATTCCATTTTCATCTGTTCTATTAGATTTAATGTGAATCTCGTTTAAGTATTTCAATGTCACTTCGAGTAATTTTACGGAGTAATAACGTAGTAAAATTGTTCTGAATCAAGTTCAGCAGGACTATCGAGAACATTACTTTACTTCTCGATACAAAATTATTTTTCATTTCATTACAAATAATTTCATTCGAAGTGACAAAAACTTATTCGATCTTCATTAATAATTTAAAATTAAGAGTAAATTTGATGCTCAACAAGACTATTTTAGTTTACAAATAATAACTATGAGTTATCAATTTGAATTACGTCACCTCCGTTATTTTTTGGCCGTTGCTGAAGATTTACATTTTAGAAAAGCTGCAGATCGGCTTTACATTTCACAGCCAGGTTTGAGTAGACAAATAAAAAATTTAGAAGAGGAAATTGGAGTTTCACTCTTTGAACGTAATAATAGAAGAGTAACTTTAACTAAAGCAGGATTGTTTCTTCAAGGAGAGCTCCAAAAACATTTTAATGATTTAGAACGCATTATCGAACACACAAAGCTACTGCATGATGGTTTACAAGGTGATTTAAAATTAGGTTATGTTGGATCTGCTATGCAGGAAATAATTCCAACGTTATTGGTTACATTCAGAAAAAAATATCCTAAAATTCTTTTCAGTCTTAAAGAGATGGATAATTCTCAACAAATAACTCAATTACAATCTCAAGATATTGATCTTGGTTTTGTTCGTATGGAAAGAGTTCCAAGAGGCCTATCTACTTATCCAATAGTTAAAGAACCTTTCTGCCTAGTCTTGCCCGAAAATCATGCTATTACTTCTACAAGTTTTAAAGGCATACATCAACTTAAAGATGAATCATTTATTTTGTTTGATCCTGAATATAGTGCTTCTTACTATGAAAAAGTGCTCCAAATTTTTGATGATAGTGGTTTCACCCCCATAGTCACTCACAATACTATTCATTCTAATTCTATCTATAAATTAGTTGCTCATAATTTCGGTATTTCTATAGTTCCAAAATCACTACAATCTGATTATGTAAAAGGGATAAAATTTATTGAATTGAACAGCATTTCACAGCGAACAGTTCTATCTGCTGTATGGAACATTGAGAATAGAAACCCTATCCTAACAAACTTTTTAACGGAAATCAAAAAAAGCAAATTTTAAATCGCTTATTAATAGAACTTTACTATTAAAAAAACAGTTAAGACTGAGAATCTTGTAATATTTCTCTCTTTTACTCGACTATATACTCCCATAATACTATTTATGTATAATTCAAAAACAGATACTGCTATCCTTTTGTTTTCTAATACTTCTACTTATGAAGCTATAGAAAAACAAATTGCTAATAGTGAGCATCTATTTGAATATTTACATAACAAAGCATTTGATAAAGCTCAAAAAACAAACCTTAACGTTCTTCATTTTAATGAAAAAAATCAAATAGGTAATACTTTTGGTGAACGGATCTCTAATGCTATAGCTTCTGTTTTTAACAAAGGTTATAAAAATGTTATTGTTATTGGTAATGATAGCCCAGAGTTACATGTTAACCATATAATTGATGCTAATAAAAACTTAGAAAAAGGAAAAAATACAATTGGTCCATCATTAGATGGTGGTGTTTATTTATTTTCTATAGCCAAACACCAATTTCACAAAGATAAGTTCGCGGCTCTCCCTTGGAAGACTTCAAAATTATCTAAATCTTTACGTATTTTTTTACGATCGGGTAACACATATGTACAGTTACTTGAATCTCTAAAAGATATAGATTCTGGAAAAGATTTACTGTATTTTTCTACTGCATATAGATATACTACCTCCACACTAAAAAGAATTATTCTAGAAATTACCAAGCTGATTTCTAAAACTATATACTCTAATTTAAATTACAATAGTACTTCATTTACCAAAACCTTTTATAATAAAGGTTCTCCAAGGCTTGTTTAAAATAATTACAACTCATCTTAATCTACTTTTAAAATCCATAAAAAAGTAGTTTTTGTCTATACTTTATAAACAAACCAATTCAATCATTTTCGTTATATGAAAATCAAAATTTTTATTGCTCTTTTTTTTAGCGCACTTTATATAAACGCACAGGAAACAACAGGAAATATAGAAGGTAAAATTACCGATACTAGTGGTATTTCTATTCCTTTTGCGTCTATCATTATTACTGATACAGAAACAAACACTACTTATGGAACAAGTTCTCAAGAATCTGGTCATTATGTAGTTGCCAATATTCCTCCTGGAAACACATACAAACTAGAAGTTCATTTTATAGGCTATCATACCTATATGAAGACTAATGTAACTATTCAACTAGGTAAAACTTTAGCTGTAGACGTTACGCTAGAAGAAGAAAGCGCTACATTGGATGAAGTTGTGATCTCTGCAAAATCAAATAGAATAAACCCTTCCGTAATTAACACTAAACAATTACTAAAAACACCAACTATTAGTAGAAGTGTTCAAGATTTAACTAGAAATTTATCTGAAGCAAACTTAAATTCCTTTGGTGGTGCAAGTAATCGATTTAATAATTTTAATATTGATGGTATAGCAAGTAATGATGTTGTCGGTTTTCAAGAACCTGCTAGTGGAGCTGCGGGGTCTTCGGCTAATGGTACACCAGGAAGTTTATCAAGAAGTCAACCCATAAGTTTTGGAGCTATTAAAGAACTTTCTGTAAAAACTTCTCCATTTGATGTTAGTATTGGAAACTTTACAGGAGCCAATATTAATGTGGTGACTAAAAATGGTACCAATACTACTAAAGCTGAAATTTACGGTTATGGAAACAATCAACTCTTGATAGGTTCTTTTGCTGATGGAATAGAACAGGAAGTAAATAGTTTTTATGACATTCAGTTTGGTGGTGGTGTAGGTGGAGCTATAAAAAAAGATAAGCTGTTTTATTATGTAAATGTTGAACAAGCGCTAAGTAAAACACCTCTTATTGGTGCACCTGGGACTTCGGGTTCAAATATTAGTCAACAAACAGTAGTTGATATCGCCAACAAATTAAAAACCGATTATAATTATGATCCTGGTGCTTTTGAAACTAGCGATATTGAAACTGCATCTACTAAAGTTTTTACGCGTTTGGATTACAATATCTCCAAGAAACATAAATTGACATTCCGTAATAACTTTGTAAAGAGTTTTGCTGATAACTTGGAATGGAATCAAGCTGTTTTTAATTTTGGTAATCAGGGCTATCGTCATAATAGTATTTTAAATGGAACTACTTTAGAATTAAACTCTAGTTTAGCTGAGAATGTGGCTAATATTCTAACTTTAGGATACACTAAAGTAAAAGAAGATCGTTCTTATGATGGACGTGTTTTTCCACATATAGAAATTAACGATTCATCTAACCGAATTTTTGCAGGAACGTATAGAGAAGCTTCTATTTACAATACCAATTTGAATACATTTCAATTGACCAATAAATTAACGTATTATAAAAATAATCATACCATTACTGGAGGATTATTATTTCAATACAATGATATCGATTATGGTTTTTTAACGGCATGGAATGGTCGTTGGGCGTATAGATCTGTTGATGATTTTTTAAACGACAGACCCTCTAGAATTCGTGGTGTGTATCATGTAACAAACAATTCATTTGATTTTGTAAATAACAGACCTTCTGCAACTATAGATGTATTAACTTCGGCATTTTATATTCAAGATAAAATAAGAATTAATGATCAATTTTCTGTAAATTTTGGAGTACGTTTAGACAATCAATTATTGCTCGATAATTTACCTTTAAGCCCATTAGTTAGAAATACACCTGAGTTTAGCCATTTTACCAATCAAATTGATGTAAATCCTCATATTAATCCAAGAGTTAGTTTTGAATACACCTTAGATGAAGACAAAAAGTATAAACTGAGCGGAGGAAGCGGCTTATTTACTGGTAGAATACCTTATTTATGGTTTGCTTATGCAGAATATATTTCAGGTACCGATTATTTTAATGTAGATATTAGACCTAACGGGACTCCTGTGCCACTAGAAGAAAATTTAGGAACTCTGGCTACTCAACAACCCGGGTTAACGGAAATAAATTTGATAGACACTGACTTTGAACTCCCAAGGGAATGGAAAACTCGACTACATTTTGAAGCTAAATTACCTCGCAAATTCAGATTTACTGCGGAAGCAACCTATACAGATGTATTGAAAGGCATCTTTTTTCAATCGATAAATAGACGTCAAGAATTCGGAAATTATTCGGGAGCAGACACTCGTTTATTTTATAATGGAACACGAGTAAATGATAATTTCACTAATGTATTTTTATTAAGTAACACCAACAAAGGATATCGTTACAACATCAATCTTGGGATATACAAAGAAACCGATAATTATTCTGGCTTTTTAGGATATACTCATGGAAAAAGTAAAGAAGTATCAAGTACTGTTCGTAATTCTTCTGCTGCTAATTTTGAGTGGAATCAAGCTATAAATTCTCACGATCCTGATTTATCTTTTTCTAACTTTGACTTACGTCATAAACTAGTTTCTTCTCATAGCTACAACATTAATTTCAAGAACAATCATCAAATACAACTTTCTGCGTTATATACGGGAACTTCCGGAAGCCCTTATTCAGTAGTGTATCAAGGTGACGTCAATAGAGATGGATCTTCAAGAAATGATTTGGTATATATTCCAGCCAATCAAAATGAAATTCAATTACAAGATATTACTGATATTAATGGAAATATTTTAGTTCCTGCTCAAGAGCAATGGAATCGATTAGATACATTTATTGAAAACAATGATTACCTGAGTGAAAATAGAGGACAGTATGCAGAACGAAATGGAGGTAGAACACCATGGAACCATCAGTTAGACGCGAAATTTGTATACAATTTACCCTTTGAGAATAATACAAACTTACAAGTAAGTTTAGATGTTTTTAATGTGCTGAACCTTATTCATAAAAATTGGGGTAGATTAGTTTTTGTTCCTAATGTAACAAACTCCAACTTTAATTTATTAGAATTTAGAGGAGTAGAAAACAATCAACCTGTGTATCAATTCACTTTAGATGAAAATGCGCAACCTTGGGTTTTAGATCCGATTAATTCTCGTTGGAGAGCGCAACTGGGTATAAAATATCAGTTTTAAAACATAATCTATTAATCTTAATTTTCAAACACCAGTATTATTTCTGGTGTTTTTTTATTCAACTAATAACTATAAATTCTTATTGTATATTAGCAATTCAAATTACAACGCTATGAAATATTTAATACTACTTATTACATGTTTAGGATTACTGAATAACAACTCTATAGATGCTGGTGATCCCTCTATACAAGCCGTTTGTAAAATAACTACTAAAAACAACACTACTCATGAAGGCTTTATAACATTAATAAAAGGTGGCTATTGCATGCTTCCGAATGGTTTTTATTTCGAAATTGGAGATGGTAAAACATATAGAAAACTGTATGATTTTAATTTTTATAGTCTTCAAAAAACAAAAGATGGAATATTTAATTTAGGTTATAGCTCATTTAAAGCAAAACGAGCATATTTTATTACCCATACTCCGCATCATGGACACTTTAAAAAAGAACAAAATGATATTGCAATAGATTCTAAAGGAAAAAAGTTAGTTTCAAGAAAATATAATGAGTTCACCTATAAATTATTTGACTCTATTCCACTTTTTAAAGAACTTCCAAGAGAATATCATTTAAGATATGATAAATTAGAAAACCTAACTGAAAAAATTGCTATGTCTGATATTATTTCTGTTGAAATTGTTAAAAAACCTCAACAAATTTGGTTAGATAGAATTGCTAAAGCCAAGAAATTATATTGGGATGATAACGATACTGAAGATTCAACTGGGGATTTCCTTGAACCTACTTGGTATCATGAATTAATTCAGGATCAAAATAAATTTAATACGTTGAAAGACTATTACAATAAATGGAAAAAGCTCTGAATTTTCCAATTGTAATCTGTATAGAACTTATTTTAACTATTCTAACTTTTAAATCCATAGGAGATAATTCCCTATGAATTAATAATAAACTATCTTAGTAATCTTATTTAAGATAAACTAGACTCACTATGAAAAAAGGCAAACTCATTATTGCTTCAATCCTAATTCTCCTAATTATTGCTGCTGTTGTATATATTTCAAATATTAACAACTTTAAAAGAGAAGGAACGGTACAAATTTCAAAAAATACCGCTCCTATACAAATTTATAGAGATGAAAATGGTGTTCCATATGTTATTGCAGAGAATAAAGCGGATGTAATTAGAGGACAAGGGTTTGTATCTGCTCAAGATCGTCTTTTTCAAATAGAATTTTATAGAGCATTAATTAAAGGAGAATTAGCAGAAATAATCGGACCTTCAATGGTACAATCTGATATTAAAATGCGAGTTTTCAATTTACCTCAACTTGCAAAAAATAGCTTTGCTAACTTAAATAAAGAAGCTGTAGATTTTCTGACTTGGTACAGCGAAGGCTTTAATGAATATCTTTCAACTAGTGCAAATGAATTCCCTGTAGAATTAAGTTTACTTAGTATTCAACCTTCAGAAATTAAGCCATTAGACATTATGAGTATTATTATGTTTATCGGTTTTACTCATGGTAGAGATATGGAGGATGAAATCCTAACATTAAATCTTGCCGCAAAATCTACTTTAGATAAAAACACATTTCCATTAAACATAAACCCTGATAGAACAAAACCATTGCTTATTGATTTTAATAAGATTAATGCTGCGCTTTCAGAAAAACTAAATGTTGAGCCAACTAAAATGACGCCAACATTACTACCGCTACCTGAATTTGGCTCTAATAACTGGGCTATTTCTGGTAAAAAATCAGCTTCAGGCAAAGTTATTGTTTGTAATGATCCTCATGTAGATTCTAGATTGCTTCCTGGAATTTTCCATCCTATTGGTTTATCATGTCCAGAATTTAAAAGTGCTGGAATTGCAATTCCAGGTATTCCGGGTATTTTAGGTGGTCGTAACGAGTTTGTTTCTTTTGGGATTACCAATGGTTATGGTGATAGTCAAGATTTATGTATAGAAAAAACCGAAGACGATTTCTATTTTGCTGGAGAGGAAAAACTTCCAATTTCGAAAAGAAAAGAAACTATAAAGGTTAAAGATGGCGAAGATATTGTAATCGAAGTTCGATCAACAGTTCATGGTCCAATAATTTCCGATTTTGACATTTTTGGAATTATGACTCAAGATGTTGTTAGTTTACAATGGTCACTCGCTTATTCGAAAAGTAAATCTATTGGTTTTGAGCGTTTTTTAGAATCTAAAAATGTATCTGAATTCAGAGAAGCATTATTCGGAGTAGATAACATGTTTTTCAACTTTGTTTTCGGAGATATAGAAGGGAATATCGCACATCAAGCCACAGGTCTTATTCCTAAAAGAATAAACAGTCAAGGAATGATTAAAGAAAGTCAAACTTTTGATGAATTTATTCCAAAAGACAGTATGCCACATATGATAAATCCTAAGAAAAATTGGGTAGCGACAGCAAACCATGATACGCGTCCTGATGATTATCCCTTTTATTACTCCGAGCATTTCTCACCGAATTATCGTTACTTAAGAATCAAAGAGGTTTTAGGAGAAAATCGCAAGTTTAGCAAGAATGATTTATGGCAACTCATCCTAGATTGTAAAAGCATGCAAGCTGAAAGATTGGCTCCTATTTTTGTAGCTGCTCTTAACAAAAATGACAAAACAAAGGAACTAGGAGAAATCTTAAGTAACTGGAATCATGTTGATGATGTAAATGCACAAGGTGGAGCTGTTTATAATGTGTTGTATGAGTATTTGGCAACTCTAATTTTAAATGATGAATTACCAGATGAGTTAGAAGATACATTCTGGAGTAGCGGATATTACTGGATGCAAAAATTAGATGATTTTATTGTTACGAATCACAAAGTCATAGATAACATCACTACACCTGAAGTTGAAACATTGGATGATTTAATTGTTGAAGCTGGAATTATGACTACAAAGTATCTTACTAAAGAAATTGGTCCTAATTCCAAAGAATGGACTTGGGGTAAAATTCATAAAATATATTTCGCCAGTCCAATTCGTCAAGATGGTTTTGGTAAATCTTTACTTGGTTTTGAAGAATTCCCTAAAAGTGGTTCTAATCAAACCATAAATAGAGGAATGTATAAAAAATCAAAAGACCTCAACTTTGATACTGGTTGGTTTAGTTCTTTCAGAATGGTTGCTGATTTAAGCGATTCTGAAAAATTTATGGGAGCTCTTGCGGGAGGAAATTCAGCTAGAATATTCCATCCATATTATAAATCTCAAGTGGACATCTGGAAGAATAATACGTGGATTCCATATTGGATTTCTCAAGAGAAAGTACTTGAAAACTCAAAATATAAATTGATTTTAGATTAGTTTCTAGTCGATACTAGTTTATAATAGTGCAATGAATCGTGAAATTATAGACATAAACGATTGTACAATTCTATTAGAGGAAGCAACTACTAATAGTACAAATCTCGTCGATACCTGTTATTTCGACGAACCTGTTATAGCTATTGCCTTTTACGGTTCTGGTGATGTTGGATTGAAAGTCAAATACGATGGAAAGATAAAAGAATTCCAACAAACTAAAGGAATGATTCTGTCTTTCTATGCAGACGAAAAAGTTGCTTTTGAACATCATGTTTCTAACGAAAAACCTTTACAATGCTTGGTAATTGCTACTACCGTTAGAAACCTAGATAAACTTCCGAATGGTGAAGGAGAATTCTTAGAACAGTTTTTATCACAATTAGTACATCCAAAAGATCACTATGTTGAAGGTCCCGTTTTTAAAATGACACCAGAAATGTTTGTTTTGGTAGAGCAGTTTTTCAGCAATTCTTACGAAGGCGGAATTAAAATGATGTTTTATAAAAGTCACATGAGTGCACTGTTATCTCATTATTTTGGGCAACTTGCAAGTCAAAAACCTACGATAATTGAAACTTCTCAATTAGAAAAAATAAATCTCGCTCAGGAAATATTACTTGCTGATTTAGAAAATCCACCTTCATTAACAGAACTCGCTCAAAAAATAGGGACTAATACCAATAAACTTAAAAAAGAATTCAAAGCACAATTTGGAGTTCCTGTTTTTAAATATCTTCAAAATGAGCGATTAAAAAAAGCATATAATCTAATTAAAAAAGAACAAAAAACTATTCAGGAAGCTGCTTGGGCAGTTGGTTATGATAGTTTAGGATCTTTCTCAAATGCCTTTGAAAAAAAGTTTGGTTACAGACCAAGTCAAGTATAAAATTCTTTTCGAATAAATCATTGTTCTTTTCGAATAAGTAACTGTTTTACAGTAGATATAGTTTTGTATCATAATTAAAAAGTAAAATTATGATTCACAATAAAACAAGAGCAATTCTTTCCGCTATTATGGTTTGGATATTAGGCGTTACCGCTTTTCTCCTTTCCTATTCGTTTTCTGTTTTGAGTAATCCAGATGTACAAGCGAACATTACTCTGACTCTTGGAATTATTCCTTCAGTTTGCTTAGGAACTTTCGTGTACTATAAAAAAGGGGAAATTACGCCATCAAACTTGGCCTTCATTTTTATGGGTACATCAGCAATTCTAGATATACTTATCACTGTTCCAATGTTTATTATTCCAGCTGGTGGAAGTTATGCTGAATTCTTTAGTGACCCTATGTTTTACATCATCATGGTAGAATTCTACTTCATCACAACATACACTGGTAATTATTTCATTAAAAAACAACAAGCATGAAAACTATCATCTTTTTTATAACTGTTGTATTAACTGCATTGTCTGCAGGAATCTTTTTCGCATGGTCAGTTTCAGTTATTCCAGGAACTAAAAAAATTACAGATATCTCCTACTTAGAAACCATGCAAAGCATCAATAAGGAAATACTAAATCCCGTATTCTTTGCGGTATTCTTTGGAGGTCTAGTTTTCTTAGTAATAACTACCATAACTCAGTTTAATCATAAACCTACATTTTGGTTAGTATTATCTGCGATGCTTATATACGCCGTTGGAACTTTCGGATGTACAGCTTTGGGAAATGTTCCTTTAAACAATGAGTTAGACGCTCTTAACCTTAAAGAATTAAACCTTTCTGAACTGAAAAATTTCAGAACCTATTATGAAAGATACTGGAATGGATTTCATACAGTTAGAACCATAGCTGGTTTAGTTTCATTCCTACTCTTACTCATCTCAATTTTTATTAAAAAATAATCCATAAAACAATTATGAACACAAATATTTTAGTTATCGGAGGAACTGGTAAGACTGGTCGCCGAGTAGTAGCGCAATTAAAAAACAAAGGAATTGAACCTAGGATTGGTGCAAGAAGTGCAGCAACAGGTTTCGATTGGAACGATAAAAGTACTTGGGAAAACACCTTGGAAGGAGTCGAAAGAATGTATGTTACATACTATCCTGATTTAGCAGTTCCTAGAGCTAAGGAAGCTGTTGAAAGCTTAACCTATTTAGCAAAAGAATTAGGCGTAAAAAAAATGGTGTTATTATCTGGAAAAGGAGAAGCAGAAGCGGAAGCTTGTGAAGAAATTGTTGCAAATTCAGGTTTAAACTACACTATTGTTAGAGCCTCTTGGTTCAATCAAAATTGGAGTGAAAGTTTCTTTTTAGATTCAATTCTTTCTGGAGATGTTGCTTTACCAATGTCAGATATTTTAATTCCATTTGTTGATGCAAATGATATTGCGGAAGTTGTATCTGAAGTTTTAATGAATGACAATTACAATGGACAAATTGTTGAAGTTACAGGTCCTGAATTAATTACATTCAAAGACGTTGTTTCTACCATTGGACTTGCTAGTGACAGAAAATTCAACTTTCATGAAATTACATTAGAACAATATCTTGACGGAATGCGTAAAGCACAAATTCCTGCTGATGTAGTTTGGTTAATTGAATACTTGTTTAGTAATGTATTGACCAATCCAAACAATCAACTTATTTCAACAGATATTGAAAAAGTTCTAGGAAGAAAGGCCAAAACATTTACAGAATATGCTGTAGAAACTGCAAAAACAGGTGTTTGGAATCCATAAAAAATTAACACCTTACTTTTTAAAACGGCTTGAGTTAATACTCAAGTCGTTTATTTGTTTAATTAAAGTATCTTGTTTACCTAAATCAACACAAAATGTTCTCAAAGTTAAAATCGATATTTCAATCAAATAATGTTGAAACTTTTATTGGATTAATAGATGAAAAAGGGGCTGTAATTTCTTACTCAGAAGACAAGCGAACAGTACTATTTAATTTCTGTGCATATTTTGACAATCAAGGTAAATACTATGAAAAACCAATAACTGTTTTTAAAGAATTTCTTGAAGAACAAGAAACAAATCTTGATTTAGACGCTTTAAGTATTATTAAAATTAGTGGGAGAACCATACAATTTTCACAACAAAAACAAATTCAGTTTACATCTGTTATTCAAACTAATGTTAAACATGAAATATTAGATAAACTAATTGAAGAAAGATCAAAACCAACTATTTTTTCCAGCGAATATTTTGGAGAATTTATATTAGATCGAAGATTAAATTGGTTTGAAAAGAAAACTCAATGGCTAGGAAATGAAATTGATTTATTCTTATCAATAGATACTTCTCCTATTTCCGAACTAGAATCTTCAGCAATTAAACTCTTTAAAGATCAAGAAAAGTGGCATAAAAAATTAGTAAATCAAATTACTTTAGATCTGTTAAGTTTGAAAAATGAAAGTTGGCTTGAAGATGATGAAAAAGAATTACAAGAATCTGAATTCAAAAGCAGAATTTCTATAGACAGTATTACAATTCATCCTGATGATGAATTTGAATTTTGGTTCAAAGATGGAGATCTTTTTTGGGGACATTCCATAAATATTGGAGGGAACTTAAACGGACAACTGGAAGAAGCCACAATTAATGGTTAAACTTATCAATTTAAACAATAACAGTGGTTTAATGTTCTACACTAGAATTAATATTTTATAAAGACAAACCATACTTCTTCTGTAGTACTTTAACAATACTGATATAATAAAAAGCTATTGCTCCTCTTCAACTTCTCAGTCCAGAAAGCAGTATCTTAGTAGTATGGAAAAATACCTTGAAATTATATCCAATTCTTATAGTGGCTACTGGAATTACATCAAACAATCTGTTCTTTTCGAATTGAATTGGGAGAATTATTTTTATGGATTAATTATAATTTCATTGGTAGTATGGGGATTAGAAATTGTTTTTCCTTGGCGAAAAAATCAATCTATTTTTAGAAAAGATTTTTGGTTGGATACATTCTACATGTTCTTCAACTTTTTCTTACTAAATCTTATTGTTTTAATAGCTTTATCAAACACTGCTTCTGAGCTATTTAATGATATTTTAGGTACAGTAGGCTTATCGGTAACTAACTTTCAATTATTCGATATTAATGCTTTTCCATATTGGCTAAGAATTTTTACCTTCTTTATTATCATAGATTTTGTACAATGGTATACACATACTCTTTTACACAAATATGAGTTTCTATGGAACTTTCATAAGGTGCACCATTCCGTGAAAGAAATGGGCTTTGCAGCACATTTACGTTACCATTGGATGGAACCTGTGGTATATAAATCGATGAAATATATTCCACTAGCTATTATGGGAGGATTTACAGCGCAAGACGTTGCTATAGTTCATTTTTTTAATATTACCATTGGACACTTAAATCATGCCAATATTAATTGGGATTATGGGTTTTTAAAGTATGTACTCAATAATCCAAAAATGCACATTTGGCATCATGCAAAAGAATTACCAGAAGACCGAAAAAATGGAGTAAATTTTGGAATCACTTTAAGTATTTGGGATTATCTTTTTAAAACAAATTATATTCCACATTCTGGTAGAGATATTGAGATTGGTTTTAATGGAGATGAAAAATTCCCTAAGAGTTTTATTGGACAGGAATTGTATCCTATAGGAAATAATCAGGAATAAAACTTGGATAAAAATCTAAATTTATTCAACAAAAAAACACTCCTTTTCCTTCTTAACCTGTAAAGGCATTAAAAATACTGTCCTATACCGAAGACTAAACCTCTAGTTTGATCTCTTAAACTAAATCCATAGTCTATTCTAAAAATAGCATTATATATTTTCTTATTGATAAATCGTAAACCAACACCAGAAAATATTCTTACATTCTCACTTTTAAAAAGATCATTCAATTCTCCTCCTGGTTGTCGCCAAGTACCTGCATCAATAAATGCATTCCCTTGAATAGTTAGCCATTTTTTATCATATAGTGTATGACGATATTCTGTGTTGTATACAACAACACCAGTTCCTCTATCTACAAGAATACCTACACCTCTAAGATTAAGATTATTGTCCAAAGCAAATGGAGCAAACGGAGAATTATTATTACTTGAAAAACCTATTCGTAATCGATTTGCCCAATTTCCTTGAGACCATAGTCTACGATAGTAAAAGAAATCGTTCCAAGCAATAAAAAATGTATCCTGAAAATCGTTGGTAGAAGTTACATATTCAACGTTTAGTAAACTTTTAAATCCTTCTAAACGATGAAAGTAATATTTAAGATCATTGTAGTTATATAAAAATTTATATAGTATTTTATCTACACTCAAATTTTGAGGTACAGAAGGACTTACAGCTCCAAATAGATATCTATAATTCTCTTCAAAAACATTGACACCAAATGTAAATTGATGATTAAAATTAAGTTGATATAGCCCTAAAACCTCTGTTGAAATGTTGTTGTATAAATAATTTGCTGAAGAATTATCAAAAAACAAAGGTTCTTCACTTTTCCAATTCAAATGATTAACGGCTAAACCCCATTTCTTTGAAAACAAATTTGGAGCTCTAAAATTAACTGCATAAGTATCATATCCATTATTTTGATAAAATCCTCCAATGGCTATATTTCTTCCTAAAAAGTTATAATCATATACTCCTATTTTGTAGGCGAATCTATTATTTGTGGTAGTCCAAAAAGCTAATTCTGGTAAAATAGTAGAACTCTCATATACATTATAAATTAAATCATAACTAGTTTCTTTTTTATCTGATGTAATTTCAACATGATAAATTGCAGGTAGTCTTTTTAGAGTTGTAATATCCTCTTCTAGCTGTAGTGAGTTTAATTTCTCTCCTTCTTTACTTCCTATTATTCGCTTTAAAAAAGACGCTTTAGTTCTTTTTAAACCTTTAAAAGTTATTGAATTTATAATATAATTTTCTTCTTGCGAAAATCCCAATACATGGATTACTAAAATCGATAAGAGTATAACTTTTTTTATCACTACTACTTTGCTATAAATTGATTTTCATATTGTATGTTCACCCAATTATCTTCACTCACACCTAAAATAGTAATTCCATATTCTTTATTCTCTACAAGTGTTAAAGGAGTATCAGAATTTATAGTTAAAACTACGTTATTAGTGTTATAATAACGAAAAAACAAATCAAAAGTATACGTTCCAGATATAAAAGAATCATTATCTGTTATGGCTTGAAAATAAATAGCATCACTATTATAACTACTAGTATTCCATGAAAACCTAGGAGAAAGAGGCATTGAAAAATCAATTACAATATTTGAATCAAATTCAGTGGGATTGGACTTCTGTTTTAATCGAATTGGATTCGATTTATGAATTTTCCCCTCAGAAAGGTAAGTGACTATTCCCCAAGCTTCATTATCTAAATCTCTTATAAATCTGGATAACTTATCTTTTAAAAAACCTTCACTTGGAAATTCTTTTAGTTTATAATTTGAAAAATCATCAGGATCTATAGCTGTATTTTCAGTTTCATAATATCTAAAATCTGAACTCCCTTCTATCGGATAAAAATAAACAAACACTTTCTCCTTACTTTCTTTATCATTACCTGCGCAGGCTATGACTTCATCTAACTTTTTTTCAGCATGAATTTGCAAGTATTCATTCAATACGTTCTCTGATAGGTTTATCTTTTCTTGTGTAGAACAAGAACATAGTAGTATTACCAAAAAATATATACTATTGCGCATATAACTGTTGAATTAGTTTTTCTGTAGGTTTATTTTGTGGTGTAAATCGATTATTCGTTTTACCACCAACGTCATTATGATTATGAAACCATTTCCATAAAAAACCACCAGCAAACCATTTTTCTTTCCAAAATTGATTATAAATAGCTTGTGTTGCGTTCTCTTGAGCTTTTAAATTTACTTCACCAGAAATTCTATTTGCACTCCAAGGCTCTTTACCTGTAAAGTTTACACTTCTATATCCAAACTCAGTAAATAAAATCGGTTTTTTATATCTATCGTAGATCTCTTTTATGGTTTTCTTATGTGGCTGCCAACCTTGTTCAAATTCATCAACGGTTGGAGATTTTTTTTCACTTAAGGGGAAATATGCATCCACACCGATGAAATCTAGTTGATTCCAAAAAGGAACTCTTTTAAATTCATCCCAATTTGCAGCGTACGTTAATTTTCCTGAATATATTTTTTTAATTTCCTGTATTAAGTTTTTCCAATATTCAGGTCTATTTATTACAAATTGCTCTAATTCTGTACCTATGCAAAAAATTTCAGCTTTTATTTCTTCAGCCACTTCAGCATAATCTAGAATAAATGATTTGTAAGATTCTTCTAAGAGTTTCCAGTTTTCTTCAGTATTCATTTCAATATAGCCTGTAAACTCTCCTCTCCAAACCCAAATTTGTGGTTTTATCATCAACTTAATATTGGTATTTCTAAATTCAGAAGCATATTGTTTTACTCCTTTTTTAGTTTCTCCAAACCATTGTCTAGATTCATTATACCGTACTTCAGGAGATTTTAAATCTTTTATAAAGCCAAAAGGCATCAGAGAAACATAATTCGCTGATGCCTTTTTTACGGGTTGTATATGTGTGTTATTTATTGCTTCAGAAGAGGCTACAAAGCTTAATCCATTTACCTTCTTATGTTGTCCACTACAAGAAAGAAAAAGTATTAATAGTGGCAGTATACATACTTGTTTTATTTTCATGGATTAAAAATAACCATAAATTTTAATGCCTTTTAAAATAAAGCTCTTAAACCAATACTATAAGTTTCACCTAAACCTTGGAAATTATAACCTCTAACAATATTACTGTATAAAACTTCTAAGTTTAATACGTCAGTTAACTGATATTTTCCTCCAAAACCAATAGCTGTATTATCTTGTTGAAAGTCTCCAAATCTTTCAGAATGTTGAACAAATCCTAATACCGTAGCATCTTGTGTTGGAAAATAACTCATAAATACTCCAGGTACTACTAAGAATGTATTATTAGCAAAACTTTGATCGTCTCCAAAACCATATTCTGTATTTAACTCCGTAAATAATTGCCATTTACCACTTGGAAATGTGTAATCATAAAAGAATCTATTTTGAAATGACCAAGCTGTTTGATCTAAAAAACCATTAGGATTTCCTTCATCTCCACTTTCTAATAACGGAATATGAATAGAACTCTGTATCGAAAAATTACCTATATTTTCAAAAGGTTGTACTTTTACAGATGGTGCTATAGATGAAATCCCTTTTCTATCTGAAGTTGTATCTTCTAAACTGAATACTGAAAGCGCTTGTCTTCCACCAAAAGTATTTGAACGAAACTCAATAATTCCACCAACATTAACTCTATTATTATCAGAAATCCCTGTAAATACTTCTAATGTAGAAGTAAAAAAGTTAGATCTAGCTACATCTGCTCCTTCACTATTCTCTCTGCCTGTTTCTCTAGTTTGAGTATACAAGCCATTAAACCATTTAATATCCCACTGACCTTTGTTAAGTAATTTTGAAGGTGTAAATACTTGTAAGTTGTTTTTTTCTTCTTGATCTTGATCTTCCTCTTGAGCAAATGCAAGGAAATTAAGGAATAATAGTCCTAATAAAATTGAAATTCTTTTCATTATCGTAGTTTTAATGATCTTGACCTAAGTCGAACAAATTATTTCACCATTACATAAAATTTATAATCAGCCCCCTTATTTAAAACTATTCTAAATTTAGAACGAAAGTAAATTCTTACCTTTTGTTTCGACATAAGTTACATCAATTCACAAATTATGGAGCACATCGTTATCATTGGTAATGGTATTTCTGGAGTTACTGCTGCCAGACATATCAGGAAACTATCAGACAAAAAAATCACTATTATTTCTTCAGAAACTGAACATTTTTTTTCAAGAACTGCTTTAATGTATATATACATGGGGCATATGAAATTTGAAAACACAAAACCTTATGAAGATTCATTCTGGAAGAAAAATCGAATTAAATTGAAGAAAGCGCTGGTAAAAACCATAGACTCAAAAAACAAACAATTAGTCTTAGATAACGATCAATTATTTGCTTATGACAAATTAATTATCGCTACAGGTTCTAAACCTAATAAGTTTGGTTGGCCTGGTCAGGATTTAGATGGTGTTATGGGAATGTACCATAAACAGGATTTAGAAAATCTTGAGAAATACGCACCTAATAATAAGGTTTGTAAACGTGCGGTTATTGTTGGTGGTGGGCTTATTGGAATTGAATTTGCTGAAATGATGCACAGTAGAAACATACCTGTTACTTTTTTAGTAAGAGAAAGTAGTTTTTGGAATGGTGTTTTACCAGATCAAGAATCCGCACTTATTAATAAAGAGATTTTAGATAATCATATTGATTTACGATTAGGGGTAAATTTAAAAGAAATTAAAGCAGATAAAAACGGTAGAGCTAAATCTATAGTTATAGCTGAAACCGGAGAAGAAATTGCTTGTGATGTAGTTGGGTTAACTGCAGGTGTATCTCCAAACATCAATTTTGTAAAAGAATCTGAAATTGAAACCAACAGAGGTGTTATAGTAAATCGTTTTCTAGAAACTAGTGTGAAAGATATTTACGCTATCGGTGACTGTGCTGAACAACGAGAAGCAATTGGACAAAGAAGACCTATTGAAGCGGTTTGGTACACTGGTAGAATGATGGGAGAAACTGTTGCGCAAACTATTTGTGGAAATAGAATTGAATATAAACCTGGACACTGGTTTAACTCTGCTAAATTTATGGATGTTGAATATCAAACCTACGGTTGGGTTTGGGCTAAACCTAGAGAAAACGAAGCTAGATTCTACTGGGAGCATAAAGATGGAAAAAAAGCGATACACCTAAATTTTGATAAAGAAACTCATGAATTTATTGGAATAAATACATTTGGTATTCGATTACGTCATGAGTTTTTTGATCGAGTATTAACCGAAAAAAAATCTGTAGAATATGTCTTAGAATACTTGGCCGATGCCAATTTTGATCCTGAGTTTTATAAACAATATGAATCGGAAATTGTAGCTCAATTTAATAAAGAGCATGGCACAGCTATTAAAGTGCAAAAGAAAAGTTGGAAACGTATATTTAGTAAGGCATAAAAATTAAAGAATACCATGAAAGTAATTAAAAACATAGGACTAATCATCTTTTTAGTTGGTTTATCAATTTTCACAGGAAGTATTTTCTTAGGATCATTTAACTTAACTTCTGATCAATTAGAAGCTTTTATCAAAGAAAAAAATTATAAAAATGAGCTTATAAAAGATGAACTTAGCAAAGCAATTGTAACTTCTGAAAATTTAAATATATTCGAATTTTCTAGTCGTGTTAGAAATGCTTATAAAACTTCAAATGCACACTACGATGCCTTAATTGCTAAATATGATGCTGAAAAGAATTGGGATAAAAAAGGAGAACAATATCAGTATAAAATTTCTGGAAAATTACATTCTTTAAGTTTCGATTTAGCTAAAAAAGCAGGAAAAGGTTTTGTAAGAGAAAATCAAGGTTTACTTTGGTGGCTCACCTTTGGTTTAGGTATTTTAGGTGCTTTACTATTTATTTTTCCTAATTATAAATTACTAGGAAATCCAGGAATAAAAAACAATGGTATTTATTTAGAATCTAGCACTAATAGAGGTTTAATTGCTTGGTTAGTTCTTATATACCTAGTTGGATTTTATTTGCTTTTATACTTTATGCCTGATTATGTAGTCAATTGGACCTATATAGTTGACCCTATTAGTACTTTCTTAAGTGGAGGATTAGCAAGTCAATGGTTTGTTTATGGTTTCTTATACTGTGTTATTATGGTGGTAATGGGTGTAAGAATGTATATAAAATACAGGCACAATAAATATCAGGTAGTAAGAACAACTTCTGTATTATTCTTTCAAATCGTTTTTGCTTTCTTAATTCCTGAGATTATGACAAGCTTAAATATGCCTGGTTATGACTTTAAAAATGCTTTTCCATTAGATTATGATTTCTTTTTTGAATGGAACTTAGATAGTTTAAGAAGTAGTGGAGCTATTGGTTTATTCATTTTAGTATGGGGTATAGTACTTACTTTAGTAATTGTACCTGTTATGGTATATTTCTTTGGTAAAAGATGGTACTGTTCATGGGTTTGTGGTTGTGGTGGTTTAGCAGAAACTTTAGGAGATCCATATAGACAACATTCTGACAAAAGTTTAAAAGCATGGAAACTAGAGCGCTGGTTAATCCATTCAGTATTGGCTTTCTCTTTAGTGATGACAATAGTAACGCTTTACTGTTATTTTACAGGTGCATATTCGTTTTTAGGAATTAAATCTCAATTTATAAAAGATACCTACAGCTTTTTAATAGGATCTTGGTTTGCAGGAGTAATTGGAACAGGTTTTTACCCAATTTTTGGTAACCGTGTATGGTGTCGTTTTGGTTGTCCTTTAGCTGCTTATATGGGATTAGTACAACGTTTTAAATCTCGTTTCAGAATTACAACTAATGGAGGACAATGTATTTCTTGTGGAAATTGTTCTACGTATTGTGAGCAAGGAATAGACGTTAGATCTTATGCGCAAAAAGGAGAAAACATTGTACGCGCTAGTTGCGTAGGATGTGGTATTTGTTCTGCTGTTTGTCCTAGAGGAGTATTAAAATTAGAAAACGGTCCTGAAAAAGGTAGAATTAATCCTACAGATGTATTACTAGGTAATGATGTAGATTTATTAAAGTTAATGAATGAAAAATAAGTTTTTACTTCTTTTCTTATTTGTTAGTATTATAGGAATTGCCCAAAAAGTATATCAGAAAAACTATTATCCAGATGGTTCAATTCAAGAAGAAGGTTGGATAAAAGATAATGTAAAACATGATTTTTGGAAATTCTATTATCAAAATGGTAAAATCAAGGAAAAAGGTCATTATAAAAATGGCTTAAAACATAAATATTGGTATTTTTATCGCGAAAATTCTTCTAAAATAAAAGAAGGACATTACGTAAACGGAATAGAAAATAAATGGTGGTCTTATTTTAATAAAGATGGACAACTAATCCATAAATGTCAATTAAGAGATAATAAAAAAAATGGATACTGTTTAGTTTACAAACAAAACAAACTCGTTAAAGCATCAAAATTTGTGAACGATAAAAAAATAAAGGAATGGACGGATTTCTCATCTTTTAAAAGAGAGAATAATCTTAATGATTTAAAATAATGACGCCTTTAATTAAAGTAATTATACCTGCATATAACGAGGAAGATTCTATTGGTAAGGTAATTAATGATATTCCTAATCATGTAGATGAAGTTATTGTAGTCAGTAATAATTCAACAGATAGCACCGAAGAAAATGCAAAAAATGCAGGTGCTACTGTACTTACTGAGCAACGAAAAGGATATGGGTACGCCTGTTTGAAAGGTATGGAATACATAGCTGCACAAAATAATACACCCAATATTATCGTTTTTTTAGATGGAGACTACTCCGATTACCCAGAACAACTTGACGAAATAATAGCACCTATAATCAATCAGGATATAGATTTTGTAATTGGCGCTAGAGTTAAACGACTACGTGAACAAGGGTCTATGACCCCGCAACAAGTTTTTGGTAATTGGCTTGCTACTTTTTTAATGAAATTATTTTTTGGTGCTAAATTCTCAGATTTAGGACCATTTAGAGCAATTAAGTACGACAAGTTATTAGCATTAGAAATGGAAGATAAAACTTATGGGTGGACAGTTGAAATGCAATTGAAAGCACTAAAGAAAAAATTTTCCTATGTAGAAATACCTGTAAAATACAGGAATAGAATTGGTGTCTCTAAAGTTTCTGGTACTGTAAAAGGAACTATATTAGCAGGCGTTAAAATATTAAGTTGGATTTTTAAATATAGTTTTAAATAATGATTTTAGAGTACATCATTATAAGTTTATATAGCTTATCATTATTATTGGTCTTCATGTATGCATTAGCTCAATTAAATTTATTATTTAATTATCTTTCTTCTAAAAGAAAAGTTGATACATCTCCAAAATTTGACTTGTCTAAAGATGAAGAAGTACCTTACGTAACTATTCAATTACCTGTATACAATGAATTGTATGTAATGGAGCGGTTATTAGACAATATCGCTAAAATAAAATACCCTAGACAAAAATTGGAAATCCAAGTATTGGATGATTCTACTGATGAATCTGTAGAAACTACAGCCTCTCATATTGAAAAATTACAAGCTACTGGGTTAGATATTCAACATATAAGAAGAGAAAATAGAGTTGGCTTTAAGGCTGGTGCCCTAAAAGAAGGTTTAAAAACTGCGAAAGGTGAATTTATTGCCATTTTTGATGCTGACTTTTTACCTAAACCATGTTGGTTAGAAAAAACTGTAACCTACTTTAAGGATTCAGAAATTGGAGTTGTACAGACTAGATGGGGCCATATCAATAGAGATTATTCTACATTAACCAAAGTACAAGCTTTTGCACTTGACGCACACTTTTCTTTAGAACAAGTCGGAAGAAACAGCAAAGGACACTTCATTAACTTTAATGGTACTGCTGGTATTTGGAGAAAAGAATGTATTATAGATGCAGGAAACTGGGAAGGAGATACACTTACCGAAGATTTAGATTTAAGTTACAGAGCTCAACTTAAGCAATGGAAATTCAAATACTTAGAAGATGTGATAACACCTGCTGAGTTACCTGTAGTAATTAGCGCAGCAAAATCTCAGCAATTCAGATGGAATAAAGGTGGTGCAGAGAATTTTCAAAAAATGATGGCTAGAGTTATTACAAGTAAGAATATAAACTTCAAAACTAAAATCCATAGTTTATTGCATTTACTAAATAGTTCTATGTTTACATGTATATTTTTAATGGGAGTTTTAAGTATTCCAATGCTATACATCAAAAACAAGTATGAAGATTTAGAGGTATTCTTTTGGGTTATGAGCTTTTTTGTAAGTAGTACACTAATTTTCTTTACCTGTTACTGGTTTATGTATAAAAACTCATTTGGTGGAGGGATTAAAAACTTTATCAAGTATATAGGAGCCTTTTTTACTTTCTTCTCTATCGCAATGGGATTCTCGTTACATAACACTATAGCTGTTTTAGAAGGTCATTTAGGAAAGAAAAGTGAATTTGTAAGAACTCCAAAATTCAACATCAAATCATTGAAAGACAGCTGGAAAAACAACAAATACATAAAAAAGAAACCTTCTTTAAATGTTATTATTGAAGGATTACTAGTACTTTATTTTGCATTTGGTTTATATAGTGCTTTTATAGTAGGCGACCAAGGTGGTGATTTTGGACTATTCCCTTTCCATTTAATGTTGTTTATTGGTTTTGGTTATGTGTTTTTTAAATCTGTTTTTTCTAAAGCATAAATGGATTTTTTAAAGAAGAATTCCTTTTTTTTACTAGCTATATTTTCAGGTATACTCTATTATATTTTCGCATACCAGATTGAAAGAACGGAATTTACTACTTTATTAATTTTATGGGGATTACTATTTTCTAGTTATTATCTATTAACTAGAAACTACAAGGTATCTGTTTCATATTACACCGCCCTTTTTATTGTTTTACGATTAATTTTTTTAATTACAATACCTAATCTTTCTCAAGATTTCTATCGGTTTATTTGGGATGGAAGAATGATTTATGAGGGATTAAATCCTTATATTTCTCTACCTGAAACCTATATCAACACTGGGAACTATCCAATTCCACAAGCAGAGGAACTATATGCTGGTATGGGAAAAATGAATGGAAGCCATTTTACTAATTATCCACCTATAAATCAGTTGTGTTTTTTAATTGCCGCACTATTTTCCAATACTTCAATTTTGGGAGCAGCAATAGTAATGAGATCTTTACTAATACTAGCTGATATTGGAATCTTTCATTTTGGATCCAAATTACTTAAAAAACTTAATTTAAATCCTAATTTAATATTCCTTTACCTTTTAAATCCGTTTATAATTATTGAATTAACTGGGAATTTACATTTTGAACCTGTTATGTTATTCTTTTTAGTTTGGTCTTTATATCAACTACAAAAAAGGAATTGGATCATAGCTGCAGTTTTATTAGCTATATCTATTAACGTAAAATTAATCCCATTACTATTTCTTCCTTTGTTTTTAAAATGGTTTTTAATTAATGATGAGGGAAATATAGTCTGGAAAAACATCAAGAATCTGATAGCATTCTATGCTATAGTTATTTGTACTTGTATTGCTTTATTTCTACCTTTTTTCTCCAGTGAATTAATTGATAGCTATTCTAATTCAATAGGCCTTTGGTTTAGAAATTTTGAATTCAATGCTAGTTTCTATTACGTTTTTAGAGAAATTGGATATTTATTTAGAGGATATAACGAAATTGCTGTTATTGGTAAAATAACACCTGTTCTTACTATTCTATTCTTGCTAGCAGTTACTTTTATCAAAAAAAATAAAACTGCAAAAGAATTGATTACTTCAATGCTTTTTGCACTTTCTTTTTACTATTTCACTACAACTACCATGCATCCTTGGTATTTATCAACTTTAATCATTTTATCAATATTTACTAAATATAAGTTTCCTTTAGTATGGTCTTTAGTAATTATTTTAAGTTATCAAGCGTATGCTAATATTCCTTGGAAAGAAAATTTATGGTTCGTGTTTGTTGAGTATGTAGTTGTGTATAGCTTTTTGATTTATGAAATAAAAAAACCCACTCACGTCTGAGTGGGAAAAATTGCTATGAAAAAGAAAAAGAAAGTGGTTTATAACCACATAGCAAATATATAGCATTAATCTCCTTTCCCAAAAATAATTAACATTTTATTCTTAAATTTTTAACATTTGTATATCACAACACCTAGTTAAAAAAGAACATAATTTATTTTTTATCCATTTTTTCGTATTTAAAAGTGTCAATTCATCAAATTATACGATTTCCTATAGCAATATTAACTGTTAAAAATATCTCTAAACTACATCGTTTTAGTGTTTGCAATTTTTACTCTACCATAAAAGCTATTGGTAAAGTATATCTAACCTTCACATTTTCATTATTTTGAACTCCTGGCGTGAATTTTGGAATCTTTTTAATAATTCTACTGGTTTCTTTTTTTAATCTTGGATGTGGAGCTCTAATTTGAATATCGGTTATAAACCCGTTTTTATCAATTACAAATTGAGTTAAAATCTTCTTCTTTCCTCGCGCTAATCCTAGATCATTTGCTAATTCTGTATCAAAATGACGCTGTACAAGCTTTTTCATCTTCTTTTCAAAGCAAATTCTATTCTCTGCTTCAGATAATCCCTCACAACCTTTAAAAACAGGTGCTTTTTGGACAAAAGACATAGAAACTGGATCGTCATTCTTATCAATATCCTCTTCTTCATGAATAGTATTTACATTATCTAAGAAGTTTTTAGTTTCTGAATCTTTTGGTTGTACCTCTGGTTCTACAACTTTTGGATCATCATTATCTACAACCTCTGGTGGTAGATCAGGTAAAACTTCTCTTCTTGGTATTCTTTCTTGAGGTTGCTCAATCTTTATTTCCTTTCGTTGCAAGATTGGTATATCATCAATATCGACAATATCTCCTCTGTGAAAGTCAAAAGTAGTTACACTAGCTTGTGCTTTTTCTGTTTTATACTCTAAGCTTAGAAATGTGACAAAGAGTACTAGTACCAAACCCAATTGCATAAAAATAGTTGAAAATTTTTCTAGCTGTTTTCTTGGACTTTTTTTTGGCTTTTTCATAATAAAATAGTTTTAAATAATTAGTATTAACTTAAAACTCCAAAAAACATGCCATAAAAAAAGCAGCCTTAAAAAAGACTGCTTTAATTTTTATCTGTAGAACTAAAAATTATTCTACATTGAAAGTAATTGGTAAGGTATACCCTACTCTTACTGGTTTTCCTCTTTGTCTACCCGGGATCATTTTAGGTAACTTCTTAGCTATTCTAATAGCTTCCTTTTTTAATCTTGGGTGTGGAGCTCTTGCATTTACACTAGTAATAGAACCATCTTTGTCAATCTTGAATTGAACATAGATTCTCTTTTTTCCTGGTGCTAATCCTAACTCATTTGCTAATTCAGCATCAAAGTTTCTTTGAACGTGCTTACGCATCTTTTTATTCAAACAATCTTTCTTTTGCTGATTAGTTCCTTTACAACCTGGAAATACTGGTACTTGCTCAATGATTGAGAAAGGTACATCTTCTACCACTTCCTCTTCCTCTTCTGCTTCAACAATCTCTTCAACTTCTACAGCTTCAGATTCATCAGTTTCAGTAGATTCAATCACCGTTTCTTCAACTTCCTTATCGTCTTCAACAACCTCTATTTTCTCTGGTGTTGGTGGTGGCGGAGCTGGTGGTGGTGGCGGTGGTGGTGGTGGTGCATTGATTACTAAAGTCTCTTCTTCAACTTCAGAACCTAGATCAGCACTACCTAATTCACCATAGTCTTTCTCGTATGTTTTATGCTCTATTCCTTTATAGGTAATAAATAAAGCCAAAACTAGACCAAGCTGAACGAATATCTTGCTATAATTTTCTAGATTAGATTTTGGATTTTTCTTTATTTCCATCCTTTTAGTTTTACTGGTTTGCTAATTTAGTTAATTTCTTCCAACATTTACAAGCTATTTAACATATTGATTAGTTTTTTTTCAATTATGCTAAAAATTAGTAAAGCTAAGAGTACTCCAAAGGTATTTGCGATCATATCATAATAATCAAACATTCTATAGTTTGTTAGTATTGATTGTAAGCATTCCATAAGTATCCCGTAGATGATACAACCTAGTATGATAATCGCTTTTTGCTCTCTTTTTATAAAAGAAAATAACCAAACCATAGTTAATACAAAATAAGCTATGGCATGTGCTACTTTATCTTTATACTTAAAACTAATTGTTGGTAATGTTGAAAGTTTCGCTAAACTTAATACTGCTATTGCTACCGTAATAGCTATAGCAAAATAAATTGCATTATCCTTCAATAAGCTTTTGATACGCCTCAGCATCTAATAAACCTTCTATCTGTGCAGTATCAGAAATTTTAACCTTTATCATCCATCCTTTCCCATAAGGATCAGAATTCACCAATTCTGGCTCATCTTCTAAAGTTTCATTAAACTCAATAACTTCTCCTGTTAATGGCATGAATAAATCTGAAACTGTTTTTACTGCTTCAACAGATCCAAACACTTCCTCAATTTCTACAGTATCGTCTAATGTATCTACATCTACGTAAACGATATCTCCTAATTCACTTTGTGCAAAGTCTGTAATTCCAATTGTAGCAACATCACCATCAATTTTAACCCACTCATGGTCTTTTGTATATTTCAATTCTGCTGGAATATTCATTGTAATTTTGTTTTAATATATTATTGTTTTTAATTTCCTAAAGTATACACTAAGTTAAATCCACCATTAATAGATTGTCTTGGGAAATTGGTAGATATAGCATAATCAAATGTATTATGGTTATAATAAAAAGATACCGTTAAATTTTGATTCAAATTATAATCTGCTAAAAACTTCAAACCAAACAAACGTTCTCCTCCTGTAATTTGATTATTATCTTCATCTATAGATCTAATTAACGTTAAATTATCTCGTAAAGAAACATCTGCTCTAAAATTAATATCTCCTTTTAATGTTTCTTTTTTCCCTGTAATTCTCGTTTTAAACTTAACATCTTTTATTCTATATCCTAGTCCTAATACATATTCAGTTCCGTTAATATCTGTCAATGTATTATTATTTAAGTTTAATGTTAAACTTCTATCCCTTTTAATTTCTCCTCTAAAAGAAAGTGCATTACGCAACTTCATATCTACTTTAATTAAAGGAGAAAATTCATCTATTAATGTTGCTGACGAAATTAATAATTCTGGTTGATAATTTCCTGAATTATTTACTGCCGTCAAATCACGGCTATCGTACTGTAAATTATTTGTATAGTTAAGAATACTGTATGAAGATTTATAACTGTGTGATAAGGTAAATGCAGAAAAATGCTTTTTGATCCACTTAAACTTCATTAATCCATTATATCTCATCGTCCAGTTTGGTAATGGTATATTTCTAAATAATCCAGTGTCTACTTTATTAGGATTTACCCCTGAATATGCAGCTAAAAATGCTGGTAACATTGCTTGCTGTCCTTCTTTTCTAAATCCAGCAAAAACTCCGTTAGGTTGTGCTGCTGTTTCTAATCTATCAGAAATTAATCTTCTATACCCAATAAATTTTTGATATAAGGCATCTCCATCTTCAAACATAGTTCCTAACATAAAATGACTAATACTGAAGTTTCCAGTTTCGAAAGCTTTAAGTTCTTCGTTTTGAGAAACACTGCCATCATCCCTTCTTATAATATCTAATTGTTGACTTGTATTTGATGTTTTTATTCTATTTCCTCTTAAATCAATAGTGAAATCTTTAAACGGTTTAATAGAGATATTATAGTCTAATTTATTTGCTTGTGTTTTTGCAAAGTTTTTATTAAAATATTCCTCATCATTTCTTCGTTCTACCAACCAACCATTTTCTATACCTTGTTGGATAATATCAGACTGACTACCAAAAACAAAACCTAATGATGGTGCTAAACCACCATTATAATTACTTCTACCTAAGAAACCAACAGAGGGTCTATATCCTTCTAATAAAGTTCCATTTTCTTGTGAGTAACCTATTTTTGCTCTTTTTACTGAAGTAACTACGTCATATACTCCCTTCAATAATTTCTTTCCAAAAGATGCATTTTTCTTTAGCTTTACCTTACCAGTAGATGGTTGTTTTTTAGCAACAGAAACGCCTCCTTTTTTCTTAGCACCTTTATTCTTCTTTTTCTTACTGAATAAAAGCTTATCAAGTTTTATAGTTTTGTAAAAGCGATTAAAATCTAACGTAGCGTTTATATTATGCTTATTAGAGTTTTGGATCATATTACCAATTTTATCTTCGATACTTACCTCCTTCTCAGCTCCAGGTATATCAGGATCAGGCTCAGTAATAGTACTTTGCGAAGCCGCTCTCCAGTCAAAGTTAGCTGTATATCCATAATCCGAAGAAATAAAGTTTAAGTATGGTAACTTATTAATTGGTAATTTATAGGTAGCATTTAAAGTTTGATGGTATTGATTTCTTCTACCAAAATTGAAGAACTTATCAAAAATCTCTAACTCTTCATCTGCTCCAAAACTATCGTAGATATAATTGTTCGTTGCATTAAAATTTAACTTTAATGAACGAGTCAAGTCGAAACCTACTGTATAATCCCAATCAAATAGAAACCTACGTTGAATTAATTCTGGTTGAGCTGTTAACCCTTGAATTAAATTTCTTGATTGCTGTAGATTATAATTTCTATTGATTTTTGAGTTAATCGATAAGTTATTAGGAACTGGATTAAAGTTTAAATCTTTTATAAACTTCCAATATTTTCCTTTTAGTTTTTCAGATTTTTTAAATGGTTCTAAAACCCAAGGCGCAAAATTAAAATTATAACTCACTCCCGCCATCAAATTTTGGTTTACAAACCTTTCAATATTATAATCTTTGTGAAATTCCTCATTAAATGAATAAGATACTGCAACGTTTTCTACATCATAAAATTTAGGCTTTTTATCACTCTTAGGATTTCTATTTTTCTTAACATTAATAAAGCTGATGCTTTTTCTTCGGGTATAATCTTGGGCATTTTCAGCGTTTCTTTTTACCTGATCAGATCCAGATTCTATAGCATCGGCTAGCTCTACGTCTTGGTACTGAGGGTCAAATTTAGGATCTATAAAATGTTCTCCATAGCTATAACTCATAGGCACTTGCATATTCCATTTTTTAGGCATCATTTTTCCTAACTGAATATTCGTAGATACACTATATTGTTTGTTTTCTTCAAGGCTTCTTTCTTGTACACGTTGATCTACATTACCAAAACCAACCGTAGACATTCTACCTGCTAAAGCAACATCTGCCACATCTGCAAAATTAGCATCAGCATTTAATACGGCTGCCCATCCTCCTTTATTATCAAAACCAACAGATCGTAATTCGTTAAACCAAACTTCAACACTTCTTTGAGTTGATGCATTATTTTTTACCCCTAACATTACCGATCTAATTTGAGCCAAAGTAGGATTACCTTTTACTCTTAGGATTAAATCATCATTAGGCGATTGACTTGGGTCTGTGTATAATTGTGTTACCAGATTAGGGTCATTTGCTCCGTCTCTTTGTAATTTCAGCTTTGCTAATTGACCTAAAATAACATCTAAATTATTTGCTTCTGGCCATACATCTGCCTGATTTGGACCTCCAGGTGTTGATATTGGATTTGGAGATTTAGTTAATCTTTTTTCAATTTGATAATAGTTCTCAGACAAGTCCGTTCCTAATCGGATAACTGCAGATACCTCTCCATTAGTAAATGTAGATCCCGTTACTTCCTGAGCATGTAAGAACATTCGTAAATTTTTATAGCGACGAAGATCAATACTAATATTCTTAAAAATGAATCGTGTATCGTCAGGTGCTAAATCTGAAACTTTTAATGTAGACGATTGCTCATTTTGGCGTTGAATTCTATTTGTTCCTTGTAATTGTTCTCTAGGTATACCTGGCGGAAGTTCGTAGATATCTCTATTTTGCTCTATACTTACTACTCCAACTTCAAAATTGCTTAAATCTGCATCTGATAAATCATTATTTGGATTATCTTGTTGTTTCGTATATCTTCTCCAATCTCCTCGAACTAACTCCAACTCCGCAAAACGTAATACCACTGGCATATTAAATCCTGTTAAGTACATACGCATAAAACGAATACTATTAAAATCTGTAATTCCTCCTATTTTTCTCGCCAAAGCTGTACGTACTGGAATTCTAAATTGATACCAAGTTGTTCTTCTTGGACTTCCATCAGCTAACGTAGTTTCTCTTGTTTCTTTAGAAACAATGAAATTATTCTGACCTATTTCTAAATCATTAGACTTTAATGATAATTCATATTCGAAATATGAACTTACCGCATCCATCGTTTGATCTCGGTTTAAATCTTCAGTATCTGGATATGTATTTGCTGATGTAGGAAAACTCTCATTAGATTGGTCTATGGTTGGTGAGTTTCCTTGAGTTCCGTTAAAATCTTTATATCGTGTTAAAATAGAAGCATCTACTGCATCTAACTCACTTCCTCTAAAAAATTGGAAGTTATCTCCTGCAGGGTCATCTAAACTAGCAAAAGCCGGGTATTTAGCTTTTTCCTCTTCATCATTTAGTCCGTCTAAACCAACATCTTGTTGTGCTCGTTCATCAGGATCAGCACTAAATGCATATAAAATAGAAGGGTTCTGTGGAACTTTTGCCAAATTAGTTTCTATTGTAGGTGCAGGGTTTTGAGTTGTTGATAATCCATTTTCGAATTGCTTTTGAGAATCTCTTAAAATATCTTCAGAAATTCTTCCTAAATTGATACGTAACACCCCTTGATTAATAGGATTTGTTGGATCTACACCAGACTGTAATCCTTCTTCTGGACGAATCGAATATCCTTCATAAGGGTCCATTAACCAAAATTGAATATATTCTACGTTAGCTTGTTCAAAATTATTAACCGTAGTTAAAGCACGCATAATTCCTCCCCAGTTGTTTGCTGCATTTTGAGTTGCTGGATCAAAATCTCCAGTGGTTTGATTAAAGTTATACGGTCCCCTTTCATGTGGGAAATATGCTAAGTCAAGTGTTCGTACTAAGTTTAACTGTGTAATATCTAAATCAGTATTAGGGAATAATTCCGAAAAACTAATTTGTCGTGTTTCATTTCTTGACAATTCTATATCATCAATATTTGTTGGTCTATTCGCTGTATTCGAATAAAATAATTGATCTACGTTATACCAAGCTAATTTTGCTCTCTTAAAATTATACGCAATGTTATCTGTTGACCCTCCATTATAACTATCGCTTCCTGTTCCATCATCAATAGGTGTACTTGCTAAAAACCATTGTTGTGGAGAACCTAAATTGATAGGAATTTGTGTAGCCTCAAAATCATCTAAATACGAAGTTGCTGTACCATTTACATCTATACCGCTAGGTGAACCTGGCAATAAATATGCAAAATCTCCACGTACAGACACATTAGAAGGTGCATCAGTTTCTACAAACGGTAATTTATTGGCTAACTTGGTTAAATACGGTACTTCTGTGGAGAAATCAATATTTAATCCTAACATTACATTATCTATAGGCTCCGCTCCAAAGTTTACTTTAGGCGTTATAGGACGTTCTGTTACATTTATAAAAGTACCTCCAAGAATAAAGTTTTCATTAAAACGATGTTCAATATCAACTCCTAAGAATGTTTTTCGTTGCTGATTGAAGAACGTATTATTTTCTACAGAAGCATTAATTGGAACTCCTGAAGCTTCTAAACCTGGATCTAAAATTTGTACTCTTCCTAATTGGTAATCTACTACATAATCCACTCCTTCAACTAACGTTCTTCCTTCTGCTGTAACTCGTACAGATCCACGAGGTATGTTAAAGGCTCCTAAAGAAATACCTCTACTTGCTTCCGATTTAAAATATCCTTTTAAGAAGAATTTATCTAAATTTTGAAAATCATTTTGTGCTTGGACTTTAGTAGTTAAATATAAATCTTTAAACACAAACCTACCTTGGTCTCCTGCATCTGTTAATTTCGCTTCTAAATCTTCTCCGAATGGTTCTGGAGAAGGGAAATAAATTAATCCTCGTGCTGAATTCACTGTAATTCCTTCTACATAATCGAAGAAACCATCTCCATTATCTACTTTAAATTGACTTTGATCTAACTTATCAATATCAAAAAGATTCAATAAGGTTCTGTTATGAAGGTCAGTTGCATTAGCACTTTGTAACGTATTCTGTAAAATCCCTGTACCATCATCACGATACAATAATTCAAATCTAAACCCTTCTTGACGTAAAGGTACTGCTCCTAAAGCATAAACGTTTTTCATCATTAAACGCCAAGTTGGAAAAGCTAGTGACTGATTTGGTGCATCTCTTACGGTTTTCAAAATTTCACTACGTAGCAACTTTACCGCAATGTTTGAAGGTGCATTAACCCCATCATTAGAAAATTCTCCTACTTTAAATATAGTTTCGTCAACTCGTCCTCCATTATTTTGAGCTCCAACTACGGTATACTCATAAGCAACGGCTAATACTTCACCATCATTTAATCTTCTATTTAAAGATATAAACCCTAACTGCGGATGTAATGTATATTCATTCGATTGTAATTTTCTTGCATTCTGTAAGTACGAGTAATCAACACCTTGTGTCATTTGTACTGGTAATGTTCCGTCTAATGATGCAACATTTCTAATTCCACTGTTTTCCGTTAGTAGTGAATTCAAATCATTTACACCATTATAGGGTAAATTTTTATTGACGAGTGATCCGTTTTCACGAGTAGAAATACGAATAGGATCGTTAATCACATCTACATAACCTTCTTGTGGTGTACCTGCAACAAAGTTTGAACTAACCATACTTTCAAGTTCAGATTCTCCAAGATCGGCCAAAGCTACTATACTTCTAAAATCAGTAACATTTTGATTTCTGTTAGTGATCCATACCTCAACTCGGTTTATGGTAATTGGACTATTAATTAAAGGATAATTTTTTAATGCATTTTGATAGTTCTCTCTAAAGAATTGTCCTAAAAAGAAGTGACGATCATTATCATAATCAGTAGCTCGTAGTTCAAATTCTTCCACTACCGAACCTCCTTGAGCAGTAACCGTTCTTGGTTGAGAATTTTGCTGCGAAAACACCGTTTTAATGGTTGTTTTTCCAAATTGAAAATCTGCTCGAACCCCAAATAAGGCTTGAGCTCCGTTAATTAATGAGTTTTTTACAGGTAAGTTTACGTTACCTGCATCTATTTTTTGGATGATATCGTCTTCAGTAGGTGTATATTCTAATCGGATAATATTTTGAAAGTCAAAAGTAGATTGAGTGTCATAATTTGCGGTAACTTGTAACCTCTTTCCTACTTTGGCTTGTAAACTTGTACTTATTTGCTGATCAAAATCGAAAGTAAAGCTACTTTGGTTTTCTACAGATACTACTGGATTTTCTGTATTTTGATAAATTCCTCCTAATTGAATACTAATTTGCCCTGAAGGAATCACCTCTACTTCACTACCTCCAAAAACAGATTCGAAAAACTTAGAGTTTACATAGTATTTTGGCAATAAATTTTTTCTGGCTTTCTCGTTTTTTTTATTGGGATTTGCAGCATCTATTTTTTCTCTAAAGTAGGTCTTTACATCATCTTTAAGTTTGTACTTATCATACTCTCTTGGTGTGAGGTAAATTGGAGTTCCAATACGGTAATTCCCGATTTTTTCAATGATTACAAACTTATTTATAGACTCATCATAACTAATTTCAGTAGTTGTGGGATTGTTTAAAAAAAGATGTGCTTTTTGATCAAATTTAAAGTTATACTTTAAAGGTATAACGGTATCCTTTTTAATGGAAATGGTATCTTGCTTCTTAGTGTTTTGAGCAAATAAAACTACATTTACTAGCAACGCAAGTGCTGTAAAACATTTATTCCGAAAATTTTTTTTCAACGTTTATTACAAGTTTTTTAATGCCTTTTTAATCAACTCTTCAACACTAGCTGATGGCAATTCTTTTAAAATATCATTCACAACCTTACCCGCCTGCTTTCTAGCAAATCCTAAAACCTCTAATGCAGATAACGCTTCTTCTTTGTTTGTATTGTTTTCAGTTACAGAAACTTCGTCAATATCAAAGGTCTTTAGTATTTTTTGCTTCAAATCAATAATCACACGTTGTGCTGTTTTAGCTCCAATTCCTTTTACTGATTGAATTACTGCTACATTTTCTGATGCAATAGCTTGCTGAACTTCTTCAGCTGTCATAGAAGACAACATCGTTCTGGCAATACTAGGACCAACACCTGATACTGAAATCAGTAACTTAAATACTTCACGTTCTACTTTATTAATAAATCCGTAAAGCGTATGCGCATCTTCTCTAATTGATAAATGCGTATACAAGGTTATATTTTCATCTGCGGGGATAGAAGAGAATGTATTTAATGAAACGTGCAATAAGTAACCCACTCCATTACAGTCAACAACTACATAAGTAGGATTTTTTTCAACAAGTCTACCTTTTATTTGTGTAATCATTGCGCTCTCTTAACAGACGCCTAAAGTAGTAAATTTTTTACGATTGTAAAACCAATACTTTAGGCCCTTGTTATATTATTTTGTTTGTGCTTTTTCTCGTTCTTGTGCATCTACAATTGCTACGGCCGCCATGTTCACCATTTCATCTACACTAGCTCCTAATTGTAATACGTGAACCGGTTTACTTAACCCTAATAAAATTGGACCAATAGATTCAACTCCATTCACTTCTTTCATTAATTTATAAGTAATATTAGCTGATTCTAAGTTTGGAAAAATCAAGACATTAACTTTTTGTCCATTTAACTTAGAAAACGAAAATTCTTTAGACAGCATTTCTGCATTTAAAGCAAAGTCTGCTTGTAATTCTCCATCTACTATTAAATCAGGATAATTTTCGTGCATATAAGCTACTGCTTCTCGAATTTTAGCTGATGTTTCTGATTTTGTTGATCCAAAATTTGAGAATCCTAACATCGCTACTTTAGGCTGCATACCAAACATTCTTGCAAGTATGCTTGTATAGCGTGTTATTTTTGCTAGTTCTTTTGCAGAAGGGTTGATATTTACCGTAGTATCTGCTAAAAACATTGGCCCTTGCTTGGTTAGCATTAAGTTTGTAGCCGCTATTTTCTGTACACCTTTATCTCTATCTACTAATTCTAAAATAGGTTTTAATACCGAAGAATATGGTCTAGAATATCCCGTAATTAAAGCATCTGCTTCTCCTTCATTTACCATCATAGATGCAAAATAATTACGTTGACGCATCCACTTTTCTGCTTCTAATAAGGTCATTCCTTTACGCTGGCGCTTTTCCCATAATAATTTCCCAAAACGTTTGATACGATCAGCTTCTTCTGGTGCTTTAGGATCTATAATTTGTACATCAGCATCAAAACCTAATTCTTCTTTTAATTCAAAAATAATTTCTTTATTTCCTAAAAGAATTGGGTGTCCTAACTTTTCATCATATACACGTTGTGCTGCTTTTAACACATCTAAATGATCTGCTTCTGCAAACACTACACGTTTCGGATTGGTTCTAGCTCTGTTATGCAGGATACGAACTTCTTTACTACCAGAACCTGACCTATCCATTAATTCATATCTGTATTTTTCCCAATCCTGAATTGGCTCTTGAGCTACACCACTTTCCATAGCCGCTCTCGCAATGGCTGGTGGAATTTCATAAATTAATCTTGGATCAAAAGGTTTTGGAATGATGTATTCTTTCCCAAAAGAAAGACTTACTTCATCATATACAATATTTACTTGCTCTGGTACAGATTTTTTAGCTAATTCTGCTAATGCATGTACCGCTGCCATTTTCATTTCTTCATTAATCTTAGTTGCCCTAACATCTAAAGCCCCTCTGAAGATAAATGGAAAACCAAGTACATTATTCACCTGATTTGGATGATCTGATCTACCTGTAGCCATAATAATATCATCTCTAGTGGCTACTGCTATATCGTAATTGATTTCTGGTTCTGGATTAGCCATGGCAAAAACAATAGGGTTTTTAGCCATAGTTAATAACATTTCAGGACTTACCACATTTCCTTTAGATAAACCAATAAACACATCTGAATTTTGCATCGCTTCTTCTAATGTATTCAAATCTCTATCTGTAGCAAATTCTGCTTTTTGAGGTGTTAAGTTATCTCTATCTTTTCTGATTACTCCTTTACTATCGCACATCACCACATTTTCACGTTTAGCTCCTAAGGCTAAATATAAACGTGTACATGAAATAGCTGCCGCCCCTGCTCCGTTAACTACAATTTGTATATCTTCAATATTTTTCCCATTGATTTCTAATGCATTTTTTAACGCAGCCGCTGATATGATAGCTGTACCGTGTTGATCATCGTGCATTACAGGAATGTCTAATTCTTCTTTTAAGCGTCTTTCAATTTCAAAAGCTTCAGGCGCTTTAATATCCTCTAAATTGATTCCTCCGAAAGTTGGAGCAATTGCTTTTACTGTTTCTATAAATTTATCTACATCAGTAGCATCTACTTCAATATCAAAAACATCAATATCTGCAAAGATTTTAAATAATAATCCTTTCCCTTCCATTACAGGTTTTGAGGCTTCAGGACCAATATCACCTAAACCTAAAACTGCTGTACCGTTAGAAATTACAGCTACTAAATTTCCTTTTGCTGTGTATTTATAAACATTGTTTTTGTTTTTAGCAATTTCTAAACATGGCTCAGCTACTCCTGGCGAATAGGCCAGTGATAAGTCGTGTTGCGTAGCATACTTTTTAGTAGGTACTACTGCTATTTTTCCTGGATTTGGCTTAGCGTGGTATAATAAAGCTTCGCGTCTTTTTCTAGATTGACTCATACATTCTTAGTTGATGATTGGAAAAACAAATATAGGTTTTTAGTTGGTTGAGCAAAAAGTTTATGGATAGTAATCAATATGTAGTTACTAATTGTCTATTGATGAAAGGTATCTATTAGTAATTATAAAGATTATCATTGAAATCTTTTTTTAATATTGAAAAATAAAGACTTACACTAACATTCAAAATAAACTATATTTCCTCTCCTTTGTCTATCATATGACCAAGTTATAAGGATTCGTACTTTTTATAAGCTTCCTGTTCATTTTTTTGCTTGTCCAAAAAAACCCTTCGACTTCGCTCAGGATAAACCAAGCCAAAAAAAGACACTTCTTCAATGAATTTTTTAGCAAATGCTAGAAACCAAATTTCATTTCTAAAATCTCTCCAAGGCTTCGAGATTTCTTAACAAAATCAAATTTTACTCTGCGAAGAAGATTCAAAAGCGCTGCTTTTAATCGCTTTATAACATATTCAGTTATTTAAAATTCTTATCAATAGGTCGTTTTCTAGGTGGCATGTCATTACAGTTGTTTCACAAAATTTTTGTTGAGGATTTTAAAAGATACTATTATTTTACAATGCATATACTAAAAATGACAAATATCATTTTACATTTTTCTATTCTTCTTAAACTTTGTATCACTAATTTTAATAACCCGATATGAATACTATAACTACACCCCCGACAATTATAAATGAAGAAATTACATGGGATACAAACAAAACTATTGTAAGTAAAACTGATGTGTTTGGCACTATCTTATATGCGAATGATATTTTTTCTGAAGCAAGTGAGTATAGTACTTTAGAGTTAATTGGAGAACCTCATAATATTATTAGACATCCGGACATGCCTAAAGTTACTTTTACATTATTATGGCAAGCATTAAAGAATGAAGAGAATTTTCATGCTATTGTAAAAAACTTAACCAAATATGGAAAATATTATTGGGTAATCACGGATTTCACTATCGATAGAGATGATACTGGAAAAGTAACTGGTTATACTGCAAGAAGAAAATCTGTACCCAAAAGCGTTGTAGAAAAAATAGCTCCTTTGTATAAAACCTTATTGGATATTGAAAAAAATAAAGGTGAGAAAGTAAGTGAAATGTATTTTCATGCGTATCTCAATGAAGAAATTGGTAAATCGTATGATGATTTTGTTGTAGATTTATTTGAAGAGGAGTCTAAGAAAGAAAAGAAACTACAAAATAAAGCCAAACGAATTAAAGGGCTACAATGGTTTTTCTTTAGTGAGTATGAATCATAAAATTTTGTCTCCGTTGGTGCAGTCGACAAGTAATTTGTTAAATAATTTAATGAAGTTTCGACTGCGCTCAACCAGACATCCTCCTAACATCATTGCTTTTACTCCGTTTATATTCTTAATTCGAAATGGTTTTCAATAGTATTCTCTTTTGTTTTATCTATAAAGCAAATTCCCCATTGATAAACATCAAATGAAAGGTCTATTCGATTGCTCTTATAGATATTTGACCAAGCATTTTTCATACCCTGAGACCAATTGATATCATCAAAAATCACAATAGCATTGTCAGACAAATATGGATACATCATATTGAAATATGTTTCTGTAGCTTCTTCATCGTGATGACCATCAATGAACACAAAATCAATCAACTTGTTTTTATCTAGAATACTAGGTAGTACTTCAGAAAATTTTCCATTGATTATTTTATGATTTGAAAACTGAAAGTCTGTTAAGTTTTTATTAGCGAGTTCTGCTTGTTGACTTGAACCTTCTATACTCGTCAAAAAACCTTTATTATTAAGTTGTAATGCGGTAATTTGGTATGCAGCAGAAACCCCTAAACAAGTACCTAACTCTAAACATTCAGTAGGTTGAAACGTTCTGATTAATTTAAAAATTAAATGCCCCCACTTTCTTTTACTAGAAGCCATTTTATGAATGTATGAAATCTTTTCCGTAGTGATAACTCCATCTTCTTGTGTTTGTTGACTTCTATCAAAATCTGGTTCTCCAGCCCCATAATCCACTACATCTATCCTCTCAGAAGTATTTGCATATTTTTGTTCTAAGGCATATACTTTTGTTAAAGCTCCTTCTGATATTTCTTTTCTTGAGATGACTTCTTCAAGAATTAGCGCCATTTTTTGAACCCGAACATCATTGTGTTTTTTAAGCTGTTGAAGTTCTTTTTTAGTTTTAGCTCTTCCTTTTTCTCTTGCTACTAAAAATTGAATTTTCTGTATTATTTTTTGTATCACTTATTCTTTTTTAAAACTAAATATATACACATAATTACTAAAATTAATTGAATAGTGATTTGGGATTTTTGATTTACAATGATACTTGGATGTAAAATTTAGGAGACATATAGTAAAATCTCTAGATTTATAATTCTTAAATCAAAGCTTCTCTTTCAAAAACTGAATATTCTTGGTTAATCCTGAGAATTTTGCTCTTTTTACCGCAGATTTTTTAAATACTTTACCAAAAGTTTCTTCTGTGAGTTCTTGCCAATCAGAGGTAGTCATATCTAACATATTTTCTTTTGGCTGAAACAGTGGTTCTTGGTGGGCTTTGGAGAAACGGTTCCATGGACAAACATCTTGACAAATATCGCAACCAAACATCCAATCTTGCATTTTGTTTTTAAATTGATTAGGTATATTATCGCGTAATTCAATGGTTAGATAGGATATACATTTACTACCATCCAATTGGTTATTTGGTAAAATTGCCTGTGTAGGACAAGCATCAATACATCGTGTGCATTTTCCGCAATGATCTGTAGTAAATGGCGCATCATAAGCCAATTCTAAATCGATAATCAATTCTGCTAAAAAGAAAAAAGAGCCTTGTTTCTTTTGTATTAATAAAGTATGTTTTCCGTTCCAACCCAAACCTGCTTTTTCAGCCCAAGCTCTTTCTAGTACTGGAGCAGAATCTACAAAACAACGTCCATTAATTTCACCTATTTCTTCTTGTAAAATTGCTAATAACTCAAACAGCTTGTTTTTAATTACATGATGGTAATCTTCTCCATAAGCGTATTTTGCAATTTTATAACTTTCTTCAGTCTGCTGTTCTTCAGGAAAATAATTATACGATAACGAGATTACCGATTTTGCACCATCTACTAATAATCTTGGATCTAAACGCTTATCAAAATGGTTTTCCATGTATCGCATTTCTCCATGAAAACCATGTTGCAACCAGGCTTCTAATCGTGGTGCCTCTTCTTCTAAAAAGTCCGCCTTAGCTATACCACAAGCTAAAAAACCCAAGCGTTTCGCTTGTTCTTTAATAAAGTGTGAATATTCTTCGGTTTTTTTCAAAAAATTAAACTTTTTATTAACTGCAATATTAGGGATAACTTTTAACTTTGTGGTGTTATCACTGTGTTTGATTCCAATAAATCACTGGTGTAAAGCGTTTTAATATAAACTTTAGCATTATGAAGAAAATCCTCAAAATTTCAGCCATTAGTTTCGTAGTTATTCTTATAGCTTTAATTGCTATTCCTTATTTATTTCAAGATAAATTGGTTGCGCTAATTAAAGAAACTATTAATAACAATGTAAATGCAAAAGTAGAGTTTTCTGATGCTAATTTAAGTTTTCTAAAAAGCTTTCCTAAGGCTTCTGTAGAACTAAGCGATGTATTAGTTACCAACTTTGCTCCTTTTGAAGGTGATACATTAGTATATAGTGAGCGTATTCAATTAAAATTAAAACTTACAGAGGTTTTCAAAAGTACAAGTGAAGGATTACACCTTAATTCTTTTGCTATGGATAATATACTAGTAAATGTTAAAGTGGATGAAAAGGGAAATGCTAACTATGATATTGCTAAGAAAGAAACTTCAGACAAAGTTGAAGAGGAAACAACACATAGTGCTAGCGATTTTAGTTTATCGTTAAATTCATATGGTTTTTCTAATGCTACTATAAAATACAGTGACGCTCAAGGAAAAATGAACGTAGTACTTTCAGATTTTAATCATTCCGGAAGTGGAGATTTTTCTCAAAAAAACACAGAACTTGATACTAAAACTACTACTAGTATTCTATTTGAAAAAGATGGAAACGCTTTGGTTAATAATCAACATTTAGATTTAAATGCTGTATTGGCTTTAGACTTAGAAAACGGAAAATATTCATTTTTAAAAAACGAAGCGCATATTAATCAACTCGCTTTAATTTTTGATGGATTTGTACAATTACATAAAGATAATAGTCAAGAAGTACATTTAAATTTTAAAACACCTTCTTCAGATTTTAAAAACTTTTTAGCGTTAATCCCTGAGCAGTATGCAAAAAACATTGCTGATGTTAAAACTACTGGAGACTTTAGTGTAGTGGGAAAAATAGATGGTAAAGTTACCGAAACTACTATCCCTAAAATTGACGTTACTATTGCCTCAAATAATGCTTCTTTTAAATACCCTAGTTTACCTAAAAGTGTTGAAAGTATTCGAATTAACACACAAATTAAAAACACTACAGGAAATGTAGATGATACTTTTGTGAATTTAGAAAGGCTAGCTTTTAAAATAGACCAGAATGAATTTAGTGGAAAAGCATTAATCAAAAACCTAACTAAAAATCCGTATATCAATTCTACAGTAAACGGAAAAATTGATTTAAGTCATTTGAATGATGTATATCCTTTAGAATTAAAAAATAAATTAAACGGTGTTATCACGGCTAATTTGAATGCTAGTTTTGATATGGATGCCGTAAAAAACAACAAATACCAACGTATACAAACAAATGGTAAAGTAGCTATTGCTGATTTCTTATTTAGTGGAGATGCAATGGCTAAACCTTTACAGATTAATGAGGCCATAGTAGATTTTAAACCTACTAAAATATCACTAACTAATTTTGATGCGAAAACGGGTGATAGCGATTTAAAAGCTACGGGTACATTAAACAATTTACTAGGTTTTTTACTATCTGATAAAAACTTAGAAGGAAGTTTCAACCTGAACTCTAATTCTTTCAAAGTAAGTGATTTTATGGTTGCGGGTACTGAAGAATCTCCAACTTCAGAAGAAGAAAAAACCGAAGACCCAAATGCTCCAAAGGAAAAATTAAAGATCCCAGCTTTCTTGGATTGTGTGGTAAATGCTTCTGCTAAGGAGGTGTACTACGATAACTTGAAATTATCTGATGTAAAAGGAACATTAATTATAAAAGACGAGAAAGCAACTTTAAAAGGTGTAAATGGAAATATGTTTGGTGGAAACATTGCGTTAAACGGTGCGGTAAATACTAAACCTGAACAACCTGTTTTTGATATGAACATGGGTATTAAATCGTTTAACATCAGTGATTCATTTAAACAAATTGAATTGTTTAAAATGTTATCTCCAATTGCAGATATATTACAAGGAAAATTAAATACTAACGTGAACTTAGCTGGGAATTTAAATGATGACTTTACACCTAATCTTAAATCTGTATCAGGAAAAGCTTTAGCTGAAGTATTAGCAACCAATGTAGAACCTAAAAACTCAAAGGCATTAAGTTTATTGGATCAAAACTTAGGATTTGTTGATTTAAAACAATTGAATTTAAATGATATTAAAACCAATTTTTCTTTTGAAAATGGTAAGGTAAATGTTAAACCTTTCAACGTAAAATACAAAGATATAGATATTGAAATTGCTGGTGGACATAGTTTTGAACAGCTGATGGATTACAAAGCTACATTTAATGTTCCTGCAAAATATCTTGGTTCTGAAGTGAGTAGTTTGTTAGCTAAACTCGATCCAAAAGAAAAAAACACAAAAGTACCTGTTACTGCTAATTTTTCAGGAAGTTTTACTAATCCTTCTGTAAAAACAGATTTAACTTCCGCAGTAAGTAACCTGACAACTCAATTAGTAGCGAAACAAAAAAATAAGCTTATAGACAGCGCTGTATCTGGATTATTAGGCGGTAAAAGTAACGACACTAAATCTTCAGCTACCGATACTAAAAAAGACAATACTGCTGATAAGGTAAAAGATGTATTAGGAGGCTTATTTGGAAAAAAGAAAAAAAAGAAAAAATAATTTGTTAAATATTGATTTTCAGAGTTTTATTTTTTATATTTATGTAAATTAATTTCTATCTAATTTAGAAAACAAAAATCCCCCAATGATGAGAAATTTATACTTTCTTTATTATACTTTGTTTCCAAAACAAGTATTATTAGTTTAACTACGATTTAGCTAATTATAATCCTTTTTTATAAAGATTATAAAATCATTCTATATCATTTAATGTTAGAAGCATTACCTGGGTTATGTAAAAATTACGTGTATTCAATTACAGAATGCAGCGTTAAGTTACCTTAATAGTCCCTTTTATTAGCAGTAGTAATGCGTATGTAATTAGTCCCTTACTGAAAGAGTACAATAGCACCAAAACAAAGCCCCTTGCTATTGTACTCTTTTACATTCCTCCAAGTTGGATTCTTTAACATTTCCTAAGTAAAATTTCTAAATAATTACTTTAAGTTTGTCATTCTTTTTAAAGGACTGATAATGAACAAAATTACACTGCTACTCCTATGCTTATTTTCTTATACTATTACAGCTCAAATTAAAGGTAAGGTTATAGATAAAAATAATGCTCCTTTACCTTATGTTAGTATTTATTTGGAAAATTCATTGGCAGGAACCACCACAAATGATGGAGGGTTTTATGAATTAGAAGCTTCTAAAAAAGGGGATTATACTGTAGTGTTTCAAATTTTAGGATTTAAAACCATAAAAAAAACGATAACTGTTACTCAATTCCCTTTTGAATTGAATGTAAAAATGACTGAAAAAGAAGAGCTATTGGATGAAGTTAATGTTTCTTCAAAAGAAAATCCTGCTAATGCTATTATTAGAAAAGTCATCGCAAATAAAGAAAAAAACACCAATAAATTAGGAAAATACACTGCTGATTTTTACTCTAGAGGTTTATTTAAAATTAAAAACGCTCCTAAAAAAATATTAGGGCAAGAAATTGGTGATTTAGGAGGCGGATTAGATTCTACACGAAGTGGTATCATTTATCTATCTGAAACTATTTCTAAAATCTGGCACCAGAAAAAACCTCAAAATTTTAAAGAAGTTATTGTCGCTTCTAAAGTTAGTGGTAGAGATAATGGGGTATCTTTTAATAGAGCTGCTGAAGTGAATTTCAGCTTGTATAAAAATCTAGTTCCAGTAGCAGAAACAGATCTTTTTTCTCCTATATCTAATTATACCTTTAGCTATTATCGATTTAAATTAGTAGGGAGCTTTTATGATAAAGGAGGGAAATTAGTGAATAAGATAGCTATTCTACCTAAACGTAAAAATGATAGAGTTTTTTCTGGTTTTATATACATAGTTGAAGAAGACTGGGCTATTTACGGAGCTGACTTGGAAGTGACAGGAGCGCAAATAAATAATCCAGCTATAGATGTTTTACATATTAAACAAAACTACAATTATGAAACCAATACTGGAATTTGGGCCTTGATTTTACAAACTATTGATTTTAAAATAGGTTTTTTAGGGTTTAATTTTGATGGCCGTTTTTCCGCTTCTTATAAGAACTATAATTTTCAACCTATATTCTCAGAAGATACTTTTGGTAAAGAAATCTTATCTTTTGAAAAGAATGCTACCAAAAAGGATACTGTATATTGGAATGAATTAAGAAGTGTTCCACTAACCTTAGAAGAGCAAAAGGATTATGTTGTAAAGGATAGTATAAAAATAGTTAGGCAATCTAAAAAACATCTAGACTCTTTAGATACTAAAAACAACAAATTCAATTTAATGTCTCCCATTTTAGGATACTCCTATCAAAACAGCTATGAAAAATGGGCATTTAATTTCGACGGATTTTTAGAAAATATAAGTTTTAATACGGTTCAAGGATTCAATATCTCCACTCGATTTTCATATAACAAACGAATAAACGATAAAGGGAATCAATGGAGTACGGGTATCAAATTAAATTATGGCTTTTCGGATCAGAGATTACGTCCTTCTTTCTATTATGCAAAAAGATGGAATAACATTAATAAACCTAAATTCTCTGTCACTGGTGGTATAGATGTAGTTCAGTTTGATGAAAGAAACCCGATAAATCCGCTACCTAATTCTTTTTACTCTTTATTTAACAAACGAAATTTTGCCAAACTGTACGAGAAGGCTTTTGCTAAAGTGAATTTTTCTCAAGAAGTGTATCCTGGTATTGAAGTATTTTCCAATCTTGAGTTTGCGGATAGAAAACCATTAACCAATACTACTGATTATTCTTTCCTCAATAGAGATAGAATCTTTGAAACTAACAATCCTATTGATCCTCTATCGGTAAGTCCTTCTTTTACTCCTCATCATATTTTTAAAGCTCAAGTAGCCACAACCATAAATTTTGGCAGTAAGTATATTAGCTATCCAGATTCAAGGTTTACGGTAAGAAACACTAAATACCCAACGCTAACTCTAGGATATAGAACAACATTTGGGTCTCAAAATTCAAATTTTCATTCTAATTTAGTGTTCAGTAGATTATCGCAAAGTATTCGTTTGGGCAATTTTGGAGATTTTGATTATAATATTAGAGGAGGAATGTTTTTAGAAAAGAAAGACATCCCTTTTATGGATTACTATCATCCTTTAGCCAATGAAATAGATTTATCACCTTCTGATCGTTTAAGCAGCTTTTTTGAAATGCCTTACTATGATTTTAGCACTAATGATGCTTATGCAGAGTTTCATACCCAACATAATTTTAAAGGTTTTTTACTCAGCAAAGTCCCATTATTAAACAAACTGAACTTTCATACCGTTATTGGAGCTAAAAGTTACATGTCTGCCGATAGAAAGCCATATTATGAATATACTATTGGCTTAGATAATTTAGGATGGGGAAAATGGCGTTTTCTACAAATAGATTATGTACAATCCTTTTATAACGGAAATACTGAAACTGGTTTTGTTTTTAGGTTTGGCCTGTTTTAATTAGGCTGTTGGCTGTTGGCTGTTGGCTGTTGGCTGTTGGCTGTTGGCTGTTGGCTGTTGGCTAGTATAAATTTTTCAGTCTAGTTTTTAAGTTGAAAACTTTTATTTTTTCAAATACTTTCCTACAAAAAAAGTTCCGAATGGAATTATAGATAATAAACAAACATTTATAAACTCTTTGTTTGTCCATTTGAAATCAAATTTAAGAACAATTGCTAAAGCTATATATAACATGAAGAATAACCCATGTGGCATACCTAACCATTTTACATATGTAGGATCTTTATATAGGTATTTTATAGGCGTAGCAATAAACAATAAAAGGATATAAGATATTCCTTCTAACCAACTTACAATTTTGAATATTTGAACCATACTATAAATGTATTTGACAGCTACTTATCTACTTTTGTAGCCTTGAAGTTTTTCATTTTAAACAATAAATCATCGATATTATTACTAACCAACAACATATCCTTATTCACACCTTTTAAAAAGCCTTTGTCTACCATATTAGAAAGTAAACCTATTAAATGATCATAAAAACCATTTATGTTTAGTATTCCTATTGGCTTTATATGCAAACTTAATTGTCTCCATGTTAGTATTTCAAAAAGCTCTTCAAGTGTTCCATATCCTCCTGGAAGCGCTATAAAACCGTCTGCCAAATCACTCATCATAGCTTTTCTTTCATGCATAGTATTTACAAAACTTAAGTTTGTTAATCGTTCATGAGCAATTTCTCTAGACTTTAAAAAATTAGGTAATACTCCCATTACATTCCCTTTTTGGCTTAAAGCTCCATCTGCTAAAGCTCCCATTAAACCAACATTTGCACCACCATACACCAAAGCTATTTTTTCTTCCGCTAATCGTTTACCTAAAAGCGTAGCTTGATCTTTAAAAATTTGCTCAGTTCCATCACTAGAACCACAAAAAACAGCTATTGATTTTATTGCATTTTCCATTTCCTTATTTTAAAAATTGGCAAATACACTTAAAGATAAGTTCCTCCCTGGTGCAGAAACTCCTGAAGCAAATTCTCTATAGTGTTCATCAAAAATATTATCTAACCTACCTTGCACACTTATGTTTTTACTTAAATTATACCTAGTAAAAACACTCATTGTCTGCCAACTTGGCGAACCAAAATATTTTTCTTTGGCTAAAGAAGCATCAGGATCAACGATTGGGGTTTGTTCTACATTATCTATTCCTTCATTTACATTAAAATCTTCAATATCTTTTCTAGCATTAAATCGGAAATTAATCCCTGCTTCAAGTTTATCATTTACATAATTAACGTCAAAATTTCCAAATAACGGTGGTATAGACGACATTGCTTCATCAGTATCAAATGTATTTCCTTTAGTATATGTAATCGATCCTACTGTAGACCAATTTTTGAATAGCTTTCCTTGATAATTTAGCGTAAACCCTGTAACGTAAGCATTTTTCCTATTTACATTCGCTAATATGTCGAAACTTTCAACATTATCAGTACTAAACTGATCCCCGTCATAATCTAACACTAAAGCAGGAGTAGTCATAGGTAAAGGGTCTCTATAAATATAATTATCTAGCAATGTATAATAGATATTAGCCCCAATCTTAAACTTTCTATTGTTAAAAAATTTATTGAATCCAACTTCGGCACTATAGGCATGCTCAGGTTTTAAATCAACATTAGGAATAGTTAATCTATTAGATTTTTCTCTTATCTTTCCTACATCATCTATGTTTGGTGATCTAAATCCTGAAGATAAAACCGCATTAAACTGCCAATCTCTCACAGGTTTATATACATACCCTAATGTAGCTGTAACTGCCGTATTATTCAAACTAATGTCAGCATCTGGCAATGTAATAAAAGTAGTATCAATCCATTTTGCTTCTAAATGTGTATTAGTAAATCGTATACCTGAACTTAAGGTAGATTTAGTAGAAATATCTTGTCTATAATCTACATACAGCGCAGAACTTAGATAGCTACTCCCTCCATCAGGATAACGAGATTGCACAGCAAAATCACCATTAAAACCAGCTATTTTATTATTTACAATATTTAATACTTTTCCAAACGAATTTGAATTTACATCATTATAATCTACTTCAAAACCATATCCTAGATTCCTATTCTTTGCTAATGGAACTGAAAAATCTCCATTAATACTAAAAATATCTACCTCTTCTTCTCTGTAAGATCTTTCTAGACTTCCAAATTTTCTTTGAATTCTACTCTCTTTAATATTTTGGTATGCTAATGTAAACACACCTCTTTGCATCCATTTTTTCTTTGGATGAATTTCCAATTGTGGTGAAATTAATAATCGTTCTTGTGGACCATAATACCATTCTGCAAATTTTAATGAAGATGGATCAGATTCATCATTTAACTCAGTAAGACGATCAAATCTAGGAATATCAGAAGATGTAGAATATTGAATATTTAACTTAAGATCTGTGTTCTTAGAAAGAGGCACATAAAATTTTTGCAACACATCTGTTTGATTATATCCTGTATTTCGTTGCACATTGCTATCAGGATTTAGTGTTGGGAATTCATTATAATTTCCATTCACATTTTCTGAAAAGTATGTTACTTTTCCCCAATCATTAAATCCATGAGAACGATTTTTACCCATTGTCAAATCTTCAAAATTACTATGAGAAACGCTAGTAAAACTTGCCCATTTTGGAAATCTAAGCTCTATTGACCCTTGATTTGTTGTTTCATTATTCACCGTTGAATAACGAGAAAAGAGACTAGCTTTTACCTCTTTTTTCTCCGATATTTTGGGTGTTTTAGTATAATAATGGATAACTCCTCCCAAAGCATCTGACCCGTATATAACAGAGGTAGGCCCGAAAACAACTTCAGTTCTATCTAACATATTTGGAGCTACAGTTATTGCATTTTGTAGATGCCCTTTTCTGTAAATAGCATTATTCATTCGTACACCATCAACCACTAGTAAAACACGGTTGCTCTCCATTCCTCTTAATACTGGACTTCCTCCCCCAAATTGTGATCTTTGCACTCGAATCCCGGGAATAGATGCCAATACATCTGCAGAGCTTTGCGCTGTTATTTTCTGGATCTCTTTGGCTTTAATTACCTCTATCTGCTCCGCAATTCTTTTTGTTTTCGCTTTGTTTTTTAATACCGAAACTACCACCTCATCTAATTGTTCTGATTCTTTAGATAAGTACACTGTATTTTCGTTCAATACAATTGTGCTCTTAGTACTTGAGAATTCTGCATAAGATACATGAGCAAAATAGATGACTTCTTTTTCAGAAAAATCAGAAATATCCACTCTACCATTTTCATTAGTAACTCCAGATTTTGTTTTTGCCATATTAAATATAGCCACACTCTCAATTACTTTACCAGTTTCAGCGTCGTAAACGGTAATTTGTTGAGAAAAAACATTTGAAAATGTAAATATAAAAAGTAATAAAATCCACTTCATTGTTAGCTAAACACTGTTTCTAAAACGTCTAAAGATTTTGGTTTTTTAAAGCCCTCCAAATGTAATTCAAAATATTGGATTATTATCTTCAGTACTATCTGTCTTTCTGTCTTATTGAAAGAAATTGTATGTATTGCATCAAAATTTGTGCCTAACAACCTTTTAAACAGAAGAAAATTTTCTCCTATTACCGTTGATTTTTCATGAGTAGATAGCGTGAAGTTACCTTCTAATAAATTAAAAGCTGTACCATGTTGGTTTGATGTGTCGGGGTAAAATCCTAAATAACGTGATAAGTTTAATAAAAATAATAAATGAAAGTTTGCAATAGAATTGTGTGTATCTAACCAGATTAAAGATGTTTCTATATAGTTAAACAAACTCTCATTTTTTTCTTCTTCTTGAATAATACTTGACAAAATTTCCGCAATAAAAAGTACTATAGTTTGCTTAATCACTGAAGTATGAATAGTTTCATATAAATATGAAACTTGAGCTTCTCTGATTGAATTTAACGTACCTTTATTATTATGATTTGCTGTAAGTAGTAATTGGGTTAACGGCTGAAAATATGCCGCTTTTAACTTTCCTTTTTTAGCCTTTAACACTCCTTTAATCATATATGTTTTTACACCTTCTTCTAACGTAAAACATTTTACAATTAAACTTGTATCTCCGTATTTTATAGCGCTAAAAACAATAGCTTTTGTAGTAATGGCTGCCATTAATTTACAATGGCAATTTTAGTGGAAGAAGACTCACTTCCATCGTCTGTAGCTAAAAGTACTATGTATACTCCTGTTGCTACTTTCTGTCCAGCTAAATTCCTTTTATTCCACACTACTTTTCCTCCTTGAATTTCTTGGCCTTCAACTACATTAGTTTCGTATACCAAATTTCCAGAAGCATCTACTATTTTCACATTTGTTCCTTTAGGTAAATTTGTTCCATTTCTTCCATTAATGGTAACCGTATCGTGATTTTTTAATACAGGATTCGGATATGCGTATACTACTCCTAGTTCGTTACCAAAAGGAGCAACATTACTGTTATACGCTACAATACCTTTATCAGTTGCGAAAAACACTTTTCCTGAAGATTCATCAACAGCTATTTTTAAAATTTTATTCGATGGTAGCGGTGAGTTGTCTTTAGTAAAACTAGCTAAAGTATTTTGACCATCTGCATTTGTGTATAACACACCTGCACTTTCAGTACCAAACCATTTGTTATTAGCCCCATCTACCTTGATAGAATTTATCGTTTGGTCTCCCAATAATCGTTTTGGAATTCCTTCATCCAAGATAATAACTGGTTCTGCATCGAAAGTTGTTGAGTTAAAAATAGACGTCGGATTATTGAAAACAACCATTCCTGTTAAGGTACCAATCCATAATCTATTATTCTTATCTACCGCTATGGTTCTTGTGTTTCTATTTGGTAAACTTCCTCTAGTAGGCTCTTCTGTTAATGCAGCTTTTCTATTTCCATTTTCATTATACGCAAATAATCCATTACTACGTGTAGCAATCCAAACTGTATTTGCATTATCTACTACTACTTCACCCATACCTGGTCTGTTTTCTAGATATAATTCGTTGATATTATATCCCACCCAACTCCCTTCTGGGGTTAACTTTTTTAATCTAGAATTTGCAATTAAATTTGTCACCCAAAGATTTCCTTCTCTATCAAATGCGGTTCCAGCTATACGAACAGTAACACGATTAGGGTCTGTAGGTTCAATATCTTCTAATGGACTATTTAAATGGTTATAAAATTGACTTATGTTATCATCTACCACTTCGTATAAACCTCCTGTCAATCTTGTTGTAAGTTCTCCAGTATCTCCAAATGAACTGATAAAAACTCTATTATCACTATTCTTGTCTATGGTAACATTTACTAGATCTCCAAATGGATTAGTCGGATTAAATGGCGTATTTAGCCATGTGTTTCCATTAAAATGTGAAAATCCCTGTCTAATTTGAGATGGTGTAAATGTAGCATCGTATCCTCCATACACTACCCATAAATTATTATTATGAACGTCTATTGAAAAAACCTGATTAGATAATGGTCCTTCTGGATGAATTTCAACATACGACTGTGAAGTAATCGGAGCTGTTAAGATTCCAAACTCTGATGTTCCTAAAAACATATTTCCATTATTAACTACACTCGTATTTAAGCTAAAATCAAATGTAGTACTTGTTATATTTGATCCTGTTTGAATTAAAGATGTATCATAGACTAACGTTGATTTTGACAACGTCACTACTAAACTTGTTTCAGCAACAGTCATATCAACTATATTTTCCGCAAATGACAATACGTTTTGTGATGTTGCCCCATCTAAACGAACTATATTTTGACCTGATACTGCATAAATTCCTCCACTAAATGATGTAATATTTTGATAACTCCCTGTAAATCTTTGTTCCCAATTACTTGCGTCTATTAAGTTTGCATTATCTACATCTGCTACTAAGATTCCGATATCAGTAGCCGCAAAAATTTCATTATTTGCTACAGTGATTTGGTTGATGTTAATTGAAGAAGATCCTGGACCTATAAAATAGGTATCTCCAAATTCTAACTTTTCAATATCATAAATAATAATTGCAAATGAAGTTGCTATGAATAACTTTTGTTCGTATTCAAAAATGGCATTGATTCTTTTTAAACCTGATTGATTGAAATTAACTATATCAGGAGAAACAGTTACAGAACCATCATTATCCACAACCTCTATCAATCCATTATCATAACCAATTACAATTCTATTAAATTCTTCATTGTAATGAATTGCTGAAGTTGTTTCACCAGAAAGTCCATTAACAGAAGATAGTTTATTCAACTCTTGAGTAGTTGTATTATATGAAAAAACAGCATTATCTGCTAACGCAAAAATTACGTCATTAGTAATTACAAAATCTTTTACATTGTTGTAAGAAAAAAAATCTTCCCAATTATCACTGAAATCGATTTGCGCCTGTGAAACACTATAAGATAATAGAATTAAAAAAGTTATAATTTTCTTCATAATCGTTTCAAAGATATCTAATAATAACGACAAAAGCGATACATTCGTACAAATTTGAATTCAGTAGTATGAGCGTAGAAATTGAACGTAAATTCTTAGTAAAAAATGATCTTTTCAAAGAACAATCTGAAAAGAAAGTATATATAAAACAAGGGTTTTTAAATTCTGATAAAGAACGTGTAGTCCGAGTTCGCTTAAAAGATGAACAAGGGTTTTTAACTATTAAAGGAGCTTCTAATATTTCTGGTACTACTCGTTTTGAATGGGAAAAGGAAATAACAAAACAAGAAGCTTTGGATTTATTCAAATTATGTGAAAAAGGAAATATTGAAAAATACAGGTACTTAGTAACTATAGATCGTCATACTTATGAAGTTGATGAGTTTTTAGATGACAATTTAGGATTAATTGTTGCTGAAATAGAACTCTCTTCTGAAGATGAAATTTTCACCAAACCTGATTGGCTCGGTGAAGAAGTTACTGGTCAGGCTAAATATTATAATTCTAATCTAAGTAAATACCCATTCAATAAATGGTAGTTGTATAGTCTACGTAGAAGTTTCTTGTAAAAAAATAGTATCACAGATTATAAATTGCCCAAAAGTGACAAATACTTCCTAAAAGCACAAAAACGTGAAAAATTGCGTGATTATAAGGTATTTTTTTAATAGAATATAGTATTGCTCCTATAGTATAAAATATTCCACCAGCAATTAAGTACTCTACTCCCTCTTTCGATAAACTTTCTATTAACGACTGGATAAAAAATACTACTAACCATCCCATGGCTACGTACATTACTGTAGACACATGTTTTAATTTACCTGTGAAGAATAATTTGAATAGGATACCTACAAACGCAAAAGTCCAAACCGTAAAAAATATATTCCATCCTAGTTGTGAATCTAAAGCTACTAGACAAAACGGGGTATAACTTCCAGCAATTAACACAAAGATTGCTGCATGATCAAAAACTTTTAATCGTTTTCTTTTCACAGGGTCTGTTTCTTTATGATAAAAAGTAGAAGCTGCATATAAAATAATTAAGCTGAATCCGTATACAATAAAACTTAATCGATACCAAAATTCGATATAACAAAAAGCTTTTTGAATCAAAATTGGTAAGGCAACTAAACTTGCCATAAGACCAAAGCCATGCGTAAGAACATTCAAATGCTCTTCTTCTTTACTATATTCATTCAATAATTCTTTGTTTTTCATTTTTTACCTTGTTAGTATCTTTCATGTAACGCTCATCATTCGTCAACTCATTATACATCAAATCAAAAACTTGTTTTTTTAACTCAAATCTATCTTCAAGCTTTAGTTTAGCTGTAGGTATAAAATTATATTGCTTAGCTCGTAAAGTAGTTGGTCCTCCTTTAAAAATATCCCAAGAAAAAGATCTCTTACAATCAAAATAAACCTGAGGAACAATTGGAATTTGATGCTCAATAGCCAAGCTAAAAGCTCCATTTTTAAAAGGCGCTAAAACAATATCTTCTTCAGGCACTAATCCTTCTGGATAAATAGCTACACTAGTTCCGTTTTTCAATCGTTTTTTTGCTAGACCATATACTTTTCTTCTACTACTTGCATTGCCTCTATCAACCATAATGACTACTCTTTTGTAAAAGAAGCCGAATACTGGAATTTTAACCAATTCTTTTTTCCCTACAAAAACAATTGGATTTTTACTCATGATAATCATCAACCAAATATCAAAAAAGGATGTGTGATTTGCACAAAAAACGTAACTCTTATTGCTATTAATTTCTTGTTCTCTTTCAATATTGAGTCTAAAACCCATTCCGTACACCAACAAATACGAAAAAATCCGAACTACTTTCCAAAAATACGGATAGAGTTTTTCACTAGAGGATAAAATAATAAGCACTGGAGACATGAGTACAATACCCAAAAACATGAGTACATAAAACCATGCACGCCACAATAAAAGAAAGGGAATTTTTATGTACTTCATATTTGCTAATGTAGTAATTTCTTTTGTTTGATAGATTTAAATAGTACTTTTGTTTCCTTTAAATACTATATTATTTCTCTATAATTATATATCGAAATAATTTAAACAAACAATCAAATAATGTCAAGGATTTTAACTGGTGTACAGAGTACAGGAACTCCACATTTAGGAAATTTATTAGGTGCTATTTTACCTGCTATAGAAATGGCAAATCAGCCTGAAAATGAATCGTTTTTATTTATTGCTGATATGCATTCTTTAACTCAAATTAAAGATGGAAACTTACTACGTGAAAACACCTACAGTACTGCGGCTACATGGTTAGCTTGTGGTATTGACATTAATAAAACTGTTTTTTATCGTCAGAGTGACATTCCAGAGGTTACGGAATTAACTTGGTATTTAAATTGTTATTTCCCATACCAACGTTTAACCTTAGCACATAGTTTTAAAGATAAAGCTGACCGCTTAGAAGATGTTAATGCAGGATTATTCACCTATCCCATGCTAATGGCTGCTGATATTTTACTATATGATGCAGAGATTGTTCCAGTAGGTAAGGATCAGTTACAACATTTAGAGATGACTCGTGATGTTGCAAACAGGTTAAATAATGTTGTAGGTGAAACATTAGTTCCGCCTCAAGCTAAAATTCAAGAACACACGCAGTTAGTTCCTGGTGTTGATGGAGAGAAGATGAGTAAGTCTCGTGACAATGTAATTAATATCTTTTTACCAGATAAAAAATTACGTAAACAGGTTATGAAAATTCAAACAGATAGTACACCTTTAGAAGACCCTAAAGATCCAGATACTGATAATGTTTTCGCGTTATATAAATTATTAGCTACTGAAGAACAGATTGCAGAAATGAGAGCAAACTATGAAGGTGGTAATTACGGATACGGCCATGCTAAACAAGCACTATATGAGTTGATTATAGATAAGTTTGCAGATATTAGAGCTAAATACAATCATTATATGGAAAACAAAAATGAGATTGATGAAGCTTTAGCTATTGGTGCAGAAAAAGCTAGAAAAGTTGCTCAAGATGTTTTACAAAGAGTACGTACTAAAGTTGGGTATTAATAATTCCTATCTAAATTTTACAATCTTTACATACTTGAAATACCACCTTAGGTGATCCAATACTTATTTAGATTGTATCGAGAGCAATTTTAATGCTTTTCGATACAATTTTATTTCATTACAATATATATACCGCTATAATTAACATAGTTAATTAAGTACTAATAATATGAACTAAGATTATTAGCATTCTAATAGAAAATTATATATTTGCCGCCAGTTTTAATAAAAAAATTTAATTATGAAAAAGAAAATATTCTTTTCGGTGATTTTTATTGCCGTTTTCAAACTGTATGCACAAACAACTTTTCAAAAAGGTTATTTTATCACAAAATCTGGAGAGAAAATAGATTGTTTAATCAAAAATGAAGATTGGCGATACAACCCTACAAAATTCACCTATCAATTACTTAATAGTGATCAAATAAAAACCGGGAATATTGAAACAGTACAAGAGTTTTCTATTCCAACAAAATTTAAATACGTAAAAAAAGAGGTTGATATTGATAAATCAAGTGATGGAGTTGAAAACCTTAGTACTAACCGTACTCCTTCTTTCCAAAAGGAGATCTTATTCCTAAATCACCTAGTTCAGGGAGAAGCAAATTTATTCTCATATTATAAACCTGGTTTACAGCGCTTTTTTTATGATGTAAACGACACTAATGTGAAACAACTTATTTACAAACGATATAAGTTCTCGGCTTTCAAAAACGGATATTATCAAAATGAAAAGATTGCCAAAAATGAACGATTTAAACAACAATTATTAAAGGATTTAAACTGTAATGATTTAAATACAAATAGTGTAAAAAGATTAGACTATTCTAAACAAAGCTTAGTAAATTATTTTGTTAAATATAATACTTGCAAAAATCCTAATACATCACTTGTTGTAAACAACAAAAAAAAGAAAAACCAATTTCACCTATACCTCAAAGGTGGAGTGAGCAATACTTCACTAGAGCTTAAAAATCCTGTTTCAGTTTTTGGCACATCAGATTTTGGAAGTAAAATTGGATTTCGTATTGGTGCTGAATTAGAGTATATTTTGCCTTTCAATAACGATAAATGGGGCTTATTTATAAAACCAACATATCAATCTTTTTCTGGTGAGGTAGAAGCATTAAGAGATGATATTCTAATGGTAGGTGATTTATTGGTCAAAACTAAAGTAGACTACAGTTCTATTGAAGTTCCTGTAGGTGTACGTCACTATTTCTTTTTAAACAAAAACTCTAAAATATTTGCTAACATAGCTTATGTTGCAGATTTTTCAAGTAGTGATCCTATCACTTTTTCTAGAGAAAATGGCGATATTTTAAATGAATTAGAAATTAACCCTACTAGTGGTTTTGCATTTGGTTTTGGATTCAGATATAAAAAGTTCAGTATTGAACTTGAATATATCAAAAGAGATATTATTAATGCTGTTTCTTGGAATACTAGTTATTCAGCTGGTAATATTATATTAGGGTATACCATATTTTAAGAGAAAAACACTTTTTAAATCTTAGGTTAAACACGATATAAATAACAGGCTTATAGCCTGTTATTTCTTTTTTAAACTATAGTAATTTTACCTTGTAATTAACCAAAACTTAAAACTATGCCACATTTTGCACAAGGGACTACGGGCTGGACCAAATTAAAAAGCTATCAGGCTTTATGGGATCCAAAAATTGATTTAGGGAAATTTTACTTCACTACCTTTCAAGGAAAAAGAGAAGAAACACCATATATGACTGCTGAAAATTTTGCTAGGGTTATTGACATTTTACGAAATGAAACTCCTGTGTATGGGAACGCAACAACAGGATCAGTAACGACTCAAACTGAAGCAGTAGGGGAAGAAGAGAGTTAATTAAACTACACAACCAAAGCAAAAACCCCGAAGTCTTAGCTTTGGGGTTTTTTATATTATGTAAATAGAGATATTTTTAGTTAAGGCGCTGGATTTGGCATCGCAGCATGTACTCCCTCTATTTCATTTAAAATCGTATCCGATAATTCTACATGAATAGAACCAATATTTTCTTTTAATTGATCCATTCTAGTAGCGCCAATAATATTACTGGTTACAAATGGCAATTGATTAATATACGCTAATGCTAATTCAGACAGTGTTAATCCATGTTTTTCTGCTATAGCTAAATACGCTTTTACTGCATTTTGAGATCCATCTCCCATATATCTAGCAATGAATCTTGGAAATAAAGTTCCTCTTGCTCCTTCCGGTTTTCCTCCATTTAAATACTTTCCAGAAAGTACACCTTGTGCTAAAGGAGAATAGGCAAGTAAACCAATATCTTCACGTAAAGATACTTCAGACATTCCATATTCATAACCACGGTGAATTAACGAATATGAGTTTTGAATAGTTACCATTCTAGGCAATCCATTATCTTCAGCAGCTTGTAAATATTTCATAGTTCCCCAAGGAGTTTCATTAGATAAACCTACATGCTTTATTTTTCCTTCCTTGATTAAATCCGCTAAGGTTTCTAAAATCTCAATATGATTTTCCGCTTCTTTCGCAGAAGTTTTATATGGATAATCTCTAACTCCAAAGCAGTTTACACCTCTATTTGGCCAATGCAGTTGGTATAAATCAATATAATCTGTTTGTAAACGTTGTAAACTTCCTTCTACGGCTTTTTTAATATTTTCTCCTGTTAATCCTCCAGATCTAATATGAGCTGTATAGTCACCACCTCCCGCAACTTTAGAAGCTAATACTACTTTATCTCTGTTTCCTGTTTTTTTAAACCAGTTTCCGATAATTTTTTCTGTAGATCCATAAGTTTCTGGAGTGGCAGGTACTGAATACAGTTCAGCAGTATCAAAAAAGTTTACACCTTGATCTAAGGCATAATCCATTTGTTCAAAACCTTCTGCTTCTGTATTCTGATTTCCCCAAGTCATAGTTCCTAAACAAATTTTAGAAACTTTTACATCAGTATTGGGTAATGTTGTGTATTTCATGTATTTCAATTGTTTAATATACTAATGTAATAATATATCAATTAACCAACTCAAGATACATTGTTCCATTAATACATTACTAAATTATAAAATTGATATATTAATTTAAAATTGCATCAATTCCTGGTAGAACCTTTCCTTCTAAGCTTTCTAACATAGCTCCTCCACCAGTAGATACATAACTTACTTTATCTGCAAATCCGAATTGTTTAACTGCAGCAACAGAATCTCCTCCGCCTACTAAAGAAAATGCTCCGTTTTTAGTTGCATTATCAATATAGTTTCCTAAGGCAATTGTTCCTTTAGCAAAGCTCTCCATCTCAAAAACACCTAGAGGACCATTCCATAATATGGTTTTACATTGATTTACTACTTCTTCAAAGTTTGCTAATGATTTTGGTCCTGCGTCTAAACCTTGCCAATTGTCAGGGATTGCCATCACATCAGCGATTTGTGTTTCAGCATTGTTATCAAAAGCATTTGCTGCTACAACATCTACAGGAATATGTATTTGTACATTTTTAGCCTTTGCTTTTTCTAAAATTTCAAGTGCTAAATCCATTTTATCGTCTTCACAAATAGAGTCTCCTACTTTACCACCTTGTGCCTTTATAAAAGTAAACGTCATACCTCCTCCAATAATAAGATGATCTACTTTATCTAAAATATTTTCTATGACTGTAATTTTAGAAGAAACTTTTGCTCCACCAAGTACAGCTAATACAGGCTTTTCAGAATTGTTTAATACCTTATCTATACTTTCAATTTCTTTAGCTAATAAATGTCCAAAACATTTTTTCTCTGGGAAAAATTGTGCAACAACAGCTGTTGAAGCATGCGCTCTGTGTGCAGTTCCAAAAGCATCATTCACATATATATCTCCTAACTTAGATAATTGTTCTGCAAAAGCTTTATCTCCCGCTTTTTCTTCTCCGTGAAAACGTAAATTTTCTAATAATAAGATTTCTCCGTTCTTTAGGTTTGCTACAGCTTCTTCAACAGATGCTCCTACGCAATCGTTTACAAATTTTACTTGCACACCAATTACTTCACTTACTTTATCTACAATATGTTGTAATGAAAACTTTTCATCAACTCCTTTTGGACGACCTAGGTGCGACATTAATACACAGCTTCCACCATCTTCTAAAATTTTAATTATGGTAGATTTAGCAGATTGAATTCTAGTATCATCAGTTACTTTAAACTCATCATTTAATGGCACATTAAAATCTACGCGGATTAACGCTTTTTTATCTTCAAAATTAAAATCGTTGATTGTTTTCATTATTCTATGTTTTAGAAGTTTGCTCTTTTGTTGATTTCAACAAAAATAATTATTCTAAATTAGAAAAAACATGATTAAAAAAGCTTATTTCTCTAAATTTATAACGAAAACGTTTGCCAAAAACTATATAACTTTAATTCTTCACTAAAAAAGACAAAACTTGTTAAGTTTATATTAAAAAGACAGCAATTTCCTTCATTTTTTGATAACCTTAGAAACAATTACATTAACTAGATTTATCACAAATATTAAACCGAAATTATTATGAAAAAAACCAAAAAAATCTTCTTATTATTTGCTATTACTTTAATCACTTTCTTTTCTTGTAATAAAGATAACACAATAGTTCAATCTGATAATAATGATTCAGCATTAACCGCAAGTGACAGGAGCAACCCTGTAGTACAAAAATTAATAGCACACGGAACAAAATATGAGGATATACTTGAAAGTGAAAATTTCTTTCATGTTAAAGATCTTTTATTTTCAAAAAATATTGAAGATTATCAATATCAAGATGAAATAAATACTGTTCCTAATAAGTCTATTACAGCTAAACAGTACAGAAGTGAAGGCTTGGTTTCTCTTTTTAATTTAAGAATTAAAATTTACCTACACCCTTCATTAAGAAACTTCTACTTAGGTTCTTTGCAAAATGCAATTAGAAGGTATAATAATATTACTGATTGTGGATTATTTCTAGAATATGTAGAATCTAGATCTTCTGCATCAATAGAAGTTGACCCTAAAGATTTAGGAGGAAGGGATGATGAACAATTAATAATAAGAGCTAATGCTCAACTACCAACTGGTGGTAGACCAGGTAGGCAAATGTTTATTAATATAAATTCTGATATTACAGAAACTGTTGATGTAACAAGAACAAAAGTTGAATTGTTCTTACATGAAATAGGGCATTCTATTGGTCTAAAACATACTAACTGGAGAAGTAATGGTGAGGGGAGTTATGGATTTGTTCCAGATTTATTAGGTATTTCACCTGATGAACCAATTCACATACCTGATACGCCTTCTGATGAAAGTGATACTAAATCTATTATGTGGTCTAGTATTGATACTGGTTTCTATGGTTTTACTAATTTTGATTTAGTAGCTCTTAGGTATTTATATCCGCATGCTTATAAGTTTAGACAGATTACCGATTTCTATTATACTGAACCTGATGGCGAGTATGAATTAAGTGAAGATGTATACGCAGATGTTTATACAGATGCCTCTTATTCTTCTCGTTTAACATTAACAAGCAGTACTATCATTAATTATTTCTTGGTTACTGAAAATTCAAATGCTTCTAATTCTGCATACAGTAGACCTATTTCACAAACTCTTGCTCCTGGTAGAAATACGTATTTCTTAAGGAATGTGTATAGCCAATGTTCACCATACCAAGGTGAAGTTTGTACAAGTGAATATTTAAATTGTTGTCCTGTTTTAAGGAACTAATAGTAATATAGACTTACAATACTAAAAAAAACCTCTGTTTTACCAGAGGTTTTTTTTAGTATTCATTATAATAGAAAAATATATTAACTGGTTAATTTAATTCTCATTTTTCTTACTTTTATTACAAAAAATTTAGCCAAATCAATTAACTCTCCAATGATTATTTTTACTAAAACTTCTACCCAGTTAGAATTAGAACAAATATTACAGTTACAGCAACGTAACTTACCCAAACAACTTTCTGAAGAAGAAAAGAAAACTCAAGGTTTTGTTACTGTAGAACATGATCTGGACATACTTTCTAAAATGCATGATTTTCATCCTCATATTATTGCAAAAGATAAGAATAAAGTGGTGGCTTATGCATTATCTATGTCTACTACATTTAAACGTGAAATTCCTGTGTTAATTCCTATGTTTAATGAATTGGATAAACTCCAAATAGATCCTAATTTTATAGTAATGGGACAGGTTTGTGTTGATAAAGCTTACCGAGGTAAAGGGATTTTTAGAGGGTTATATACTACAATGGCGACTACTTTTTCTAATAAATTTAAAAGTATTATTACAGAAATTGATAGTACAAACACTAGATCTTTACAAGCTCATGAAGCTGTTGGTTTTAAAGAAATTTGTGAATATAAATCGGGAAAACAAGTTTGGAAAATAGTATCCTTAAAAATTAAAAAGGCAACTCACTAGGTTCTATAAAAGCAATTTCAGGGTTATAAATTTCTAACAACAACTCCTTTATTTGGGCTATAAAATCTGTTATTCGTTCTGGTGTTACTAGATGATCTTTTCCTCTATATTTTTCTGAAAAATTCAATTTCATAAATCCAGATTTCAATCTTTTAAATGAAATGATTCCTGCCTCTAATGGAGTGCTTACAACTTCACTTTCACTGAACATATATGCATATAATAATACCTGTATTGCTTTGCTATATTTAAAGTCCATGATATGGTCTGCTCCTCCAATTTTTAAATCCGTTTCATTAACCAATCCTGTCTTATAATCAATGATTCTAGTAACTCCATTCAATTGATCTACCCTATCCACTTGTCCATGAATTTTAATAGGAAAGTCTATTCCTTCAACAGTTACAAAAGCTTCGTAGTTTTTTTCTAGTTCTAAAATTTTTAACTCATTATTTTCATCAGCAAGTAATTCTATTTCTTGATTTAAAAAATTAGTCACAAACCGAACTGCAACTTCAAAAATAAGTCGATTTTTACCCGTAGAAACATCTCCATTTTTAAAATACTCAGAAAAATATTTATGTGATAATTGGTTTACTTTTCCTTTCATTTCTTCAACATCAGATTTCGATAAATAATTGCCCCTCATCGGCTCGTAAAGTTCTCGTAATGTTTCATGCACTACAGTTCCTAACGTATTAAACGCTACTTCTTCTTCTAAATCGTCAAACTCACGAATTTTCAACACCTTTTGTTGATAGAAAGCTATAGGATTGTATAAATAATTGGTTAACGCTGATGGAGAAATTCCTTTTCCTGCTAATTCTTTCAATGTTTCTGCAATAGCGTCATTCTTTTTTATCTCCTTTTTTTCCGTAGTGTTTGCTGAAATCTTGGGACTTACTATGGTGTGCTGAATGTTTTCTTTAAGCAATTCTAATTGTGTAATAAATCTACTTTTTTCTCCTCCTCCAAAAGTATCGCTTTCTGTATTATAAAGTAAAAACACATTTTCTGCTCTTTGTATTAACCTGAAAAAATGATAAGAAAAAATAGCATCTTTTTCTCGATATGTAGGGAGTCCGTAAGCTACTTTAGCATCAAAAGGAATGAATGAAATTTGCTTATTATTTGCTGGAAAAACACCTTCGTTAACTGAAGTTACAATGATATTTTTAAAATCTAACAAACGGGTCTCTAACATTCCCATTAATTGTAACCCTTGTAACGGTTCTCCTTGAAAAGATAGGTTTTCAGAATTGATTAATTGTTTAAAAAACTGATACAGTGTTTTTATATCTGAAAAATACCCGAACTCTATTTGTAAATTTTGTAACTGATTAAAGACAGTGTAATACCTGAATAAAAATTCTTTTTCTAGGCCCTCTACATCATTTTTAACAGCTTCAATTAAATTCAAAATTCTTACTAAAAAATCATCTATAGTCTTAAACTCTGTTACTAAAGATAATAGTAAATCTTTTTTGTTTTCGGAAATTTCTTGTAGAAAAGAGGCTATATAGGATTTGTCTACAAATGTTCTATTTTCTTTAAAAATAGTAGTTACAATTTCATCAGAAATTGAATTATTATCCTTTAATAGTAATCGGTATAATAAAGGTGCTTTAATCAGCTTTATTACTTCTTTGTAATAAAATACTTTTGCCTCTTTTTTTTGTAATTTTTCTTGACTAATAAAAAGTTGAAAAATGGATAAAAACAAACTCGTAGAAGGAATATCTTTTAAAGGATACCCCATAGTAATGTTTATTGATGAAACATTTTCTGGTAACGAATTTAATGTGATAGGCAATAACGATTCGTCCGCTAATACTAAAGCTGTATTGTTATAATTTGGAAATTGAGTTAGTAATTCTCCTGCATATTTTTGTTGCGAAACATTTTTAGCGGCTCCAATAACTCTGATGTTTTTGGGTTGAGAAAACCAATTTCCAATGGTTTTTATTTCATTATTTTTATAATAATTCCAACTGGTTTTGTATTTTCTAATAAAATTCCCTGCTTGATGATTTGAGTATAAAAATGCTTCATCTATGTCCCAATACACCTCCGTATTCCCTTCGGAGAGCATTGTTTTTAAGATATATTCTTCAGCTTTATTCAGCGCATTAAAACCAATAAAAAAGAATTTTCTGTCTTTTGTGTTTTTTAAAAAATCTTCTAGCCTTTTTGTTGCTTCTCTATATAAACAACCTTGGTATCCAATTTTATTATCTAGTAAAAACTTATAAAAAGCCGTATAGTATTCATTCAATCTTTCTGTAAACGCAAAATGATCTTTCATCAATTCTGTTTCTTGAAATGTCCCCTTAACAGACCATTTTTTTAACCGTTGTACATCTCTTATGTATATAAAGACTTCTTCTGCATTGACCAAGTGCTGATCTATTTCATTAAAATCTTGTAATACTGTTAATGCCCAAGAAGAAAAAACATCAAAAGTATCAGGATTAGATTCTTGACTTTTGTATGTCTTATAAAAATAAAATAATAGCTGTATACTATCTATTTTTCTAATTGAGGATACTTGTTCAGTAAATCCTTCAATAGTTAAAATTTCAGGTAAAAACCCTACAACACCTTCATTTTTTAGTGCTTGTTTTACAAATACTCCTGCACGATTAGAAGGTAAAACAAAGGTTACATTATTAAATGTAGTATTTGTTTTTAAAATATCTTGAATGGTTTCCTGAATAAACGTTTGCATAACTCGAAAGTACAATAATTATGTTATTTTTGATAGACATCTTACCAAGAAGATATGTTCTGGAAAAAAAAGAAAAATAAAGAATTTAGATGTTCTGTATGTGGTGAAATACATAACGAATGGCCTGCTTTAGCTTATGCTTCTCCATCAAGTTATTTTCAGTTAACTGAAGAAGAAAAAAACAATATTGCTAAAATAAATGATGATTTCTGTATTATTAATTATGAAGATCAAACAGATCGATTTATTAGGGTGGTATTGAAGCAAAAAATTGTAGATTATGATGATATATTAGAATATGGATTATGGGTTTCTCTAAGTGAGAAAAGTTTTAAAGATTATAAAACTAATTTCAAAAACACGAACCATGAAAATCAATATTTTGGCTGGTTATCTAATTATTTACCTGATTATACATTTACGAAGAATATTCCTACAACTGTTGTAACTAAAACTGGTAATGAAAGGCCTGAAATTTTTCCTCACAAAGATTTTGATGATCCCTTTATTAAAGATTATTATAATGGCATTACAAAGAAAGAAGCTGAAAAAAGAATACATGAAATGCTAAAAAACGATTACTAAACCATATGGACACAATGCATGTTTCACTACTTCAATCTAACTTAGTTTGGGAAAATCCAAAAGCTAATTTGGAACACTTTACCTCTAAAATAAATGTAATTGATAATACTGTTGATCTTATAGTACTTCCTGAAATGTTCACTACTGGATTCTCCATGAATGCAAAATCTTTAGCAGAAGATATGGTTGGTGAAACTATACAATGGATGCTACACATGGCTGCTCAAAAAGACGCTGCTATAGTAGGGAGCATTATTATTGAAGAAAATAACACCTTTTATAATCGATTACTTTTTGTATTGCCCAATAGTGAAATTAGTTATTATGATAAACGACACACGTTCACATTAGCTAAAGAACATGAAACTTATACTTCTGGTGCTGAAAAAATAATTGTGGAGTATAAAGGTTGGAAAATTTGTCCTTTAATTTGTTATGATTTACGTTTTCCTGTTTGGGCAAGAAATACAGAAGATTATGATCTGTTGCTTTATATAGCAAGTTGGCCTAAAAAAAGGATTAACGCATGGGATGCTTTATTAAAGGCTAGAGCCATAGAAAACATGAGTTATACTATTGGTGTAAATAGAGTGGGTATGGATGGTAACGATTATGAATATGTAGGACATTCTGCTGTCTATGACAGTCTTGGGAATTGTTTATCTACAGAACACAATGAACAAGAAGAAACTATCTCAGTGGTATTACATAAAGATAATCAAAACACTATTCGAAAAAAATTAGGATTTCTTAATGATCGAGATGAATTTAGAATAATGAATATGAATTCATAATATAAAATGCAGGATATATTCAAACTAACCCGTATTCAATTTATTATTATAGTCTTATTTGTTCTTTTCAAGCTTTTACGACCAATTGTTTTACAACATACCTCAATTGAATTTTTAAAGATTTTAGTATTATCCTTACCTAACTTTTTTGAAGGTATTTTAGGTGTTTTACTATTGACAGGTATAGGATTATTGGTAACGAAAAGATCTAATATCAATAAAAAATTGATGTATTTGACGGCCTTAGTTATAGCTTCTGTCTATACAATTACTCAAGAATTTAAAATTCATAACTTAGGAGGGAATAATGTTTTTGATCTAAATGATGTGTTATTTTCAATAGTAGGTTTATTACTAGGATATTTTATTGTTACTAAATTAAAACCTGAAATTAATTAATGAAAAGGTATCTCTTTTACTTTTGTTTATGTTTTTTAAATTATAATAGTTTATACGCTCAAGAAGCCAAAAATAGATACTCTTTAGGTTTAAACTATGGACAAGCTTCTCAAAATCTTTTTCCTCTTAATGATTCTGACTATTTGTACAATAATCAATTTCTAAAACTACAAGTCAATTACAAACTCACCCAAAAACAGAATTTCAATTTTGAACTTTTATTGGAACCTAGTGTCTATTTTGTGAATTATCAATTATTGAATGAACAATTTATTCGCTCTGAAACAGATAATTATTTAGCTCTTAGGCGACTTTATACTCAAAGGAGAAAATTTTTAGAATATGCACTCAATATTGGAATTCTTCTACGCTACAACATTACAAATAATTTTAGCTCATATCTATTAGCTAGTGTAGGCCCGATGGTTTCAGGTGCAGATACAGAGCGATTAAAAAAAGGATTTGCTTTTTCAGATGTTGTAGGTTTAGGTTTTGCTTTACAGCAAAATCGAATAACATTTGATTTTAGAATTACCCTCAGACATAATTCTAATTTAGATTTTGCTTTCCCAAATAGTGGACATAATAGTTCTGGAATAGAGTCAGGTATTTCTTTTCAATTATAAAATAAAAGGGTCTATGAATGGAAAAATTACATATGAATTCTCTAGTATATTATGGAAACACAGCTCATCTGGTGGGTGGCACTTTGTTTCTCTTCCTAAAGATATATCAAAAGAAATAAGAACTCATCATCAATGGTTAGAAGAAGGATGGGGAAGAATGAAAACAACTGCTAAGATTAATGGTTTCGCTTGGGAAACTTCTATTTGGTTCGATACAAAGTTAGACACATATCTACTACCTGTTAAAGCAGAAATACGAAAAAAAGCAAAACTAGCTATTGGTCAAGATATTAAAATCAGCATCACTATTTAATAATTCTTAAAATCACCCAAAACGGGTGATTCTTTTCACTTATGCTGTATGTAAATTTGAGTTTATCAAAAAAACCAAATTATATATAATTCTAACTTTAAATATGTTGAATTATAGATGGTAAATTAATTAAAAGTGGGGAGTATGGAGTGTCCTGTTTGTAGTTCTAAATTACTAAGGAGAAAAAGAAGGTCTATCTTTCAAAAAATAGTAATGCCACATATGAAATTGTACAAATGTGGGGTGTGTAAAAGTTCGTTTTATAAAACAAGAACAACTGTTAAACTTATAAAGAAAACAGAAAGTGTTTTACACTAACTGCCCTTAGCATGGGATGATGACCAAAAAAACCGAGTTTAAAACTCGGTTTTTTGTTTTATGCTGGAATCATCCATTTAAATTTAAAATCTGTATCAGGAATCACAATACGTTCTGTAATTCTATACATTCTTTCTGGAAGCTTCATTAAATAATCTCTAGCTTTTTCTGCTTCTGCAGTTAATCCTGTTATTTTATCTATCTCCCAAGTCTCATTCAACTTCTTTAAAATATCTACATAGTCAAATCCTGTATATACACCTATACGTTGAGCTACTGTAGAAAAGTCATCAAATAAACTTCCCTTTGCATTAAACGACTCTCGTAAATGCATTGCCGGCATTACTATTTTATGTCTCATCATTTTTTCAAAAGCCAACATCATTTCACTAGGATCTATTTTGAAAATTTCCTTCACAAACTCAGTGTATGCTTTGTGATGACGCATTTCATCTCCTGCAATAATCTTAGACATTCTAGCTAATAGCTTATGTCCTTTTTTACGAGCTATTTTTGCTACGTTATTATGTGAAATATACGTTGCTAATTCTTGAAAACTTGTATACACGAAATTCTTATACGGATCAGTAGACGTACCTATATCAAAACCATCTGCAATTAGATACTGTGTAGATATTTCCACTTCTCTCATATTTACTCTTCCTGAAAGATATAAATACTTGTTTAAAACATCTCCGTGTCTATTTTCTTCAGCTGTCCAAGCTCTCACCCATTTAGCCCAACCATTATCTGGATCTTGAGTAACTCCATCTAAATCTAACAACCAAGACTCATAAGTAGGTAAAGCTTCTTCAGTTATCGTATCTCCGACTAAAACTACCCAAAAATCATCGTCTAACTCTTTAGATATTTCTCTAATTTCTTTTACCTCCTCTATAAAATTATCACTTTGAGAGTTTGGTAAAAAATCTGTAGGTTGCCAAATTTTTTCTACGGGGATTAAAAAATCTTCTACAAAACCATGGATTTTAGTCTCCAAGGTCTTCATCACTTCCTTTCTAATATTATGTATTGACATTAATTTTACTTTTTATTTGTGCTTCTACATTTGTAAGAACTTCATCTATATTCTGATCTTTCAAATGAATAGGTTTATGTACTTCTAGTGTTAATGGACTAAATACTCCTAAAGGAAATTTTCCATACTTAAAAATCTTCCAAGAATTATTTATAGATACAGGTACTATATATGCTTCAGGATTAAACTTAATTATAGTTTTTAATCCACCTGTAGAAAACTTCTTGGGTGCTCCATTTCTACTTCTCGTTCCTTCAGGAAAAATTACTGCTGACCAAGCATTACTATGTATTCTTTTCGCAAAGTTTTTCAATTCTCCTAAAGCTTGTGCTCTATCTTTTCTATCTATTAAAGCTGCTCCTCCATGTCTTAAATTATATGAAATACTAGGAATTCCTTTACCTAGTTCTATTTTTGAAACAAATTTTGGATGATGTTTTCTTAAATACCAGATTAACGGTGGAATATCAAACATACTTTGATGGTTAGACGCAAAGATTATAGTGGTATTTTCAGGAATCTCATGTTCATTTTTAAATCGAACTGGAATACCTAACACTAATAAATTCTTTACTAAACACCAATTCAAAAGGTCTACAGATGCTTTATGTGCTTTATAACCGAATACATTAAAACAAACCCATTGAATAGGATGAAAGACCAATAAAATCAGAAAAAACGTTACTCCATAAATTGAAGAAAGTATATAACTTATAATTTTCATACGCTTCTAAAAGTAAGATTCCCGCTACTGCGGGAATTCAATTTTTAAAACCAATTAGACCATGGAATTCTGGATAGCACTAAGACCAATCCTAGTCCATAGAAAATGGCAAATTTCTTAAATTTTGATTCGCTTTTTACTTGTTTCTTATGTTTAGACCATCCCATTGTTATTAAAACAATAGCTAAAATCATCATTATTGGGTGTTCTAACGATAGTAATCTTGCCTCTGGAATTTTCATAGTTTCTCCAAAGTTATTATATCTACCTTCAGAAATATAAAGAATAACACCTATTAAAAATTGTATATGTGTAGTGATTAGTGTGAATAACCCTAATCTAAAATCTTTATGAGTAAACTCTTTTTTTTGTACTAATCCAATAATGGCATTGATAACCGTAAAAACTAAGATTGCTAATACAATGTAAGCCCAATAGGAATGAACTGTTTTTATCATAACGTTGGTTGTTTAAATATGATGCAAAAGTACTGATTTTTACGCACAAAAAAACCACCTCGATTGAGGTGGTTTTAATTTTTATGATTCTTTAAAATTAATCAAAGATATATCTAAGACCAATTTGAGCTTGCCATCTAGAAGATTGGATTCCTCTATCATCTACTTGGTCAATTACTCTTGTACCAGGGTCGAAGTTAAATTCAGGATTTGCAGTACCTGAACCATTAGCAACATCTATAAGTCTAAAGTCGCTAGCAAAGAATGTTTTACCCCATTCTTTATTTAACAAGTTAGTAAAATTAAAAATATCTGCACTCAACTGTAATGTGTGAGTTTTACCAAATGCTTTAAGTTTAAAATCTTGTAATAACTTTAAATCAACAACATGACTCCATCTAGCTCTATCTCCATTTCTTTCAACATATTGTCCTCTTCTACTTCTTAAATACTCATCATTTTCAATAAAAGTATTTAAAGCAGTCCATTGATCAGCAGCAGTAACAGTTGTTCCATTATCTACAAAATCTACTAAGTTAATTTCTGAAGCATCAGATGGAATATATACTAATGCATTATCTCTTGAATCATCACCTAATATACCATCTCCTCCATATACATAAGAGAATGGATTACCTTGATTACCGTTATAAAATAAACCTACAGTAGTTTTAAAGTTTTCGTTCCATTTAAAATCTGCACTAACGTTAGCTAATACTCTATGTCCTTGAGCAAAACCAGATCTTCCTAATTGTGGGTTTCCGTTTTTACCATTAACAGTAACTATACCTCTCCATTGAGAAATATTTCTTGAAGAAGTACCATCAAAAATACTCGAAGATTCTCCAAATGAGTAAGTAGCTGTAGAGTATACATCTATTAACTCACTCTTAAATGTATTTCTAGCAGTGAATGAAGTATTCCATGAGCTACCTACATTAGTATTAGATGCCAATATAACACTAGTATATGTACCATCTATTCTAGATCTACTATAGAATGGTCTGTTATCAGCTCCTGCCAAATTACCTAATGCATTTCCGATGTTTAAGTTTTCATAGAAAATAGCAGATAAGTTATCATTGTATACAAAGTCAGCAGAAACAGAGAAACCTTTTGGTAACTTTCGATCTACAGCAATATTATATTTAATTACTTGTGGTAATTGGAAATCTGGAGTAAACAAATCAATAGCACCACCTGTAAATCCTGATCCAGGAGCTACACCTACTGGTTGAGTTCCAACATTTGGATTGAAAGTTAAACCTGTAGCATCATCTCTTTCTGCAGCAGTAACCCCATTATTATTGTATGTTGCTCCAGGCCAAACTAATGGTAATCTAGAAACAAAGATACCCATACCTCCTCTAACTTGAGTTTTAGCGTTTCCGTTTACATCCCAATTAAATCCTAACCTTGGAGAAATGTATAATCTAGTATTTACCCCTTGACCAACTCTAGCTCCTTTTAAGTCTTTACCAGCAGCTTGTAATAAAGGAATTGTTCTTGTGTTAAAATCATCATTTACCGTACCGTCTTCCCATACTGGAACATCAAAACGTAAACCAGCTGTAATTTTAAGATTTTCTGTAAAGTCTACAGCATCCTGTAAATAAAAACCAAATTGTTTAGTACCAAACTCTGCAGCTCCAGAAGAATCATCTCCAAAACTATTAGAAACTAAAGAATATGATCTTTCGAAGTCTTGTAAGTTCGTATTATTAATGAAATCGTCTATAGTGTCATAAACATATAAACCGTAGTTAGATGCAAAGAATAAGTTTTTAACATCTGTAAATTCATTATGCGTACCGATAGTGAATGTATGAGCTCCGTAGTAAATTTCGAAGTTATTTGTTATCGTAAATACATCAGTATTTAATAAGTTAGCTGTAGAAAAACGCTCAGCACCGAATCTAAGTCCTGAGAAAGAACTTCCTCCAGTACCATCATTAATAGTTACACTAGGGAATGGATTTCCGTTAGGATCTCTATCATCTCTAACTCTAGTATATCCTAATAATAAATTGTTTGCTATTTTATTTCCTTGGTAACTCCATTCTAATGAACTAGAATTTGTATTACTGTTGAAAAATTCTGAACCGTTAGAAAAACCTAATTCATTATTATCTGAACCTCTAGTTTCAAGATTTTCTGCTCTTACAAAAGTATGCTTTAATAAAAGTTTATTCTTGTCATCAATGTTCCAGTCAATTTTAGCAGTAAGTTTATCACTCTCTAATGTTCTTAATGCGTTTTCAAAATTCCCTATGTCATATCCATAAGTATTGAATACGTGATCGCTTAATCTAGCAATATCAGCTGCAGTAGCATCTCCACTATAGTTTTCGATAGCGAAAGGTTGTGGTTGCTCTTCATCTTGCTTTTCGTAGTTTACGAAGAAGAATAACTTATCTTCAATAATTGGTCCTCCTATTCTTACACCATAAGTATTCGCAGTAAACTCTCCTAATTTTTGTCTACCATTAGCACCAACTAAATCTACTGGAGTTTTACCTGCTAAGTTTTCATTTCTTGTGAAGAAATATGCAGATCCTTCAAAGTTATTTGTACCAGATCTAGTAATTGCGTTAATTGCTCCTCCTGTAAAACCAGCTTGCTTTACATCAAATGGTGCAATATTAACTTGAAACTGCTCAATTGCATCAATAGAAAATGGGCTAACTCCTGTTTGACCTCCATTAGTTCCTGAATCTGCTAAACCAAATACGTCATTATTAACAGCACCATCAATATAGATAGAGTTATATCTGTTATTTTGACCACCAATAGAAATTGAGAAACCATCATCATCTTCAGAGATTTGAGCTTGAGGTGTTAACCTTACAAAGTCAGCTATAGAACGAGAAGCTGAAGCAAGAGTAGCTATCTCTCTTTTACCAATCGTAGTTTCTGATCCAGTTTTGTTACCGTCAATTAAACCATCTCTTTGTGCGTTGATTACAACCTCTTCTAACTGATTAGATTCTTCACTCAACGATAAATTGATTTTCTTAGTTTGTCCTAATGATAAGAAAATACCATCAGTTTCTACTGTTTGAAATCCTACAAAAGAGATATTAACCTTATATGGTCCACCAACTCTCATGTTTGAAATTCTGAAGAATCCATCAAAATCAGTAGATGCTCCATATTTAGTTCCTGAAGGTGTATGTACTAAAAGTACATTAGCACCTGGTAATGGCTCTCCATTATTATCGGTAATTTTACCCGATACAGAAGAAGAAGTAACCCCTTGACCTAAAACTGTAGTTACTACAAATAGTAGCGCTACAATTAAAGCGTTTTTAAAATTGTTCATTGTCCTTTTTATAATTGTTATTAAAACGTAGCAAAATTCTATCTTTTTAAGAATTTCAATATTAACTAAATGTTAACTTTTTTAACTTCTTTTTAAAACAACTGTCCTAGAACAACGAAAAACGACTACTTTTTTAAGATTTTTTTAGCTAATTCTTTACCTAGTTCAACGCCAAACTGATCATAAGAATATATATTCCAAATAATTCCTTGTACAAAAATCTTATGCTCGTACAATGCTATTAACTTCCCTAAGGCTTTAGGAGTTAACTTTTCAAATAGTATTGCATTACTTGGTCTATTTCCTTGAAAAACTTTGTATGGTAGTAATGAATTAATTTTATCTAGATCTCCAGATGTTTTTAATTCTAAATGTACTTCTTCTTTAGTTTTACCAAATGCTAGAGCGTCCATTTGAGCTTTATAGTTCGCCATCAACTTTTCATGATGATCTTCCAAACCATGTAATGACGTTTTAAAACCAATGAAATCTGCAGGAATTAATTTTGTTCCTTGATGTACTAATTGCATGAAAGCATGTTGCATATTAGTACCTGTACTACCCCAAACTATAGTTCCTGTTTGGTAGCTTACTTCTTCTCCATTTCTATCTACTCCCTTACCATTACTTTCCATTACGGCTTGTTGTAAATATGATGGTAATTTAGATAAATATTGAGTATAAGGAAGTATTGCTTCAGTTTCTGCTCCATAGAAATTATTATACCAAACACTTAATAAAGCTAGTACTACTGGAATATTTTCTTCAAAATTAGCGGTTCTAAAGTGATTATCCATTTCTTCAGCACCATCTAACAGTCCTCTGAAATGATCGAAACCAACCGCTAAACTAATTGACAATCCTACTGCAGACCACAATGAAAAACGACCTCCAACCCAATTCCACATAGGGAATACGTTATTTTTATCTATTCCGAAATCATATACAGCATCTAAATTGGTAGATACAGCTACAAAGTGTTTGGCTACATCAAAAATTGATGCTGATTTTAAAAACCAGTTTTTAATTGTATTAGCATTACTTATTGTTTCTTGCGTAGTAAATGTTTTTGAAACAATAACGAAAAGTGTTGTTTCTGGATTTAAATTTCTTAACACTTCAGAAACGTGATCACCATCTACATTAGATACAAAGTGTGTGTTTAGTTTATTTTTATAGAATTTAAGTGATTCAACCACCATATCTGGTCCTAAATCTGAACCTCCAATACCTATATTAACAACATCTGTAATCGATTTACCGGTATACCCTTTCCACTTACCAGAGATTACTTTATTACTGAATGCTCTTATTTTTCTAAGTGTAGTTTGGATTTTCGGCTTAATATCTTTACCATCTACTAAAATTGCATCTTCATTAGTGCTTCTTAAAGCAGTGTGTAAAACAGCTCTACCTTCAGTAGCATTGATAATTTCACCTGTAAAATATTTTTCTATGGCATCTTTTAACTCAACCTCATTAGCTAATTCTACTAATAAATCTATAGTTTCTTGTGTGATTTTATTTTTAGAATAGTCAACCTCAAGATCATCTAAAACAATAGAAAATTTTCCTTTTCTATTTTCTTCATTTTGAAATAATTCTTTTAGAACTATGTTTTGAGATGCATTAAAATGTTCAGATAATTTATACCAACTATTAGTTTTTGTTGGGTTATAGTTTTTCAGAGCCATGATTAGATGATTAGTTGTTGTTTGCGATAATTTGTTCCTCTGTTGTAGGATGTTCATCCTTTATTTCTTCATTTTTTAAAGGTAAAGGAATATTATCTAATTGTTTTCTCAGCGGGTTAATAAATTCGAAATATTTTGGTTTCAAGCTATCTGCCATTGGTTTTGCTGTAGGTAGCTTTTGCCTAAAAGGATCTACTTGCCTTCCATTCTTCCAGAAACGATAACATACATGTGGACCACTAGTATTACCTGTCATACCTACCCAACCTATAATATCTCCTTGTTTTACATAATCTCCTACTCTAACTTTACGCCTTTTCATGTGTAAATATTGAGTGCTATACGTACTATTATGTTTTACTTTTACATAATTACCATTCCCACCTCTTCTTGCCGATTCTACAACCGTTCCACTTGCAGTTGTCATGATTGGTGTTCCATATGCTGCTGCAAAATCTGTACCTCTATGTGGTCTTACTTTATTTCCATAAAGAGCTATTCGTCTTCTTAAATTATATCTTGAAGAAATTCGGTATTGGAATTTAATTGGTGATTTTAAAAATTGCCTTCTCAATAATCCTGCTTCATCATCATAATAATCTACATCTCCTTTGATTGAATCAGCTACATAACGATATGCGTATAAATCATTACTCTTGTGATTAAATACTGCTGCTTTAACTTTCCCATAGCCTACAGGAACTGTATCATTAATAAACTTTTGCTCAAAAACAATCTTGAAAGTATCATCTTTTTGAAGTCGGTAAAAATCAACCGTCCATGAGTAAATATCTGCAACTTCGTTAGCTAAAGTAGGTCCATAACCTAATGTATCTAAAGCTTGTGAGAAATTATCTATAATTCTTCCTGATATTTCTCTTTCGATTATTCTAACTGGTTGCTTATATCTATAAGCTTTAATAATTGAGTCTTGGAAATTAATTACTGTAGATTCTATTTTATTATGCTTGTAAATAAATACCTGAGCAATTTCAGAAGTATCTTTAGAAGCTAGAATTGTATAGGGTTTCCCTGCTCTTACTTTTCTAACGTCAAAAGTATCTTTTATAGTGGTTGAAATTTCATTAATTTTAGGGTAAAAGACATGATGTCTATCCAATATAATTCCAAAACTTTCACCACTTTTTATAGTATCATTGATTACCTTGTAGTTATCAAAGTTAAAACCATATCTAATATCCGGTTCAGGTACAACAACCTCAGCAACTTCTTCCGGAGTTTCTTCTGGTTTTTCTTGCTTACAAGATGAAAATAAAAAAATAGTTAATAGTAATATATAGAAATAGTAATTGGCCTTCAATTGTCGCTCTTTTTAGATCTCCTCAAAAGGCAAATGTACAAATAAAAGCATATGAAATAACCAATTTAACACTATGTAAACAAATTAGCTTTTATCGAAAATGATTTCGAAAGGATTTGCCAATCCCTTATAAGCCTCTAATTCGGCTCTTAGAGATCCTACTGAAAGTGATGCACTTAGCTTTACAGGAATTTTATTATCGTCTGCTGTAATCCATATCGTAACACTCTCTTGAGCTTTAAATACTCGTCCTGCTTGTACTAGGGGTCTAAATTTTTGAGTTCTAACCTTACCGAATTTTGTTTCTAATGTTTCGAAACCTAAACAACGTAATTTGAAAGGAAATGATTTTTCATCAAAAAACATATCAACATCTATTTCATCTCCATTTTTAAGTTCTTTTGTGTTTTGACTTCTAAGAAAATAAAATGTAGAAATCATGTCTTGAGGACTCTTTACAGAAATCACACTGTCTCTGTTTTTCAAAAGATCTTTAACATGTGCAGTTTCTTTATTATGATCAAATTTAATCTCTCTTTTCATTCTGAAACCTCCTTCTCTTACCTTTCTTTTAAAGAATAGTGGCAATACCTCAGTACTATCAAAATAACTTTCGTACTTATCATCAACTTTAAAAAACCAACCAATGACACTAGAAGTTTCTCCTTTTCCTATAGCATGGAGTACAGATTTGCCTTCATAATTGGTTTCCTTTAATTCTAATGTAGCAGTTCCTGCTTTTAAGAATCCACTATAACTCATTCTATAACTAAGCCACTCTCCTCCTTTAAACGCAGGAGTGGTAGTTTCTTGTGAATTAAGTAGTAGTACACTACTGAATACGACTAAAAATGTGAATAACCTTCTCATATCTTCAAACTTATAAAAAAAGTATGACAATTATTGTTCCAAAAAAATAATTAGCTTTTTTTAACTAAAATCTAACTCTAAAAACAAAGTTTGGTGTAAAACCTAAAGAAAAGGTATCTACAGTATTAATTACCTTTGATCCTGTTAATTCATCTACGTCTTTTTCGTAGGTTCTTCTAAGAATATTTTTCCTGTCGTAAATATTAATTAAGGATACTCCTATTTTAGATTTTACTTTTCTTTTCTTACTCCAATAAAAATCATAAGTTGCAGAAGCATCTAAACGATGGTAACTTGGTAACTTTTTATCGTTTAATGGTCCTAGTTCTTGTCCAAGGGAAACTTGCTCAACATCAAATCCTCTATCTAAAACTTCACTGAAGGGTAAACCTGTTCTATGCGACCAACCTAAGGAAAAATCAAATTTTCCAAACTTTACTTGCTGTGCTATATATACTGAATTAGAAATATTAAAGTTACCACTAAATGTATTTCCTTTATTTAGCCCTGCAAAATTAGATTCATTTTCACCAATTGCATAACTCACCCATGTACTTATATTATTTGACCATTTCTTTTTAAGCAAAAAATCCGCTCCTAAAACTCTTATACTTCCATTATAAATGGTTTCTCCCGTAGTTGTATCTTCAAAGCCAGTAGATAAAGTCGTTAACCCATCTATGTTTTTATAATAAGCTTCAGCATCAATCAACCAGCCTTTTTTATCAAACAATACACCTAAAGTTACCTGTTTACTTTGTAAAACTGGTATTTCTTTACCATTAGATATTGCCCATAATTCGTTTTCTAAACCAAAATCAGATGTAAATATCTCAGTAATTCTACTTGTATATTGTTGTTTTATTTCTGCCGAAGTATTTATCCAAAAAGAAGGTAAAACCATAATCCTACCATATATTCTTGGTTCAAAAAATGTCTTATCTAATAATGGCATATAACTAGTTCTCAAACCAACATTTACATTGTATTTTTTTGATTTGTTTAATACGAGTTCTGCTAAAAGTGTCTGTTGATTGTTTGTTTTTCGATCTCTATTATCTGATCTTGTAAACAAATCAAGGTTTTCTTGTTCTAAATTAAATGAAATATTACTATTTGTAAACTCATATCCGAAGTTCAATTCACTTATTGCATTTAATTTCTGACTAAACACAGTACTAAAAGCAACTTCTTTTATTTCATTATTCTTAATAGTAAAATCATAAACAGCATTGTCTCGTTGTTTATTTCCATCATAGAATAATGTATAATTTGTATAATGTACACTGGTATTTTGCGATAAATTAGTATTCCATTTTTTGTTCCATGTTATACCATATCCTTCATTTTGAATATCTATAAAATCAAATCGTCTTTCATTATCATCGTTATTATCTAATATATATTTTAGATCATTTTTGATTCTAATTTGTTGTAATGAAAATGTATTATTGCTGTTAGGTTTAAAGATGACTTTAGTATTAAAGTCAATAAAACTAAAGTTATTTTCATTTTCTATAAAAGGTTGTTCTTCTGCTAATGTTTTTCCTTCTGCAATAACAGTATTTTGAAATACTTTTTGCGAAAGTCTATCAAATGTTGGAGTATTTAAAAGATCAGATATTGAACGCCTAAAGGAAAATTGAATTCCTACTTTTTCTCCAATGGGAAAGGTTGTGTTTACATCTGCATTTGTAAAATTGAATCCTGCTCCAGCACTTATTTTTTTAGGCACATCAGTCATCGTTTTAATATCGATAACTCCAGAAATATGATTTCCATACTTTACATTAGATGCATTTTTATACACCGTTACATTATCTACTACATAAGGATTGAATGCTGAGATGGAACCAAAAAAGTGTGACGTATTATACAATTTAATACCATCAAATAAAATTAAATTCTGGTCTGGTGTACCCCCTCGAATGTGAATACCTGAAGCATTTTCAATAGGACTTTGTATTCCTGGTAATTGCTGAGTACTCAATAACACATCAGCCTCTGTCAACCCAGGTAAAACTCCTTGTTTTCTTGGTGTTAACACTATTGACCCATCGTTATTTTTAGCAACTCCGGTAGTTAAATAACTAGAAATTATAACTTCATTTAAAACATTTTCTGCTTCATTTAAATATATAATTTTACATGTTTTAGCACGTAATTCTGATACTGTTTTTTGGATAGGAGTATACCCCACATAAGAAAATGAAAGTGTATCTGTTTCTTTAAGGTTTTTCACTTTAAAATACCCTTTCTCATCAGTACTTACTCCTGTATTTTTTGCTAAAACAGTTACATTTATTAGTGGGTCCTTAGAATTTAAATCTAAAATATATCCACAAACTTCTATGTTTTTATTTGTTGAAACAGTATAGTAACGGTTGTTTATCTTTTTTATTAGCAACCCTGTTTTTTGCTCAATTTCAGTTAGAATCGTAGCTAATACATCTCCATCATTACTGATTTCAATAGATTTACCTTGAATTAATTCTTCAGAAAATGAAAATTTAATATTGAATGTCTTTTCTATAGTTTGTAAGACTTCCTTTAATGTTTCTTGCTCTTTTTTTTGTGAAAAGAGTACTATTGAACATAAAAAACTTATGATGAATACTTTTACTTTTAACATTACTACTGTTGTGGACGTAATACTACTTTTTTGTTGTTTAAGTTGTATGTTAAGTTCATTGAAGTGGTAATAGTTTCTAGAGCAACTGTAATATTTCTTGTAGGGTAACTACCTGAAAAACGTTTATTTAAATCTATATTATCTGTAACAACAGTTACACCATATGTCTTTATTAAGTTCTCTACTACGTATCTAAGCGGTGTATTTGTAAAACTACTCTCAAACATTTTCCATGTAGGTGCAGTATTTATAAAATTCCACTTTTCAAGTGTTTGATCTTTAATTTGTCTAACAGCTTCTCCTCTAACTAAAATTACTTCATTGTCATTTCTTTCTACCTTCACTTTACCTTCAAAACACTGTACTTCTAAAAAATTTTTATGTTGATTTACATTAAACTGAGTACCTAACACACTTACTGTTCCTTCTACTGTTTCTACTTTAAATTGACTTCCTTTTTGAACTTTAAAATAAGCTTCTCCTTCAAGTTCTACTTTTCTATTATTATCCCAGCTCCCTTTGTTAAATTTAAGAGAAGAATCTGAATTTAATTGAACTTTTGATCCATCTGGTAAAACAACTGCTAATTGCTCTCCAAAACCTGTTGTATACGTTTCATTAGTATTTAGGAATTGAAATAACCCAAAAAACAATAGCAAAGATGCTGCTATACCACTTAAAATATATGTTCGATTTAACTTTCTAACTGGAGTTGGTTTTATTTCTTTTCCTGCAGTTTTCTTCATGAAATTATTAAACGACTCATCTTCGTCAATATGAGGTGTCGAAAATTCTGAAGAAGCTTCAAGGATTTTTTGATATGAATTGAATCCTTTTTGAGTTTCTAGTTTAGAAAACTCTTCCGAAGAGATCGTTCCTTCAATAAATTTATTTAATAATATGTCAAACTCTTGATTTTCCATCAATCTATATTCCTTCTATTTTCTGTCTTAACTGCTTTAGAGCACTGCTCATTCTCTTTTCAACTGTTTTAATTGAAATCTGCAATAAATCTGCTATCTCCCTATATTTCTTCTTATCAATTCTATTTAATAAAAATACTTCTCTATCTTTTTCAGGTAAATCAGCAATAGCTGATTGAAGTTTACTTAAAAATTCCTTTTCCTCAAGCACAAATTCAGGATTTTCGTTTGTGTAATCACTATTCGGTTTTAGTTTTTGATGCTCAAGAATTACTTTTTTGTGCTTTACTGTATTTAAAAAGGAATTTGTCGCCATTCTATACAGTAATGATTTTACACTATCTACTATAATATCAGCACAATTATTCCAAATTTTCATGAAGCAATCTTGCACAACATCTTCTGCTACATCTATGTCTCCAGATTTGTAATATACATAATCACGTAATGCAGTGACATGACTTTTATAAACTTGCTCGAAAACCTCCGAATTACATAATGATTTTTCATCTTGCTTCATCGAGGCAAAGATAACATCTTTTGTATCAACTCTTATCCTTTTTTATTCTTAGTTTATCTTGAGAAGTCAAGGCACACAAGACAGGTCTTATGTAACCTTGAACTTCTGTTTTAAAGTAAGAAACTTCTTAATTACTCTTAAAATTTATGACCTAATTTCCTTGATTCTCATCTTCATCATCTTGGTCATTATCATTCTCGCCATTTTGACCATCATTGTCTTGATCATTATCACCGTCCTGACCATCGTTATCGCCATTACCTTGATCATTGTTACCATCCTGACCATCATTATCGCCATTATCATCTTGATCATTGTCACCATCCTGACCATCATTATCGCCATTGTCATCTTGATCATTATCACCATCCTGACCATCGTTATCGCCATTACCTTGATCATTGTCGCCATCCTGACCATCATTATCGCCATTGTCATCTTGATCATTGTCACCGTCCTGACCATCATTATCGCCATTGTCATCTTGATCATTGTCACCGTCCTGACCATCATTATCGCCATTATCGTCTTGATCGTTATTTCCAACAGGCTTTGTTAACTTTATATCATCAATAGCCGCAGATGCCCCAACAATTCTAACGATAACACTATATTCTCCTGCATCTATAGATGTTGGTATTACTTCTGAAAAATCTACCCAGCCATCTTGATTTACTTCTGGTGAAAACCTTACTAATACATCTTCAAAATTAGGATCATTACTGAAATCATTGTTAGAATTTGCATATTCGATAATAACATTCATGATATAACTGTTATCCCAACCTGTAAAATTTCCGGGCATATAATACTTGAAAGAAAGTGTTGCTTCACCTTGTTCCAAGCTCTCTTCAAGATAAAAACTTGTTTCTACAACAGCTTCAAAGAAACCTTCACAAGCCCCCATATCTAGACCCATAAAGTTAGTTTCGTTACCTTTGAAATCATAACCTCTCCATGGCGTGAAATCTTCGGTTTTACCTCTAAAAAGAGTCCCACAAGTATTATCTACTTGCCCTCTATCATTTACCGGTTCATTTGCAGGAAAATCTCCTGAAGAATGTGTTACAAAGTCTTCATTTCCTTGTTCAAAGTCAAATGCAAAAATTAATTCTTCTTGATCATTTTGGTCATTACCGCCTTGTTGATCTTGATTTGATTGTTCGTCTTCAATAGGAGTGAATTCAGCATCAGCACAACTCATGAAGAAAGCCAAACTTAAACCAAATACTAATGTTTGAATGTGTTTCATTTTAAACTATTTTTTATTTATACATGTTTAATACAATTGACTTTTTTTTTACCCTATGTATTTTTTAAAAAAAATAATTATCTGTTTCTAAATACGTTGCCAATACTACAATGCATCCTAATAATAGTAGACAAAATTCACTTGAGTATATCATTTTTAATATGTTTTTATTTTTTTATGATGTTTACATATCTAATACTACTGAAATTAAAAATACCCTACACTTTTTTGTAAAAAACAAAGAAGACCGACATATTTTGCCGATCTTCTTTGTTTAATTTTATGGATTTTCTACTTAAAAAGTACCCCAGTTCTCTAATTCTTGTTCGCTCCATAAGTATGGAAAAAAGACTCTTCTTTGATATTTAGGATGTAAATATTTTCGCCAACTACTCCCTCCTGTTGCTTCTAAATCCTTCTCACTTCCACCAAGATACTTTCCTGCTGCATTATAATGTGCCATCACCCATTTTACATTTACCGTATAATCATAATGCCTCATTGCTTTTATTAATGCTTCATCTTCTTGAATATCTTTAGGTAGTTGTTGAAACTTTTTAGATAAATTAATATCATTATAGTCTTCCATAAATTCTATAAACTCACCCATATATTTTTTCTCAAACAACTTCAGAAGTGTTGTTTTTTGTCCGGTACTATAATTTTTACCAGCTGCTTGCCAGTACAAGTGATCGTAAGCATTTTTAAATGAAGAACTTTGATCTATAGTTGCTCTAAAACGAATATCAATTAAATTGATTAATTCTGTAGAAGCAAATTCAATTTTTCTGTATTGCGCACTTTGAAAGCCACTTGCAGGCGTTAATGTATTACGGAATTTCAGATATTGCTCTAGGTCCATTCCTTCTCCCATTACATTGAAAGAATTACATAATACATCAAAGTATCTACTTATTCGCATTAAATGTTTTGAAAACTTTTCTGCGGTAACCTCAGCACTTTTTGCTACTTGATCTATTTCCCAAAGAATCATCTTAAACAACAATTCATTCACCTGATGATACATAATAAATACCATTTCATCTGGCTCTGTTGTTCTAGGAATTTGTAAGCCTAATAAAGCATCTGTTTGAATATAGTCCCAATATGTTATGGGTTTACTCCACAACAATCCTTCTAGCATAGCTTCTACAGGAACTCCTAACTTATCATATTTTTCCTCTATAGCTTTTAATAATTCTTCTCTATTCATTTGTTGTTTCTAGATTCAAGACTCTGAGAGCAAAGACAAAAGACTTTATCTTATCCTCAAAATTATATTTATAATTAAAAATGTAAGATGTCTCCAAATTTAGCTTTTTTTATTTCCTCAATAATATTTTCTCCTTCTTTTATGGTATTACAAGGAATAATTATCTTATTAGGTGCATTTTTTATGTCATTAATTACAGCATAATCACCAGATAACATCATATTTACTCTTAAAGTACCGATTATTTTAGGTCTTTTAAATCGCATTATAATACATTTTTGGAATACAATTTCGCATAAATATTTTGTCGAGAATCTATCATTGACATTTTTTTTTAATACTGAAAAAACAATCATTTACACAAATAACCTATACTTCCTCTCCTTTGCCTTGATGCAACCTTTCGACTGCGCTCAAGACAGGATTCACAAAAATCAAGACTGAAATGATAAGAATTTAAAAATACTACGGTATCACCAACCACAGATGAAAAGAACTCGCTATCGCTCAAACAGCTTTTCATCCTTCAGCCAACCCTACTACCTTGATTTTTACAAATTCTTATCAATAGGTCGTTTTTTTAGTAATATGTCACTACAGCCGTTTCTCAAATTTTTTGTCGAGGATCTTGAATTAATGTATACATAAAAATTAATCGTAAATCGTATAATTCTATTTACACAAAAGAAAAAGAACCAAGAAAGATATTACCTTCTTGGTTCTGATCTTCAAAACTATATAGCTATAGCGTTCCTCTTCGTTGTTGTTCTCTTTCTATAGATTCAAATAGCGCTTTAAAATTTCCTGCTCCAAAACCTCTTGCTCCCATTCTTTGAATAATTTCAAAGAATAATGTTGGTCTATCTTCAACTGGTTTGGTAAAAATTTGTAATAAATATCCTTCTTCATCTGCATCTACTAAAATTGATAATTCTTGTAACTTAGATATATCTTCTTTCATCATATCTTTATGAGCACCTAAGCGTTCAGGAATCATATCGTAATAAGCTTGCGGCGGAGGCGGTAAAAACTCTACCCCATTTGCTTTTAGCTGTGCCACTGTTTTGATAATATCATCTGTAGCTACAGCAATATGTTGAACTCCTTCTCCTTCATAAAAATCTAAATATTCTTCAATTTGCGAACGTTTTGCTGCTTTAGCTGGCTCATTAATTGGGAATTTCACTCGACCGTTTCCATTACTCATCACTTTACTCATTAATGCTGAGTATTCTGTATGGATTTGTTTATCATCAAATGATAAAAAATTTTCAAATCCCATTACATCTTCATACCATTTCACCCATGTATTCATTTGCCCCCAACCTACATTTCCGACCATATGATCAATGTATTTTAAACCTGCTGAAGGTGGGTTATAATCAGACTTCCATTCCATAAATCCTGGCATAAACATACCCTTGTAATTCTTACGTTCTACAAACATATGTACAGTTTCTCCATACGTATAAATACCAGAACGTACTACTTCTCCTTGTTCATCTTTAGTTACCGTAGGTTCCATATAGGATTTAGCTCCTCTTTTTGTAGTTTCTTCCCAAGCTGAACGTGCATCTTCTACCCAAAGTGCTACTACCTTAACACCATCTCCATGCTTTACAATATGATCATTAATTGGCGATTTACTGTTTAATGGAGTCGTTAATACTAAACGTATTTTATCTTGTACTAACACATAACTTACCTCATCTTTTGATCCTGTTTCTAAACCTTTATATGCTAAAGACTGGAAACCAAATGCTGTTTTATAAAAATGAGCTGCTTGTTTTGCATTTCCTACGTAAAATTCAACGTAATCTGTACCTAAAAGTGGAAGGAAATCTTGTGCTCCTTCAAATATTTTTTCTAAACCGTAGTTTACTGATTTTTTTTCTTTGTTACTCATCTTAACTCTGAATTTGAATAGAGAAGTTAGAATAGAGAGAAGAGACATATTTATAGTTTATTCTGAAAACTCATTGTCATTTTCTGAAACTCTGCTATTTTATCTTCTATTTTTTTAATTTGTGTGTTTGTTATATAATTCCTTTTAAAAGCAATTATTAATTGTGTTTCTAACTCAAATGATGAGCCCAACGAAACATCTATAAAATGAGAAAAAGACTTATCCGTTCTAGATGATCCTTCAGCTATATTACTAGGAATCGAAACTGAACATCTATTAATTTGAGATACTAAACCAAATTTTTCTTCTTTAGGAAACAAATCTGTAATCTTATATACATCATCTACGATTTCAATACCCAAACTCCAAATTTTAAGGTTTTTATAATTATGTCTTTTTCTATTTTTCATTTAATTTATCTTTTTTCTTGATTCTCTTTTCTAGCAGTCTAAGTTTAACTTTATTCAAGCCAAGACTGATAATACGTATCATCAGCTATCTTCATTGCTTCTTCTGTTACCATTAATGGCTTAAAGGTATCTACCATTACAGCTAATTCTTCAGTCTCTGTTTTTCCTATACTTCTTTCTGTTGCTCCAGGGTGTGGACCATGAGGAATACCAGCAGGGTGTAATGAAATATGTCCTGCATCAATATCATTTCTACTCATAAAATCACCATCTACGTAATATAAAACTTCATCAGAATCAATATTACTATGATTGTAAGGAGCTGGAATTGCTTGCGGATGATAATCGTATAATCTTGGTACAAAACTACAGATTACAAAAGCGTCTGTTTCAAAAGTTTGATGTACTGGCGGCGGCTGATGTACTCTTCCCGTTATTGGTTCGAAGTCGTGAATAGAAAATGCATATGGATAATTGAATCCATCATAACCAACAACATCAAAAGGATGTGTAGCGTACACCATTTCTATGATCTCGTCCTGTTTTTTAATTTTTATTAAAAAGTCTCCCTTTTGATTATGAGTTTCTAACTCTTGTGGTTGACGAATATCTCTCTCGCAAAAAGGAGCATGCTCTAATAATTGCCCGAACCAATTACGGTATCTTTTTGGAGTATATACAGGTCGATAGGATTCTACAATAAACAAACGATTGTCTTCCGTATCGAAATCTAATTTGTAAATCATACCACGTGGAATTACCAAGTAATCTCCATATTTGAAATCTAAATTCCCCATATGTGTTCTTAGTTTACCTGTTCCTCTATGCACAAAAATCACTTCATCTGCGTCTGTATTCTTATAAAAATAATTTTCAGTAGAGGATTTTGGTGCTGATAAAATAATATTACAATCAGAATTTGTTAGTACAATTTTTCTACTCTCTAGATAATCTTGTACTTGAGGAACTTGAAATCCTCTAAAACGATATGACTGAATATTATTTTTCTTTGCGATTTTCGGCGCAACTGAGTATTGTTCTTTTATTTCTTTTACCTGAGTTGGTCTATGTTCATGGTATAAGTTTGATGACATTCCATCAAATCCGATAGTACCAAATAACTGTTCATAATATAAACTTCCGTCTTCTTTACGGAATTGTGTATGACGTTTTGGTGGTATTTTTCCTAATTTGTGATAAAAAGGCATTTTGTAATGTATTAATTCGTTAATATAGCTATGCAAGGATGGATAATGTAGTACATCCATTACATTTTTTAATTGACTAATAGCTACATTGAAAACTATTCAGGATTTCGCTTAATCAAAAATTTTAAGTGTGATAATAAGCCTAACCAATACATTTTAAGCGATTTAGTTGTTGCAGTACAAATATAAGAAAAGTAGAAAAGATTTTGGCTTTTATTCTAAATCTCTAGTATTATTTCATAAAAAAACCGAAGCAATTTAGCTTCGGTTTTTTTATAAGGTAAGAAAATTATTCTTTTGGTAATCTTTCGTCTATCATTTTTAACGGCATTCCTTCCATTAAATCGAAAACATCAATGATACTTCTCATTGTATCTTCTTCTTCAGATTGTTCTGAAATGAACCATTGTAAAAACACTTCCGTTACAAAATCATCTTCTTTTCTAGCTGTTTTGAAGATTTTAAAGATTGACTCAGTTACATTAATTTCTTGCTCTAATGACATTTCATAAATCGCTCTTAAACTCTCGAAATCATTATTTACATTTTCTACACTTGGAGAGATTGCTGCTCCTCCATTATCATTGATAAACGTAAATATTTTCATTGCATGCTCTCTTTCTTCTTCTGCTTGCTTATAGAAAAACGATTTACTATTTAATAGCTCTCTTTGATCACACCATGAAGCCATAGCTAAATAAGACGCAGAGGCTTTCATTTCTAATGCTATTTGACTATTTAATAAATCCATAACAACAGGATTTATTGTCATTTGTTTTCTTATTGCTGTTTTCATGATATTCTAATTTTGTGTTTTACAAAAATACGACAATACATAACCGTAAAAAACTGGCTATCAAAATTTAAAGGAAGTCTAAATAAGGATATTATTTAGACTGAAACTGATTTAAAACTATAAAAAAATGAATCTATAGTATTTCTTAAGTTTAAGATTTGAGGAATATCTAAGTAAATTAAATGCTGTTTGTCAGCTACAAAAAGCAATACAAAATTCTCTGAATCAATAACATCATATAAAGTTTCTGGCTTTGTAAGGCTGTAAACATTTTTTCTCAATTGTAATAATTGAGGGAATGATAACAAGATTCTTTTATTGATTGTTTTTAACTCGTACTTACAAAATGTGATCTCTTTAAGATCTATTTCGTATTCAACTCTTACATCTACATTCATATTGCAAATGTAAGACTTATTTAGAATAAATTAAAATTAACTTTCAGGAGCTATCTCAACTTCTAATCCATCTAATTCTGGAGTCATATGAATTTGACAACCTAAACGACTGTTATCTTCTACATAAAAAGCCTCTGCTAACATAGCATCTTCATCATCAGTCATTTCTGGGAGATCATGATCTGATTTCACATAGCATTGACACGAAGCACACATAGTCATTCCCCCACAAATACCAATGGTTCCTTCTGGAGCTAATTCGTAAGAGCGAATTACTTCCATTAAATTCATATTCATATCTGTAGGCGCTTGAATATCGTGAGTTACTCCTTCACGATCTGTGATCTTTAAAGTAATATCTTGACTTTCCATATCATAAAAAATAATCGACACCTAGCAATTTATATAATGGAGTGAATATTGCACATAAAATAAGCACATAAATTAAAAGTTTATTCCAAATCGAAACTGTTTTTTCTTCTACTAGACTATTTAGCCTTAAAGTTTTTGGCTGTAACAAAACATCTTTTGTCTCATAAAAAATTGGAGAATTTAACTGTTTTCCTTTTTCTAAATTCGTACTAGATACTACATTCATCAATCTTTTGTAATAAGAAAGTAAAAGATAGATAATGATAACTGAAAACACACTAAATAAACCTAAATCTGACCAAGTAAGACTAGAATCTTCGTAACCGAAACAATTAATTACAAGGTATAACATAATGTTTATTATGCTACATTAATTACTTCTTCAATTTCCGGAGCATGTCTTTTTATGGTAGCTTCTACTCCATTTTTAAGCGTCATTTGGTTTACTGAACAACCACTACAAGCTCCTTCCAATTGTACTTTTACTATATTATCTTCTACAGATAAGAGTTTAATGTTTCCTCCATCACTTATTAAGAAAGGTCTAATTTCTTCTAACGCTTTTTCTACTTTGTCTTGTATTTCTTGTACTGACATAAAATTCAATTTTGATTACTGAATTACGATTTACGAATTTTTAAATTTATAAACTGAATTCTAAATTTATTTTGTGCTACATCCGCTCATTGTTGTAATACGTACAACTTCTGTAGGCGGCAAGTTAGCATTTCTTTTTAATAATTGTGATACTACTTCTTGTGTTATTTCTTTAAACGATGTTTCAAGAGTTGTTCCGTTTTGTAACGCAACAGGATGACCAACATCTCCTGCTTCTCTTATACTCTGCACTATTGGAATTTCTCCCAAAAATGCTGTTTCTAGATCTTCTGATAAGTTCTTAGCTCCATTCTTACCAAAAATATAATATTTATTATCTGGTAATTCTTCTGGAGTGAAATATGCCATGTTTTCAATAATACCTAATACAGGTACGTTGATTGATTCTTGCTGGAACATCGCTACCCCTTTTTTAGCATCAGCTAAAGCGATATTTTGTGGTGTACTTACTACTACAGCTCCTGTAATTGGTAATGCTTGAACAATTGAAAGATGAACATCTCCTGTACCTGGAGGCAAATCAATTAGTAAGAAATCAAGCTCTCCCCAATCAGCATCAAAAATTAATTGATTTAATGCTTTTGAAGCCATTGGTCCTCTCCAAATCACTGCCTGATCTGGATTTGTAAAGAAACCTAGAGATAATAACTTAACACCGTAATTTTCTACAGGTTTCATTTTAGACCTACCTTCTACTTTAACTGATAATGGTCTTTCTCGTTCAACATCAAACATAATATGTTGTGATGGACCATAAACGTCAGCATCTAAAACTCCAACATTGAATCCCATTTTAGCTAATGAAATAGCAACATTTGCTGTAACTGTAGATTTACCTACACCACCTTTACCAGAGGCAATTGCTATAATATTCTTGATATTAGGAATTTCTTTACCTCTGATTTGATTTACGGTTTCTTTTGGTTTTACCTCAGCTTTTACATTCACTTTTACATCAATCTTCTGATCTACATGTTGATGTATAGCTTTCATGATTTCAACTTCAACTTTCTTCTTCGCTTGTAATGATGGATTTCCAATAACAACATCTACTATAACTTCATTACCAAAAGTAACTACATTTTTAACGTTTTCATTTTCCACTAAACTTTTACCTTCTCCAGGTGCAGTAATGGTTTCTAACGCTTTATATATTTCCTGCTTTGTAAAGCTCATTTCCTTTATATTAATTCTAAATTACAAAGATAATGCTTAGAGTTAACATACTAAAGTCTGCGAATTGCGATTGTTTATGGCTTGATAAACTTTAATGATTATTTAAGATAATTCTTTCATCGGATCCCAAAAAATCGTTTCAAAATCTTGGATTTGATTTTCTATTACTACAATACCTTCGCTTTCTAACAATTGTTGCATTAAATTTGTGCCTTCAAAATGATGTTTACCAGTTAATATCCCTTTCCTGTTAACTACTCTATGTGCTGGCACCTCTTTTCCTGAAGAATTATTCATTGCCCAACCAACCATTCTTGCGGAACGTGCCGCTCCTAAATATTTAGCAATTGCACCATAACTAGTTACTCTTCCAAAAGGAATTAAACGTGCAACCTCATATACTTTATCGAAAAAGTTTTTAGAATCTTCCATTTTTTAAAAATACAATTTAATTATAGTTAGCACCGCTAAAAATCCAGTAATAGCACTCATTAAAGGATTAAAAAACACCATGACTTTTGAAACTCTATTTTCCATCTTTTTAATTAATAAAATATAACTAGATAGCACAGCTATTACCCCTAATGAAGTTCCAAAAGCAAAAACTAACAGATAGCTGTATGCATCTAAAATCAGACCTTTATTAGCAAGAAAAGAATACATTAATGCAAAAAAAGGAATGGCAAACATATTAATAAATGACAATTTTATTCCATATGAGAAACAGTTCTCTTGACTACAAACTTGTTGTATTTTCTTTTTTGAAGAAAATTCTTTATTCAAATAGAAAAAGGAAAGATATATAAATACTAGTATTGCTATATTTTTGATCCAAAATAGTATGTCTGGATTTTTATGAATAAGTGAAATAACCACTATACTAGAAAGAAATTGAAAAAAAACTACAATTGCAGCCCCAAAAATAAAACGACGGGCTGCCTTTTTATTTTCATCGATAAAAATCTTTCCAACTGTTAGATTTAACATACTTGGCGGCGTAAATCCAAGATATGATGTTATAAAACCTAGGATAAAATGAGTGAGCATTACTAAAACTATTTATTTACAATTTTAGACGCTTACCTCAACCATAACTTTCTTAAATAACTTATCGAATTAGTAATTCAACTTAAATTTAATATACGTTATAGGCTTTCCTTGTTCAAGATATTGCTGTTCATAAAATGTTTGTGTGCTGGTTACTTCTTCTGGAGAATAATAATTTTTATAGACATCATGATTTGAATGCAAAATCTCATGTCCTTCTCCATGCAAAAGACCTAAAGTATAACCATGCATAAACTCACTATCTGTTTTTAAGTTGATACATGAATCTTGTTTAAGAATTTTATGATATTTCTTTAAGAAATCGGTATTGGTAAGTCTATGCTTTGTTCTTTTATACTTGATTTGTGGATCTGGAAACGTAATCCAAATTTCATTAACTTCATTATCTCCAAAAATGAAATCAATAAGTTCTATTTGTGTTCGAATAAAGGCAACGTTTTGCATATCATTTTCAATAGCAGTTTTAGCTCCTCTCCAAAAACGTGCTCCTTTGATGTCTATACCAATGAAGTTTTTATCAGGATTTTTTTCTGCTAGTGCAATTGTATACTCTCCTTTACCGCAACCTAACTCTAAAACTATAGGATTTTCATTTTTAAAAAATGAATTCCACTTTCCTTTCAAAGAAAAATTATTAACTACTTCTTCTCTTGTAGGTTGAATTACGTTAGCAAAGGTTTCGTTTTCTTTAAAACGCTTTAATTTGTTTTTGCTTCCCAAAATGCAGAAATGAATTAGGCTCTGTCCTCAGTACCTTCTTTTTGGAATTTAAGTGCTTGACCTATCCAATAGGTTAATAATAAAAGAAGTACTACTAAGAAAATCCAGTTGATAGCATTAGAAGTCCACCATCCTGCTGCGCCTTTAGCTAATGTTAAACGAATCCACTCGAAAGGGATAAATAAAACTTGAAATAAATCGCCAATTAATCTAAAAATATTTAATGCTAACATAACTTGATTATATTTACGTTTGCAAAAGTATAAAAAGAAAAAATGTTAACCAACTTTTTCAGCACAACTAAACCTGTAAATTCAGTATTTATAATACTTCTTTTCGCTTGTTATACAGTTGCGAGTTACTATACAGGGAATATTAACAATTTGAATTTTGGGTTTTCCTTATGGTTTCTACTCCTTTTTGGATTAGTAAATTTTGTAAACTCAAGAAATGGATTAACGTTTGATAATTCATTCTTTTTCTTAATTTTCGTCATTTTACTAGGCTATTTCCCTAGTGTATTAAAAATCGACAACTTTTTTTACTCCAATTTAGTTTTGGTAATTTACCTACGAAGAGTATATAGTTTGCAATCTAAAAAAAATGTTATAAAAAAGCTTTTTGATAGTGGCTTATGGATTGGTGTTTCTTTTTTAATAGAACCTTTTTCTATTGTTTTCTTTCCTCTTACATTTTTATCCATCACAATGTATCAACATATAGATTTTAGGCGTTTGTTTACACCTATTTTAGGTTCTTCTGTTCCTTTAATTCTATATTTCACTTATCTATTTTGGTATAACAATACTGATGAGTTTTTGAATCTTTTTACTTGGTCTTTTACCTTTGATTTTACCATTTATGATGCTTTAGTGAACAAATTGTTATTAAGCTTTTCTGGACTATTAACCTTTATAGCTTTAACATTAAAAAGTCCTAAAGCCTTAGCTGTTAAAAATCTTTTTAGGAAGAGTTGGATTCTAATTTTTTTCCATTTTATAACAGCTATACTATTGGTAATTTTAGTTCAAAATAGAACTGGAAGTGAAATTTTATATTTGCTTTTCCCATCTGCGTTAATTATAGCTAATGGGTTTGAATTATTTCAAAAAAAATGGTTTGCCGATTTTATTTTACTATTGATTTTTAGCGGATCTATCCTTGTGTATTTTTTATAATTACATTTTTTGACCAAATGCTAAATCTCCAGCATCTCCTAAACCAGGAACTATATATCCTTTTTCATTAAGATCTCTATCAATATCAGCGATCCAAAGTGAAGTATGTACCGGAAAATGATTTTTAATATAATCTATACCATCTAAAGAACCTATTACAGAAACAATATGTATCTTCTTAGGTTTACCGTATTGTTTTAATGCTGAATATACTGATACTAATGATCTTCCTGTAGCTAACATTGGATCTATAAGTATTAGTGTTTTGTTATCAATAGGTGGAGATGCAAAATACTCAACTATAATTTCAAAATCTTCATCATTATTTGGATGATATCGATAAGCAGAAATAAATGCATTTTCTGCATCGTCAAAATAATTTAGCACACCATTGTGTAAAGGTAAACCAGCTCTCAAAATGGAACACAAAACCACTTCATCAGATATAGTTTGTGTAGATTTTGTACCTAAAGACGTCACTATTTCTTCAGAAGAAAACTCTAATTTTTTACTTAATTCGTAGCCTAATACCTCGCCAATCCTTTCGATATTTCTACGAAACCTCATCGCATCTTTTTGAATTTCTTGGTCTCGTATTTCTTTCAAAAACTTGTTTAAAATAGAGTTCTGATGGGATAAATGATATACTTTCATTGTTTAGAATGGGCTGATTAAATACTAACAGAAAAATGTTAATTAACCCTTAAAGTTAACAATCGGATTGATATTTCAAAATTTAGGGTATAAAAATTGATAAAAAAAGAGAAACCGAAAAACTATGAAACACAAATTACTATTACTATTTTTTATCCCTTACCTTTCATTTTCCCAAAGTACTTTAGGAAAAGCTAAAGAAAGTCTTAGCAAAAGTTCTAAGAGCGTAAGTACAACTACAAGGAGTTCTAATTCCTCTAGTGAAGATGATGACCCTAGTTTTTTTGAACTATTTTTTGAAAGCTTTGTTTTAGAACTAGCGTATTATACCACTTTGGGTGTAGCTTTTGGAAGTGCTGATTATACTGAAATTAATCCGTATCCGTATTATAATGGCGATGGGGAGTACACCAGAGATTTCCATGATGATACACAATCCGTAAACTTTAAAATTGGCGCTAATTATTTAGCTAGCAGAGTTAATGGACTAGAGTTTAATGCTGTTTTTAAACCATTACCTATAATTGGTCTTGAGTTTTCTCATGTAAATTTTTCTGAAAAAACATTATTGAATTCTGAGTCGTTACCTATTTCTTCTTTTAATGTCAATTATTATAGAGTACGGGAAGATCACTTTTCTCTTTGGTGGGGAATTGGAGGAACTTATGTTGGAGATTCCGTAGATACTTGGGGATTTTCATATAATTTAGGATTAGATGTTTATCCTGTAAAACCAATTAGTTTACATGTAGGCTGGAAACAAAGCTTTATAAATGATGATAAGGTGAATGTCTTTAAAAGTCAAGTCAAATATCATATCCGAAAAACGGCTTTATATACCGGTTATCATAATTTTAGATTGGGAAGTGAAACTGTTTCTGGATTGGTACTGGGAGTAGAGTATACTTTTTAATGCTATATAAACTATAATAGTTAAATAAATTACTCTTGACTGAACTATCATTGATGCCTTTTCTTTAAACACTGAAAAACTAACACTTACACTAACATTCAAAACAACCTCTATTTCACTCTCCTTTGCCTTGATGCAAAGGAGCAAAAATCAAGACTCAAATGATAAGAATTTAAAAATACTACGGTATCTCCAGCCACAGATGAAAAGAACTCGCTAACGCTCAAACAGCTTTTCATCTTTCAGTCAACCCTGCTCCCTTGATTTTTACAAATTCTTATCAATAGGTCGTTTTTTTTAGTAACATGTCATTACAACCTTTCTCAATTTTTTATTGAAGGTCTCGAAATGATAACTCTGTAAATCAATTTCAAAAAATAAGATTCCTGCCATTGCAGGAATCTTAAAACAAAAACACCTTTAACAAGCATTTTCCCTACTCATATTTATTGATTTAATTACTTCTTCTTCGTTCATCGTCGTTACCAAATTTTCTATCTCTTACCTTTATTTTTTTGTTTCCAAAACTGTATGACAAAGAAATTCTTACGTTTCTATTACTATCATTTTGTCCGTAAACTTGTTCTACTCCATCAACAATTGAAGTCAAATTATTTAATGCACTAGTATTAAAAATATCATTTGCAAAAACAGACAGTTTTATATTGTTCTTAAAACTATGTTGAAAACCAAGAGATACACTATACATTTCTCCAACACTGAATAAACCTCCATTGTAAGCAGAACTATACCATGAATTCATTAAAAGTTTTGATTTTTTAGCTATTGAAAATGTATTATTTGAAGATACTCTTACTTGAACACCATTTCTTGGAGTAGCTCCAATATCTTTTTGAAACTTTGAATAATACCCTAAAATATTAAAGCTATTTTGGCTTTCCCACCAAGAAAAAAGGTTGGCATTGTAATTCTCTGAAATTCCATAATTGTATTGAGTAATATAATTATCTCTTGTTACTATTTGAGTTTGAGCTACTGGATCTGAAGTGAAAATTACACCAAAACCATCTGTTGTTACGTTTAAAAACACATTTGAACTTAACTTTCTTTTATACGTATGAGACAACTCAAAACTATCTGTGAATGATGGTTGTAGAAATGGGTTTCCTTCTCCAAAACTATTATCGTTAATATAATATCTAAACGGATTCAAATCTGAAAATCTTGGACGATCTATACGTCTTCCATAAGAAAATGAAAATGTATGATTATCATTTTTAGTATACGATGCATACACTGTCGGAAACAGTTTTGTGAATTCATTCTCGATCTCTTGATTTGCTTGTTCACTAATACCTTTTGTATTGGTATTTTCTAATCTAACCCCTAATTTTAATTCTAATTTTGCTGTTAAACTTGTAGCCGCAGAAACATAAGCTGCTAAATTATTCTCTTGATATTCAAAGTTATTAGATCTTGATGGATCTAAAACTTGATCTCCTGAAAGTGTATCAAAAAATAAAATATCACTCTTTGTATTTGTAAAACTTACTTTTCCTCCAAATGATAAATTTACTTTGTTAATTGGATAGTTCACATCAACTTTTGAGCTATAATTTTCTATATCTTGATCTGAAATATTCAGTGCAGCAGAAGTTATCCCCATTGAATCACCATTACTTCCGAAAACTTCTGTTGTAAAATCTCTATTATTTTTTGAATTGTAGTTGAAATAATCTGCATCGATAGCAATAGATCTACCTAACGTGTCTAATTTTGTTTCTGCATGAAAATTTATAGCATTATTTCTTCTATCAATGTTATTATCTCCTTTATTATCTATCCACCTATCCAATTGATTATTTTCATCAAAAACTGTAGAAGTTACCGTGGTGAATCCACCTGGCTTTGTAATATTCCCTAAATATTGCATTCCTAAAGTAGTTTTTTCTGAAGCTTGATAATCTAACTGAAACCTTCCTGAATAATTTTCATTTCTTTCTTTAGATTCTATAGCAATATCCCAAAAGTTTTGTGGGTATTGAATTTGTAAATCTTCTGTATGTCTAAAATGACCTTTAGTTGCATTAATACTTGCCACTAAAGAAAGTTTATTTTTATTATATGAAAAGTTATTTCGAAGCGAGCCAAAATTATATTCATTTTGATTGTAAACTACTCTGGAAGTATTATTCCAAGAATTTAACTTTGATCTTTTTAATATAATATTAATTAAACCACCTCTACCTGCTGCTTCAAATTTTGCTGGAGGTGTAGTAATTACTTCAATTGTTTTAATATCATTAGCATTTAACCCTTCTAAAAAAGCAGTCAATTCTTCTCCTTCTAATGGTGATAAACGACCATTAATTAACACTCTAGATGGTCCTTTCCCTAAAATCTCTAATACTCCATTTTGAATTTGAACTCTTGGAGCTACATTTAAAATATCAACGCCATTTCCTCCTTCTGCAACAACACTCTTTTCTACATCAAAGATTAATCGATCTACTTTTTGTTGGATCACTCTTCTTTTAGACTGAATAACAACCTCTTCTAAATTTTCTGTATCTTCTACCAAGGTGATTATTCCTAAATCTATTGTTGTATTAGTTACTGATATTTGTTTCGTCCAATTTGTATATCCTAAGAAAGAAATTACTACAGTATATTCACCTTTTGGACTCTTAAGAAGAAAGACTCCTTCATCGTTAGAATTGGTTCCCGCGATAATTTTTCCTGAATTATCTTTTAATATTATATCTGCAAAAGCAATATTTCCTAAGTTATCTACTACCTTTCCTTTTATACTTTGTGCATGGGAAAATAAAGAAATACATAAAAGTGTTACTAAAGCTAAACGTTTCATAATTTTTGTGTTTTTGTTTTGATGACACAAAAGTGCTTTAGACTTTCATTTTATGCGACCGAGAACACAAAGTCGAACTTTTTTCTTCTTTAAAAATTGGTTCGACTATTTTTTTAAAACGTTCGACTTTACGCTAACAAATTGATTTTCTGTATTGTGTAGGAGTTTTACCCGTGTGTTTTTTAAATGCAGTATTAAATGATGATTTTGAGTTAAAACCAACTTCATATAAGATTTCCAAAACTGTTACTTTACTTTTTGTAGCATCTGAAAGTATGTTTTTCGCTTTTTCGATTCGGTATTCATTTATAAAATCAAAGAAATGTTGATTCAATTTTTGATTGATTAACACAGACAATTCTCTCATGGGCATTTTCATATGTTCAGCAAGTTTTCGAATCGTTAAATCTGGATTTAAATAAGGTTCTTCTTTTTCCATATAACTTTTCAAATCTTGAATTTTACTATCATCTTCTTCAACTTCCTTTTGTATTTCTTTAGATGTAGAAAGGTGTACATCAACACCTCTAAATAGTTTAGGAGAGTTTAATGCTTTTAAGAATAACCAAAAAATAAAAAACACACCAAAGAGTAATACTACAATTCTCAAAGTTTGAGTTATTTCATCATTTCCAATTGTATCTCTCGCATAACCTTTTATCAATGTTAATATATGTCCAATTGTTATTAAAATCAGTAATTGCTTCAACCATTTATAGTTTTTTAAAACATCTGAATTTGTATAATTCTCTAAAATCAATTTTCGATATCGTAACACATAATACAAAGTTGCCAAGAAGTAGCCTAAAGAAACAAAATAACCAATAAGATCTAAAAATTTAACTTCCCATTTTGTATCATAATTTGCAAAAAAAGACTCTTTAACAGCATTATCTGCAAGGAAAAAATTAGGAAAGAGGATTATAATGCTTACTACCCAAAACAAACCATGTAGTACATGAATTTTTCGAAGTTTAAAATTGGAGTATATTACTGAAAGTACATATAAAAACAACAGTGGATCTTTAAAAGCTGATAGTTTAATACGTAACATTTCTAGAGTCAGATTTGGTGTTACAAGTACTGAATAAAAAAAGACACTGATATCTAAGGCTGTAACAGTTAAGAAACAAGCTAATAAAATGTTACTTAATTTTTTATTTGTTTTTACAGTTAATAAAAAGCCCGCAAAAAATAAGAATAATAAGAAAATGATGAATCCTAATACTGCTATTATCGAAACTTTATCCATATCTTAAGAATTAAGCGCCTGTTTTCTAAACTGTGTAGGAGTTAAATTGGTATACTTTTTAAACGCTGTATTGAATGATGACTTTGAATTGAAACCTACCTCGTATAAAATTTCGAGTACTGTTAGTTTAGGTTGATGTTTATCTGTTAATAAATTCATTGCTCTTTTTATTCGATATTCATTTACAAAATCAAAAAAATGCTGATTCAGATCATGATTAATTGCTATTGAAAGTTCTCTTGGAGCAATCTTCATTTGATGCGCTAAATTTCGGATCGATAGTGAAGGATTTAAAAATGGCTTTTCTTCCTCCATAAATATTCTTAAGCGACCTATTATATTTTGATGCTCCTCATTTTTACCTATTTCTTCCAATAAATCTTTAGTGAGCTTTGTTTTAGAATCTACTCCTTTAAATAAATCAGGATTATTCAATGCTTTTAAGATATACCAACACGTAACTAATAAAATAGCAAATATTAAGACTACTTGTGAATTAGAGAAAATAGTAGTTTCTACGTGTGAGTATTTAAGTATGTTTTTAATGATTGCTATGGTAAAAATTATAATCCAAAAAATTACAATTTGATATAACCACTTGTATGCTTGAATTGTGTTATTAGAATGGTTCTCAAAAAATATATTTTTTGCACGTTTCAATACAACTATACTCATGATATAATAATATATTGATTGAATATGCATAGATATATGCATAAATATGACTTCCCAAGTATGTATTACATCCAAAGAAATGGTGGCTATTTGCTCGCTTTTCCCCATATAAAATCTCGGAATCATTACTATATTTCCAATAACAAAAGGAAGTAAGTGCCACAAATGTTTCTTTTTAAACCTAAAATCGGAATAGCAAACTGAGCAAACGTAAAAATAAAATACTGGAGTAATTAAATAGTAAATAGTGTTTTTAAACATTAAAACACCCAATGAAGTCATAAAAAAATCGTGTATAAAAAAACCACTTATTTCAATAGAACTTAGAATCAAAAAGATACCAAACAAGCGATTACTCAATTTATTTTCAGCCTTTACTGAGAAAATAAATATGGCAAAAAGCAATGTTATAAAAGTAGCAAGGATTCCTATAAATACCCTTAAATCTAAATCATTCATTTTTGTAGCTTCAATTCAAATATAAATCTTTTAAACTACTTAACAATTCTTTACTATTTTCTATATGGCTCATGTGACCTTTAGATAAGGTTACTATAGATGTATTTGTTCGATTTGCTTCACTTTTAATAGCATCAATAGCTAAAACTGGATCTTTTTCTCCTGTTATGATCAATTTTTCAAAACTCCCTTCTTTTAAAACTACCTCTCTATTTTTTCGCAATTTCATTCCTTCTGAACAAGCTATGTAACCTTGAATTTGTGTTGCTAATGCTTGTTTTTTACATTCTTCTATCTCTTTTTGGAACTGTTTATTAGTTTCTGAGGCAAATAAGTTTTGTATAGACATGGATACTAAGGCTGAATAATTCGTTTTAGCCATCTGTATGGCTCTATTTCTAATTTGTTTTCTTTCCTCAGCGTCTGCTTGTGATGTAGAATTCAACAAACATAAAGCTCCAACACAATCTGGATATTGTTCTGCTAAAGCCAATGCTACATAACCCCCCATGGAATGACCAATAAAGCTAGCTCTATTAATGTTTTCTGCTTTCAATACTTCATAAACTGATGCTGCAATATCCTCCATAGTATGAACATATCCAACACATTCAGAATTCCCATGCCCTAATAAATCCACACAAATTATGTTATATCGAGCTGAAAACTCTTCAATTACTAGCTCCCACATACTTGAGTTCTCTAAAAACCCATGTAGTAAAACTAAGTTTTCTTTGCCTGTTCCATATCTAAAATAAGTAACCTTAGCTTTTTTAAAAGTAATTGAATTTTCCATATGACAAAAATATGTATCTTCATCCTATAAATAAAAATACAATAGTTGTTATACTACAATACATACTTACATGAAACTGCTAAAGATTGGGTAACTTTTGTACATGGTGCAGGAGGGAGTAGTACAATTTGGTACAAGCAGGTTCGGGTATTTAAAAAATACTATAATGTTCTAATTCTTGATTTAAGGGGTCATGGTAGAAGCAAACCTTCTTTAGGAAAGCTCTTTAAAAATGACTATACTTTTGATTGTGTTACTAAAGATATTATAGAAGTACTAGAGTATCTGAAAATTAAAAAATCACATTTTGTAGGTATTTCATTGGGTTCTATATTGATTAGAAATCTTGCAGAAAAAAAACCTGATTTGGTTAAAAGTATGGTGTTGGGGGGTGCTATTTTAAAGTTAGATATTAGATCTCAATTATTGATGAAATTTGGTAATGTTTGTAAGTCTATTATTCCATATATGTTACTTTATAAACTCTTTGCTTTTATTATAATGCCAAGAAAAAATCACAAAAGATCAAGATTATTATTCATTAATGAGGCAAAAAAACTATACCAAAAAGAGTTTTTAAAATGGTTTAAACTTACTTCTGAAATTAATCCTTTGTTGCGCTTTTTTAGGACTAAAGATATTAAAATACCTACATTATACGTAATGGGAGCCGAAGATCATTTATTTTTACCTCCTATAAAAAGAGTAGTTCAAAATCATACTCATTCATCGTTATTCGTAATTAAAAAGTGTGGACATGTCGTTAATATAGAACAACCAATAATTTTTAATGACAAAACTATAACTTTCATCAACTCCTTAAATTCTAAATCTACTAATGCAGAACTTTAAAAAACAAATTCTAATTACTGGATTCGCCTTATTCTCTATGTTTTTTGGTGCAGGAAATTTAATCCTCCCGCCTTTTTTAGGAAAAAATGCTGCAGATATGTGGTTTTGGGTTACTATTGGTTTTTTTATTACTGCTGTTTTTATTCCTATTCTTGGTATTCTAGCCCATGCGCGTTTACAAGGAACAATGTATGATTTTGGTAAAAAAGTATCTCCTATATTTAGTTTAGTATATTGTTTAATTGTCTACGCTATTTCTATTGCTTTACCTGCCCCAAGGACTGCTTCTGTAACTCATGAAATGGCAATTCAACCATACTTTGAAATCAACTCGTTAATCACAAGTACTATATATTTTATACTTGTGTTTTCATTTGTAATGAATAGAAGTAAAATTTTGAACCTTATTGGGCGATTTTTAACTCCTTTAATCGTTTTAATTTTACTTTCTGTAATTTTCATTGGAATATTTTCTTCCAATAGTATAATCTCACCTTCTATTTTTAATACTCCTATTATAGATGGGCTTTTAGAAGGGTATCAGACATTTGATGCTATTGGTGCTGTGGTTATTGGTGGTGTACTCGTAATTTCTATGAATTTTAATACAAATACTTCTTTTGAAGCTAAAAAAGAATTAATTACTAAGTCAGGATTTGTAGCTGGTTTAGGGTTACTGATAATTTATGCAGGACTTATATATAATGGCGCATTGTTTGGCAGTTTTTTTGGTGATAAAGCAAGCAGAACAGAGGTTTTATCAGGGTTAAGCACAAAAACTTTAGGTAATATAGGAACCACTTTCTTGAGTATTTTAGTTGCTTTAGCTTGTTTCACAACTGCTGTAGGAATTATTACGGGTACTGCTGATTACTTTAAAGGTATATTCAAAAACAATCAAAAAGCATATACCATAACTGCTCTGGTAGGTTGTCTGTTAGGTATTGTTGTTGGGCAGTTTGATGTACATTACATTATAAATATTGCATTACCAGCACTAATGTTTATCTATCCTATTACTATTGTACTAATCTTACTAAATCTTCTGCCTGAGAAACTAGCAACACCAACTCTATTTAGAACTGTTGTGATCGTTGCTTTTATATTTAGTATTCCAGATTTTTTACAGTTTATCATTGATAAAAAACACTTAAGCGGAGTACAAGAACTTATACCACTAGCTAAGCATCACTTAGGTTGGGTATTACCTGCATTACTTACTTTTATAATCGTTTCTTTTTTGGAAAAAAGGATCAAAATTTAGAATCGGTAACCAACGCTTAACCCAACTCTTGGCACCACAGCAGGTGATCTTTCAGTGAATAGGTTTCTACCTAAACCACCAACAATGCTCACCATTAATCCACCGTTGGACACGTATTTAGAACCCGCAGAAATACCAAGTGCACCGTCAGTATACGAAACTCTACTATCATCTTTCCCTGAATTTAATCCAAAGAAAATCTCTCCAAAATAGTTCCAGTTTTTAGCAGTAGTGAAATAGTGGCGGAAGAAAGGTGTAAACATGTTATCTTCATTATATCTGAAATCTGCATTGTCATTTTCAAAATTGAAAAGCCCAGAAATACCTACAGAAGATTGATCGCTGATATAATATTCATAATTAACCTCTACTGTTTTCATTACTAAAGCATCTGTTAAATCTAAACTAATTTCTTGTTGAGCTTGCACTAAAAAACTCATTAAAAATGCGAAAACTGCAATTACCTTTTTCATTATACGTTGAATTGTTGGATTATTATTTGTCTAACACGAATCTTAGATAAAAAAATTTGTCAGTTCGAATAATTTTACAAAATGAAAATAAAATTGTATCGAGAACAAGGCTATTACTTCTCGATATAAAATTATTTTTCATTGCATTACAAATAATTTCACTCGAAGTGACACTATTATTCTTAAATGAGATTCACGTGATCTACTAATTATGGTAACAAAAATACACTTTTATTATAATGGTTTAGTTAAAGTGAGTGTTATGTTATCTTCAGTTTATGTTCAAAAATTGAACCAAAGTTTATATTTCTTAAAAAATAGCTTTTAACTGTACCGTACCAGAATGTACTGCTTTAGAACTTTCGCTTTTTCTCCCAAAATAATTTAAACTCAAGTTTAAAAAAGAATTTAATTTTTGATTAAATACTACATTCCACGTGAAATTTTCACCTGTTTGTAAACCTTCTAACATTTGATAACCAACAGGAGAATTGGAATTCCCTGTAAAATCATTTAGAAACATGGTAAAATCGGCAGAAATCTGTTGTTTCTTTTCATTCAAATAAAAATATTCCAATCCTAATTTTTGTTGATTCAATTCTTCTAATCCTAATTGGGTATTTCTTTTATCTTTTACATGGTAAAAAATAGAAAATCGATGATCTTTATTAAATAAGTAACTCAGCTTGGGCTGCAATTCTTTTAGAATTAAATTATAATTCCTATTGGCAAAATTCTCGGTTTGCAAATCGTTCTCACTGTAAGAGGTTATAAACTCAAATAACCACAATGGAGAAAGTTTATGCTGAAATTCTAATTGATGGATAAAAGATGTATTTTCTTGTGCTCCAATGGAAAATTGCTGCTTATTTTTAGTATTACCATACGTATAAATCCAACTATACTTTTGTAGGTTTCTATTGAAAAAGAAACTATTTCTAATATTAAACTGAAGACTTACCAATTCACCTTCATTTAAATCAAATGGATTAAAATTGAATTGATCTCCAACCCTTCTTTGTTCATTATTAATGCTTAAAAAAGTTTGATTATAAAAATGAGAACTGATTTTTTTCCATCCTTTTTTATCCTTCCATAACTGTGGATTAAGAATTATAGATTGTTTTAAGCCAACTTTTTGTGTAGGTAAAAATCGTAAATTCGGTAACGGAACTCTTAGGTATTCTGCTTGGTCTTGAAATTCAGCAATTTCAAATTCTTCAAATTGCTGTTCTCCATCATTATTGTAATCGTTCCAAGTATAAAAACCTTGACCTGGTTCTGTTTTTACATAGACAAAATCTTGTTGCGCAATGTTCCCAGAAGATGTTTCATATACGGTTCCTAAACTCAAAAAGTTTTTAAAAAAACGCTGGTTATAAGTTATTTTAGAATTTAATGCTTGTTCATTTTCCGTAAACTTATTGTCTGTAAATCTATAATTCGCATATAATGATAAGTTGGTGGTTTTATTCTGAATCAATCTACTTTGTAAATACAGCGTATTTCTATTGTTAATTTGAGTAAAACGATTCGTTCTTATACTATCATTCGTTCTATAATTCAGTCCTATTTTAGCAAAAACTTTAGTAGAATCGCCAATTCCATAATACCCTTCATATTCTTGAAATTGATGACTTAAATTACTAAACTCATTTGTAGTTCTGTTTTTAATTTCATTAGATTCTACACCTAAAAAACCACCAATCCACGACTTTCCTAAACTACGTTCTATTTTTGTGTTTAGCCTAAAAAACGCATCTTTTTCTATGGTAGATGTATTCGATAAAAAACTACTTTTTAACGTAAATCTTGTTTTTTGATTTCCTAAACTTGATTGTATTTCGTGTTTGTTTCCATTAAAACTTTTTGAAAAATTCAGATGATTAAAACTATAGAAAACAAAATTGGTATCGTTACTTTTTAAGGTTAAACCAGTTGCTATTTGCTGTTGGTTTCCTAGTTGTTCTCTTACATTCCAATCTCTATTGAATTCCACTGCTCTAAAACGCTGTACGGTTCTAAAGTTTTCTTGTACAAATTCGTAGTCAACCTTGCTAGACAATTTCCATTTTCGATCGAGTATTACTTGATTCCAGTTCAATTTTGATGCAACTTGCTGGTTCTTTTCATCATCGATGGACGAAAATAAATTTTGATCTGAATTGCTATATGCTAATTCTCCTTGAATAACTGTTTTTTCTGAAGGTTTGTAAGTTGAATTTACTGCAGCAACTTGTAAGCTTGTTGGCGCTATTAATCGTACTACAGGATCAAAACTACCTAAATTAGGTCCCATATATCTATAAATTGTTCCTGTAGCAATTGCCCTGTCTACAACATAACTTCCTTGATTTACTCCAACATTAGAAAAGGTAACAGAAAATAACTCTTCATTTTCATCAGTTGAAAACTCAAAGGTTTCGACACCACTTACCATTATTTTTCGGTATTGGATTCGATTTTCAGAAAACACATCTGCAAAGGCACTAGGTGATACCATCTGAGAAATATCATTACCTACATTGGCTAAAATTTGTTTTTGATTATCACTTAAGCCTTGTTGAATGGGTTGATTTTTAGCATCATTTTCATTGTAAAAATAGCCTGTGATTGAAAATTTATCATTTTGATATTGTGCTTTTTCATACGTAATAAAACGAGTATAGTTTTGATCGGAAAACTGGAATTCTACACGAATTCTCATATCGTTTGTAATTGGATATGTAGTATTGAATCGAATTTCTGCCAAATTATAATCAATAACATAGTCCTTATTTTCACCTCGCTCAATTTTACTTCCATTGACAAAAACAGCATCACTACCAGCAACAATAACTATATTCCCTTCGTTATTGGGACCGAATATTTTATAGGGACCTTGATTACCTTCTACTCCTACAAAATTAAATGCTGAAAATCGTCCTCTAACAATAGCTCCAGATGCAGAAACTTTTGTATTTGGACTTAAGTTTGCCTCAGCTTCTAAACCAGAAACTTGCTTTTCAAAATTTAGAAAGTAACTATCAGTATTCGCTAAAGAAACATCCCCTCCTTTAACCCGCCAATTTTTACTGAATAATTCAATGAATATGCGATCGAAATTAGTGATGCTTTGTGAAAATCCGTTTTGCTGTAACGGAAAATTATTATCAAAAATATTCGCTTTAATAGATACATCTTTAGACAATTTACCTTCTAAAGTTAAATCCAATGAAGCATTAGTTACTGCATTCTGATTGTTTCCCGTGGTAATCCCTCTAGCAATAAAACCCTGCGTTTTTAGTCCATCAAAAAGTTTAAAATCTTTTTTCTTTTTATTCGTAGTTAGGCTATATAGTTTTCCTGTGTTATTTGCGTTAGGAACAATGAGTTTTTCATCTAAAGGCGTATATGTTTTGGTAATAAAATCTGGAAAACGCAAGTACTCTATGGTAATTTCAGAAAACTCATTTTTATCAATGATTAACTCTGCTTTAGGGAAATTTACCTTGTATTTATCAGCTGGAATACTCTCATTTTTCGAAGTACTTATTCTAAAAAAAGTTGGGTTAATACTAAGGGAGTCTATTTGGATAGTATCATTTTTAACTTTAATCTTTTTTGATCGAAATTCTTTGAGATTTCGCTGAGCAAAACCAGTACTCCCTACTAACAGCAAAAAAACAAGTACTTTTCTAATCATATTATCTACCAACGAAATCTTGGTAAAAATAGTTTATTCATTTTTTACAGTTATAATAGCTTCTGAACTTTTAATTTTATCAGGAAGTATTGTAATTGAAGTCTTATATAATTTCCTCTATTTTCCTTTATAGACTTAGCCTTCAAAATCAATCACATCCACAATCAGGACCACAACCCTTATTACTTTTTGCATTAAAGAAAAACTTTCGTACTAAAAACAAAACTGCAAAAATTACTATTCCGTATGTGATAAAATCTTGTATCATTGTAATAATTGATAAACTAGTAATGCCGAAACGTATGCTAAAATACCCATTCCAACTAATTGTAGTAGTGGCCATCTCCAACTTTTAGTTTCTCTTTGTACAATAGCTAGCGTAGCCATACATTGCATAGCAAAAGCATAAAAGATCAATAAAGACATCCCTGTGGCAAAATTAAAACGTTTACCTCCTGTTTTTGGATTAATTTCTGCTTCCATTCGTTCCTTTATAGTTCCTTCGTCTTCTACACCTTCAATACTATAAATAGTCGCTAAAGTCCCAATAAACACCTCTCTGGCCGCAAAAGAGGTAATCAATCCTATTCCTATTTTCCAATCATAACCTAAAGGCTTTACTATGGGCTCAATGGTTTTACCCGCTATTCCTATATATGATTTTTCTAATTTTAAAGATGCTATTTGCTGTGCTAATTCTTCGGCTGTTAATTGCTCACTAATTGATGCATTAAACTCCTCTTCTACTTTAGTATAGGAAGATGGTCCATGAGTAGCTAAAAACCAAAGTAAAATAGAAATTGGTAAAATAATTTTACCTGCTTCCAACACAAAACTTTTTGTTTTTTCTAATACTGTAAAAAGTATATTTTTTAGTGATGGTAGTTTATAATCTGGCATCTCGATCACAAAAAACGATTTACTCTTCACCTTTAAGGTTTTATGTAAAATAAATGCTGCTATTAATGCAGTTATGAAACCTAATCCATATAAACCTAATAAAGTTAATCCCTGTAAATTGAAAATCCCTAAGACTTTTTTACTTGGAATAATAATAGCAATTAGTATAGCATATACTGGTAAACGTGCAGAACAGGTAGTAAAAGGTGTTATTAAGATTGTGATTAACCGCTCTTTCCAACTACTAATTGTTCTTGTTGCCATTACTGCTGGAATTGCACAAGCTGTACCTGAAATTAAAGGAATTACACTCTTACCACTTAATCCAAATGGACGCATAATTTTATCCATTAAAAAAACCACTCTACTCATATAACCAGATTCTTCCAGTACAGCAATCAAGAAAAATAAAATAGCAATTTGTGGAATAAAAATCAATACACCTCCAATACCTGGAATAATTCCATCAGTTAATAAATCAGTTAGCTTTCCCTCAGGTAATGTTCCTTTGATAACTTCGGATAAACTTCCAAAAAGTTCATCAATAAAGTCCATTGGTATTGTTGCCCAATTAAAAATCGACTGAAAAATAAGTACAAGTATTGTTAAGAAAATTAGATACCCCCCAATTTTATGTGTGAAAATTTTATCTAGAAAGCTTCTTAAATCTTGCCCTTTACTTCTATCTATAGTATAATTATCTTTTAAAATACTATTAATATACTGGTAACGATAAATAGTTTCTTTATGCTGGTATTGGTTAAGTTTAGAAACATCATCAGAAAAATCAGAAAAATCTTCGTTGTGAGCTATTACAACATTTTTTTGTGTCAACCCCAACCATAATTCATAAATTGATTTTTTAGGGTTTACTTCTTGTAACCTATCAAAATAAGTAGCATCTATTTTTTTAGCCGTTTCTTTAAAATTAGCATTCGATTTTAATGATTGATAATTTTCAATTGCTACTTTTAAATTTTGTATTCCTCTATTTTTTTTAGCAGAAATCAAAATTACCTTAGTTTGTAATTTTCTTTCTAGGCCTTCAAAATCAATTGAAATCCCCTTTTTTTCCATCTGATCAGCCATATTGATCACTAAAATGGTAGGAATTCCAAAATCTTGCACTTGAGTAAACAGTAATAAATTTCTCTTTAAATTCTCAGCGTCAGCTACTACAACAAGTACATCAGGAAAATTAGAATTGCTTGTATCTTGTAATACTTTTAATGCAACACTTTCATCTATAGAAGTAGGATTAATACTATAAGTACCTGGTAAATCTGTAATAATAGCTTCTTTACCTTCTGAAAGCTTACAAGCTCCCTGTTTTTTATCCACCGTAATACCAGGATAGTTCCCTACTTTTTGATGTAAACCTGTCAGTGAATTAAATAATGATGTTTTTCCTGTATTGGGATTACCAATCAATGAAACTTGAATCTTACTTTTCCCCATCAGTGCAGTCTAAATTGGTAATTTTAATTTTTGAAGCAACTTCTTTTCTAATAGCAACGTGACTTCCATTTACACAAATATACATGGGATCATTCAATGGAGCTACTTGTATCATTTCTACTTCCGCTCCTGGTAAACAACCCATTTCTAATAATTTTAAAGGAATTGAATGTTGATTCTCTTCTACTATAATACCTAATTGTCCTACTTTTAAAGATGCTATTGTACTCAAAAATATCTTGTTTTATACAATGATTCCCGCCAAAGCGGGAATACATAATGAATACAAAGATACTAAATTAGAATCGTTCTAAAGAAGTTGTTTTCTTCTCTTTTAAGAAGTACCTATATTTGTTCTATGACTTTTGAAGATATAATTGGTCAACAGCACATCAAAAAACATTTAATTGCTTCAACTGAAAATGGAAGAATTCCACATGCGCAATTATTTGTAGGAAAAGAAGGTTCTGGTACATTACCTTTAGCTATTGCTTACGCACAATTTCTATTGTGTAATTTTTCTAATGACAAAGCTGCTTGTAACTTAAAATGTAGTAAACTACAACATCCTGATTTACATTTTGCTTTTCCCGTAACCACTAACGACAGTGTTAAAAAACACCCAATTAGTAATTTATTCTTAGACGATTGGAGAACTTTTATTGAACAAACCCCTTATGGTAGTTTGTTTGATTGGTTAAAACATATTGGTGTTGAAAATAAACAAGGACAGATTGGCGTTGATGAAGCAGAAGATATTGTAAAAAAATTATCATTAAAATCATATGAAGGTGGTTTTAAAGTAATGATTATTTGGATGGCAGAAAAGATGAATATTGCAGCATCCAATAAACTATTAAAACTAATTGAAGAACCTCCTTCGAAAACCATTTTTTTATTGGTTACTGAAGATGAAGGGCAAATTATTAACACCATAAAATCTCGCTGTCAAGCATTACACTTTCCTGCATTATCAGAAAATGACATTGTTAGCTTTTTAACTGAAAATAAACAAGTTGGCACTAATGAAGCACAAAGAATTGCACAACAAGCTGAAGGAAATTTAAATAAATCCTTACATCTTTTACATAATGACTCTAACGATTTGGTATTTGAAGAGTGGTTTATTACATGGATAAGAAGTGCCTTTAAAGCAAAGGGAAATGCTGCTGTAATTCAAGATTTAATTCAGTGGAGTGAGATCATTGCAAAATCAGGTAGAGAAACCCAAAAACAATTTATTCAATACTGCTTACATTTCTTTAGACAAGCATTACTACTAAATTATGGAACTCCTGACTTAGTATATCTAGTGCCACAAACAGCGAATTTTGCTTTAGAGAAATTTGCTCCTTTTGTGCATAGTGGAAATATAGTTACGATTGAAAAAGAATTAAATGATGCACAATACCATATTGAAAGAAATGGGAATGCTAAAATTATTTTATTAGATTTATCTATTAAATTAACACGATTACTCCATACCAAAGAAGAAAAAATCAACACATAAAATGAAGTCACTTTTTTACACTATAGCCATTTGTTTTACATTAGCTTTTGGAGCTTGTAAAACTGAAAGTAAGGAACCTAAAAACACATCACTAAACGAAGTAAAGTCATTACATGAATTTATGGTTGGTTCTTGGGAAACTACTTACATTAAAATAGAATATCCTACTTACCAAAAAGCTGATAGTAGCTTTGTTTTTGAGGATGACTTCAGCAATCCTAAATCAGGAAGAGCTCAATCTAAATACAATAACGACGGAACATTTACCGCTTGGTTTAAACAACCTGACAGTAGTAAAGTTGGCGAATCTAATGGGAAATGGAAAGTAAAAGGAGATAGTTTACTTGTAGATTATTTTTATCTAGGTAAGCAAGTACAGGCTTGGTATACTATTCAAAAAAGTAAAAATAGTTTTGAAGGAAAAGTAATTTATGATTGGGATAATGATGGTGATTTTGATGATATCTTGTTGATGAAATCTAAACGAATAAAATAGTGCTAACCTTGAATAATATATCGCTACGAATTAGAATCTTCATATCAATGATACTTTTAGTATTGTTGGCATCAATCCTTATCGTTACTGTAACTATTTATCAATACGATGAGCAAACCAAAGATTACAATGTTCAACGTTTTGCCAGAAAAGAAAAAGCTACTAGAAACAATATTGATATTGAATTAAGACGAAAAACTACCTATCCGGTAACTACACAAAATTTGTCAAAAATATTTCAAGATCGAATTTATGAAATCGCAAACATTCATAATCTTACTATAAGCATGTATGATATGAATGGAAAACTTTTAAAATCATCTATACCATACAGTTTTGAAGAAATAGACGAGACTCCTCTACCGAAAAACACCGTTTCTGAGCTAGCAAATAATTCAGATTACAGAATCTCTAAAATGAGAACTGTAAGAGGTATTTCTTATCAGTCTTCATATACTTATATTAATGATCCTCGTTTCAAACGTATAGGAATATTAGAGTTAAAAATTGCCCAAGACAATGGTGAACAGAAAAAGGAGCTTAGAGAATTTATGACTAGACTTTTAGCTGTTTATATTCTAATGTTTGTGGCTGCAATTGCTTTAGCGTATTTCCTATCGAGCTACATTACAAGATCTATACAAACTATTTCTAGCAAAATAAAAGAAACAACACTAAACAAGCGTAATGAAAAAATAACGTTAAACGCGGCTAGTTCTGAGATAAACTCTTTAGTTGATGCATATAATAATATGATTGACCAATTAGAAGACAGTGCTGCAAAATTAGCACAGAGCGAACGTGAGCAAGCTTGGAGAGAAATGGCAAAACAAGTGGCGCATGAAATAAAAAATCCGCTCACGCCTATGCGACTAACAGTTCAGAGTTTTTTGCGAAAATTTGATCCTTCAGATCCTAAAATAAAAGAAAAAATAGCAGAATATAGTGAAACTTTAATCCAACAAATAGACGTGATGAGCTCTATTGCTTCTGCTTTCTCTGATTTTGCTAAAATGCCAACACAACGAAAGGAAAATCTTGATGTTATTGATATAGTTAAACATGCTTTAGATATTTTTAATGAAGGTTTTATACACTATTATCCTCAAGAGGATGAATTACATGCTCATTTAGATAAAACTCAATTAATTAGAATTATTACCAACTTAGTAAAAAATGCTACGCAAGCTATGAGGGAAGAAGAAACTCATCCAAGAATTGAAGTTAAAGTAGCCTCAAAAAACGAAAGTGTTGTTATTACTGTTACCGATAACGGAAAAGGAATTTCTGAAGAAAATAAAAAGCTAATTTTTGAACCTAAATTTACTACTAAGACTAGTGGTATGGGATTAGGTTTACCTATGATAAAAAATATTATAGAAGCCTATAACGGTAGTATAACTTTTTCTTCTACGTTAGGCGTTGGAACTGTTTTTACTGTAACTTTACCAAAAACTTAATTTTTTACGATGAATTTTGAAAACATTTTAGTTGAACAAGCTAATGAAATAGCAACAATTACTATTAATAGACCCAAAAAATTAAACGCTTTAAATAAAGCTACTATTGAGGAATTACATCAAGCTTTTGACACACTTAATAAAGAAGTAAATACTAAAGTAATTTTATTAACTGGAAGTGGAGAAAAAGCATTTGTTGCTGGCGCAGACATCTCTGAGTTTGCTCATTTTTCTGAAGCTGAAGGAGGAAAATTAGCCGCTAAAGGACAAGAATTATTATTTGATTTTGTAGAAAACCTATCTACTCCAGTAATAGCATTGATAAATGGATTTGCTTTAGGTGGTGGTTTAGAATTAGCTATGGCTTGCCATTTTAGAATTGCTTCTGATAACGCTAAAATGGGATTACCTGAAACATCTTTAGGTGTAATACCTGGATATGGTGGTACACAACGCTTACCTCAACTTGTAGGAAAAGGGAGGGCCTTAGAACTTATTATGACTGCGGGTATGATTTCTGCTGATGAAGCTAAAGCTTCTGGTTTAGTTAATCATGTAGTAACTCTAGAAGAACTTTTACCACTAGGACAAAAGTTAGCTAGTAAAATTTTAAGAAATTCTTCTGTAGCTATCGGAAAAGCTATTAAAGCTGTAAACTCTGGATATAAAGATGGTGAAAATGGGTATGCTTCAGAAATTAATGCCTTTGGAGAATGTTTTGGAACTGAAGATTTTAAAGAAGGAACCACTGCATTTTTAGAAAAAAGAAAACCAGATTTTCCAAATAAATAAATAAAAACACGTATTCTGTTTTTATTTTTTATTCAATATAACTCTTTAAACACCGGTTTTTACTCAAAAAAAACCGGTTTTTTGTATGAATGGTCGCTTTTTTTGTATAAATTGCAAGAAAAATATTTACAATGTTAAAAGCAATCATTGTTGACGATGAAGATAAGGCCATAAAAAGTTTATCTTGGGAACTTTCTAACTTTAATGACGAAGTTGAAATTCTTGATACTTTTTCGAATCCTTTAAAAGCTCTAGATTTTATTAGCACTAATAAAATTGACTGTCTTTTTTTGGATATTGAAATGCCTACTATGGATGGTTTTCAGTTTATTGAAAAACTTCCAAACAAAGATTTTGCTATTGTAATCACTACTGCATATAATGAGTATGCAATTAAAGCTTTAAAAAAAGAAGCTATTGATTATCTTTTAAAACCAGTAGATACTGATGACTTAGAACTGTGTTTAAAAAAGATATCAAAATTCTCTAAAAGAGCTTCTGCTATTGATACAAACGAAAAGTTTGAGAAAATCCTTTATAGCTTTAATCAACAATTAAAAGAAAAAAAAGTAGTCATAAATGCTGATGGTCGCTTAATTTTTCTTCTACCTTCTGAGATACTTTGCATTGAATCAGACGGAAACTATAGTTCTATTTACACAACTGAAGGAAAAAAAATAGTAGTTTCTAAAAAACTAAAAGATGTAAACAGCTTACTTCCTGAAAACTTATTTTTTAGAATACATAACTCTTATGTTATAAACCTTAGTAAAGTGAAAGAATATTACAAAACTGATGGTTATGTAATGTTAGAAATGAATCATAAAATTCCTGTATCTAGACAACGAAAAACTGAATTTTTAGACAAGTTTTAAAATGAAGAATATAATAAGTGTTTTTATTTTAACCTTCCTTTCACTTTCAATATCTTCACAAGAATCTGATAAAGACAGTGTTAATGATGTGCTAGCTAAAATAGTTACTCAAAAACAAGGAGACTATTTTAAAATTGACTCTATAATTGGGAATAAATACAATTTAAGAACTATTCCTGAAGAAAGTTTTTACAAGCTCTATGAGAACAGTTTAAAAAACAAATATCTTATAGGGCAAATTTATGCGTATAATAATATTGGACGATTATTAAGAAGAAAATCACAATATCGACAGTCCATTAAATACCACAAAAAAGCACTTGATTTAGCTGAAAGCTTAGATAATATTAATATTAGAGTTCATACTCTAAATCTGTTAGGTACATGTTACCGAAGACAAGATGATGTAAAAAACGCATTAAACCTTCATCAATCAGCACTATCTCTAAGCAAGCGAGTAAAATCTGAAAGTATTGTAAGTAAAAGAAACACAAGTGTTTCTATTAATAGTATTGGTAATATTTATTTAACTCTTCAACAATACGATTTAGCTTTAGATCAATTTGAAAAATCTCTACTCATTGCCAAAGAATTACAAAATAAACTTGGACTAGCAATTAACTATCAAAATATTGGTTTTAGCCAAGAAAATTTAGGCTACTACGATAAAGCTATTCAAAACTATAACAAGTCTTTAGAAATAAATAAAGAAATTAATTCCGATAAAGGAAAAATAATTTGCTACAACAGTTTATCTAGTATTTATATTAAAAAGAGAGAGTATGATATGGCTTTACAACTTATGGAAGAGATTTATCCTTTGGCCATATCTCATGAGAATAACTTTTATACCGCTAGAACCTTAACAAATTTAGGTACCGCTTATCTTAAAAATGAAAATTTTGATAAAGCAGAAAAATATTTAAAAGAAGCTTCTGATTTATCTCAAAAACATGGATTCAAAAAAACACTGATTCAAAGCAATTACACACTAGCTGAACTTTATGAAGTAAAAGAAAAACCTAAATTAGCTTTTGATTACTACAAAAAGGCTGTAGATATTGAAAGAAATACTATCGGTGAAAAAAACATTTCTTACGTTAATAACTTAATTTCAAAGTACAACTTAGACAATAAAAACAAAGAGATTAGCTATTTGGAATCAAAAACTAAAATTGAATCATTACTATACTCTAGAAATAGAAATATTTTAATCATTACCTTAGTTACAATTGCACTATCAAGTATAGCTTTATACTCTGTTTATCGACAACGATTAATTAACAATGATAGAAAAATATTATTATTAGAACAACAAGCATTACAAACCCAAATGAACCCTCATTTTATTTTTAATGCTTTAAATTCAATCAAGTTGTACGTAATAAATAACGATCAGAAACAAGCTGTTTATTACCTAAACAAGTTCTCTAAACTGATTAGAAATATTCTAGAAGTTTCTAAGGTTAAAGAAGTCAGTTTGAAGGAAGAACTTTCTACAATGGAATTGTATATGACTATAGAAAATATTCGTTTTTCTAATGAAATAAACTATAGTGTAGATATAAATACAGACCTAAATACAGATACGATAAAAGTTCCTCCATTAGTATTACAGCCATTTTTAGAAAATGCAATATGGCATGGACTTTCTTCTAAAGAAGGAGAGAAAAAAATTACACTTACGGCTGATCGACTATCTAATGATTTGGTAGCTGTTAATATTACTGATAATGGTATTGGTAGAGAAGCAGCTAATAAAATTAAAAAATCGAAGTCATTAAAACGAAAATCTGTAGGAATAGACCTAACTATTGAACGTTTAAAAACCTTTGCTGAAGATTATGATGAGGAATTTAAATTAACGTATCATGACCTTAAAAATGATGATGGCTCTCCAGCAGGAACTAAAGTCTCTATTGAATTCCCAGCTGTTTAAAACTCAAATTGTAATTGAATCCAAATAGGTTTCTTTTTCTCTGTATCTAGATTACTAAAAGAAATTCCAAGCAATCGTACTGAGTTATTCAATTTATCTTGAAGTAATAATTGTTTGATTAAAGGAAAAAAATCATCTTTTTTATACATAAAATATTCTACCGTTTTGCTTCTAGTTTGTTGAGTAAAATCACTGTATTTTATTTTTAACGTTACTGTTTTTCCTTTAGTTTTAGATCTCTCCATTCTCCTTTCTAGTTCATCCGCTATACTTTCTAACTTTTCCAACATAAAAATCTCGGAAGAAAGATTTTCATTAAATGTTCTTTCTGCTGCAATAGATTTACGTATTCTATTAGGTTTAACGGCACTATTATGAATTCCTCTAACAATATTGTAGTAATGTGAACCTGACTTACCAAAAAGAGCTGAAAGCTCTTCTAAACTCTTATTTTTTAAATCTATTCCTTTAAAAATACCATGATTATGCATTTTTGCTTTAGTAACTTTTCCTACACCATAGAATTTGCCTACAGGAAGTTCTTCTAAAAAAGGAATTACTTCTTCTGGATTAATTGTTTTTTGTCCGTTTGGTTTGTTAATATCTGAAGCTACTTTAGCTAAAAATTTATTGATAGATATCCCCGCCGAAGCCCTTAACTCTAACTCTTCCCAGATTCTATCTCTGATCTCTTTAGCAATTAGACTTGCGGATGGATTCCCTTTTTTGTTTTCAGTAACATCTAAATAAGCTTCATCTAATGAAAGAGGCTCAACCAAATCTGTATAATCGTAAAATATTTGCCGAATTTGAGATGAAATTTCCTTATACCTTGCATATCTCGGCTTTACAAAAATCAAATGCGGACATTTTTTTTTCGCCAAAACCCCACTCATTGCAGAACGTACTCCAAATTTTCTAGCTTCATAACTTGCCGCTGAAACCACACCTCTAACTTCACTTCCTCCCACAGCTACAGCTTTTCCTCTTAAATCAGGATTATCCAATTGCTCTACAGATGCATAAAACGCATCCATATCTACATGAATAATTTTTCTAAAAGGTGGTTGTAATTCCATCCTATAAAATTAAAAAAAGTATAATTTAAACTCATTTTAAAATAAAATGCTTTTTACTTCATTAATTATGATCCTTGCTTTTGACGTATCTTTGCTGAAATTTGACTATTATTATTTTTATGATCAATTCTTTTCTTTCATATTTAAAATCGAATTTCCATAAAATTGCAAAAATCACATTAATTTCTGTTTATCTTATTTTTTTAGCTGGTGCTGTAGTTAGAATGACTGGATCTGGAATGGGATGCCCTGACTGGCCAAAATGTTTTGGATATCTAATCCCTCCTACATCTGAAGAACAAATTACTTGGCAACCTAATAAAGAATTTAAAAAAGGAATGATCATTGTAAAAGATGAAGTATTATTTGTTGCTCAAAATGACATTAGAACTGCATCTAATTTCAATATAAAAAATTGGGAAAAATATACAAAGCACGATTATGCAAAGTTCAACAAATATCATACATGGACTGAATATATTAATCGATTAGCTTCTGTAGTTTCTGGATTTATATTCATTTTTTTAGTTTTGGGGTCCTTAAAATTTTGGAAAGAAAGAAAATCTATTACGCTATTATCTTTCTTTGCTTTGTTTTTAATGGGATTTGAAGCTTGGCTAGGAAAAACTGTAGTAGACACCAATTTAAAACCCACAGTAATTACAATTCATATGGTTGTTGGTTTGGTAATAGTAGCTATATTACTATACATTGTATTTGAAGTGTCTGAAAGAAGAAAACAATTCACTTATAACTCTCTATTTAGCAAATTACTAATTCTATCTGTAATTTTTTCTTTAATTCAAATTGCTATGGGGACTCAAGTACGTCAGTTTATAGATGAACAGGTAAAACAATTTGGTTTTGAGCATAAACAATATAGCTTACTAAATCCTAGTTTTAAATTCTACTTCCATCGTTCATTTACTATAGCCATTGTATTGGTAAACTTTGGTTTATTCTATTTAAATCAAATGAAAAATTTAGGTTATAAATTAGTCAACTGGATTGTGTTTTTAATCTTTTTAGAAACTATTACAGGAATATTAATGTACTATGCTGAATTCCCTATTGGTACTCAAGCTACACACTTATTAGCTGGCGCCATTTTATTTGGATTACAATTTTACTTATGGATGCAAAGCAGAAAAGTTAAACCAACTATAACTCAAAAGTAATTTTAATGACTGAAGAAGAAAAAAATAGATTGAAAAGAAAGAATGCTCCACTCACTTACGAAGAGTGGTTAGGTTTTTTCTTTGTTCCACAACAAAAATCTAATACCTTATTTCCTTCTGATGATTTTAACGATACTGAAATAGAGAGATTTAAAAAATTTGGTTTTGATAAAAAACTAAAACAAGCATATAGAGCTCAATTCTTAGGTACAATCTTCTATATCTTAGTTATACTTATTAGTATTATTCTTATTAAACTATAAGTTATTAACTTAATATAATTGTAAATGAATATGATCATCATGCCGTACTGCCTGACAACCATGATATCGTATCTTTTTATTCACCAGTTGTAATCGAGATTTTAAATGGGGTTCAATAAATAATTTACCAATCTTTCTTTGCTGTACTATTAGCTGAATCAATGACTTTGTTCCTTTTTTAGAAAATTCAATATTCTTATTAATCCTTCCAAAAGTTAGGTGTTTTGGAAAATCGTATTGCCATTTCCTTTTATTCTTACAGACACTAATTTGATCAAATTCTCCCTTTTTAGGCCCTTCAAAAACTCCATATCCACTTATTGAAGGCTTCTTATTGGTTAACCCTTTTTCATCTTTATAAACCAAAGAAAGATCTATCTTTTCCCCATCATTATGACTTAAATGTGGTAACAGAGGAAATCCATCCAAAAAAGGAAAATTTGCATCCAAATATACCAACTGTATTCCATTGTATCTCTCATGCAACTTTTTAGAAACCTTATCTAAAACAGTATTTAATTCAGGCACTACGTAATTCCGATTGGCTAAAATGTAAATAAACGAATTCGCTTTTATCAATTCTGTATTTTTAATCTTTTCACGACCAAATAACGGAGCAATTTTAGGAACTAAAAATAATGATACAAACGAATAAGATAACATAAAAATTAGTAGTCTTATTTTCCTTTTTTTCCTTCTAAAAAACACGAAGCATATTAAGTAGACAATTCCTCCTATTTGAGTGGTAATTGTAAGAAATAAAACAATTAAAAAATGAAATATACTCTTAAAAATCTTTTTCATATGCTCTTTTTTTAAAATCTATAAAATGATCTAAAAAAAGTTCTTTTTCTTTTCTTCCTTTAAGTCGAAAGCTTAGTAATAACCCTAATTCTAGAAAAAGTAAAATCAAAACCACAAACCAATTTTTTTGAAAAATAAAAAATACAATTGCTATTGAAATAATAGCTAAAAAAATTCTAAAACTATAATTCGTTGGAAATTTATAATCGTAAGTAATATCGAAATCTCCTTCTTCATTTAATTTTCCTAAAACCCTAATATTATTGGGGAAATTATCTCTTAGCAATTCAAATTGATTAGGACTTATATTACCTTCATAATATTTATCAAGAATTAACTTATTTAAGATTCTAAATAGTTCTTTATTATTTTTTAAAACCGTTTTCATAGCTGGTTTTTTACTTCCATTCTAATGTTTCCATTATTTGTATCATATCTTTTTTGATATGCTCTACAGCAGGCAAAACACTATCATAGTTCGGTTTTGAATAAAAAAACAATGAGGCTTTTAAAAAATGTTTTGTGCTATCTGTAACGTGAAATTGTAATTGTGAAGCTGCGTTCCCTGAAATTTCACACATTTTCCCATATACTTTTCTTTCAGCATTAGCATAATCTCTCCAAGAAATATTATCTGCCTTTATAGTATGCTCAAAAACTAATTTTTCAGCTTCCATTAATAATTCCTTTAAATTATTGTTCACGGGTCTATATGTAATATCAACTGAAGCTTTTAATGCAGGGTATTGAATCTTTAACCATTGCTTTGGTAATTCTACAATATTTGCTGTTGTAGGAATATCGAATTCATATGGCCTAACAATTTTTAGCTTGTCATATAAACTTTGTGGGTAATCTAAACTTAAATATGCTTTTGGTTTAGGTATTGTTTCTCCACCGCAACCCACTAAAATTAACAGAATAATACATAAATATTTATACATTTCGAGTGACCTTGATTTGTTTAATTCTTTTTCTATCTAACGCTTCAATGGTAAATGTGTAGTTTTTAAAACTAATTTTTTCAGATTTTCTTGGAAACTTCCCTGAAATTTCAAGTATAAAGCCAGCCAAAGTTTCACTTTCCCCTTTACCATCTTCAAAAACTTCTTCATCTTCATCCAATACTCTACAAAGATCTCTGATAGTTATTTTTCCTTCAAAAATAAAATTGTTTTCATCTAATTTAGAGTAAGATAAATCATCATCATCAAACTCATCATTAATATCTCCTACGATCTCTTCAATCACATCTTCTAAGGTAACTATTCCACTAGTACCACCATACTCATCTACCACAATTGCCAAATGATTCTTTCTCTCTTGAAAATCTTTTAATAAATCATCCAACTTTTTATTCTCTGGCACAAAGAAAGGTTCTCTCAATAACGATTGCCATTTGAAATCTTTCTTATGTAAATGTGCCAACAAATCTTTAGCGTAAAGAATTCCTTTTATATTATCAATATTTTCTTCATAAACTGGATTTCTAGAATATCCGTTTTTAAGTATGGTCTCTAGAACTTTATCATAATTATCTGTATTAGAAATAGCACAAACATCAGTTCTAGGTTTCATAATTTGAACCGTTTCAGTATTACCGAAAGTCACTATTCCTTCAAGTATCTTTTGTTCTTCTTTTGTTGTAGCATTATCCGATGTAAGCTCTAAAGCTTGAGACAATCTTTCTACTGATAAATTATTATTTTTATTTCCAAGCTTAGCTTCAATTGCATTGGTTAGTCCTGTTAATGGAATATTTACAGGAGTTAAAATAGCATTTAAAATATTTAGAGGTTTAGCCATGAAATTGGCAAACTGCAATGATTTTCGACTTGCATATACTTTAGGTAATACTTCACCAAATAATAAAATCAAAAACGTAACTAAACCAACTTGAATACTAATTTTAACTACAGAAGCAGGAATAATGAATAACCCAAAATCAAGAGAAAAATTAAGATTCCCAAACATAAATTCCTCTAGAGAAGCAAAAATCAATACAACTAAAATATTTATAAAGTTATTAGTGATCAGTATAGTTCCTAATAATTTTTTAGGTTTTTCTAATAATTTTACAACCGTACTTTTCCCTTTAGTTTCTTCAGAAAGTTCATCCAAATCACTCTGCGATAATGAGAAAAAAGCAACTTCTGCTCCTGAAACTAATGCAGAACTAATCAAAAGAATTAATAAAACTATTAAACTTACTGAATTTACTATTATTGAACTTGATATAAATAAAAGATGGGGCTCTGGATCCAATTATTAAATTTTGGTTAAACTAAAATGGTAAATCATCCTCCTGAGTAGGAACATTTTGATTATTAATTGAAGGAGTTGGTGTAGATGCTTGCATATTATCATTTGAAGAGTTCAGTTCCTTCTTAGTAGACAAAAATGTCATTTCTTGAACATGAATTTCAGTAGTATACCTTTTTTGTCCTTCAAATTCATATTGCCGATTTTTAATCCTTCCTTCAAGATATACCTTATCTCCTTTACTCAAATACTTCTCACAAATTTCAGCCAGTTTATTACGAACAACAATATTATGCCAATCAGTGTTGGTAACTCGCTCTCCAGTTTGTCTATTTGTGTAGGTTTCATTAGTGGCTAATGGAAAACGTCCTACTGCATTTCCTTCATCAAATCTGTACATTTTAATTTCGTCTCCTAAATGTCCAATTAAAATTACTTTATTTATCGTCCCTGCCATTATTTACTTTTGTGTAATATCAAATATACGAATTTAGTCAATCTCAACTTTAAATTCTTTTAAAAAGTTATGAATCAACACAGGAACTGGATATGACATAATTTCCTTCCAAGAAATGCTTTTACCTTTAATACTATTGGTTTCTATCACCCAAAACTTTGTATGTAAATGTTGATGTGAGAGTTTGTGGATAATGTTTTCATTATTATGAAGTTTGATATTTACTTCATTAGAAAATAAAGTAATGAATTTTTCGTCATTAACTAATTCTTCAATTTCTATTGATTTTTGAGTTTCAATTAGTGGAAATTCAAATAGTCCTTGCCAGATTCCCTTCCCCACTCTTTCATGTATCACAGTTTGTTTATCTGAAATCACAACTAGATAATTAAAATATCTATGTTTTATTTTTATTTTTTTCTCTTTTACAGGCAACGTATCGACTAAATTTTTCTCCAAAGCAACACAACTTTCTGACAAAGGACAACTTGTACAATCTGGACTTTTAGGCTTACATTGCATAGCTCCAAAATCCATAATAGCCTGATTATACATCCCGGGATCTCTTTGATCTATTAGACTTTGTGCTAATTCTTTAAACTCTTTGACTCCTTTAGTAGAATTTATAGGCATAGCAATTCCAAAATAACGAGAAAGCACTCTATACACATTACCATCTACCACAGCTACTGGTTCATTGTAACAAATGGATGCAATAGCCGAAGCCGTGTAATCTCCAACTCCTTTGAGTTTTAACAACCCTTTATAGTCCTTTGGAAATTCGCCATTAAGTTCATCTGCAATAAACTTAGCCGTAAAGTGTAAATTTCTAGCTCTTGAGTAATATCCTAAACCTTGCCATAATTTTAATACATAACCTTCATCTGCCTTAGCTAAATCGAAAACTGAAGGAAAAGCCTCTGAAAATTTCAAGAAATATGGTAAGCCTTGCGCTACTCTTGTTTGCTGTAACATAATTTCACTCAACCATATATAATAAGGAGTTTTAGTTTTTCTCCATGGCAGTACTCTTTTATTCTTAGAGTACCATTTTTTTAAAGATTCCGCAAACATTTGAATAAACTTGTTAAATTTCTATGTTAAAACGCTGTTAATTTTGTTTTTTACCGAAAAAAAACACACATTTGCAAACTTAATAATCCTTATAAGATTAAAACAATGATTTTAAAAATTACTAAAAATTTACTATTCGTAGTATTTATGTTAACAGTTTCTGTTGTTTTTGGGCAACAAAAAACTGTAACAGGTACAGTATCTGATGAAACAGGTCCTTTACCTGGTGTAACTGTTCTAATACAAGGAACTACTAGAGGTACCGAAACTGACTTTGACGGTAACTATAGTATTTCTGTAAAAGAAGGCGATGTTATCGTTTTCAGCTTTATTGGAATGGAAACTCAAGAAAAAGTTGTTGGCGCTTCCAACAACATAAATGTTTCTATGGTTCAATCATCTGAATTGTTAACAGAAATAGAAGTTATTGCTACAGGTTTTGATAATATCAAAAAAGGAGCATTTACAGGTTCTGCAACAACAGTTAAAGCTGCTGACTTAAAAATTGATGGTATTGTAGATGTTACAAGAATGATTGAAGGTAGAGCTGCTGGTGTAAATGTTCAAAACATTACGGGAACATTTGGTGCGGCACCTAGAATTACCATACGTGGTTCTTCTTCTATTTTTGGGAACAACAATCCTCTTTATGTAATTGACGGAGTTGTACAAGAAGATATTGTAGAACAAAACTTAGATCAGTTGACTTCTGGAGATGCTTCAACTTTAATTAGTTCTACAATAGCAGGTATAAATGCTAATGACATTGAAAAGATTGACTTATTGAAAGATGCATCTGCTACTTCTTTATATGGAGCAAGAGCTCGTAATGGTGTGGTAGTAATTACGACTAAGAGTGGTAGAAAATCTACACCAATTACCGTGAAATATAATTTAGAACAAACAGTTAGAGAAATACCAAACTATTCTCAATACGATATTTTAGATTCTAAGGAAACTATTTCTGTTCTAGAAAATTTAAGAAGCCAAGGGTTTTTAAGATTCCCTGATGTTGGTAACGCTAGATTTTCAGGTGTTTATGGAATCTTAGAAAGAAGAATAAACACTTTATTAGATAATGGCCAATTTGATGTTACAAACGTAGTTGAAGCCAGAAATCGTGCTTTACAAGAATATGAACTTGCTAATACAGACTGGTTTAAAACATTATTTAACCAATCTGTAACTTTAAATCACTCATTGAGTTTTACTGGTGGTGGTGAAAACAATGCTTTTTATGCTTCTTTAAGTTTTTTAGATGATCCGGGATGGACTGTAGCTGATGAAGTGAATAGAATTACAGCTAATCTTAGAAATACTTTTTATTTTTCAGATAAGTTCAACCTAACGTTAACATCAGTGGCATCTGTTAGAGACCAAAGAGCCCCAGGTACATTCCAAAGAGAAGCTAATGTAGTGGATGGTCAATTCTCTAGGGACTTTGATATTAATCCATTTAGTTATGCTTTAAATACTTCTAGAGCGCTAAGACCAAGAGATAGCAATGGTAATTTAGAATATTACACTAATAACTGGGCTCCTTTCAATATTCTTGAAGAACTTGAAAATAACTTTATTGATTTAAATGTAAAAGATATACGTTTACAGTTAGATGCTTCTTACAAAGTAACTGATAATCTTACATATGAATTTAATGGTTCTGCTAGATATGTAGACAGTAGAACAGAGCACCAAATTCAAGAAAATTCGAATGTAGTAAGAGCTTATAATGCTGATGATACTCCGGTCATTGCTAATGCAAATATATTTTTATATGATGATCCGAATGACCCAAATGACATTCCTGTACCTGTATTCCCTGAAGGAGGACTATATATAAAGAATACAAATACTTTAACATCTTTTTATATTAGAAACAGTCTTAAGTACAACAATACTTTTGGTGATAATCATAATTTAGATGTATTATTAGGTCAAGAATTAAGATATATTGATAGAGACACTGATAACTTTACTGGTTATGGTTTACAATTTAACAATGGATTCACTCCTTTTACTGACCCAAGATTACTTGAAAAAATTATTACTGAAGGTGGTAACTATTTTGGGGTAAATAGAGAACGTGAGAGAACAGTTGCTTTCTTTAGTAAAATAACTTATGATTATGACAACAGGTATACTTTTTCTGTGACTGGTAGATATGATGGTTCTAACAGACAAGGTAGAAGTGCAAGTTCTAGATGGTTACCAACTGGTACAATTAGTGGAAAATGGAATGCTAGTAAAGAGGACTTTTTAATCGATTCTAAAACTATTAACAATCTTCAATTAAGAGCTTCTTATGGTTTAGTAGCAACACCTGGTAATGCTACTAATGCTCTTGCAATTTTTAGAAGTGAAAATACTATTAGACCGATCCCTACAGAAAGAGAGACATTCTTAAATATTGAAGATTTAGAAAACTCAGAACTTACTTGGGAAAAACAATACGAATTCAACTTGGGTGTTGACTTAGGCTTATTTAATAATAGAGTAAGTTTATCTGCTGATGTTTATCAAAGAGATATATTTGATAATATAGATTTAGTTCGTACTTCAGGTATTGGTGGAGAGTTATTCAAATTTGGAAATAATTCTGATGCTGAAACTAGAGGTTTTGAAATTGGTATAAACACTAGAAATATAGTTACAGACAACTTCACTTGGTCTTCTGCTGTTAACTTTTCTTATTTTGAACAAGAAATAACAAAATTAGAAAATGAACCAAGAGTAATTGACGTAGTTGGTTTACAAGGTGGTAACGTAGAAGGTTTTCCTTTTAATTCATTATTTTCTTTAGAATTTACAGGCTTAAATTCTGAAGGTTTACCAATGTTTAATCTTCCTGACGGACAAGATCCTACAGAGGACGTGGATTTCCAAGATTCTGATAACATTACTGACTACTTGGTATTTAGTGGATCTGTGTTACCTAACATGTTTGGTGGTATTACAAATAACTTTAAATATAAAAATTGGGATCTATCTGTATTAGTGACAGGTTCTGGTGGTAATGTAGTGCGTTTAAATCCATCTCAGGATAATTTTTATTCTGGAACAAATGTATTTTCTAAAGACGCAATAAATAGATGGATTCGTCCAGGAGATGAAAATATAACCAACATTCCTAAGTTAGTAGATATAAGAGATAATAACTTATTTGGAAATGGTGACCTTTCCAGAGCTTATAATGCATACAATTTTTCTACTGAAAGAGTAGCTAGTGGTGATTTCTTACGTTTAAAAAACGTATCTTTAGGATATAATTTAGATCGTGAATTAGTTGAAAAATTAGGGTTAAGTTCATTTAGAGTACAATTACAAGGAACTAATTTATTTTTATTATACTCTGATTCAAAATTAAATGGTCAAGATCCTGAATTTTATGGAACTGGTGGAGTTGCTTTACCTATTACAAGACAATATACAATGTCATTAAATATTGGAATTTAAAAAATAAAGATGAAACTAATAAACAAGTACACAAAATTAAGCATACTAACTATTTTACTAGTTTCTTTAGTTAGTTGTAATGAGTTTTTGTCTGAATTGCCAGACAATAGAGCTGAAATAGATTCTCCAGAGAAGATCAGTGCTTTAGTTACTGGTGCTTATCCTGACGGAAACTATATGTTAATAGGTGAATTAATGTCTGACAACGCTGTCTCTAAAAACACTACCAATGGGGTAATAAATCAGAGGCTACATGAAGACATGTTTAACTGGAGAACAAGTAACGATGACAACCAAGATACTCCTATTGGATATTGGTCTAGTTGTTATGAAGCTATCTCTCAAGCAAATCAAGCTTTGGTTTCTATTGAAGAACTAAAGGGTGAATTTAATTTAAATAGTCAAAAAGGTGAAGCTTTATTAGCTAGAGCATATGCTCATTTCATGCTAGTAAATTTCTGGGCTAAACATTATGATCCTAATACCGCTTCAACAGATTTAGGTATTCCATATGTAGATGAGCCAGAAAACGTTCTTTTAAAAGAATACAAGAGGAATACTGTACAAGAAGTTTATGATCGAATAGAAAAAGATATGTTAGAAGGTATTTCTTTAGTTACTGCTAGAGAAAATAACCCTAAATTTCATTTCTCTAAAGAATCTGGTAATGCATTTGCTACTAGGTTTTACACATTCAAAGGTGAATGGGCAAAAGTTATAGAACATGCTTCTAAAGTTATTAGTGATCCAAGAAACGAATTAAGAGATCAAATAGAATTAAGAACTTTATCATATGGTGAGCAAACTGCTAGATATAATAGTACTTTAGAAAGATCTAATCTTTTAGTAGGAGCTCCTCTTTCATGGTGGGCTAGAACATTTGCTTCAATTAATTTCGGATTACCATCAGGCTCTCAGATTTTTAATACTAATAATCCTTTCGGAAAACCTTGGGGATATCAAGTATTTGGCGGAAGTAGATTTGCTAATAGACCAAAATTTGATGAGTTTTTTAATGTAACTAATCAAAGTGCTGGTACAGGTTTTGGATATGCTCCTGTAGTTTATTTTGCTAAAGACGAAGTTTTATTAAATAGAGCTGAAGCTTATGCAATGTTAGATGATTTTACTAATGCCAATCAAGATTTAACTGATTATTTATCATTAAAAACAAGAGGTTTTGATCCTGCTACTGATATATTAACAACAGCTGATATTACAACTACTTTTCCTGTTGTTGCTGATGAGTTAACACCTCCTTATTTAATGACTGATACTCAAACTTCTTATGTTAAAGCTATTTTAGATTTTAAACAAAAAGAGTTTTACCATGAAGGTATGAGATGGTTTGATGTTAGACGTTTTAACATAGCTATAACAAGAGATTTCATAGATGGTGAATCTACAACCGAAATCACTTTGCCAAAAAATGATAATCGTAGGCAATTACAAATACCAGAGTCTGCTCAAAAAGTAGGTTTAACCCCTAATCCAAGATAAAATGAAAAATATATATATTTATTTAATATCCGCTTTATCGATATTCACATCTTGTGATTATCAAGAAGATCCAATTACTGATAGTAATTTAGATACTACAACGCCAGAACTAAGTACTACTGATGTATGGTTAAGAGATAATTATGCCATTCCGTATAATATAGATGTGACATATCAGTGGGATGAAGGGAGAGTAGATTTGAATAGATTTTTATTCCCTCCATTCTTAGATAATGTTGTACCAGCTATGAATGCTGTTAAAACAATTTGGATAGATAGTTATAATCAAGTAGGAGGTGTAGATTTTGTAAGAAAAGTGGCTCCTAGAGAATTGGTTTTAGTTGGTGGATTTAATTTGAATGAAGACGGAACTAGAACATTAGGTTTTGCTGAAGGTGGTAAGAATATTGTGTTATTTGAAGTTGATTTAATCGATTTCTCTAATAGAGCAAGTGTTATTGAGTTTGTTAAAACCGTACAACACGAATATACCCACATCTTAAATCAAACTATACGCTTTGATGAAGAGGCTTTTCAGCAAATAACTCCTGCAGATTATACTGCACAGTGGTTTAATCCTGCTGATACACAAGAACGTTTTGATATTGCTAATAGTTTAGGTTTTATCACAGATTATGCTAGGTTGAATCATACCGAGGATTTTGCTGAAATGGTAGAAACACTACTTTCTAATACTGCTACGGAGTATGCAGCAATATTAGATAACATCAAAACCAGAATCATACAAAATGCTGTTAGCCAAGCTATTACTAATTTAGGTCCTGGAGCTACTGCAGAAGATATAGCAATAGCTACTAATGCTGCTACTGTTACTGCTCAACCTGAGGCTGACAGAGCAGTAAATTTAATTCGTCAGAAAGAAGCAATCGTAGCTGACTATTACGCTAGACAGCTTAATATTGATATTTATGAGCTTCAGAAAGTTGTGGCTGAAAATGTAGATAAGGTTATAAATTAAAAAAGAACATCAAATGAAATTAATCAAATCATATATATCAATCATTTCTATTATAATTTTCTCATTATTAATAGTTGGTTGTGAAGATAACAATGATCCTGAATTACTTTTTGACGACACACCTGCAGTGAGAATTCAAAAAGATATAGATGAACTAAGAAATACGTTAAAATCATCTCCTGATGGTTGGAAAATAAATTATTTCACTGGAGTTGATAGAGGTCTAGGAGGTTTTACCTTTTTATTTAATTTTCTTAATAATAAGGAAGTGATCATGGATTCTGATTTTGGAAATCCTGATATTAATAGAAGAAGTTTATACGATATTACATTAGGTTCTACTGTAAAACTTACATTTACTACAAGAAATGTACTTCATGAGCTTTCTGATGGTGCGAATTTCCCTAATAATGACTTTATAGGTCAAGGTTATAGAGGTGATTTTGAGTTTTTGTTAGTATCTTATGAAGGTGATGATATTATCTTCAAATCTAACAGAAATCGTTCAAATATCATAAGATTCACTAGAGCAACAGCTGATGATTGGACAAATTTAGATACACATCAAACCATTATGGATGTACTTGCAAACTCAGGTGGTAGTTTAGGTTACGATAATGCTGGAAATGTTAGTAAATTTAACTTCGATTCTGCCACAAGATATGCAACAAATACAGATGGCACTGCTCCTGATTTTGGTATAGCTTATACTCCTACTGGAATAATTATTAGTCCTGCTGTTGAAGTTAATGGTATTGAGTATAGTGAGTTTACAATGAGTGCTGATGAAACTAAATTTACATCTTCTGATGGATTGTTTAGTATAGAAATTATTAAAGCTCCGATTGACATGAGTCAAGCTTGGCTTACAGCGGCTAGACCTGGATTCGTGCCTCAAGCTTTTATAGATTTATTTACTGCAGCTAAAACAACTCATGATGCAACTTTTGCTGCTTTTCCTTTATCTGACATTTTTGATGTAGGAGGTTCTACTTTAAGTATAACATTTGGGATTGGTGGAACCATCGCTAGACATGGCTTAAACTTTTCAGGTGTTATTGGAGATCCTACTTTATTAGATGTTTCTGTAGGTGCGCCAGGAACAAACTGGCAATTTGTACCATGGTTTGATCCAATGGTCAATTATATTGCTGATAATGCTCCGTATCAAGTTAATCAAACGAGTCCTACTCGAGTTGAACTAACTAGTGAAGCAGATCCTACTATTACTTTTGTATTGCTTATACTATAAACATCACTTTTATAGTGCAAAAATATAAGACCAAGACTTTGAAAGTCTTGGTTTTTTTAATTTTAACTTTTTGAAATAGATTAAATTATCATATATTTGCACCCTCGTAAAATTTAAACTCACAATATAAAATATATATATAATGACAAAAGCAGATATCGTATCGAAGATTTCAGACAAAACAGGAATAGAAAAAGCAGATGTTTTAGCTACTGTTGAAGCATTTATGTCTGAAGTTAAAGATTCTTTAGAGAGTGGAGATAACGTATATTTAAGAGGTTTTGGAAGCTTTATTATTAAAACTAGAGCTGAAAAAACAGGTAGAAATATTTCTAAGAATACTACAATTAAAATTCCAGCACACAACATTCCAGCTTTTAAACCAGCTAAAACATTTACTGAAGGTGTAAAGGCTAAGGTTGCTGTTAAGTAAAAATATTAACGTACTCTTTTTAGAGTTTTAAAAACATTTTTAATATGCCTAGTGGTAAAAAAAGAAAGAGAGCTAAGATCTCTACACACAAAAGAAAGAAAAGAGCGAGAGCAAATCGTCACAAGAAAAAGTAAGTAAGTTTTACTTACTTTTTCTTTTACTTTCTAAAAAGACAAAGTTCTTTGAAATTTGAGGTTTTCAAAACCTCTTTTGGTATTTAAAATACCTGCTTAAAATCTTAATCAGTTTTTGTATCTATTTACAAAAGCATAAAACGTATTCAGATGAAAACAGAATTAATTATTCGTTCAAATTCTTCTGATATTGATTTTGCCTTATTAAGAGATGGTAGGCTTGTAGAGTTGAATAAAGAAGTTAGCGGCAACAAATTCTCTGTCGGCGATATTTTTCTAGCTAAAATAGGAAAAGTTATGACGGGTTTAAACGCTGCTTTTGTAAATGTTGGTTATCCTAAAGATGGTTTTTTACATTATCATGATTTGGGACCTCAAGTTCAATCTCTCAACAAGTTTATTAAAAAAGTAAGCACAGGTAAATTTAAAGAGTTCACTTTAAGAAACTTCCGCTCTGAAGAAGACATCGACAAAGACGGAGGCATTAACGAAGTACTAAAATCAGGTCAAAATTTATTAGTACAGATTGTAAAAGAACCCATATCTACAAAAGGCCCTAGAATAAGCTCAGAATTATCAATAGCCGGTAGATATTTAGTATTAGTTCCTTTTTCAAACAGAGTATCGGTATCACAAAAAATTACCGATAATAAAGAAAAAGAACGTTTAAAGAAATTAGCAAAAAGTATAAAACCAAAAGGTTTTGGACTTATTTTGCGTACTGTTGCCGAAGGAAAAAAGGTAGCAGAACTAGATAAAGATTTAAAAAACTCACTAGATAGATGGAAATCTTTGTGCAAAAGAATTCCTAATTCAAATACACCTAAAAAAGTATTAAGTGAGTTAGATAGAGCTTCATCAATCTTAAGAGATGTGATGAACGATTCTTTTACAAGTATTGTAACAAACGATGAGAGTTTAAAAATAGAAATTAAGGAATATTTACAAGAAATATATCCTGAAAAAGAAAATATAGTTAAACTCCATAGATCTAACATTCCAATCTTTGAAAAATACGGTATAGAACGCCAAATTAAAACTTCTTTTGGTAAAACCGTATCCATGAGTAAAGGTGCCTATTTAGTAATTGAACATACTGAAGCTTTACATGTTATTGATGTAAACAGTGGTAACCGCTCAAATAAAGCAAAAAATCAAGAAGAAACTGCTTTAGAAGTGAATTTAATTGCTGCAACTGAAATTGCAAGACAATTACAACTTCGTGATATGGGAGGAATTATTGTTGTTGATTTTATTGATATGAAGTCTGCAGAAAACAGACAAAAATTATTTCAACACTTTAGAGAAGTTATGGCTTTAGATAGAACAAAGCATAAAATCTTACCTCCAAGTAAATTTGGTTTAGTCCAAATAACTAGACAACGAGTTAGACCTGAACTCGAAATTAAAACACGTGAACCAAATCCTAATAAAAATGGAGAGGTAGAACCTCCAGTAGTTTTAATTGATAAAATTGAAGCTGAATTGGATAAAATTCTAAATAGTGAAACGGCGTATAAGGATATCGTTTTAAATGTACATCCTTTCATTTTCGCTTACCTTACTAAAGGAATCAATTCTATTCGTTTTAAATGGCTTTTAAGACATAAAAAATGGATTAAAATTATACCTAGGGATGCTTACCTGTATTTACAATACCATTTCTCTTACAAAAAGAAAAATAAATAAGGTAATTTTCTTATTATGAAATTAAAAACCTGCTTGAATTCCAAGTGGGTTTTTTTTATTTCTAAAACCAAAAACCTAAATTAAAAAACCAGAATCTATCATTATGATCTGGAGACCAACTGTATTTTAACTCAATAGGTCCTATTATTGTTTCTAGCCCATAACCTACTGCATAACCAGATCTTACATCTTTTAACAGCTCACCTCTTTGTAATACATTTTTTGCAGCTCTTCCGTAGTTTGCAATTGCACTTAAATAATGCTTATTAAACGGTTTATATCTTAAATGGAATTCAGATTTCCAAAACGATTGATCTGTTAACGAAGAAATATCATACCCATAGAAATAAATGAAATTATTTATATAATTTTTATTGTAACCACCTAGACGATAATCAAATATCTCGGAATCCTCTTCTCCCAGAGTAAAACCTACTTCATAAGTATTTAAAAAAGTAAACTTATCCTCCCAAAAAGTAGTCGCAAAACTAAATTGTCCATCAATTTGAGAATATTGATTAAAACCTACACTTCCATTAGCTAAATTAGGTAAATCCTCATTTCTATTAGACCACATAAACCATCTAAAATTAGCATCTACATAAAAACCTTTAGTAGGAAACATTGATTTATCGAACGTATCAATTCTTAAAAAACCAAATGAATTTAGATAATTACTATCATCGAAAATAGTTTCTTCGTCATTGGTTAAGAATGTATCTGATGAAATTTTCAGGTTTATAAGTTCTAAACCAAAGCCAAAAGCTGTTCTTTTGTTTATAGTGGTTTGTGCAAAAATTCTATTGGTAAAATCACTATACTCAACATTTATTTTATTCAGATTATTCTCGTTAAACAACACATTACTTTCAAATGAATTAAAACGCGAAGTAAAGCCATAACTCAGTAAAAAACCATTATCAATAAAGTACTGTAAATTATATCGTATATCATCACCAACTACAAAATCTAATGCCAATTCATCATTAGCAAATAATAACTTCTTATGATTATAATTTAAAAGGACTCCTGTTTTATAGACCAGATCGTAGTGTAAACCAGCACTTAAAAATGTTTTTACATCATTTTCTTTAACAAACAATTCTAATTTTTTTCCTTGGAAAGAATTCTTCAAATTATAATCTATCCGCTGAAAATTTTTTGTCGCTGTTAATGTGTTTATCTTCTTAGAAATGTCTCTATACGAAACTGAATCTCCTTCTTTTAATCTTAATTTACCCAAAATGTAATCCTGGGTATAACTTTTATTTCCTTTAAGAATAATTCGATCTATTAAAAAACACTTTTCCGTATTATTATCAATAATTGATTTTTTCTTTTTTACTATCTGTTGATCCGCAATACTTTTAAAAACACTTCTAAAAGCCTTTCCTGATTGTACACCTTCTTTAAGAATTGCTTCTTTAGCGTTAAAAGAAACCACTGTAAACTCATTTACATCCGGGTGAATATGTATATCTAGTTTTTCAACTTGCTGGTCAGATTTTTTATACATCTGAAAGTTAACAATCTGACTTAGTAAGGAAGCAACGGATGTTAATTCATCTCTTTTTAGTAGAGTACCCTGAACATTAATACCAATAATAATATCTACTCCTTTTTCTTCCATTCTATCCACAGGAAAATTATTCGCGACTCCACCATCCATTAATAGTTGATTGTCAATTTCTACCGGATTTAATAATGAAGGAAATGAACCACTTGCTCTTAGTGCTAAAGGCAATGATCCTTTTTCCAAAACAACTTCTTTACCAGTTTCTATATCGGTAGCTACACAAAAGAAAGGAATTGGTAATTTAGAAAAATCATTAATATTATCAACTGGGGCCAATAATTCAGTTAAAAAATTTAACACATTTTGTCCTTTAGAGAGTCCTAGAGGTAAACCAATACTTCCATTTTTAACTGGTAAACTCAATGCTGTTTTTTCTAGATAAGCTTTTTCAAAATAAGATTTATCTTCCCTAGAAATATTATCTTGAATGAGTGATAACAAATCTACATCTAAGATTATTTTTTCAATTTGAGATGGAGAATAACCTGCTGCGTACATTCCGCCAATAATAGCCCCCATACTTGTACCACCGATATAATCTATTTGTAACCCTGCTTTTTCTATTTCTTTAAGTACACCAACATGAGCAAATCCTTTAGCCCCACCTCCACTTAGTACTAAACCAACTCTTGGTTGTTTTTGAGCGTAAGCTAAAATCGGTATAATTAATAATAATAGTAATTTTTTTTTCATGTTCATTTCTTTTCCTTTTTGTAATAGTTATATACTATTTGAGCTCTTGAATTTCCTACTACCTCAATTAACTCATCTAAACTAGCACTTTTTACTCTTTTAGCTGATTTAAATTTTCGTAATAAATTTGTTATGGTTTGTTTACCAATATTTGGAATTTGTTCTAATTCTGATTGAATAGCACTTTTACTTCTCTTGTTACGGTGAAAAGTAATTCCAAATCGATGTGCTTCGTTACGTAAGTGCTGTATTATTTTTAGGGTTTCGGATTTTTTATCTAAATACAAAGGAACACTATCTCCTGGGTAATAAATCTCTTCTAATCTTTTAGCAATTCCAATTATAGCTATCTTTCCTCTTAAACCCAAAACATCTAAACTTTTTAATGCAGACGAAAGCTGTCCTTTTCCTCCATCTATAACAATTAATTGAGGTAACGGCTTATTTTCCTCTAATAATCTTCTATAACGTCTAAAAACTACTTCTTCCATAGAAGCAAAATCATCAGGACCTTCTACTGTTTTAATATTAAAGTGCCTGTATTCTTTTTTATTTGGTTTTCCATCCTTAAAAACAACACAAGCAGCTACTGGATGCGTTCCTTGAATATTAGAATTATCGAAACATTCAATATTTCTAGGCTCTTTAGACAATCGTAAATCTTTTTGCATTTGTGCCATAATCCTTTTAGTGTGGCGATCTGGATCTACAATTTTTATTTGTTTAAATTGTTCTTGTCTATAATATTTAGCGTTACGTTGTGATAGTTCTATGATACGCTTTTTATCTCCTAGTTTTGGTATAGTTACCTTTATATTTTGTCCAACTTCAACTTCAAAGGGAACATAGATTTCTCTTGAGAGTGAATTAAAACGCTGGCGTGTTTCAATAATAAATAGTTCCAATAACTCTTTATCTGTTTCCTCTAACTTTTTCTTAATTTCAGTAGTGTAAGATTGGATAATTGCTCCATTCATTATTTTAAAGAAGTTAGCATATCCATGTGTTTCATCAGAAATAATAGAAAAAATATCTACGTTATTAATACTTGGATTTACTATAGTAGATTTAGCTTGATAGTTCTTTAAAGAATCTAATTTTTCTTTAATTCGCTGTGCTTCTTCAAAATTCATTTCCTCAGCATAACCCATCATAATCTCATGCAAACTATCGATACTTTCTTTAAAGTTTCCTTTAATAATGTTACGTATTGTTTTTATATGATCAGTATACGATTCTTCATCTTGAAAAGCTTCACATGGACCTTTACAGTTCTTTAAATGATACTCTAAGCATACTTTATATTTACCAGAATCAATTTTAGATTGACTCAAATCATAATTACATGTTCGTAATGGATACAGTTGTTTAATTAAATCCAAAAGGTTATGAACTGTTTTTACACTCGTATAAGGCCCATAATATTCCGAACCGTCTTTGATCACTCTTCTGGTCATAAATACTCTAGGGAATCGTTCTTTTTTGATACAAATCCATGGATATGATTTATCATCTTTCAACATCACATTATACCTTGGTTGGTATTTTTTGATCAAATTGTTTTCCAACAAAAGGGCATCTGTTTCAGTATCTACAACAATATGCTGAATTTTAACGATTTTTTTTACTAAGACTCTAGTTTTACCGTATTCATGATTCTTGGTAAAGTAGGAAGAAACTCTTTTTTTTAAGTTTTTTGCCTTACCAACATATATAATAGTATCTTCTTTATCAAAATATTGATAAACTCCTGGTAAATTAGGTAGGGTTTTTACTTGAAGTTCTAAATCTGTAGGCATGTAACGAAGATATAACTTATAGAATAAACTGCTAATGAATATAACAATTTAGGCTATAAATGTCCTACTCTTGATAAAAAAAATGTTTTACAAGGATTTCTCTAAAGTGAATGAAAACTCTGAACCTTCTCCAAAAGTACTTTTAAGAAGAATTGTTTCATTATGTGCCTCAATGATGTGTTTTACTATGGATAAACCTAATCCTGAACCTCCTTGTTCTCTAGATCTACTCTGATCCACTCTATAGAAACGTTCAAATAACCTAGGTATATGCTCTTGTTTGATGCCTTCTCCGTCATCAATAATTTTTATAACAAGTTTATTCTCATTGTAAGTCTCAACACTTGCAATTGTATTTCCTCCTACTTTACCATATTTGATAGAATTAACAATCAAGTTGATTAATACCTGTTCTATCCTTTCTATGTCTCCTTTAACAAATAATGGATATTCATAATGTTTATCGAAAGCTAACTTAATATTTCGTTTTTTAGCTTTCATTTCAAATAAATCAAAAACAGATTGGATGAGCTCTATGATATTGAATGGTTCAATCTTCATCTTCATTCCATCTGTTTCTAATTTAGCGATCATATCTAAATCTTTAACTATTGACGTTAATCGCTCTACTCCTTTATTAGCTCTTTCTAAATATTTATCTCTAATCTCTCTATCGTCTGCTGCCCCTTCAATTAGAGTTAAAATATAACCTTGTACAGTAAAAAGAGGAGTCTTTAGTTCATGTGCTACATTACCTAAAAAATCTCTACGAAAAGAATCTCGTTCTGTAAGATTAGCTATTTCCTCTTTTTTATCTTCAACGTACTCTTGCACCGTCTTTGTAAAATCATCAATATCAGTAGTAACCTTATCTCGCTTCAAATCATCAACATCCAAAATTGATATTTCTTCATATAATCGTTTCAAACGTTTATATATAAAATGTTCTGCTCTATATTGGATTACAAAAAATGAAACTATAAATAATAGTATTCCAAAAATTATGATAGCTATTACACCTAAGGTCTTAAAAAAAGACAAGTAAGAAACGACTGCAATTACAACAGAAATTATTGTAAGATATAATGCAGAAGTTAGTGCGTATTTATATGTTTTTTTTAACTTCTTCAAAAAGTAGATTTAAATAACGTTTAGTTGTTTTATTTATCTGTTTCTAAAACAAACTTATATCCAACTCCTTTAACTGTTTTAAAGTGATGATCACCTATTTTCTCTCTTAGTTTACGTATGTGTACATCTATAGTTCTACCACCCACGACAACTTCATTTCCCCATACGCTATCTAAAATTGTTTCTCTTTTAAATACTTTTCCTGGCTTAGAAGTTAATAGAGAAAATAGTTCAAACTCTTTTCTAGGTAAGGTTATTTTTTCATCTCCTTTAAATACCACATACTCATCTCTATTAATTAAGATGTCTCCTATTTTAGTTGTAGCTTCAGAAACACTGTCTGTTTTTAACCTTCTTAACAAAGATTTTACTTTACTAACTAATACTTTTGGTTTAATAGGTTTTGTAATATAATCATCAGCACCTGCATCAAAACCAGCAACTTGAGAGTAATCTTCACCTCTAGCCGTTAAAAAAGAAATAATTACATTTTCTAAAGGTTTGATATCTCTTATTTTCTCACATGCTTCAATACCATCCATTTCTGGCATCATTATATCTAGTAAGATTAAATGAGGAGTAATTTTTCTAGCTATTTTAACTCCTTCTACTCCATTAGTAGCAGTAAAAACTTGGTAGCCTTCAGATCTTAAATTATAACCAACTATTTCTAGAATATCTGGTTCATCGTCAACTAATAAAATTTTGATATCGTTAGTGTTCATGTTCAGTAGTAATTATTTTGCGAAACAACCCAAAAGTAACGATAAAATAACAAAAACAGTTAAAGCCACTTTAACTTAATGTTGATTTAATATTAACAAAACAACCTTAGTTTAACATTAGTATTCAGATACTTAACATTATGGTAAACTGTACTTGTTCAACCTAAAAGGCTTAATTTTCTAATTTTGAGAGCATTCAAAAAACGGGATAATATGAAAAAACATTACTTTTTAACTTTACTAATTTGCTGTATCAGCTTTATGTCTTTTGGACAAACAACACTATTTCAAGAATCTTTTGAAACAGGAAATAGTGGGACACCATCTATCACTTGTAATGATGGGGCTGGAGATTTTTTCACTAGAACGGATGGAAGTGATATCGGTTCTTTTTATGAAGTCACTGGACAAGATGGTAACTTTTACTTTGCTGCTATGGATATTGATGCCACCGAATGTGGAGGATCAGGAGGAGATATACAAACATTAGTATTTGATGACATTGATATTTCTTCAGCTACAAACTTAAACTTAGCTATTTTATTAGCCGAAGATCAACCTAGCGATAGTAAATTTGATTGGGATGGTGGTGATTTATTCTATGTTGAAGTAGATTACGATAATTCTGGTAGTTTTACGAAAGTGTTACAATTTGCTACTACTGCAACTTCAGGAGCAAATGCTTCTGCTCCTATGCAAGATACTGATTTAGATGGTATAGGTGACGGACAAACATTAACAGCTGCATTTTCTGAGTTTATAATTTCATTAGGAACTGGTAACCTTGTAGATATAAGACTTGTTTTCGATGGTTTAGGTGCTGGTGACGAAGATATTGCTGTAGATAACATAAGATTGGTTGATGGTACTGTAGTTACACCACCAACGATAGCTATCACTTCTCCATCAAACAATACTGTTTTAACGCCAGGTACAACAAGTACCGATGTTGCAATTGCAGTAAACAACTTTAATGTTGCTTCTGGTGGATCTGGTGATGGTTTCATTAAGTACACTATTAATTCTGGAACTCCAGTAGATAAATTCGATACCAATGCTATTTCTTTAACTGGTCTAACTTCTGGAGACTATACAATAAAGGTAGAACTTGTAGACAACAGTGGAAATCCTTTATCTCCTGCCGTATCTGCTTCTGTTGATTTTTCAATTGCTGCATATACTCAGGTTTCTAACTTAATGATGTTAAGAGCAGGTACTGAAGGTGAGTATTATGAACTTACAGGTGATGTAATATTAACGTATGCTAGAAGTTCAAGAAATCAAAAATATATTCAAGACGCAACTGCAGGTATTTTAATTGATGATAGTGCAGGAACAATCACAACAACATATAATACTTATGATGGAATTACAGGTTTAAAAGGACGATTAGGTTCTTTTGGTGGGGTTTTACAATTGATTCCTACTGAAGATCCTGGTGCGCCTTCTTCAACAGGAAATATGATTACCCCTGAAGTAGTTACATTAGCTGATTTTGAAGCAAATGCTAAAAATTATGAATCGGAACTTATAAAAATAGAAAACGTTTCTTTCACTGATGCAGGAGCTACCTTTGAAACAAGTAAAGATTACGAAATTACTAGTGGTAGTACAACTTCGAGCTTTAGAACTAATTTTTCTGAAGCTGACTACATTGGAACTACAATCCCTTCTAGTTCAGTTGACATGACAGTTTTAGGTTCTAGTTTTACAAATTCATCTGGTACAACAAATCAAGTTATAGCTATAAATTTAGCTGGATTAGTTTTAGGTGTTGTGGAAAATAATATTGATGGATTTGCTGTATTTCCTAATCCTTTAAATTTTGAAAAGACATTTACATTGACTTCTGCTTCTTTTGAGAAAAAAGATATTACCATTTTTAATATGTTAGGAAAAGAAGTATTTGAAACTTCTGTATCAGGAACAAGAGAAACCGTTGATGTTTCTAAACTTAGCACTGGTGTTTATATTTTAAATGTAACAGAATTAGATAAAATAGCTACTCAAAAATTAATTATTAGATAATTAATTAAAATATATTTTCATTACAAAAAAGAGAGGGTTACTTACCTCTCTTTTTTTATTTTAATTTAGATTTGACCTTATGAGAATAGTACTTGTTTTACTTTTTACTTTTTCGATTAGTATTGGCTTCTCTCAATCTAATTATAAAAAGTTTAAAAAATTATCATCTCCCAAAAAATGGTGGGTTATTTTTCATGCATTTAAAGCAAAAAAAGCCCTACAGATTTCTAACGAAGCCAATAAGGTTTCTGACAGTATTAGAAAAACAAATTTACTAGACAAAGATCATGCTGGTGGACAGGTTGATGCTTTTAGACATGCCTATTGGATGGCACGTTTGCGTCAAGAAATTGGTAAATCAGCTGCCAGATCACTTGGTAAAGCTCACGAAAAAGAAAACTATTTAATGTATAAAAAACGTAAGCTTGAAGAAGGCATCATTCCAGATGAAATTTCATCTGAGATGGATTTATTTAATAATGAAATAGGATTGACATTAACCATTAAAGGAGCTAAAACATCTAAAAAAGGACTTATTTATAAAGTAGCTAACGCCATTACAAAAGGTAAAATGAAGATCATTAAAAAAGATCTAAAGGGTAATTTTTTAACTTGTGATGGTAAAATAATTTCTCAAGATTCTTTAAAAGGAAAATGGAAAAATAATAAATGTTTAGTCTCTTCCAATTACAAACGGACTTAATGATATTTTACTTTTCTAAGTACTCTAACTACATCTTTATATTTTATATACGTAGTTTTATCTTCTAAGTTTTTAATATATTTTTTTGCTTTTTCTAGTTGTTCTTTTGCATCTAAAAAACCATTTAAATAACAAATTAAATAGTTATTAGGTAATCTATATACATCTTCATGTTCCGTTACTGATAAAGGAACATTGTTTTCAATATTGTTTATTATACTATTACTACTTTCATAAATATGATCTATAATAGTTTGGTCATACGTTGGAGGTTCAAATAGAAACTCTTTAATAATTTCTATTTTACCATTATTTTTAAAATGAATGATTGTCTTTTCTAAGGGATAACGAATTTCATTTTTCTCCAAACCTAGCATGATATATTCAATAATGATAAAAGAGTGTTTATTAATAATGATTTGAACTTCATCTAGTGCAGAATAAAATAAACGTACTTGTTCATTTATCAATTCTATATCTACTCTAGAATAGTATTCCTCATCTTTAACTTTTATTTTCTTACCTGCCCAGCACAACACAAACTGCTCTTTAAACACTTGATATTTTGGCCGATATTCTTCTTTGTGTTTATTTAAAAAATCGAAAACTCCATCTAGCATTAACTGAATATTATTACTTGAGTTTTTCTCTATACCTTCAACAATATCTTGATTACTATTACGATTGGGTATTTCAACCTCATCTAGCATAGGAATAGAATTACTACCTCTTCTATAAAAAACAGTACCTCTCGGATATTTCCAAGCAAACTTTGATAGATATGATATCTTTTCTTTAGGATGAATAGTTACTAAGCCAATAACTTTATATCTAGGTAAACCAGGAAAAGGAATATTTTCATACTGAATTTTCGGCGGGTGAATTAAATAAGCATTTACAAGGTTTTGAATCTTACTATCATCAAAAAAATCTACTCCAAGAATTTCATTATCTTCATCTCTAACCCCAACTAAAATATAAGAGTTATTATCAGGGTTAGAGTTTGATAATGCACAAATATGCTTTATGAATTTTGCTTTTCCTTCTTTACTTCCTAATGATAATTTTTGTTTTTTATCATAAAAACTATTTTCATCATTATGAGAAAGCAAATTTTTTATGAGTAGCCTTTTATTAATCATCTTAAGCTACTTTATGACCTCTACTTGCTTCATATAGAATGAACCAATCTTGTAGGTCTAAATCAATTTTTCTAGCCAAATTTGAGGTTTGTATCCGGTTTTTATTCGAAGTTCCAATAACAGGAATTACATTACTTGGATGCTTTAGAATCCATGCTAAGAGTAATTGATCATGAGTCGCATCATACTTTTTAGATAGTATTTGCAATACTTCTCTCACTCGCTCAGCTTGTTCTCCCTCTAAATTGAAAAAACCTCCTAAAGGGCTCCAACTCATCACTTTCATATCATTCTTCAACAAATAATCTAATGTTCCATGATCGATTGCTGAATTTTGGATCAATGAAAATTCCAACTGATTATAATTTAATGTAATTTTATCAGCTAGTAACTCCATTTGTGAAGCATTAAAATTTGAAACTCCGAAATCTAAAATTTTCCCTTCTGCTTGTAACTGTAGTATCGCTTCTGCAATTTCATCAGGTTCCATTAACGGACTTGGTCTATGTAGTAATAGTACATCTAAATAATCTGTCTTCAAATTCTTAAGCGACTCTTCTACACTCCAAATAATATACTCTTTTGAATAATTATAATGCTTAACTCTATTTTTAGTTCTTGTTTCCGTTATGTATTGGATTCCACATTTAGAAATTAATTGAATTTGTTCTCTTTCTACACCACTTTTTACAAAAGCTTCTCCAAACTCTGCTTCGGTAGTATATCCACCGTAAATATCTGCATGATCAAAAGTTGTATTTCCTTCTTCAATACAAAAGTGTATTAAGTCTGTCATTTCTTGGGTAGAATAGTTTTTTCCCCATACTCCCCAATTCATACACCCTATTATAATATCTGATAATTTAGTTTTCATCTTTGTTTAAAATTGTAGCACTGGCCTGTGCTGTTGGATATACCACAAGATCTTCAATATTTACATGGTATGGACGACTTACCACAAAATATATAATATCTGCAATATCTTCAGCCTGAAGTGCTTTATAACCTTGATATACTTTTTCTGCTCTCTCTGTATCTCCTTTAAATCGTACTTCTGAGAATTCTGTTGCTACTAATCCTGGATGGACTCCGCTTACTCGTATATTGTGTTTATTTAAATCTAATCGCATAGCTTTATTTAAAGCGTTTACCGCAAATTTAGAAGCACAATATACATTTCCGTTTGGATACACTTCTTTTCCAGCTATAGAGCCTATATTCACAATAAAACCTGAGCTTTTAGCTATCATGATAGGTAAAATTGCTTTTGAAACATATAGCAAACCTTTTACATTTCCATCAATCATAGCATCCCAATCTTCCAAACTTCCTTCTTGGATGGAATGTAATCCATGTGCATTTCCTGCATTATTAATTAAAACGTCTATATCTTTAAAATTCTCTGGAATACTATCTATAGCTTTAAAAACCTCTTCTTTAAAACGTACATCAAACTGTAATGTATGTACGGCTGTCTGCTTAGATAACTTACTCTTAAGCTTTGTTAACTTTTCTTCACGACGGCCACATAATATCAAATTAAATTTATTCTTAGCAAATAGATGAGCACATGCTTCACCGATACCCGAAGTAGCACCAGTAATAAAAACTGTAGGCATAAATTATAATGTTTTTATAAAGGTAAAATATTTAATGTAAATCTTATGTTATAAAATAAAGAAAACCGCCCTAGCGGGCGGCTTCTCTAATTGGTTATAGAAATAACCAACCAAAAATCAACTAACCAAACTTTATTTTAATACTTTTCTTGTAATTTCTTTTCTTTTAACTTTAGTACGAATTCTATCTGCATTCCTTACTGGTTTTGTAGAAGTTTTATTTTTTCCTCCTTTTAGAATTTGTACGTATCCTCTACCTGTAAATTCGTACTTTGTTTTTGTACTCAAATGGAACAACTCTATCTGTCCATCATTTAGAACGCTTAACTCAAACTCCTCAGTATCACCGTTATCATAATTTAGTGTTAAAAACTTAAGATTATCAAAACCTGTAATATTATCTATGGTATACCCTCCTACAAAGTCCCACTGAATCAAATCAATATCTGTGCCAAATGAATCATGAGAAGAATAAAATGTTGTTATATTTTCTGGCGTAAATTGTAAAAAATGTTCATCATCAAACGGATTAGCTACTCCATCTCTTGTTCCTGTTCTTTCCCAAGCTATATACTCTTGCAAGAAGAATTCAATATTATCATAAAACAATCTATCATAATCAAAATCATTAGCTTGATAACCTACTAAATAATAGCTTACATTTCTTCTTAAATCGTCTAATCTAATTTCATTATTACTAAGTTCAATTACTTCAAAACTGTAATCACCGTCCCTAGTATGAAAGGTTTCTATAACACCATCATCAAAAGTTCTATAACTTCCAACTCGTATTCCTAAACCATCTCCTGTTCTACCTATATCTACAATATTGTTATTAGCATACATACTTCCATTTAAAAATGACACTGTAAATGCTTTTGATAAAAATGGGATATCTGCTGTTCCTTGGGTTCTATGAATATCTACATACCATAAATCATAACCTGAAACTATTTCTTCTGTAGGAATAAAATTCGCTGCTGGTAATTCATTATTAGCTACTACACAAGAACTCAGTGTTGTTATTGAAACTAGTATTCCTAAAAGTAATTTTATCGTTTTCATATAATATCTGTTTTGGTTACGATAAATAGATTTCAAAATGCGTGCCAAAAAAAATGAACCACTAAAAAGTGATTCATTTCTACTATCTATTTTTATTACTATTTATTCAATTTTCGTAACCTTCTCAATTTTATAATACATCGTTTGCTCTCCTTCTTTATAACTTATCGCAACTTCACCTCCTTCTAATCTAAAAGGGATTTTTTCTTTTGGTACTTTCGGTTTATTTCCAAATTCTTTTAGAGGATCGCTATCTAAAATAACATCAGAAAAGGTTTGTTGAGAAAATGATGCCAAGATCTTCTTACTTTCACTAGATTCATCGTAAGCTACTTCAGCAGTTTCATCTAAATAATACATCTTCTCAAAAGTAATCTCTTTATCAGAGGTATATTCAATTTCAATAATTCTTTCACCATTATCACTTGTTGTAAACGCAGAGATAATAGTAAAAGGTGGATTGCTTTCAAATTTAAAACTAGCACAGCTCATAACTATAAAACTTAATACTAAAAATAGTACTGCTTTAATTACTTTCATTGTATTCTTTTTAATTAGATTTTCAAGTATTATACCAATGTACAAATTTATAGTAAACTTTTTCATAGTTTTAACCTCATGGTAAGTTTAAGTTATTGGGAAATTAAAGAATGGTTTAGCAATATTGATTATACTATTATTGGTAGCGGTATTGTGGGATTAAATTGTGCTTTACAATTAAGAAATCGCTTCCCAAAAGCTAAAATAGTTATTCTAGAAAAAGGTATTCTCCCTCAAGGGGCTAGTACAAAAAATGCGGGTTTTGCTTGTTTCGGAAGTATTTCTGAACTCGTGAAAGATTTGCAAAATCATTCTGAAGAAGAAGTAGTTCACCTAGTGAAAAAAAGATGGAAAGGACTGCAATTACTTCGACAAAACTTAGGTGATTCCAATATTGATTTTCAAGCAAACAAAGGGTTTGAATTATTTAACAACGCTGAACTGTATGAAGTCTGTTTAGCCCAAAAACAATATATAAATTCCTTATTAACTCCTATTTTTAAAGCTCCTGTTTTTTCTGAACATCAAAATAGTTTTAACTTTCAAAATATTGAAGAGAACTATATTGTCAATCAATTTGAAGGCCAAATTGATACTGGGAAAATGATGCAACAGCTTGTTAAAAAAGTGCAAGCAGCAGGTATAAAAATTATCAATAACATTACTGTACACCAAATAGAAGAGCTTACTAATTCCGTTTCAGTTACAACTGATCTAATTGAATTCAAAGCCCGAAAAGTATGTATTGCTACTAATGGTTTTTCAAAAGATTTGATAGAAGAAAATGTTGTTCCTGCAAGAGCACAAGTATTAATCACTAAGCCGATTAGAAACCTTCATATTAAAGGAACTTTTCATTTAGATGAAGGATATTATTATTTCAGAAATATTGATGACCGTATTTTATTAGGAGGTGGTAGAAATTTGGATTTTAAAACTGAAGAAACGACATCTTTTGAGCTAACAGATCTTGTACAATCTAAATTAGAAGAATTATTAAAAACTACTATTTTACCTAACACTACCGTTGAGATAGCGTATAGATGGAGTGGAATTATGGGAGTAGGCAATCAGAAAAAAAGCATCGTTAAAAGGATTTCCGAAAATGTATATTGTGGAGTTAGATTAGGTGGAATGGGAGTAGCCATTGGCAGTTTAGTCGGTAAGGAATTAGCTGATTTAATATGAACATAAAAGAGGAATTATTTAAAGAATGTCTTTTGTATGTTGAAAAAAGACGAAAGACTATTGAGGATATTATAACTTCCAATAAAAAAGCACTGTTATCAGAAACTAAAAGTTCTGCTGGAGACAAACACGAAACTGGAAGAGCAATGCTTCAATTAGAAATGGAAAAAGCCGGTCAACAGATTCAAAATGTTGAAAAAATGAGTGAAACATTACATAAAATGGATATTTCTAAACCCTCAGATTTTGCTCGTATTGGAAGTATTATTTACACAGAAAAAGCAAACTATTTTTTAGCCATTAGCATAGGACAAATAGTAGTTGATCAAACCTCTTATTTTGTTATTTCAAGTGCTTCTCCTATAGGAAAACTATTACTAGGAAAACGAAAAGGAGATCGTATTAATTTTAATGGAAATTCAATTAAAATCAGCTCAATTCAGTAATATTCAAGTATACTTTAGTATCTAACAGAATAGAATTTGTATGGCTTAAAAAATAGCTTTCATTCTCTAATTCAACCTCTATTAACCAATAAAAACCTTTAAAATAGTTATTTCTAACTATAGCTTCTATTTCGGAATTTTCAACAATTTGTATTTGATGAGGATATACTAATCTTTTATTTCCATCTAGGATCAGTTCATTTACATCATCAAAAAGAGATGCTACGTATTTATGTGTAAGTTCTTTATATATCTCGATTGGATTTCCCTGTGAAAGAATTGTATGATCTTTAATTACAATTAATTGATCTGAAAAAGATAGCGCATCACTTCCATCATGAGTAGCCACAATACAAGCTATGTTTTTTTCTTTTAAATAATGGAATAACTTTCTTCTTAAAGAATTCTTTTTAAAGTTATCTATCTGACTAAACGGTTCATCTAGCAATAATAGTTCTGGTTCTCTAGCTAATGATTTTGCTATGGCAACTCGTTGTTGTTGACCTCCACTTAAATTTTTCACTTTACTATTTGCGTACTCCTTCATTTCTATCACTTCCAATAACTCTTCTGTTCTTCGTTGAGCCTCTTCAGGAAAAAAACGCGACAGATATTTAGAAATATTTTCAGCAACCGTAATAAATGGCATCAGGTCAAAATCTTGAGGTACATATTTAAAAAAATCCATACCTGGCACTAAATGAAACGCTGGTCCCAAAACCTGTTGATCTTTCCAAAAAATATCACCTTTGTTAAGATCTAATAGCCCATAGATAATTTTCAGTAACGTAGATTTTCCGCATCCACTTTCTCCCATAATACTTAAATGTTCTCCAGGTGATAATGAAAAACTAATATTCTTGAGGGTTTGCTTATTATCAGGGTAAGAAAAAGAGATATTATTTACTACTAGCATGAAACAAAAATAAACAAAGCAATACTTATTACTGTATAGGTTTCATCATATATTATTTCATAAAGATTAAAAAAAATGCAATCAATAGAAAGATTATCGTCTTTATAAGTAAGAAGCGACTCAAAAGCTCGTAAATGAATCAACAAACTGAAAATAATAAAAAGTTAAAAGCATTTTTTAATACGGAATATAACGCTCTTACATCTTATGTAAAAGTTAGGATTCGAGAAAGTATTGATCAGAATGCAGAAGATATTATTCAGGATGTTGCACTTAAATTATTTTCTGGAGCTAACGGATATTCCCCTATTAATAATGTAGCCAGTTTTGTATATCGATCATTAAAAAATAAGATCATTGACCTTAGAAGAAAAAAGAAATACAGTAACTACACTATTGATGAAATACATCATAAAAATCTTAAAGAAGTTGTAGAAGAAAACTTAGATGACATCTTATACTCAAAAAAACTAGAAGAACAGCTTAAGCAAAGCATTTTAAATCTAAAGCAAGTATATAGGGATGTAATTATCGCTATTGATTTACAAGGATACACTTATAAAGAGTTATCCGAAAGCACAGGAATATCTAAAGGAACTCTGATGTCTAGAAGGCATAGAGCCTTAGGAATACTATTAAAGAACTTAAAAAATAACAAAATAAAAAATTAAACAAATGGAGCATTATTTTAAAAAACAACACAGAGAAGAAGGTGCCGCTGGTGTATTTATCGCAAAAATTATACTCGGTATTATTATGGTAATTGGTTTAGCTATTCTTTTTGGATTTATCATCATGTGGTTATGGAATAGTTTAATGCCTGAAATTTTCGGATTACCAGAAGTTGGTTATTGGCAAGCTGTAGGCTTATTTATTTTATCAAAAATTTTATTCACCTCCGGAGGAAATGGACATAAAAACCACCCCAAAAAACCTTCTAAAAGTAAGATAAAGCACAAATTAAGATCTTTCTGTGATAAAAACCATATTAAGGAATGGGATTATTACGAGCAATTTTGGCAAGAAGAAGGAAGCGAAGCTTTTGAGAAATACATTGAAAGGATTAACCATGAAAAAAACAACGAAACTACTGAACATTAATAGATAAACGTTATGAAACTATTCATCTTTAAAACAGATATTGATACCCCAGCAAAAGTAGATTCTATCAATTCCATATTCAATAACAATAATAATATTATTGATGTAAGTATCGATTTAGAAGATATAGATAATGTATTAAGAATTGAAGCTGAAGATACGGTAAGTAAAACTTATTTAACTCATCAAGTAATAAACAAAGGTTTTAACTGTGAAGAGTTAGCTGATTAATAAAAAAGCCGACATAAATTATGTCGGCTTACAAAATAATATCTCTGTATTGTTTTTACCAAATTCTAACTCTTTCTTCTGGCTTTAAATACATTTTATCTCCTTCTTTAATGTCAAACGCTTCATAAAAAGCATCTACATTTTTTAATGGCATATAAGCTCTAAATTTTCCAGGAGAATGCGGATCAGTTTTTATTTGATTTTTAATTGCTTCTGGACGCGCCTTTGTTCTCCAGATTGTTCCCCATGAAAGGAAGAAACGTTGTTCTGGTGTGAATCCATCAATTTTTTCTGGACGACCATTTTTTGCTAAGAAAACTTGTAACCCTTCATATGCAGAATTTACACCTCCTAAATCACCTATATTTTCTCCTAATGTAAATGTTCCATTAACATGTACACTATCTATTGCAATTAATGCATCAAATTGCCCGATTAAAGCTTTACCTTCTTCAGCAAACTTCTTTGAGTCTTCCTCAGTCCACCAGTTATTTAAATTTCCATCAGCATCAAAACGAGCACCAGAATCATCAAAACAGTGAGAAATTTCATGACCAATTACAGCTCCAATACCACCATAATTTACTGCCTCATCTGCTTGATAATTATAAAATGGTGGTTGTAAAATAGCTGCTGGGAATACGATTTCATTATTTACAGGGTTAAAATAAGCGTTCACTGTTTGAGGAGACATTCCCCACTCAGTTCTATCTACAGGCTTCCCTATCTTAGCGATATCCTCTTCATAATTCCATTTTGTAACATTAATAGCATTTTCAAAGTAACTACCTCCTTCTTTTATTCCTTTTACTTGTAATGCTGTATAGTCTTTCCATTTATCAGGATACGCAATTTTAACCGTTAATCTATTCAGTTTTTCTAATGCTTTTTTCTTAGTAGAATCACTCATCCACGTTAAACCATTAATACGCTTTTCGAAACCTAAAAGTACATTATCAATCATTTCTTTAGCTTTCTGTTTTGCTTCTGGCGGGAATTTTTTATCTACATATAATTTCCCAATTGCCTCACCTATTGAACCATTTACTGAAGCTAAAGCTCTTTCATTACGTGGCCTTTGCTTTTTAGCTCCTCTTAAATCTCTACTATAAAATTCCCAATTCGCTTTTTCTAAATCAGTACTTAATAATCTTGCTGCTCCGTTAATAGCATTCCAACGTAACAATGTTTTAATATCTTCTATAGAACGTTGAGTAAAAATATCATTCATTGCTTTAAAGTAATTTGGATCAGTAACAATTACTTTATCAATATTTTCGATACCAATTCCTTTTAAATGCGCATTCCAATCAACTACTGGAACTAAAGTTTGTAATTCTTCAACCGACATTGGGTTATACATCTTTCTTGCATCTCTCCTATCCTCTTTAGTCATCATCGGCTTTGCTAAACTACTTTCAAGGCTTACAACGGTAGCAGCATTTTTAGCTGCAGTAGCTTCATCATCACCAAGTTTTCCAAACATTTTAGCTACAAAACCTTCGTATTTTTTTAGTTTTCCTTTGGTATCATCATCTTCATCTACATAATAATCACGAGATAATCCTAATTGTGCTGCACCTAAATATCCAGCATTCATATTACTATTCTTCAAATCATTAAAAACACCTATACCATAAAAAGCTCCTCCTCCATAAGGTGCCATTTGAGTAATGTAGTTTTGTACATCTTTCTTTGTTTTTATCTCGTTAATTTTAGCTAAATAAGGTTTCAAAGGAGCAATTCCTTGCTGATTACGAGCTACTGTATCCATAATACTCTCGTAATAATTTACTGCCTTTTCTTGATCGCTGTCAATCTCGTTTCCTTGTCCATCTTTTATTTTTGGAAAGTTTCCTTCTTTGATAGCATCCCCTAAAATAGCTAATACATCTGCATCAGTTTTTTTACGTAACTCACCAAAACCTCCCCAAGAAGTTCTATCCGCTGGTATTTCTGTTTTATCAAACCAACTTCCGTTTACATATCTAAAGAAATCATCAGAAGGCTTTACAGAAGTATCCATATTTTCTAATACAATCCCTGGAATCTTTTCTACAGCATCAGTCTTAGATTCCGTTTTACAGCTAACTATTGCTAAAGAAGCCAATGCTGCGGTAAATACTACTTTTTTAAGATTTTTCATCTTTTATTAATTTGATTACAGTTTAATTTTTTCTTGTGTTGGGTTTGGTAACTTATCAAATCCCATGTTAAACAATGTAAAACCGAAGATATCGGCAAATTGTTCTATTGTTTTGGCAACTGGTGTTCCAGCACCATGACCTGCATTAGTTTCAATTCTAATTAATACAGGATTAGTTCCTTTATGTTTATCTTGTAATTCCGCAGCAAATTTAAAGCTATGCGCTGGTACAACTCTATCATCATGATCTCCGGTAGTCACCATAGCTGCAGGATAAGATACTCCCTCTTTAACATTATGTACTGGTGAATATCCTTTTAAATACTCAAACATTTCTTTAGTATCCTCAGCAGTACCATAGTCATAAGCCCAACCTGCTCCAGCAGTAAATGTATGATAACGTAACATATCTAGCACTCCAACAGCTGGTAATGCTACCTTCATTAAATCTGGACGTTGTGTCATTGTAGCCCCCACTAAAAGTCCTCCGTTAGAACCTCCTCTGATAGCTAAGTAATCTGAAGAAGTATATTTTTCAGCAATTAAATATTCAGCTGCAGCAATAAAATCGTCAAAAACATTTTGCTTTTGCATTTTTGTTCCTGCCACATGCCATTTTTTACCATACTCTCCCCCTCCTCTTAAATTTGGAACTGCATAAACTCCTCCTTGTTCCATCCAAACAGCATTAGCTACATTAAAACTCGGAGTTAAGCTGATATTGAAACCTCCATAACCATATAAAATAGTTGGATTTTTACCATTTAATTCAATTCCTTTCTTATATGTAATAATCATAGGAACTTTAGTTCCATCTTTAGATGTATAAAAAACTTGCTTACTTTCATAATCATTAGGATTAAACGCTATGTTCGGCTCCCAATACTTTTTATAAGTTCCATCCTCTGTGTTAAGCTTAAAAGAAGATCCTGGTGTTTTATAGTTTGTAAAAGAAAAGTATAAATCTTTAGCCTCTTTCTTTCCTCTAAATCCTCCTGCAGAACCTACCCCAGGAAGTTTAATTTCACGTATTAATTTTCCATTATAATCATATTGTAAAACTTTAGATACAGCATCAACCATGTATTCCGTAAAAAAATAACCCCCTCCTATAGAAGGCCTTAATACATTCTCTGTTTCAGCTATAAAGTCTTTCCAATTTTCTGGTGACGGATTAGAAACATCTGTAGTAACAATTTTTTGATTAGGTGCATTTAAGTTTGTTACTAAATACAATTTAGACCCCTGATTGTCTATTACGTAAGTATCACTATCAAAATTATCAGAAATAGTTACCAATTCACTATTGGGTTTAGATAAGTCCTTTATAAATAACTTATTTCCTGATGTTGAAGTTGAAGCAGTAATAACTAAATAGTTGTCATCTTCAGTAACACTTCCACTAACATATCTGTGCTTTTCTTCTTTTTTACCACCAAAAATTACCTGATCGGTTTTCTGAGCTGTACCAAGTTTGTGGTAATATAATTTATGCTGATCTGTTTTTGCGGAAAGTTCACTTCCTTTAGGCTTATCATAACTCGAATAATAAAAACCTTCATTACCCTTCCAAGAAATTCCCGAAAACTTAACATCTACTAAAGTATCTTCTTTTATTTCTTTGGATTTTACATCCATTATAATGATCTTTCTCCAATCACTACCTCCTTCAGAAATTGCATAAGCTACAGTATTTCCATCTTTAGAAAAACTTACGGTACTTAAAGAAGTAGTACCATCTTCGGCAAAACCATTCGGATCTAAGAAAACTTCCTCGTCTCCTTCTCCCTTTTTTCTGTACAATACATAATGATTTTGTAAACCATCATTTTTATAAAAGTAAGTATAATCTCCTTCTTCAAAAGGAACACTTACTTTTTCAAAGTTCCATAATTCAGACAATCTATTTTTTAACTGTTCTCTATACGGTATTTTACTTAAGTAGTCAAATGTTACTTGGTTTTCAGATTTAACCCATGCTTCTGTTTCTGCACTTCTATCATCTTCTAACCATCTATAATTATCTGTAACCTTTGCACCAAAATACTCATCTATAACAGGTTTTTTTTCTGTTTTGGGGTATTCCACTGTAATACTATTGTTTGGTTTTTCAGTTTTGCAAGCTATAAAGAATATAGCAAACAATACTAATGATATGATTTGTTTCATTGTTTAGTTGGATTTAGTAGTCTCAAAATTAGACGAAAAAAACAATGACTGTTACAATTTAAGAGCTTTTTAACATAAATGTTCCTAAATTGTAATTTTTACTTACTTTTTCGTCTAACCAAATAATCACAAACAAGACACATGACAGAATTATTATCAAAAGACGCTTTTTTAGAAAAAGTCTTTAACTATGAAAAAAATAAAGAATGGAATTTTTCAGGAGACATTCCTGCTATTATTGACTTTTATGCAGATTGGTGCGGACCTTGTAAAATGCTTGCTCCAGTTTTAGAACAATTAAGCGAAGAATATAAAGATAAAATAAAAATTTATAAAGTAGACACCGAAGCTGAACAAGAATTATCTGCAATTTTTGGTATTAGAAGTATTCCTTCTATGCTCTTTTGCCCTATAGGTGAAGATCCTCAAATGGCTAATGGAGCACTTCCAAAACCACAAATAGAAAAAATTATTCAAGATGTGTTAAAAGTCTCAAAATAACACCTTTTTACATCAAGAATTATCCCTTAATCTCATTTTTTTTGTCGTTAAAATACCAAATACACAAAAAATCAAACCATTTATACAAAAAATAAATTTAAACTTACTTAAACTATGTATATTTGCAGCGTACTTTTATGTATTCAACATTTACACAATCATAAATCGTAATATTGGGGATTATTCGAATTATGGAATCAAAAGCAACGTTTCTCAGACGTTGCTTTTTTATTTTTTTAAATGTTCTATTTTTATCTCATTTTTTTTTCAAATTTTCCTAAAACAAAAACGTAATCAACACTCTTCTTAACACCTAAGAAACCAACATAAAAAACTGTAAAACAAAATCTTAAACTACAAAAAACACCTTCATCAACCATCAGTTCTAATCTTATTTGTTAAAAACTTCAAGGACTTTGTGGATAAGTAAATCTTTATTTTTTCTTCAATTTTTTGAATCTTTGTTCTCCCCTCCGAGATCGTTTTTTTTAATAAAATTGAAACTATAAAAATGGCAGCAGTAGAACCTATTTTACAAGAAAATAAAGACAGATTTGTTATATTTCCTATCCAACATAATGACTTATGGGATTGGTATAAAAAACAACAAGCTTGTTTTTGGACTGCTGAAGAAATTGATTTACATCAAGACTTAGACGATTGGAACAATAAACTAACAGATGACGAACGTTATTTTATAAAACATATTTTAGCTTTTTTCGCAGCTTCTGATGGAATTGTAAATGAAAATTTAGCTGAAAACTTTGTTAACGAGGTTCAATATTCTGAAGCAAAATTCTTTTATGGTTTTCAAATCATGATGGAAAATATTCATTCTGAAACTTATTCTTTATTAATAGATACCTATATAAAGAAAGATGAAGAAAAAAATCAACTTTTTAAAGCAATTGAAGTATTTCCTGCAATAAAAAAGAAAGCAGACTGGGCATTAAAATGGATTGAATCTGACTCTTTTGCAGAACGATTAATCGCATTTGCTGCAGTAGAAGGCATTTTCTTCTCTGGTTCTTTTTGTTCTATTTTCTGGTTAAAGAAAAGAGGATTGTTACCTGGTTTAACATTTTCTAATGAATTAATTTCCAGAGACGAAGGAATGCATTGTGATTTTGCTGTACATTTACACAATAATCACCTAAAAAATAAAGTTTCTAAAGAAAGGATAAAAGAAATTATTATCTCAGCTTTAGATATAGAACGTGAATTTATCACTGAATCATTACCTGTTAGTTTAATAGGGATGAATGCAAAATTAATGACTCAATATTTAGAGTTTGTAACAGACAGATTGTTATTAGAGTTTGGCTGTGAAAAAGAATATAATTCAACTAATCCTTTTGATTTCATGGAAATGATTTCTTTGGAAGGAAAAACAAATTTCTTCGAAAAAAGAGTATCTGAATATCAAAAGGCAGGAGTAAAATCTGGGGGAACAGGATCTATCAGTTTTGACGCTGATTTTTAATATCTTATAATCATATATCGACATATTAAAACAATTCAATCTTAAGGATTTTTTATCCTTAGGGCTAACCTATATAAAATCATAATTTACCATATGTATGTAGTAAAAAGAGACGGCAGAAAAGAACCTGTGATGTTTGATAAGATCACAGAAAGAGTAAAAAAGATGTGTTACGGATTAAACCAAATTGTTGATCCCGTTAAAGTTGCAATGCGAGTAATTGAAGGTTTATATGATGGAGTGACTACTTCAGAATTGGATAATTTAGCAGCCGAAGTTGCTGCTACTATGACTACTGCGCATCCTGACTATGCTAAATTAGCTGCAAGAATTGCCGTTTCAAACTTACACAAGAATACTAAAAAGTCATTTACAGAAACAATGACTGATTTGTATCAATATGTAAATCCTCGTACAGGAAAGAAAGCTCCATTATTAGCTGATGATGTATACAAAATCATTATGGATAATTCGGAAAAATTAGACTCTACAATTATATATAGTAGAGATTTTAATTATGATTATTTTGGTTTTAAAACATTAGAGCGCTCTTACTTACTTAAATTAAATGGACAAATTGCTGAACGCCCTCAGCAAATGTTAATGCGTGTTTCTATAGGTATTCATAAAGAAGATATCGATGAAGCAATTGCTACATATGAATTAATGAGTAAAAAATATTTTACTCATGCTACGCCTACATTATTTAATTCTGGTACACCTAAACCTCAAATGTCTTCTTGCTTCTTATTACAAATGCAAGACGATAGTATTGACGGAATCTACAATACATTAAAACAAACTGCTAAAATATCTCAATCTGCAGGAGGTATTGGTTTATCTATACATAACATTCGTGCTACTGGTAGTTATATCGCAGGAACTAATGGGACTTCTAACGGAATTGTTCCTATGTTACGTGTATTTAATGATACAGCTCGTTATGTAGATCAAGGTGGAGGAAAACGTAAAGGTTCTTTTGCTATGTATTTAGAGCCTTGGCATGCTGATATTTTTGATTTTCTTGATTTAAAGAAGAATCACGGTAAAGAAGAAATGAGAGCTAGAGACTTATTCTATGCGATGTGGATTTCTGATTTATTCATGAAACGTGTTCAAGAAGATGGCAACTGGACCCTAATGTGCCCACATGAATGCCCACACTTATATGACACTTACGGAGAAGAATTTGAACGTTTATACACAAGTTACGAACAAGCTGGTAAAGGCAGAAAAACTATCAAAGCTCGTGACTTATGGGAAAAGATATTAGAATCTCAAATAGAAACAGGTACTCCGTACATGTTATATAAAGATGCTGCAAACCGTAAATCAAACCAGAAAAATTTAGGAACTATTCGTTCTTCTAATTTATGTACGGAGATCATGGAATATACTGCAGAAGATGAAGTTGCTGTATGTAACTTAGCATCTATAGCAATTCCAATGTTTGTTAGCGAAGATGAGAACGGAAACAAATCTTTCGATCATCAAAAATTATTTGATGTTACCAAAAAAGTAATTCGAAACCTAGATACTGTAATCGATAGAAATTTCTATCCTGTAGTTGAGGCTGAAAATTCTAATATGCGTCACCGTCCTGTAGGATTAGGTATACAAGGATTAGCAGATGCTTTTATCATGTTACGCTTACCATTTACAAGTGAGGAAGCTAAAAAATTGAACCAAGAAATATTTGAAACACTTTATTTTGCTGCTGTGACTTCTTCTATGGAAATGGCTAAGGCAAAAGGAACCTATTCTACTTATGAAGGTTCGCCAATGTCTCAAGGAGAATTCCAGCACAATATGTGGGGAATAAAAGATGAAGAATTAAGTGGTCGTTGGGATTGGAATGCATTACGCGAAGAAGTTAAAGAGCACGGTGTTAGAAACTCATTATTAGTAGCTCCAATGCCAACAGCTTCTACCTCTCAAATCTTAGGAAATAATGAAGCTTTTGAACCTTATACTTCTAATATTTATACACGTAGAGTGTTATCTGGAGAGTTTATTGTAGTAAATAAACACTTATTAGAAGATTTAGTAGAACTTGGACTTTGGAATAATGATATGAAAGAAGATATCATGCGTGCAAATGGATCTATCCAACATATAGATATTATTCCACAAGATCTTAAAGATTTATATAGAACTGTTTGGGAAATGAGCATGAAAGATATCATCGATATGGCTCGCCATAGAGGATATTTTATTGATCAGTCTCAGTCACTAAACTTATTTATGAAAGATCCTGATTTCGCTAAATTAACTTCTATGCATTTTTATGCTTGGAAGAGCGGTTTAAAAACAGGAATGTACTATTTACGTACAAAATCGGCAGTAAACGCTATTCAGTTTACATTATCTAAAGAGAAAAACACTGAAGACAAAGACAAGCCTATGAGTCCAGAAGAATTCAAAGCAATGGTTGAAGCATCAAAAAATGCTGAAGGACCAGAAGATTGTTTAATGTGTGGATCTTAAAATTTTAAATCAAATTAAAAGGGAGTAAAAAGGAGAAGTTTAATAGACTTCTCCTTTTATTTTATATTAATTTTCTATGTACAATGAAAAAAGTTCAGAAACTATTATAATACCACTGACATTTAAAATACTTGTGGTCATATTTATGCCTTGAACTTAGGTCAGGGGCTTTTTATTCCAATAGCAAAAGAAGATCTAAAGCCTTCCTTTAGTCTTCTATCTAAATAAGTAGCGCATCACTAAAATAAATATACCAACTATACTAGCTAGTGACGATGTTATTAATGCTATTAAAACAGTATTATCTAGATTAAAATTTATCGCTTGAGAAAACCCTGCTCCTATTATTATTAATAGAATTATAGCAGTAAAACAACTTAAGAAAATAAACGTTCTATATGCATATTTTTTACGTTCTTCTCTATCTTGAATTCTATCGGAAATTTCTTGTTGAGTAAGATTGACATCTAAATCAATCTCATTAGCAGCATCTACTTCAGCACCATCAAACTCTTCTAACAGATCGTCTAATTCTGAATTATGCACTCCTAGAGTAATTTTTTAAGTTAGCTACAAATTGATCGTAGTATTTTTTAATCAACCTATTATCAATAACTCTACTTTGACCATATCTGTAAGTTAAACTCCATGGTGTTCCTGGTCTATGTGTAGAAGAAGCTAAATCTTTAGCTGAAGTATTTTTATATAAATTCCAAGTTAACTTAACTATCTTTTTATCATCTTCATCAGTTAATTCAGGTTCAAAAGAATTTTCCCATTTATTATCTAATGTAACTGATTTTGAAGTGATAGGTTTTGATTTAAAATGCTTAAACTCATGGTAAATACTAGGCACAACCGGTCCATATTTCCAAGCCTCAATTTGATCATCTTTAAATATAGGTCTTTCTAAAATAGACAAAGATAGCCCTTGAGCCACATACATCAGCTTTACTAACTTCATATTAGTAAGCTCTGACTTATCTGCGTTAGCAATATTTATAAATTCATTAGCAACCGATCCTGCTGTTCCCATATACCTTACCATTTTTGTAAAGTTAATTACATTTTTTTATTCCCCCAATAAAAATGCAATATTAACTTTTTTTATCTATAAATCAAATAGTTAACCAAATTTAACAAATTTTGAAGAATAATTGCTTACGATTCATAATTAAAAATGAAAAGATTAGATAACTTTGCTTCAACTAAGGGTTAAAAACACATATGAACTGGGAGCAATTACTTTCACTTAAACGTTTTGGAGACACTCAAAAACGCGAACGATTAAAACAAGACGAAACTCGATTAGGTTTTGAAGTAGACTTTGATAGAATTATTTTTTCTTCTGCATTTCGAAGTTTACAAGACAAAACACAAGTAATTCCTTTATCTAAAACAGATTTCGTTCATACTAGACTAACCCATAGTTTAGAAGTATCTGTAGTGGGAAGAACCTTAGGAAGAAGAGTAGGTAAAATACTATTAGAACGCCACGCTAAACTAAGAGAACTAGGATATACTTTTAATGATTTTGGAGCTATTGTGGCTGCTGCTTCTGTGATGCACGACATAGGAAACCCTCCTTTCGGTCATTCTGGTGAAAAAGCTATTGGTGAATACTTTAAAAATGGAAAAGGCGCTCATTTTAAAACGTTACTTACCAGTACTCAATATCAAGATTTAGTTGACTTTGAAGGAAACGCAAACGGATTCAAGATAGTAACTGAAGACAAAGGTGGAACACCGGGTGGTTTACGCTTATCTTATGCCACTCTAGGAGCTTTTATAAAATACCCTAAAGAGAGTATTCCTAAAAAACCAACTAAAGATGTTTCTGATAAAAAATACGGTTTTTTTCAATCTGAAAAAGACGCTTTTTTAGACGTTGCCTCAGAACTTGGTATGCTTGATAAAAAAAGAGATGAAATTGCTTACTATCGTCATCCCTTAGCTTATCTAGTTGAAGCAGCAGATGACATTTGTTATACAATTATAGATTTCGAAGATGGTATTAATTTAGGGGTAATTGATGAAAGCTATGCATTAGAATATATGTCTAAATTAGTATCTAATATCAATCGAGAAAAATATTACTCTTTACAATTTAAGAAAGATAGAACAGCTTATTTAAGAGCAATTGCTATAAACACATTAGTAGGTGAAGCTGTAGATATCTTCTTAACACATGAAAATGATATCCTCGAAGGTAAATTTAACAGGCCACTATTAGATAAATGTAAGTTTGAAGCTCAAATTAATGATATTATCAATATTAGTATTGAAAAAATTTACAAGAGTAAAGAGGTGATCGAAAAAGAAGTATCTGGTTATCGAATTATTGCAGATTTATTAGACGTATTTGTTACCGCGTTAAATAATACCTATACTAATTCTGGATCTAACTACGATAAACTTGTCTTGAATTTACTTCCAGAAGAGTATCAAACTCCCAAAGATGATCTATATGAAAGACTAATGCAAATTTGCAGTTATGTAGCAAGTATGTCAGATGGTTATGCTACTCGATTACATAAAAAAATAACAGGTAATATTATATAGTTTTTTCTTTGGCTACTTTTTCAAGTTCATCATACCAGTGTTGACCAAATTTTCTTACTAGTGCTTCTTTTACAAACTTATAAATTGGCACTTGTAATTCTTTTCCTAAGGAACAGGCATCATCACAAATTTCCCATTTGTGATAGTTCACTGCTGAAAATTCAGCATAATCCTTAACTCTAACTGGATATAAATGACAAGAAATAGGTTTTTTCCAAGGAATTAAGTCCTTATTATAGGCTTCTTCAATAGCACATAAAGCTGTTCCTTTACTATCAAAAATAACATAAGCACACTCCTTTCCGTCAATAAGAGGCGTTTCTAACTCTCCAAAATCACTTGTAACCCAAGTTCCTTGCTTTTCTATAGATTCCACCCCTTCTTTTCTTAAAAAAGGTTTTACTTTCGGATAAATTTCTTCTAAAATTTTTGTTTCGTCTTCATCCAAAGGCGCACCTGCTTCACCTTCAACACAACAGGTTCCTTTACATGCTGAAAGGTTACATACAAACTCCTTTTGTACAATATCTTCTGAAACGATTGTTTTACCTAATTGAAACATACTGCAAAAATAAAGTTATTTTTATTACATTACATCTAATTAATTCTACTTTTGACAAACATAAAACTATAGCAAAATGAATTTTAATTTAAATGAAATTTTTACAGCTTTTATGGTATTATTCGCTGTAATAGATATTGTTGGTAACATTCCTATTATTATAGATTTAAGAAAAAAAGTAGGTCATATTCAATCCGAAAAAGCATCTATCATTGCTGGGTTGATTATGATTTTATTTTTATTTGTTGGTCAACGTTTACTTGGATTCATTGGTATTGACGTGAACTCTTTTGCCGTTGCAGGTTCATTCATTTTATTCTTCATTGCTTTAGAAATGATACTTGGGATCACGCTCTACAAAGAGGAAGAAGATCAAGCACTTAATGCTACTGTTTTTCCTTTAGCTTTCCCTTTAATTGCTGGCCCAGGAAGTTTAACTACATTGTTATCTTTAAGAGCTGAGTTTCAATTAATGAATATAATTATAGCAGTACTTTTAAATGTTCTTGTAATTTATGCAGTATTAAAAACCTCTTCACGTATTGAACGTATGATTGGTAAAAACGGTATTGCCATTATCAGAAAAATATTTGGTGTAATTTTATTAGCAATAGCAGTGAAACTTTTTGCCGCTAATATTAAAATGTTACTTGCTTAATTATGCTTTTTGATGTTTTAATTATAGGTGGTGGTGTAGCTGGTATGCAATGCGCTTTAGTCTTAGGTTCTGCAGAACACAAACCTTATGCTAAAGGAAAAGAAATTGGAATTATAATGCACCAAAGAAATTCTCATTTACAAGATGCTCTTTTTAATAACGTATTAGGTCTACCTCCTAAAACATTAGGAAAAGATATTTTAGTTGAAGGAAAAACACAGTTAAAAGAATTATACCCGCATGTAAAACAGATTGAGACAGAAAAAGTGGAAGCAGTATTAGACGCTAATGAAGGATATAAAATAATCACCAATAAAGGTGAGTATTTTACTAAATGTGTTGTAGTTGCATTAAATTATGCAAAACCTTTTTCTATTACAGGATTAGAACAATATGTTGAAAAACACTCTCGTGCTAACCCTATGAAAGACAGAATACAGCTTAGAAACTTTAATCATCTCATTAAAGATGGATTGTATGTTTGTGGAACCATAGCAGGTTGGAGAAGTCAATTTTCTATTGCTGCAGGAAGTGGCGCTTCGGTTGCTACAGATATCCTTACATTATGGAATGATAACATTTCTACAAAAGTGCATGATAAAGCTACGTAGATTTTCTTTTGTAGCATTAAAGTTTTAATACTACAAAAATTCTTATTATATTCGTAATGAGGGGTGAACGTTAAAATTTTAAATATTATTTTATGAAAAAACTATTACTCTTCTTATGCCTTATCACCACCTTATCATTTACTTGTTTTGGTCAAACGCATCAAGAAAGTAATGAAAAAAGTCCAACTAGTACATCTATTAAAAGTACTGATCTATCCAAAAATGTAAGGATTTATCCCAACCCTATTGTTGATAGAAAAATCCGTTTACGAATAACAGGTCACCAAAAAATCACTGTCATAAGAGTTTATAATATCTTAGGAAAAGAATTATTTTTTGGCAATTACAGAGATCGATCTTTAGAAGAGATAGATTTGTCAGGTTTCAAATCTGGAATTTATTTAGTAAAAATAGAATCTGATAAAACATCTGTAGTTAAGAAAATTATTGTAAAATAAATCTCCATCCATTCGTCCTTCCACAAAAGAAACTGAATACAAGTTACTTAGTAATGATTTTGTGTTTTCAAATTCTACTTTTCGGAAAATCACATTTTTATCTGCGGACATCCCTTTTGGTACATTAAGAATCCTATATACATTTGTAGTGTAACTATTTATTAAGGGATTATTTAAATTACAAATTATGGGACGTATTATTACTTTAAGAGCAAACAAAATTTTAAAAGAGTTTTTACATACACTTGCTGAGTGTGCTAAGGGAGCAAGTTATGCTATTCATAACTAAAAAATAAGGAAACAAACTTTCATAAAAAAGCTGTCAGATTCTGACAGCTTTTTTTGTTTTAAATCACTGTAAGACATTCGCTTACAGGAAAAACACCCGAGCCAAATCACGGAAAACCACATTTTAAAATGCGGAAATCCCCTTTTTAAAATTGAACATCCACCTTACCTTTACAGTGTAACTGCTTAGAACATAAATAACTAGGGATTAGATTATAAAAATATATTTGTGTTCCCCCGAGAGACTGTCAAAAACACACCTTTTTGGCAGTTTTTTTATTTAAAAAGAGAAAGATTACGGAAAATTACATTTTAAGATGCGGCAATCCCTTTGCTAATACTCCTTTCCTGAAATACCTTTGCGGTGTTATTCTTTAATAACAAACACGGGATTATTTTAAACTTTTTTACACATGGGGAAATTACTTACACAAAAAGTTAGTATTGCTATTAGAAAATTTCTAGTAGCTTTAAAAGAATGGGGTAAAGCAGCTAGCTATGCTATACAACACTAAAAACTAACTAACCAAACTCGAAAAGCTATCAAAATTGATAGCTTTTTTTAAAAAATTTACTTTTTCTGTAGGGTATTTATAATCTGAAATGTATTACTAACAGATTACAAATATTAAACAATTTAACCATGAGATTATTTGAAGGGAAATTAAAAGAGTTAATTAGCGGGTTAAAAAACATTGCTAACCTACTTAGTGAACTAGGTAAAGGGGCAGGTTATGCAATCCACCATTAATTAAACTTTTTGATAAGAGGCTGTTTTTTGGGATTAAACGGCCTCTTATTTATTTTATTGATATCATTCACTTAAGAGATAAAATTAGTATCAATAAACTTTTACACTATTCGGTTGTACCATATAAACTACTAAAAGCCATTTTCTGGGGAGAAATAGCGATTTTAACTATACCGAATAGTTCTTATAAACTGATTCTACAATAAGGATCAGTTTTTTTATATTACTTTTTAACTTATAGTTCCATAGAAGTACAAACTACCGAAAACTATAGTATATATATACTTTTAATACCTCTTTTTTATTTAAATGCATTCAAACCTGTTATATCTAAACCGGTTATTAATAAATGTACATCATGTGTCCCCTCATACGTAATTACACTTTCCAAGTTCATTGCATGTCTCATAATAGAGTATTCACCAGAAATCCCCATAGCTCCTAATACTTGTCTCGCTTCTCTTGCAATCTTTAAAGCCATATCTACATTATTTCTTTTTGCCATCGATATTTGTGCAGAAGTTGCTTTTTCTTCATTTTTAAGAACACCTAATCTCCAAGACAATAACTGAGCTTTAGTTATTTCTGTGATCATTTCCGCAAGTTTCTTTTGTTGTAATTGAAATTGACCTATAGGTCTACCAAATTGTGTTCTTTCCTTAGCATAACGAAGTGCCGTATCATAACAATCCATTGCCGCACCAATAGCACCCCAAGCAATTCCATAACGCGCATGATCTAAACACTTCAACGGTGCTCCTAAACCTGATTTGTTGGGTAACAGATTTTCTTTAGGCACCTTAACATTATCAAAAATTAATTCTCCGGTAATTGATGCTCTTAGTGACCATTTATTTTTTGTTTCTGGTGTAGAAAAACCTTCCATACCTCTTTCCACAAGTAACCCATGTACTCTTCCTGTTTCATCTTTCGCCCACACTACAGCTACATTACAAATTGGAGCATTAGAAATCCACATTTTTGATCCATTTAAAAGATAATGATCGCCCATATCTTTAAATTTTGTCTCCATTCCTCCAGGATTAGAGCCATGATTCGGCTCAGTCAACCCAAAACTACCTATCCATTCTCCAGAAGCTAACTTTGGTAAATATTTCTTTCGTTGTGCTTCAGTTCCATAATTGTAAATTGGTCCCATAACCAAAGAGGTTTGCACAGAAGCTGTAGAACGAATTCCACTATCTCCTCTCTCCAACTCTTGCATTATTAATCCATATGAAATTTGATCTAATCCAGCTCCTCCATATTCAGTTGGAATATACGATCCAAAAGCACCAACCTCAGCTAAACCCTGAACCAATTGAGTTGGAAATTCAGATTTTTGTGCGTATTCTTCAATAACTGGAGACAATGATCTTTTTACCCAATCTCGAGCTGCATTTCTAACGAGCTTGTGTTCCTCAGATAATAAATCGTCCACTGAATAATAATCTGGTGCTTGAAATAAGTCAGTTTTCATATGTTAATGCTTTCTTCAAAAATAGCTAAAAAAACAATTATTCATCTTTGATTTACTATGTTTGTTGTAATGAAATTGACCTTAGGAAAACAAGAACGACTTAAAAGCAGAAAGTTAATAGAGCAACTATATACACAGGGAAACTCGGTAAAAAAATTTCCATTGCGTATGGTATACCTACAAACAGAACATGATTCTAATTATCCTGTTCAGTTTGGTGTTTCTGTTCCTAAAAGAAAATTTAAAAGAGCTGTAGACAGAAATAGGATCAAACGTCTTATTCGAGAAAGTTATCGTTTGCAAAAAAAAATAGTCTATTCATCAGTAGATAAACCGTATGTATTTATGATTTCTTATCTTGCAAAAGAAGAGTGGGACTATGCTAAAATAGAACATTCTATGCAGAAGTTACTACAACTGTTTATTGATAAAGTTTCTGAACATGAGAAATAAAAAAATTATATTCCTTTTCTTAGGTGTACTCATTGTTACCTTTTTTTCTTTTCAAGATCGTTTTTTCGAAATCGCTAAGCAAATAGAAATATACAATCACGTATACAAAACTCTCAATATAAATTATATTGATGAAATTAATCCGGGAGATGTTACTACCAAAGCAATCAACAATACGCTTAAAAATTTAGATCCATATACTAGATTCTATAATGAGCAACAGGTAGAAGATGCAAAAATCAGGCGTGAAGGTGAATATGGAGGTATTGGAATTACATCTTGGTATGCTAAACAAGGGATTATAATTACCACAATTAAAGAAGGTTTTTCCGCTGATGATGCCGGACTAAAATCTGGTGATGTCATTACGGTAGTAAATGACCAAAAATTAGAAGGTTTAGAAAACGATAATTTATCACAAGTATTAAAAGGAATTCCTGGCTCTCCTATTAAATTAACCGTAATAAGAGGAAATAAAACTTTAAATTTTAATTTAAAATTAGATAAAATAATAGACAATCCAGTTCCTTTTTTCGACATGATTAATGAAGAAACAGGTTATGTTGTATTAACACGTTTTACGGTTAGAAAATCTACCGACGAACTTAGAAATGCTATTAATGTGTTGAAAGAAAAAGGGATGAAAAAATTAGTCTTTGACCTAAGAAGTAATCCTGGTGGTTCCTTATTTGATGCTGTTAACATTACCAATTTATTTATTCCAAAAGGAAAAAAAGTGGTAGATACCAGAGGAAAAACCAGAAAAAACTCTAGAACTTATACCACAAGTCAACAACCATTAGATACTGTTATGCCAGTAGTTGTCTTAATTAATGGTAGATCTGCTTCTGCTTCTGAAATTGTTTCTGGCGCACTTCAAGATTATGATAGAGCTGTTGTGTTAGGTGAACGTTCTTTTGGAAAAGGTTTAGTACAACGCTATTTTGATTTAACCTACGGAACCCAAATGAAGGCTACCATTTCTAAATACTATACACCTAGTGGACGATGTATTCAGGAGTTAGATTATGCTAATCGTGATTGGAAAACTGGTAAAGTCCCTAAATTTTCTGATGGACCTATAAATACATTTAAAACTGAAAATGGAAGAACTGTATACGACGGTGGTGGTGTAACTCCAGATGTAGCTATTAAACTTTCTAAAAAAACAGAGGAAACCAAAAAGTTATTAGCTTCTAAAGCTATCTTCAATTTCGCTACTGAATATGTAAGAAAAACCCCTAATGCAGAACTAAATTCTTTTACGTTTAATGGGTTTGAAGATTTTAAAAACTACATTAAAACCAAAGACACTGCTTTTGTAACTGAACAAGAAAAATTATTTAAGAACGCATATAAAACTGTTGAAAACGCTAAAGCTATTTCTTCAGATTACAACAATATTCTTAACAAATTGAAAAATTATAAAGTTCAGGAAATAGAAAAAAATAAAGATATCATTACATTAAAAATTGAGGATGCAATTTTAGAACAATACTTTTACAAAAAAGGAGTTTATCAATATCGTCTACAGAACGATAATACTATAAAACAAGCTGTTGATTTATTAAACAACTCAACAAAATACAATAAGATACTAGGAAATAGTTAAATTATACTATGTCAAAAATATATAAAGAACGTACCAGAGCTCAACAATCTACAAACGCTATAGAGAAACTATACATTTCTATGCGACATCTATTTAGTAGAGGTTTTTATAAACCTATGGGTGTGTCTGGTGAAACACTTCGTAAATCTCTCTTATTACTTAGACCAGAAATTTACGGATCTATCGCCGAAGACAAAACAGAGCTGAATGGTTTACAATATGTTATAGAAAGGTTGCCTGAAGGTATAGAAGAATGCCAGTTTATTAATTTGACTGCAGACGAAGGATATAGAAATTCGCATTTTAAAGCTATTGTACCTCCAAAAAGGAGAAGAAACTGTTACAGAATAGATAAAGATCAGATGAATATTGAAATTACAAGAGGTAGATCTGATATCTATGATATTTTAACACACCTGACTTTTTTATTCATCGAATCTCATAAAATTAAAGAGCGAGTTCTAATAAGCGACGGTAAAAAAACTACACGAGAATGGCAAAATCTTGAAAGTATTGTACTTTATAACAAAACACTTTCTCAAAAAGAAAAGGATGTTTTAATGGTGCATTTAGGTAGTATATTGGGTAGAACTTATGACGAAATTTGTCAATCCTATAATTACTTTGCTGCTGAAGAAAATCCAAATCGTTTTTTCCATTTAATTTATTGGTTAGGAAAATTAGCTATTAATGAAGAATTATATGACCACAAAAGATCTGTACGATTTAGTTCTGTATTATCAGAAGAAATCGGTAGGCATTTTCATGGTGAAAAGTGGGCTAATGATATTAAACAAGCTTTATTAGAAAACAACCTAATCGATAGACCTATCCATATTATTAGTGCAAATATGCACAGTGTAATGAATAGCTTATACGCTAAAAATGCTTTACCTGATGAAAATAAGCAAAATGAAGGTTTTGGTTTATATGAAGTATTAAGTAATGCTGACAGTAAAGAAATACAGGTAAAAGTAAAAAATTATGCTTCTGAAAATGGCCTGATTTATTTAAAAGATGAATCTGGAACCAATATCAATGTTCAAATTATAGATACTGATAAAGTACAATTTAATGGCACTGATTTTACACCTAATAGTTCATTTGATAAACCTGTTATTATTGTTATGGATTACGCTTTTGGTGAGCAGGCTTATGAAACTATGGACGAGCTTTTAAAGCCTTATATAACACCAAGTCAAACCATTCATTTAGATGTAAGTTCTGTTTCTATTATGGGTAAAGCAGGAATTTTAGAAGGTGGTAAAGGAGACATTATGATTCCATCAGCACATATTTTTGAAGGTACTGCTGATAATTATCCTTTTGAAAATGAATTACAAAAGGAAGACTTACAAGGTTTTGGGGTAGAAGTTTTTGATGGCGCTATGATCACAGTTTTAGGAACTTCTCTTCAAAATAAAGATCTTTTAAAGTTTTTCCACGATTCAACTTGGAACGTAATAGGTTTAGAAATGGAGGGAGCACATTACCAAAAAGCCATTCAATCCGCTTCTAAAATCAGAAGAACTATTAGTGAAAATGTAAAAGTACGTTATGCCTACTATGCTTCTGATAATCCATTAGAAACTGGTGCTACTCTAGCTTCAGGTGGATTAGGAATGAGTGGTGTAACACCAACTTACGCCATTACACAAAAAATACTGGAACAAATAATAACTCAATAAATCGGAAAGATGTCGAATCAAAAAAATGAGAACGAAGAAGTAGATTTAGGCTCTTTATTTGTTATTATTGGTCAAGGGTTTACAAAGCTCTTTAATTTTATTGGTCGTATTTTTAAAGGTATTTTCAATTTTATAATTGAAATTCTACTTTTTCTACGTGCTAACCTTCTTAAGTTAGGTATAGCAACGCTTATCGGTATTCTTTTAGGTGTTCTTGTAGAGCATAAATCTGGAGATCGATTTGAAGGAACACTTCATGTAAAACCTAATTTTAATAGTTCAAGACAGCTCTATAATAACATTCAATTTTATAATGATTTGGTAAAACAAAAAAACTCACGTTTACTGAGTCATATTTTTACTATTAATCCTAATGAAGCAGAATCGTTAAAAGGGTTTAAAATTAAACCTGTGATTAATGAAAATGATATTTTAACTTCTTATGATGAATTAATTCAGGCTATAGACACCTCTACTGTAAAAAGTTATTCTTATGAAAAGTTTAAAGATGCATTTACCAAATTTGATTATCAGATTCATGAAATCTCGGTAACTTCTAGTACAAATGATGTGTTTGCTAAACTAAGCAATGCTATTATTGCCTCAATTGTAAATAACGATTACTTTAAAAATCTAAAACGAATCAATAAGCAAAACCTATTAAGAACTGATTCACTACTAAGAAAAAATTTAAAAAAGGCAGATTCACTACACTTTATATACAAAAAAGTATTATTAGAAGAAGCTAAAAATGCCAATGCTGGAACAAGAATAGATTTAGGCGGACAGAGGCAACCTTCTAATAAAGAATTACAGCTTTTTGAAACAGATCTTGAGCTTAATAAAAGCTTAGTAGAAATTAATGAAGATTTATCTCAAAAGTCAGAGATCATAAACATTGTCTCTAACTTTCAACCTGTAGGCCATAAAGTTAAAGAAATTGAAAAGAACAAAGCTTTTCAGTTTGGTGTTTTAGGGTTTGTGGCTATGGTATTGTTTTTATTATTGATACAATTAAATAATTATTTAAGAGCATATTCTAATAAAGCCAAATTATAGATATGTTAACAAAGCAAAATATTAGTTTTCCTAATTTTTTAGAAGATGAATTTACATATGAATGGCATATGAGCAGAAATGAACGCTATGCTTTCATAAAATTATTAGAAAAGACACGTCCTAAAGTTGCCATTGAAATAGGTTGTTTTAAAGGAGGAAGCTTAGAAATATTAAGTAAATTTTCGGAAAAGGTTTACTCTATCGATATTGACCCTAAGGTAAAAGAAAATTTACATGAAAAATTTGACAATGTAGATATTAGAATAGGACCATCTTCAGAATTAATCCCCAAAATTTTAAAAGAAATAGATAAGAAAGGGGAAGTTTTAGAATTTGTCTTAATAGATGGCGAACATACAGTAAATGGAGTGAAAAATGATATTACACATTTTTTAAATTATATACCTAAAAGAAATGTTCATATTGTATTTCATGATAGTTTTAATCCTCTTTGTAGAAAAGGAATAAAAAAGGCAAACTATAACTCTTCACCTTATGTCCATTATGTAGAATTAGATTTTATTAGTGGTGTTTTTAACCCTGGAAAATTATATCGACAGATGTGGGGTGGTTTAGCATTAGTATTGTTAAAGCCAGAAAAAAGAAGAGGATCAATAAAAATTAATGAATGTCAGAAAAAAATTTTTAACACAGTATACTGGAAGTCTATCCATCCTTTAAGAGATAGACTAATATTTTTAAAACCTCTCGTTAAAAAATTAATTAAATAAAATTATTATTTAAACACAAAGAATCTTTATGAATTCACTATCAAGTAATTTTATATGGTTGTCTTTAATTCGCTTTTTTAATATTTTATCTAAATTCATTATTACCGCATTTTTAATACGTGTTTTAGGAGAATTAAACTATGGTATAATTACTTGGTCAGACGCTGTTTTACAATACTTTATTGTCTTCATTAATTTTGGATTTAATATATATGGTATTAAAACTATAGCAGATTCGAAGGGTGATGTTAAATTACTACAGAAAAATATAACATCAATTTACGTAATAAAAATTCTTCTATTTTTTTTTAGCTTTTTTATTCTAGGTTTATTACAAGTTAGTAATCTTTTAAAAGCTGACTATTTAATCTTGTTTTTGCTTTTAACATCAACTATTGGTGATGTTTTGTTTCCTATATGGTATTTTCAAGGTATTGAAAAGATTAAACCTATTGGTAAAATAGTACTAATTACAAAAACCTTTTTAATTGTATGTGTTTTGCTATTAATAAATAATATAAACGATATATATAAATATATTTTCATTTATACTATGAGTCAAATTATTTTAGGGGCATTAGGATATATACAATTAAAAAAAGAAATTGGGTTTAATCTAAGAAAAACTAACAAAGAACATACTCTTAAAATATTTTCATCAGGAAAGTATTTTCTTTTAGGTAATTTTTCAATGCTTGTATTTAATGCTTTGACTATTTTTCTTATTGGAATATTTAGTTCAATGGAAGATGTTTCTGGATTTGATATTTCATTAAAACTAGTAATGTTTTCTATTATTCCTATAGAAATTCTCCAAGCAATTTCGCTACCAATACTATCTAAAAATAAAAGTTTAGTTTTTTTAAAAAAGATTATACTAATAACCATAAGTTACTCTTTAATAACTTTTATTCTTGTTAGAATTTTTAGTTCCCAATTAATGTTAATCCTAGGAGGCGAAGATATAATCAAGTATAGCTACCTAATAAAGGAATTATCTTACCTTGTTCTATTTGTACCAATGGGCTATATTATAGGACAATGTACTTTAGTGGCTTTTAATGCTCATAAGAGCTATAATTTTTCCTTAGTTCTTGTTGCTATAGTTTACATTATTACGATAGTTTTGCTTTTTTACTTTAAAGCTATTTCATTTCAAATTCTAATACGACTTAGAATTTTTTCTGATTTATTCTTATTTGCAATTCTGGTTCTATTTATTTTTAAACATAAAATATTTGCAAATGCCAAGTTTTAAAATAAGTAGCTCTGAATTTACTTTTTTATTATTATCTTCTATAGGATTATTAATTGCTATGTTGGGTGGTCTAATTTTGCCATTGCGTTTTTTAGCTGATGTTCCTACTATTCTTAAACAAACCCCTGGACTTAAAGGCAGCTATGCATTTACTTCATGGTTTTATAATGTTTTAACCCCTTTAGGTAAATTACCTTTAATAATTGTTGGTTTTATTCAGTTTTTAACTGCTATTTTTATTTTAAAAAAAATAGGAATTCCTAAAAAGTTCCACATTATAAACTTAAAAAATAGCATAACTTATTTCTCATTTTTTATTCTTGGAATTTTTTTATGCATGCCCACAAAAGAGTATATAAACTTCATATACATATATATTATTATTATTTTGTATTTAAAATCAAAAAAAACTCTTCTTAAAAAAAAAATATCGTCATTATGTCTAATTCTTTTCTTTGGTTTCTTTTTTAGGCCTTATTATTTATTGATTGGCTTTTTAATGATTTTCTTTTCATTTTTTAATAAGCTAAAATTAAAGAACAAAAGATTTAACTCCCTTTCTTTTGCTTTGGTTATTATGATTGGAATATCATTAAGCTATGGAGTAATTAAAGGTAAATATATGACTGTTGAAACGAGAGAAGAAGTGAATATAGAGAGAATGAAAAGAGAAAACGTAAATACTGTTATACTATCTCCTGTTAAGGTAGACAATTGGTATGACGAAGGAATAAGTATTCTATATGGTTTTTTTACGGTCAATATACCTTTCAATGGATTTAAACATTTTTTATCACCACATATACTAGGATTCATAATTTGGGAAATATTTTTATTTATTTTACTGTATTTTGAATACAATAAGAGTATCAAAAATGAAATTTTCTATCAAAATAAATGGTTATTCTACTTTTTATTTTCCTTTTTAATTGCTCAAGGGGTTTTTGAACCAGATCTAGGATCAGCAGTAAGACATAAAGCTGGAATATTTCCTTTAATTTATTATTTACTTTATTACAGAAATTTTGATTCTAAAAGATATAATATAAAATGATCATAATACACTTAATTACTGCTTTTGGAATTGGCGGCGCTGAAAAGTTACTGCTAAATACAATAAATAGACAAATAATAAATCATGAAGTTCATTTAATTTATTTAAAACCTATTAATGAATTAGTAACTTCATTAGATAGTAGAGTGAAAAAATCTTACATTCCTTTATCCTTTTCTACCATTCATAGATTAAGAATGTACTTTAAACAAACAAAACCTCAAGTTATTCATACACACTTAAGCCATGCAGATATCTTAGGGATTTTTGCATCGATAGGTAATAAAGCTAAAGTTTTTTGTACAATGCATAATGTTTTTTTTAAGAAAAACATTATGGATCACTTTTTGTTTTTTATTTACAAGTGTTTATTTAAAATAAAGAAAACACATGTAATTTCTATATCCAAATCTGTTGAGGATCATGTAGTAAACAAATTAAAACAATCTTCAAAAAGATCTTATTTATTGTATAATGCTATTCCTTTTGAAGAAGTGTCTTTTCAAGAAGAAAAAAAAGAGAATAACAATTTGATTCATATTTTATTTGTAGGAAGGTTAGTAAAACAAAAATCAGTAGAAACTTTACTAAAAAGTATTGCTAATCTAAAAAAAGAGAAAATAAAATTAACTATTGTTGGAGATGGTATATTAAAAGATAAGTTAGAAAAGATGACAAAACAACTAAACATCAATGATAAAGTTATATTCGTTGGCTCACGAAAAAATGTAAAAACATACTTTAAAAATGCTGACGTTTTTGTTTTACCATCTGTATGGGAAGGTTTTGGCATTGTAATACTCGAAGCATTTAGATCAAAATTAGCTGTCATCGCAACTAATATAGAAGGCCCCTCAGAATTAATTGAACATAAAAAAAATGGAATTTTATTTACGCCAAAAGATGATACTGCATTAACAAAAGAATTAAAAGAATTAATTAATAATTCTGAAATTAGAAATAAATTAGCAACCCAAGGATATATATCTTTTACAGAAAAATATCATATAAATACATATGTAGAACAACTTGAAAAAATTTATATTGATGAATCAATCAATAAAACAAACAGCTCTTTTTCTTAAAGATCCATTTAGAGTTATACTCTTCTTATTAGTTAGTATTTGTTTCCAAAACACAAATACTTTTTGTTTGATTTTATTTGGAGTTATAACATGCCTTCATTTTATTAAATTATTTAAGGGTAAAATATCTGATAACTATTTTTTTTCTACATACTTTCATTTGTTTATTTACTCTATTATTTTTTATGGTAGCATCAATAAAACAATCTTAGTTATATTATTGCTCTTTTTTTTACAATTCTTTCTAAAAACAAGAAACTCCTTTGTTATTCCAGAAAAGTTTAATGAATGGTTATTTATAATATTATTCCTTTTAATAACAATTAATCATTTTATATTTCCTCCTTACTTAATAGGTTTAGATATTTTTATTTATTTATTATTAGTTCCTTTATTTTTTTTAGGGTTGAAAAAGTTAAGCTTCAAAATTTCCTTATTCACTTCTTTAAAGGTTTTTATCATCTCTGTGCTTTTTACTTCTATATTATTAATTATTATAAATCTATTTCAAGGGAAAATCATTGATAACACATACTTCTCCAAGCCAATAGGACTATCTCATGTTTACATGGGGATATTTTTAGGTTTTTCTAATATTTTTATACTCATTCTTTATTCTAAAGAAAAATATTTTTTAAATCTGTTTATAGACCTAACTCTTTTTATTTTCAATATTTCTCTCATAGCTTATATAGGAGCTAGATTAGCTCTTTTAAGTTTATTTTTTATCCTTTTTTTATTCATTTATCAGAAAATTAAACTTAAACCGTTCTTTAAAATAATAATAGCACTGGTCTTATTAACATCTCTTGTATTTTTTGGATCAAAAAACACGAGGTTTAAAAAAGGAACTCAAGAGATAAATGAATTGTATGAATCAATAAAAATTGGAAATAAAAAAAGTATAATTGAAAATTCGGCAAAAAATATGTATTTAAGATATTTAGTTTATAGCTACACTATAAAAGAGTTAAAAACGTCTTGGGTTTTGGGCATTGGTATGCAAAATGTAGAAAAGAAAATAAGTAAAAAAATTGTTGCTGATGGATATAAAAATTTCTGGGGAATTAACACTCATAATCAATATTTACATTTTTTTATAGGAATGGGAGTTTTTGGTTTTTTTTACTTCCTATATTTAATTTTCTTTTTATTTAAAAGTAAAAATATGAACCTTTATTTTATTTTATTTTTTTCCTTAATAATGATTACCGAATCAGCATTAGTCAGAGGAAAAGGAATACTATTATTTACTTTTTTCTCTTTATTATTCTTAAATAAATCTCTTTTAGATGGTAAAAATTGTTCACATAGCTAAGCCTATTGGAGGAGTAGGTGTGTATATAAATTTACTTTGTAAACACCTAAAATCTAATTCATTTCAAAATATTTTACTGTGCAATAAAGAGGATAACCTTATAGAAATTAAAAATGTAAACGATAGTTTAATTAATATTTATGATGTTAATTTAAAAAGAGAGATTAGTATATATAATGATTTCAAATGCTTATTGAATATAATTAAACTTATAAGGAAAATACAACCAGAACTAATTCATTGCCACAGTGCTAAAGCAGGTATATTGGGTAGAATTGCTGGAGCCTATTTAAACATCCCCACATTATATACTCCTCATGCATATTCATATCTAAGTGCCGAAACAAAGATTAAACGAATATTATTTAAAAAAATTGAAAAAATATTTAAATGGTTTCCAGCTAAAACATTAGCTTGTTCAACATCTGAATACAACAGAACTATAAATGATTTAAATTTCAATTCAAAAAAAGTTTTACAATGGAATAATTCTATAGAAAATAATTTTGATTTAGTTAATATTAATTTAAAACTTCCTGAAAATTTTATTTGCTCAATTGGTAGACCTTCATTTCAAAAAAACACACAACTATTAATTAAATCCATATACCAAATAAAAAAAACTATCCCTAATATTAAATTAGTTATTCTAGGAGTAGGGCATTACTCTCCTGATCTGAAAAAAATAGAAGAGCTAATTCATAATTTAGATTTAACTGATAACATAAATTTAATTCCGTGGTTGAATAGAAATGAAACCATTAGTGTACTTAACATGTCATTAATGTATATATCTACATCTAGATATGAAGGGCTTCCTTATGCTTTAATTGAAGCAATGGCACTATCAAAAGCCTGTGTAGTCACAAATGTTGACGGAAATAAAGATTTAGTAATCAATAATCTAAATGGATTTCTTACACAACAAAATAGTTTAGACGTCGCTAGTAAAACTATATCAATTTTAAAAGATGATGGGTTAAGAAAAAAAATGGAACAACAATCTTTCAACTTATATGATCAAAAATTTAATATCAAAAAAAATATTATTGAACTAGAAAATAAATACATGAAAATATTAAGTTAAATGATGAAAAAAAGGTACTCTACATATATCCCCATCCTTTTAATTTGTATTGATTTACTATTAATCAATACAGCCTTATTTTTTATCAATGATAAAGAGTATTTAAACCTTCCTTTTTTAGGGTATATCAATCTATATTGGATCATTTCAAGTGTAATTACACAGTTGTATAAGTTTCAACGCCATTACAATTACTTTAAACTCTTATCCTTATTAATCACTCATTTCTTCATTTTTGTATTAGGTTTCTTTTCTTTCTTTAGCATATTTAGAGAAGGAGAAATAGTAAATAATCAAACCAAAGTATTGGTAACGTTAATCAGTTGCATTACCCTATTTCGATTTTTGTTTCTCTTTGCATTAAAGAAATATAGAGCACAGGGAAATAATTTCAGAAAAGTGGTAATTATTGGTCATGATAAATCTGCTGTAAAATTAGCCGAAACTTTTACCAAAGAAAAAGAGTTGGGTTATGAGTTTCTGGGCTACTTTAGCGATAAAATTACGAGCACTACAGATCAGTATTTAGGCGACTTAAAACGTTATGAGGATTACATTTTGCTTCATGATGTAGATGAAATCTATTGCTCTTTAACAGAGTTAAAAAAGAAACACATAAAGAAAATAAAAAAGTTTGCCAATCGCTATAACAGAGTGGTGAAGCTAATCCCTAACGCTAACGAGTTATACAATAAAAATGTAGTTACCGAATATTACGAAGATTCTTTGCTTGTACTTAAGGTTAAAAAAATGCCTTTTGAATTTGTTGAAAATAGGATAGCAAAGCGTGTTTTCGATATTATTTTTTCCTTTTTTGTTTGTGTTTTTATCATTTCTTGGCTGTATCCTATCATTTGGATCATCATAAAACTAGAATCTAAAGGTCCTGCTATTTTTAAACAAAAAAGAGAAGGTTTAAATGGAAATGAATTTATTTGTTATAAGTTTCGCTCTATGCATATCAATTCACAAGCAGATAAAATTTCAGCTACAAAAAATGATACTAGAGTTACTAAATTTGGTTCTTTTTTAAGAAGAACGAGTTTAGATGAAGTTCCACAATTTTTTAATGTTTTGTTAGGAGATATGAGTGTAGTTGGTCCTAGACCTCATATGAATGAACATTCAAAACAATTTGATAAAGAAGTACTAAATTATATGAAACGAAAATCCGTAAAACCAGGCATTACCGGACTAGCTCAAGTAAGTGGCTACAGAGGTGAAATCAGAAAAAACTCAGATATTGTCAATAGAGTTCGGTTTGACGTGTTTTATATAGAAAACTGGTCTTTAAACCTAGATTTTAAAATAATATTAAAAACATTCCTTCATATGTTTAAAACAGAGGAAAAAGCATATTAAAACTGAATAATAAAGTAAAAATATCAGCATCTATAGTACTTTTTAAAGAAGAATTAGAAGTACTACAAAGGACAATAGATTGTTTCCTCTCTATCCCCTTTTCCAAAACTTTATTTTTAATCGATAACACTGAAGACTCGTTGTATAAAAATTTATACGATAATCATGAGTTTATTAATTATATTGGAAATAAAAAAAATATTGGTTTTGGAGCAGGACATAATAAAATAGTAAACCTCATATCAAATACATCAGAATTACACTTAATTTTAAATCCTGACGTATTTTTTGACAAAAACACTATCAATAGCTTAGCTGAAAAACTTTTAAGTGAAAAAAGTTTAGCCATGATAGCCCCAAGAGTAAAATTCCCTAATGGAAATGAACAATATACCGTTCGAAAATATCCTTCTTTTTTAGACTTATTTTTACGAAAAATAGGTATCGGTACACAACGAATCTATGCGCAAGAGTATAGAGATTTAGATTTATCTGAACCTTTTTATCCTGAAGCTATTCATGGTTGTTTTATGCTGTTTAAAACTGAAGATTTTATCGCATTAGATGGTTTTGATGAACGTTATTTTTTATATATGGAAGATATTGATATCTGTAAAAAAATAGATGCATTGGGTAAAAAGAAACTCTATTATCCTGAAGTAGAAATCACACATGTTTTAAAAAAGGGATCGTCTAAAAACATCATACTTTTTTACCATCATCTATCTTCAGCAATCCGTTACTTTTTAAAATGGAAATAGTTTTTTCAATGATCATTGATCAATTATCAGTGAACAATAATCATTTTCCTTTCGAGTGCCTCAGGGAACGCTTAGAAAATGTTCAAGATATACTCGTAAAGACATTCGACCTTCATCATCACGAAGGAATGAAATGATTAATAGTAAACAGTTTCTAGTATTTCTATAGCAGTATAAATTGTCTCTTTTCTTGGTTCTGGATTCTCTTTTCTCAATAAACAGATTGCTTCGCTACACGGAATTCCGCTCGCAAAGACATTGGCGTTCGTCTTCACAAAGGAATGAAATGAATAATAGTAAACAGTTTCTAGTATTTCTATAGCAGTATAAATTATCTCTTTTCTTAGTTCTGGATTCTCGTTTCTCAATAAACAGATTACTTCGCTACACGGAGTTCCGCTCGCAAAGACATTCGGCGTTCGTCTTCACAAAGGAATGAAATGAATAATAGTAAACGGTTTCTAGTATTTCTATAGCAGTATAAATTATCTCTTTTCTTAGTTCTTGATTCTCTTTTCTCAATAAACAGATTGCTTCGCTACACGGAGTTCCGCTCGCAAAGACATTCGGTGTTCATCATCACGAAGGAATGAAATGAATGATAGTAAACAGTTTCCAGTATTTCTATAGCAATATAAATTGTCTCTTTTCTTGGTTCTGGATTCTCTTTTCTCAATAAACAGATTGCTTCGCTTTCCCTTCGAGAGCCTCAGGGTACGCTCGCAAAGACATTCTATTTCAAGTTATACATTGATCAGTGATCACCGATAATTGATCTCTGAAAAAACTAATTTATATATCCCAGCTTAATCGCTTTTTTCACTAAGCCTGCATTGGTTTTTACTTGTAGTTTGAAAAAAATATTTTTTTTATGTGTTTCCACAGTATGTTTACTTAAAAATAACTGTTCCGCAATTTCATCTACGGTCAACTCTTCCGCTATGAGCTGAATAATCTGTTTTTCTCGCTTAGTCACAATACTTTTAGAAAACGTAAATGAATCCGTATCTGTTATTTCATCATAAAAATAAGTTTCTCCTTTATACACTATTTTTTGTATGGCTAGTATAACAATGTCAATCGTTGCGTCTTTTAGTAAATATCCATGATAAAAATTTCGTTCATTATGCAAAGGCGCAAACATACTGATGGCTAAAACCTTTGTAGCAATACTATTCTTTTTAAGCATTCTAATGAACTCAATACCATTAATTTCTGGCATAGAAATATCAGTAATCACCAAGTCTACAGATTCTTTGGCTATACACTTCAGGGCTAATTGAGGTTTGGTAAAGGTATCGACTATAGTTATAAAATCGTATCCTCCGAGCGAAGCCGCTAAACCTTGTAAAAAAAGTTCATGATCGTCTACCAATATCACATTAATCCTATGCATCTTCTCTTGGTATTTTTATCATAATAGTAGTCCCTTCGTTTTCTTTAGTATCTATAGTAAACTCACCTTTTAGGTACTGAGTGCGTTCTGCCATATTTTGCAAACCAATACCGTCTGGAACAGTTTCAGTATTAAAACCAATCCCATTATCTTCAATCATCAATACAATTTCATCTGCAATAGTTAACGACAATTGCACCCAGCTGGCTTTAGCGTGCTTGTATACATTATTGACTAATTCCTGAATACTTCTATACAAAAAAATCTTTTGAGTATTAGCCAGATTTTTAACCTCTTCTTCAGGAAATATCGAAATTTCAATGTCAAAATGATTTTGATATCGGGCTTTAATAGTTGCTAATAAACTCTCAAAAGGTTGTAACTCACTAAAACTTGTACTTAAACTATGCGATAATAAACGAACTTCTTTGGCTACTGTACCTATACTTTTAGACAATACTGTGGTATCGTCATTCTCGGGTAAACTCATTATCATATGCTGAATACCTGATAACTGCCCCCCTATTCCATCATGTAATTCTAATGCAATTCTATTTTTCTCTTTCTCTTCTCCTTCTACATATCCTTCAATCCGCTTGATTTTTTCATTTTGCTTTAATTGTTCTTTTTCTTGTATAAACAATTGCTGTTCTTGTTCTCGAATTACTTTTTGAGATGTTGCTCGGTAACGATACAAAAAAACTAACAATAAAAGTACAAAAAGCGCCAAGCCACCTGCTCCAATAATTAATTTTCGTTGTTTGGCTTCTAATGCTTGTTTTTCTTCTAAATATGCTATTTGACTATTCTTTTTTTCTACTTCATACTCCGTTTGTAAGCGATCAAAAGTTTTGTTCTTTTCTACATTAAATAGACTATCTTTTAGTATTACATATTTTTCTTGATATAAAAAACCTTCTTTAAACTGATTATCAAAGTACAAAGCTTCAGAGAATAACCAGTATAAATGTGCTATTTCTGAAGCTTCTACGTAATCGCTATATAACTGTAATGTTTTTTTATACAACTCTATCGCCTTCTTATAATTCTTATTCGTATGATAATAAGTAGCTAATGTAGAATTGGTATAATAAAGACCAACATAGTCAAAAATTTTAGAGCTAATTTCTTCTGACTTTTTTATAACCTCTAACCCTTTTTTATAATTATCTTTCTGAATAAAAAGATCTCCAAGATTACTGTAAACAAGAGCTTTATAATATTCATTATCTGTGTTTTGGATAATACGTAATGCCTTTTCATAAAAATAAACACTACTATCTTTATTAATGGTTTGGTATATTATTCCTAGTAAATTATAACTTCTACTTCTATTCTCATCTTCTGTAAAATCTTTGTTATCAATAGCTTTTTTAAGCAATGCTATTGCCTTTCTGTTATTGTTTGTTTTTTTTAGTAAGCGAGAATTTGTGTTCAAAATTCTATGTAGTATTTCATTATTACCTAGTTCTTCAGCATTTTTTTTAGCTTCTTCAATAGCCTGAAGACTCTCAATGTAATCTGCTAATTGATAATTAATTCTACTTAACACATTATACGATAATGATAAAATTTTTAAATTATTAGTTCTTTCTGATAAATCAATTGCCTTTTTTACTACTATTTTAGCTTCTGAAATTTTATTGTATTTAAATAATGCTTCTGATAAATAATAGTTAGAAATCGCATTTAAGGAGTCATTTGTAACTTGATTCCCCAATTCCACAGCTTTGGTTGCACAACCTTTGGCTTTAGCTAAATCCTTATTCTTTACTTCTTCATATTGTTGCTGTAACTCAACTATTTTTTGTTCTTGAGAAAAACAAGAAAAAGAACTCAACACAACAATAAGTAATGCACATATGCTTGATTTTCGCATAAATTTTATCAAAATTTAAGTTACTAGGGCTAAAAATACCATAAATATGGTATTTATTTGCCCCTAAATTCATAACAAATTTGTAACCATGAAAAGAGTATTAATAAGGGGAACACTACTATTCAGTCTTTTTGTGAATGTTTTAGCATTACACTCACAAAAATTTTTAAAATGCCGACTCAATGGAGAAGCACGTATTGAAAGTGGTGAATTAATAGGTATAGATATATCACATTGTGATAACGATCTAACCATAACTACATTAATGGAAAATACAGTAGTGAAAAGTTTTATCCATGTAAAAGCTGGACAGAAAATACGAATTAGGCCTACCCAAAATTATAATATAACTATACGTCATGTAGATCTAGATGGTGATGGAAATCCTCTTAAACCAGGAGACCGAACAAAAGTTCAAGGTCAAGGAAATGGAAGAGACAAAGACGATATAGAAGTAATTATATATCCAAATCCAGCTAATGATATACTCACTATAGAAACGGATGCAACTATACTCAGTTATACAATTATTGATACCTACGGGGTTTTACATCAAGAAGGTACTAGTATACCAAACCAAACTATTTCAGTTGCTAATTTAGCTACAGGACTGTATAACCTAGTACTACACACACAAACAGAAACGATAACAAAAACATTTTATAAAAATTAAAAAACAAGACATTATGAAAAAAGTAAGTTTATTTCTAGCACTAGTAGCAACAAATTTCTTATTTGCTCAATTAAAAAACAATGCTTTCAACTTGGACAATAATTATGGTGACTTAAATATGAGAAACTTTATTGCGAATGATTTGAAATGGAAAAGAGCAATATCTGCAGGCACTAATGATCTAACTATCAACTTTGATGGAGATTTTGAAAACGGAGTTATTGTATCAGGAAAGGGATTAAAAGTAGAAAAGTTTATTCAGATTAATACCGCATCAAACACCAATAATAACTCTGCGGGTATAATTGTAGCTTCATCCGAAGGTGATGATTTTCTATATGATGGAAAATATATAAACCAATACGGTTTTGGTTTCCATGATTATAAAGATAACTCAAGTCCTGCAAATGGCCATAACGCTTATATTTCTAGTTTTTGGGGAATGGATTTTTTCTCAGGCGGACAAAACAGAGTTCGAATTAACCATAACGGAGATGTAGGGATAGGCACTAAAAATCCAGACAGTAAATTAACTGTTAAAGGACAAATACATTGTCAAGAAGTATTAGTAGACTTAACGATACCTGCAGATTATGTGTTTCAAAAGTATTATACCGGAGCATCTAGCTTAAAAGAAGATTATATAATGCCAACATTAGAAGAAGTGGAAACCTTTACCAAAGAAAACCACCACTTGCCTAACGTACCATCGGCTAAAACCATACAAGAGGGAGGATTGCAATTAAAAGAGATGACGAATGTCTTATTACAAAAAATAGAGGAATTAACTCTATACACCATTGAGCAAGAAAAACGCATTAAAGCGTTAGAAACTCAACTACATACTTCGAAAAAGAAAAAGTAAGCTAACGTCATCAACTGCCTAGAAAACTAGGCAGTTTGTTTTTCTATTTACCTCAACACATTTGCTTGGGGGAGAATTTTAATGCCTAAAAATTAAAATCGATAATAATGCCGTTAGAGATCTTTACTCTAATCTTTTTAAAAAGTAAATACTTATTACAGCAAAAAATTATACACAGAAAGAATAGAAAATAGATATAACGCAAAAAATAAAATTCATGAAAAAACTATTACACTCCTTGCTCTTTTTTTTCGTACTTAATTGTTCATATTCACAAATTTGTGGCTTTGATAAATATCTAGAAAATTCGATAAAAACCAATCCAGAATATGAAAGAAATTTAGTAGAAAAAGTCACAAGGTTAACTAGAACTAAAGAAAGGGGAATTAGAACAGATAATATCATTACAATTCCGGTTGTGTTTAATTTAGTGTACCCCGCTAACCAATCACAAGGAATAGGTAGTATAACTCTTTCTGACTTAGAAAGAGAAATAGAAAAATTAAATAAAGCATTTAGTGGTGAACTCGGACAACACATTAAAGTAGATACTAAAATTAGATTTTGTTTAGCTAGAAATGATGTCTTTGGAAACGACAGATTAGGTGTAAATAGATATAATGGTTACAGCAGTTATCAGCCCTATATAGATACCGGTACACGCGAAGAACAAATAAACCATTTTGAAAATTTAGATGCAAGATTAAAACAGAACAGAAATGCTAATTTTCCAAGCAGTACTTTTTTAAATGTATGGATAACAGATCTTAAAAGCTCTAATGGCAGTGATGGATTATTAGGGTATTCATCCTTCCCTTTTGATCTAGAAGATATTGACCCACAAGCACCATCTATACCAAAAACTGGAGATGGAATCGTTCTTGATTATACTCAATTAGTAGCCGGTAATAGAAGCTTAACTCACGAAACAGGACATTGGTTAGGGTTATTCCATACTTTTCAAAATTTGAATATACACACATTTGGAATTACGTTTTCATGTGAAGAAAATGACCCTTATACACAAGGAGATTTGGTTTATGACACTGACCCTATGAGCAATAAAAGAAATCCTTTTACTAATATAGTACCTGGTAAAACCTGTATTGGCTATGAATGTAATGAACTAGAAACTATAGACGTACAAAATTATATGTATTACTACAAAAATAGTTGTTATAGTTTTTTTTCTCAAGGACAAAAAGAAAGAATGAGAGATGTACTAAGTGAGTACAGACCTTTTATCGCAAATAGCTTGTCTAATCATTGTGAAACAACAGGTACTGGATCTGATGATAATCCTACATCTGGTGGTAATGGATCCTCAGGATTCATAAATTGTGGAAAGTGTTACACCCCTTCTTTACAACCTACTTTCGATTATACAACTAATTGGGGAGAAGGATATAGAGGTATGTCACAACGATATAAAGGAACATTACATGTTAGGGGTGCTAGGACACAAGACTCTAAAGATATCTCTGAATTAGTATTTAGTAGAAAGTTATGTAATCAACTCGTAGAGGAAGGCTACTTAAACTATTCATCGTCAATAAAATACGGTTCTGCAAATTTTATACTTGATGATAACACATATCTCGTTAATCTATATAAGCCATACAGATCAAACTTTTCAGAAATTAAAATATTTAAAAAAATAAATACTTCTTGGATAGAAACTAAAACAATTAATATTAACGGTTTTCTATTAAACGTAAGAGAAAATAGAACTTACTTACAAAATAAAATTGAAAATAATAGAGGTGGTAATTTGTATAGTTATGATTTAACTACAGAAACTTCCAAATTAATTTTTAAGAGTACCTCGTCTAAAAGAATGTTTCTAACCAATAAAGGATATAATATCGCTTCTGCATCTGGTTTTGAAATTGAAGAATGGATATATAATGATACTAATGATTCCTATTATTTAAAAGAGTCGCATAATTTTCCAAAACCTGCAGAATATTCTCACTACCCAGAAATTTATATCCATAAAAATTATGCTATTACATATGATTATTTTGAAGACACATATGTTTACACCAAAAAAAATGGAGCTTGGACAATTAGTCAAAATCTAGGGAGAATTCCTGTTAAAGACGAAAACTCTCTGATAAATGATAACTATTTTGTCACCGGAAGGGTTCTTAATGGTAATTTTTGCCATCCAAATACATTTTACAAGAAAAACGCCAACGGTATTTTTGAAGCAATAACGGATTATAAGCATATGGATGTGTATTCAAATAAACCTGTAGAGAGATTAGTTGGTTTTTTAAACACGATAAACAAAGATCAAAACGAAATTATATTATCAGACCAGATACTCAAATTATCTGATATTTTACAAGATGATTCTTTCAAAGGTTTTAATAATTCTATTGAAATCTGTTCAGAAGTAATCAGTCCAATAAAAGCTAAAGACGTTAAAATTGGCGGTAATTGTTCATTAACTATAAATAATTCAACTGAAATTATAGCAACCAATAGAATCGTTATAAAGCCCAAAACTCGTATAAAATCTAGTAAACTTTTATTACGTGTGTCAAATTCAAATATAAATGACTGTGGTTTTAATGCTTTTTGTGTTACATCTACATCTGCTCCCACGCCTATTCCTACAACAAGAACACTAGAGAACCTTAGTAGAGAAAGTATATCAAAAGAGATAACTAAAATCAACTATATTTTCCCTAACCCTAATAAAAATAGAATTTTAAACATTAAAAATTATGAGGAAATTGTACATATAGAAATATACAGTTTAGCAGGATTCTTGGAGTTTTCTACCAAAAATATACAATCTCAAATTAGTATCCCTAAGATGAGAAAAGGAATCTTTAATGTGAAACTATATACCGTTAATAATAAGATAATAGATGAAAAATTAATTTTAGAATGATGAAAATAACTGTAATTCTTTTTGTTTATGCTATGAGTCTTCATTGCCAAAGTATTGATAAAAAAATGATCATTGGTAATTGGGGTTATGCACAACATACCAAAAATTACGACAAAATGATACGAGTACATAAAGACTCAACTCAAAAAGTAAGTATTATTTTTTTTGAAGACGGCAAACTTTCGAGGTTTTCTATAGGTGGTCCATATGACGGAGCTCCAAAAACAGAAACAAAACATGAAAAATGGTATTTCAAAAATGATAGTGTTATTTATTTTACATACAAGGATAGAACGTTCAAGACATATAAAATAAAAGAAGTTACAGATTCAACATTATATCTTGAGACCATAAAAACAAAAGAAGAAAAAATAATTGGTCGTTGGAAACACGTAGATGCTAAAAAAGGGCATGAAAAAATGATACGAATATACAGGTATCCACGTCTGCTAAGGCCAGGTATTATTTTTTTAAGAAGTGGCAGACTTGCGAGGTTTCTTTCAAGTCAATCAGATCCGAATAAGTATAGAGAAACACAACATGAAAAATGGCATTTTAAAAACGATAGTATTCTGTATTTTACACATAAGGATAGCATCTTTGCAACCTATAAATTGAAAAAATTAACAGAAGCAGAGTTACTTCTCGAAAAAATAAATAGTCAGAAAATTTCTGATCCTAAACTAGTAGGAGTCTGGTATATAACTCATGCAAATGGAAACAAGTTTTCTTTACAAAAAAAAGATACTGTAAATCGGAATTATGTATACTACCAATTTAAAGAAAACGGCCTCCTTGAGGCTAACCTTTTAAATCATTTATGGGATAACCCTGCTCAGCCATTACTATACAACAATAAAGGTTTCTGGAAAAAAAATCTAGATACCATTACATTGGAATTTGATAAAAATGAAGAAATCTGGCTCATCAAAAAAATGAGTTCTACCACCCTTGAAATAACTAAAAATGAATAGTAATCCGTTGTGCATTTGGAGTGAAATCCTGTCAATTCGAGATGATCCTCAATAAAAATTTTGTGAAACGGTGTAATGACATTTAAGTAACTAAAATTGGATCTATTGATAAGAATTACTAAAAATCAAGGTAGCAGAGTTGGAATAGAGATGAAAAGCTGTTTGAGCGATAGCGAGTTCTTTTCATCTGTGGCTGATGATACCGTAGTATTTTTTAATTTTTATCATAAATCTTGATTTTTGCTCCTTTGTATCAAGACAAAGGAGGGAGTAAATCATCAATTCAAAGGTTATTATAAGCAGCTTATTTTCAACACAAAAAAGACATCAATAGTAGTTATTTTCCCGAATGAAATGAAGAAAAATGGTACTGAATCAAGTTCAGCAAAGCTATAGAGAACAAAAATTTTAACTCCAAAATAGTTCTCGATGCACTTTTTCGTACCTCAAAAGTACTCGGACTGACAATTTAAGATTGTTTAAGTTCCTAAGTATATAACGAGTAAATAATACTGTTAAGACTACATTCGAATATTAATTTTCTACTTGGGTTAAGTATAGTTGTATTCAATGTTTTTTAGAGGCAAACTTGTCACTTGCCTCTTTTTCTATTTAACGTGAATTTCTATGTAAGAATACATTTTTTTGACTGTAAATCAATAAATTATATCTTTACGATGAATGAAACGTAGTGAAGTGAAGAAGTAATCTGTTAATTTAATAACGAAAATCTCGTTTTTAAGATAGGGATTGCTTCATCCGTTGCACTCCTTCGCAAAGACCTGTTTATTTACAAGGATTTAAGGTTAAAACTTCATCAAACTCACGTTATTTAATGTCACCAACGTAAATTTTATCCTTTTACTGTATCTTAATAAATAGCTTCAATACAAGCCTTGGCTATCTTGCGATTAAAAGTAGCAAATACCTATATTTGCCCCAAATAACACAACAACACCATGAATATTTTAATTTTAGGATCAGGAGGAAGAGAACACGCCTTTACCTATAAACTTTCACAAAGTAAAAAACTAGACACTATTTTTGTTGCACCAGGTAATGCAGGTACAGCTGAAATTGCAACAAATGTTGCTATTAACCCTACAGATTTTGATGCGGTAAAAAAGGTAGTTTTAGACAACAATATAACCATGGTGGTGGTGGGTCCAGAAGCGCCTTTAGTGGAAGGAGTTCACGATTTCTTTTTGGCAGATGATGCGCTAAAATCGATTCCTGTTATTGGACCTAAAAAAGATGGTGCATTATTGGAAGGAAGTAAAGATTTCTCTAAACAATTTATGGAGAAACATAACATTCCTACCGCAAAATATAAATCTTTTACACAAAAAACTTTAACAGAAGGATATGCTTTTTTAGAAACATTACAACCTCCTTTTGTTTTAAAAGCTGACGGTTTAGCTGCTGGAAAAGGAGTATTAATCTTGGATAACATAGATGAAGCTAAAGCAGAGTTAAAAGAAATGCTAACAAACCAAAAATTTGGTGCTGCTTCTGCAACTGTAGTTATTGAAGAATTTTTAAAAGGAATAGAGCTTTCTGTTTTTGTACTTACAGACGGAAAAAGTTATAAAGTGTTACCTTCTGCAAAAGACTATAAAAGAATTGGCGAAGGTGATACTGGATTAAATACCGGTGGAATGGGAGCCATCTCTCCTGTACCTTTTGCTGATAATGCGTTTTTAACTAAAGTTGAAGAACGAATTATAAAACCTACTGTGGATGGTTTACAAAAAGATGGAATTGATTACAGAGGTTTCATTTTTATTGGCTTAATGAATGTTGCTGGAGATCCTTTTGTAATTGAATACAATGTAAGAATGGGTGATCCTGAAACAGAAGTGGTATTACCTAGAATAGCATCTGATCTTTTGGAGTTATTCGAAGGTGTGGCGAATCAAAATTTAAATGAAAAAAGCTTTGAAGTAATTGCTCAAACAGCTACAACTGTCATGTTAGTTTCTGGTGGATATCCTGAAGCATACGAAAAAGGAAAACAAATTTCTGGAGTAGAGTTTGTAGAGGATTCTATTGTTTTTCATGCAGGTACCAAATTAGAAAATGATACGGTAGTAACTAATGGAGGAAGAGTAATGGCCATTACTTCATTTGGTGATACAATCCAAGAAGCATTACAAAAATCATACAAAAATATCGATAAGATTTCTTTTGAGAAAATGAACTTTAGAAAAGATATTGGATTCGATTTACAATAGAAAAGTCTAGTACCAAAGGTGGGACTCGAACCCACACGCTCTTGCGAGCATCGGATTTTGAATCCGACGTGTCTACCAATTCCACCACTTTGGCTATTAGTGAATGCAAATCTAATTATTTTTTGTTGAATTCAATTAAATCTCTTTATTACTGTTCAAAATAATTTTACTTTTGCCGAAACACAACAATAAACACAACTGATAAATGTCTTACAGTCAACTTACTCCAAAATTGTTTGCTTGCAGACAAAGTATGGAGCTAGCAAAAAAAATAGCCGCAGCTTATGGTGAAGAGTTAGGAAATGTGAAAATTACTCCGTTTAGCGATGGAGAATTTCAACCTGCTTTTGAAGAATCTGTGAGAGGAAGAAGAGTTTTTATTATTGGCTCTACTTTTCCTACTGCTGATAATCTAATGGAAATGCTTTTAATGCTTGATGCCGCTAAAAGAGCTTCAGCAAGACACATTACTGCTGTTATGCCTTACTTTGGTTGGGCCAGACAAGATAGAAAAGATAAACCTAGAGTTGCTATTGGTGCAAAATTAGTAGCCAATTTATTACAAGCCGCTGGTGCGACTAGAATTATGACCATGGATTTACATGCAGATCAAATTCAAGGTTTTTTCGAAAAGCCAGTAGATCACTTATTTGCTTCTACCATTTTTATGGAGTATATAGAAAGCTTAAAACTTGAAAATGTTACTATTGCTTCTCCAGATATGGGAGGTTCTAAAAGAGCTTACGCCTATTCTAAATACTTAGCTAGTGATGTAGTTATTTGTTACAAGCAAAGAAAGAAAGCCAATGTAATTGAGCATATGGAATTAATTGGTGAAGTAGAAGGTAAAAATGTAATTCTTGTTGACGACATGATTGATACAGGGGGAACATTAACCAGAGCTGCAGATTTAATGGTAGAAAGAGGTGCAAAATCTGTACGAGCAATCTGTACGCACCCAATACTTTCTGGTGATGCTTATGAGCGAATTCAAAACTCTAAGTTAACAGAGTTAATTGTCTCAGATACAATTCCTTTAAAAAAGGATATTTCTAAAATAAAAGTTGTATCTTGCGCGCCCTTATTCGCTGATGTGATGCACAAAGTGCAGAGTAACACCTCAATAAGTGATAAGTTTTTAATGTAGTTTCAGCTACACTCAACCACCAGAATGGTTGTTGAATAATTTTTAATATATAAATAGATAAGTAATGCAATCGATTACAATCAACGGATCTCAAAGAGAAAGCGTGGGTAAAAAAGCAACAAAAGCCCTACGTAATGCTGGAAAGGTTCCTTGCGTATTATACGGAGGAGATAAACCTGTACACTTTTCAGCTGAAGAAAAAGCGTTCAAAAGTTTAGTATATACTCCAAACGTATATACAGCTTCGATTGAACTAGACGGTAAAACTTATGCAGCTGTTTTACAAGATATTCAATTCCACCCTGTAACTGACAAAATTTTACACATTGATTTTTATCAGTTATTTGAAGACAAGCCTGTTACCATGGAAATTCCTGTTAAATTAGTAGGTAGTTCTAAAGGGGTTATGATTGGTGGTGCTTTACGTCACAACATGCGTAAAGTAAAAGTAAAAGCTTTACCAGCTAACTTACCTGACTTTATTGAAGCAGATATTACTGAGTTAGAAATTGGTAATAAGCTTTACATTACTGAATTAGCAAACGAGAACTTTACTTTCTTACACCCAGATAACACTGTGGTTGCTCAAGTACGTATGTCTCGTAATGCCGCTAAAGCTGCAGCAGAAGCTGAAAGTTAAGAATAACATTCATACAATAGAAAAGACCGACAATTATGTCGGTCTTTTTTTTGATTCAAACAATTTACAAATGAAGTTTATTTCTTCATTGCTTTTTCAATAATTTCAACTGTTTCGTTAGCCTTAGCTATCTTAGCCCATTTTAAAGCAGTTAATCCTCTTTTAGATCTTGTTTTAAGCTTTGCTCCGTTATCAATTAGCAATTGAGCAATTTTAGCTCTGTTATAACGTGCTGCAAACATTAATGGAGTTAAACCTGTAGATGTTTTATTTACGTTTTCACCATTATCTATCATAGCTTTTACAGCATCAAAATTTCCTTCTCTTATTAACTTGCAAAATGTAGTAACAGCATCGTATTTTGCTGTAATACTATTAATTTCATTCTTTGGTAATTCAGTAGCGTTAAGTGTTCCTGTATATGCTCCAAATGCTAAGGCGATGGTTAAAATGATTGTTCTCATAGTATAAAAAAATTAATTATGTTGTTGTTTGCTTAAAAGACGCCGCTAATTTTAATTTGTTTCACTAAATACCAATAATTAACAAAATCCTAACTTTAATAAGATTTTCTTAACATTTCTGAAAATCAAACCCTTATAAATAAAAACTGTTAAAAAAGTTAAAAACACAACAGGTTTTATCATGTCTTTTGTTAAAATTTTCAAAAAAAAGTAATAAATTCACAATCAGTAACATAAATCAAAAAATATGAGTAAAAGACTGATGTACCTCTTAGGTATTTTGCTTACCATAGTCATAGGAACCTTCCTTTGTTGGAAGCTCTGTTGTCAACAAAGTATGGACGAACAAAATCCTATTACTTCTAAAGAAACTAAAGAAAACACTACTAAAATTGTGAAAACCCCAACTTCATTCCCTTTTGCAATTAAAGATCCTAATGATGATTTTTCTTTAAAGGTGAATGATAATTTTAATTTTGAATCGTCAAACCTTAGTTTTTTAAAACCTATTTCTTCTAATTTAGATTTAGAAGTGGACAAACTAAAGGACTATCTAACATCTAACAGTAACAAATCATTAGCCATAACTGGTTATTATACTAATGAGGAGAAAAACAATTCTGCTTATCCAAATTTAGGACTGGCTAGAGCGAACTCTATTAAAAACTTTTTAACCTCTAAAGGAGTTCCTTCTAAAGTAATGAACACTTTTGGTGAAGTCAAGAATGATATGGTTCCAGATTCATTACATGTATTCCATGGACCTATAGCTTTTAACTTATCTGAACTAAAAGATGATACTGAAGAAATGGACAAATTAGCTGAATATATTAAAGCTCATGCTATTGAATTACACTTTGAAACTGGTCAATCTAAAATTGATTTGAACGCAGAAGAGCGACAAGAAATTGCAGACATTGCTAAATATCTTGATAAAGTTGATGGGGCTACTTGTTTAATCACTGGACATACGGACAATACTGGTGATTCAGCAAACAATTTAGTTTTAGGTCAGAATAGAGCAAACTCAGTAAAAGAGTATTTAATAAAGAATGCTGCCATACCTGAAAATAAAATCATAGCAACCTCTAAAGGCGAAACAGAACCTATAGCGGATAATACTACCGAAGAAGGAAAAGCAAAAAATAGAAGAACAATAATAACAATTAAATAAAATTAAAAAATATGAATTGGTGTATCATCATACCTATTTTAGTAGGACTTATATCGGCTTTATTAGGATATTTATTGGGTAGACATATTCTTAAAGAATCACAACAAGGACATGCAACTGAAGGTGAATTATTAGAATTAAAAAATAAAATAACTAATTTAGAAGGAGAACTAAAAACCTGTAGAGAGAGTAAATTAGGTTTAGCTTCTGATTTAAAATTAGCAAGAGAATCTGCTAGTACTAATCTTGGCGCGGCAGCTTCTTTAACTGGTAACGCTGATGCGGATACTGAAGAAATACAAAAGTTAAAAACAAAAATTAATACATTAGAAGCTGATTTAAGCGCATGCCAAGAAAGTAAATTAGGATTGGCATCTGACTTAAAATTAGCAAGAGAGTCTGCTAGCTCACTTACCGCAACTAGTGATGTGAAGCTGATACCTTTTGATGCTGATGCGGCTAAGACAGCCTTTGGTAAGAAAATTAAACAAGATGATTTGAAAATTGTTGAAGGAATAGGTCCTAAAATAGAAGGATTATTTCACAGTTTTGGAATTAAAACTTGGAAAGCATTAAGTGAAACTTCAATAGAAAAATGCCAAGAAGTGTTAGATAGCGGTGGAGAACGTTACAGAATCCATAAGCCAGATACTTGGCCACAACAAGCAGGATTAGCTTACGAAGGCAAATGGCAAGAGTTGAAAAAATGGCAAGATGAACTAGATGGCGGAAAAGCATAAAACAAAAAGCGCGACAAATTTTGTCGCGCTTTTTTTATGAAGCTATTAACTTTATTCTACAATTAACGTATACTCCGGTGTTTTGTTCAACGGACAAAAGTAAGTATACTCCCCCTTTGTTAATGTTACTTGCTTAGAAGTAGACTTAGAGTTATTCTTCACTAAAGATGTTACATAAGCTTCTTTGATGTGATTTTCCTGACTTGTTTTTCCTTTAGGAGTTAATACAAATCCTACATCTTTTCCAACATTTGAGTTTGAAATTTCGAAAATGTATGTTCCTTCTGATAAAGTCAATGACTTTTGAGTGAATTCTCCTTTAGTTTGCTCTAAAGCTACTGTTTTAACTTCTTGAGCGTTTAAATTCATAGTTACACCAAATACTACGGCTAAAATTGCAATTACTTTTTTCATGATTACTTGTTATATTTATTAAAATTAAAGGATTATAAAAATTATGAGTTTACGGTAAACTTACCTGCTTCTACTTTTGGAAAATCTACTTCCGTTTCTGCAATGTGGTTTACATAGTTTGTTAATGTGTTTGATACTACGTTAAGTACTATTTCTAAAATATCTCCATCATTGTATCCTGCTGCTTTTACTGCTTCAATTTCTTCAGTACTAACGTTACCTCTGTTCTTAGTAATGCTTTGTGCAAACTGTAAACCTGCTGCTACCTTATCATCTGAAGAACGTCCTTGTCTGTTTTCCTCAGTTTGTTCGTCTGTTAAACCATTCATCTTTCCGATTGCAGTGTGAGCAGATAAACAGTAGTTACAACTATTTTCTTCTGCAATAGCTAAAGCTAATTGCTCTCTAAATTTGTTTGAAAAATTACCACTAGCCGTTAAATCTCCTAACGTTAAGTAACTTTGTAATGTAGCTGGTGAATTTCCAAATACTTTAATTAGGTTTGGAATGAATCCTAATTTGTTTTGCACTGCATCAAATAATTCTTTTGACTTACCTGTTGTTGTGTCTGGATTTAAGGTTTGAATTCTTGTACTCATCTTTTTAAGGTTTTAGTTGTTATTATTTTTTTCTTGTTTATTTATTAATTCGTTTTGCTCTTCGTATTCTTGGTACCCCCAGCAATTTGGGCATTGGTATGTATTTAAATTCATATTCGTATCGTTTAAATAGGTTTAATTAATATTTCTGATACAAAGATGCGACGAGAATAGACCTTAAAAAATGGACAAAAGTTCCTATGCCTTGTACATTTGGGTTTTTAGCTAGGAACAACCTAAAAATAGTGGTGATTTTCGAGTAATATTGAACAAATTATAACATACTAGTTCAATTTATTTTAAACCTATGTAATGGTTATTTAAATCAAAATATGTGACCAGAGAATTAAACATAAAAGGTTTTAAAAAAAACAGGAATGTAAATAATAATGAGATGCATTTAGATTATAATAAAAACTACATATTCTGCATGGCTTTACTTTAATAGTTTAGCTCCAAAGAGATTTTATAGTATCGCTAACTGCTTCTAAACATATATTTAGTGTGGTCCAATTCAGTATATGTAAGTTATATAATCTTAATAATTATTAAACCAGTGAAAACCGTTATCAAAAAAAATTCGGACAGGAATTGCAAAAAAATAAAGCTCTCGATTTAACGAGAGCTAAAAGCATTAAGATAAATTAGAGAATGCTACTTAATGTTGAGCAAGGGTCATAACTAATATCACAAGAGAGGATATATCGATCTCCATTCTTACAGGTATACTTACAGCTACCACCTCCAGCAATAGTTTTTTGTTCCGTTTTACTAAGGGTTTTACCCAAATTTGAAATGTTTTTTAACATGATTAAATTTTTAAGGTTAATAATTAATTAAAAATAACGATAAAAATAAGAACGGAATATGGAATATCTAATTAGCTGTATTAACGTGTACATTAGCATAAATTAATAACAGAAAAAGAGTAGGAATCATGAGAGGTAAAAAAGAAGAAAAAAGCGACCCGAAAGCCGCTAGTAATTAGCATGCTTCTCCACATGCTTCTACTCGATCTGTACCACATCCGATAACAGTTTCACCTGTTAAGCAATGACAGTAATAGCATCTATAACTGCCACCTCCTGAAATAAGACGTTGTTTCGTTTTAGATAATTCAATTCCCAATTTAGAAATGTTTTCTAGCATAATAAAAAATTTAAAAGGTTAATACAGTAAAAAGATACAAAATAAAAAACTCATTAAAACAGTAGTTAGAAGTCATCAAAAAAAGTAATGTCATCACCAGGATCAGATGATCGACCATCATTATCTCCATTACCTCTAAACAGTGAAATGATAAAAGCTACAACGATCAAAAAAATGATAACAAACCAAATACTTACTTCTGTCTCTTCTTGTACCATGAAGTAAAACTAGTAAAAACAAAATAACGTAAAAGAGTAGTTAGTCAATATCAATGTCTATATCATCATCAAAAGTTTCTATATATTTTTTTACATCATCTTCTTTACCAAAGATGATCACTTTAAAAAATTTCCAGATTTTAACTAATAAAAGGAGAGCTAAAAAGATAAATAAAACAATATGATACCATTCCATATTTCAAAACTAGAAAAAATAAAAGAGTAGTTATTCCTTTCTCTTTCCGAATAATATCACATAAGTGAGGAAAAGAAATACTATTGAAATGAACAACAAAAATGGTCTAAGATTACAAAACGTCAAACTATCCTCACAACTAATAAATAACATTGGAGAGGAAATTAAAAAGGATAAAACAAGATAGAATTTCGCTCTTAAATTAAATTTATTCATGGAGCAAATATAGATAAACGATTAACCGTAATTATTGAGATTGTTTCTTTTTGAAAAATAGAAGTTTTACACCTAGGTAAAAACATAAAAAGATTATTAAATATAGAATTATATGAAATATTATAAACCTGTACCCTCCTTTGTCAATCGGTGAACCACTAAAAACTAATCCAAAGGTGTATATGATTTTAGAAATAATCTCAGCTAGTTCTATATTCAATAGGTATAGACCAAGAGTTAAAAGAATTAAACCAGAGACTTTCTTAAGCATAAAAAATAATAAAACAAAATAAAGTAATAGAGTAGTCAATCGACACTACTAAATATAGCTGATAAAGTTCTTTAATACAATTAATAGTAAGTTAAAATGGGGGAAAAACCTGTTTGAATTAATTAAATATATTTTAATTTTAAGGTTAAAACTCATAATATGAAAATTTTTACCTACCTATTTATTTTTTTTCTAGCGTTTCATGTTTCAGCACAAGATCATGATTCTCAAAAAGAAGCACAACAAAAAATTGATAAATCACTGCCGAAAGAAAAGACAAAACTTAAAACAGAAAAAGATATAAACAAGACAACAAATAATCTTAGTAAAGAAGCAAGTACTAAACCAACACCAGTACAAAAACCAAAAGCAAAAGAAGTAACAAGAGCAAAAGGAAGATCAAGGCATACTGAAGTAAAGAAGAAAAAATAAATAGAAGTACCATCTTATAAAGCAGCAACTAAGAAAATTAACCTTAATTGAAATATTACAAGCACCTACGTTAAGGTGCTTTTTTTATTGTCAAAAATTTAACCGATAACTCAAGTTCTCAAAATATCTGTAATTAGAAGAAATAAGAAACGATAAAATATATGATAACAGCTATTAAAAGTAATACATAAATAACTGCACCAAATTTAGTTCGGTTCACAAATACATTTGTTAATACTTCTAATATTACTTCCCAAATTGAACTCATACTCCATTAGTACTCAATAAACAGAAAATGTTACAAATAGATAAAAACTGTAATTAAATGAAAATCTTACTTATTAAAGACAATAAAAAATAAGAATAAATTTATCTCGTGAGTCGATTAATGAATCATAAAAAGAACTAGTGGAATTAACATAATAGCAATTAAAAAGTCTTTTATTTTTTCATCAGTGAAACACAGCAAAAACAACGAATAAAAAGCAGTAGATTTTTAGTTCAGGGCCAATTATATGTCAAATTTTATACTTACAATTGGCCCTGTCAACTATTTCAATAAGTTAATCTGTAGAATTAACTCGCACACCATCTTGCTGGAGCAGGAATTGATGCTCTAAGTGCTGCATAACTTGTAAAACCATATCTAGCAAAAGCTGCAGCTGGATTAGTTGCATAAAGATTTTTAATTCCTGCTGTAAAATTTCTAACAGCGATACATCCACCTGTTGCCAATAATGCAACAATTACCAAAACAATAGCGGCAATTACTGTAGGTGTTAGAGCAGCGTAAATAATAAATACTGAAGTTAGCATTAAAATAAACGCACTTAAAAACATTTTCTGTATACCTTTAATTAGGCTTATAGCATAAAAACTATAATTATCTTCTTTAGTGTCCATTATATTAAAATTTTTGAACAAAGGTAGTTTCGAAGACTTATCTTTTTTCTAGGTAATCAACCTTGAAACAAGGAGGTAAAACCCTCATTTTAATAATTATAAATAAGAAAATTTTAAACAGACGTATATTAATAAAATACAGATTTAGATAAGAAATAAAATGATTATACTTTTTGAGTTTTTTTAAAATGTGCAGGTGAAGTACCTGTTGCTTTGGTAAAAAAACGAGAGAAATATGCAGGATCATTAAATCCTAAGTCAAATGCTATGTGTTTTATTGCTTCATTCGAATACAATAACAGTCTTTTAGCTTCAGTAATAATTCTATTTTTGATAAAATCACTTGGTGTTTCTGTCCCAATCTTTTGAAAATGCTTAGTCAATGATTTTGGAGAAATTCCTAATCGGTTCGCATAATCTGTTACACTATGGAGTTTTCTAAAGTTTTGTTCTACCAATAAACTAAAATCTTTGAAAAGCTTAGTTTCTGTATCTTCTTTCACATTTGAATACTCTTTTTTGATGCGAACAGAATATATAATAAATTGTTTTAAGAAGGATTGTAACATGTCATATTGAGCTGTTTCTTCTAACTCAAATTCTTCAATTAAGTTTTCTAGAATGAAGTTCAACTTTTGTGTATCCTTTTTAGAAGGAGCTACAAAAGGAGTTTCATATACATTGTTAAACAATACTCCATTACAAGCAATTTCTGTATCATGAGTTTGGATACAATAAAAATCTCTAGTAAAACTTAATTGATATGCTTCTTTGATCTTTTCAGAATCCACGGTAAAAACCTGACCTGGTGATAGAAAAAACAAGACACTCCCGTCAAATGAGTAACTTTTAAAATCAATATTATAAGTTCCTTTTCCTTCTTTGATCCAAAAAATATTGTATTCAGAAATTTGTTTGGGTTTATTAACTACACAAGCTTTTTCAAAATCGACTAACTGTATTGAAAAAACATCTTTAAAGGTATACGTTTTAATTTCTTGAATTGCCATAAACCAAATTTACTAATTGGTCGTAACAAAAAAAATTACTGACAAAATCAATGGGGTCATTTTTTAGTGACTTTCACAATAAACAAACTTTAATCAAAGCTTAAAAAGTAACAACTTTAGTTCTTAGTATTAAAACAAAAAACGCAACACAAAATTATGCTGCGTTTTATCATAAAAAAGATTACACTTTCTCTTTCTTCTCTTCATCATAAACTTGTTTAATAGCCTCTCTAAAACCATACTGATGTAATAAACCTCTTAATACTTTAAAAATGTTTACTCCATAAATACTATTGTAATTTTCTAGAATAGACTTTATTTCTGTAATTGCTATAAAACCAGCAATTATTTTTAAAAAAGGAACTTCGTTCACAATGTGTTTTTCGATAAAATAAGCTGAAACGATAACTAAATTGTAAATAAAAAACTTAGAAATTGTATTGGCTATTTTTTCACTTCTAATCATTGTTCCTGATTTTAATGCTGCATAAGTACCAGTAATAAAATCAACTACAATAAGAAACATAATTGTCGTTAGCACACCACTCAGTGGAGAAAGCATGGTGAGCAACCAAAAAATTAAATGCATCACTCTATCCATTTTTTCTTAATTTTCTATAATCTAATATTCTACTTTTAGGATATGCTTTTATACTCACACTATTTCCTTGATTACCTCCTATAAGGTATACATAACGTTTAGATTCTTTAACCAAAAAACCAACGTGTCCTTCATCACTACTTGGATATCTTTTCCACAACACAACAACATCACCTTGCTTTGGTGCATCTGTTGAAGTTCCTACTGTTAACCAGCTTCTTGCCGACAACCCTTTAGATGCTTCATAACCGGCTTCATTTGCTACCCAATTTGCAAAGGCGCTCGACCAAGTTAATTCGTTTCTATACTTCATCCTGTCAAATCCCATGGAAGTGAAATAATTAATTATTTGTGGGTGATCTTTAGACCCTTTCACTTCCTTAACTCCATATTGCGATAACGCTATTGATATTAATTTACTCATATATATAATTTTAAAGCGTTAGCAGACATAACACACTAATACAAACTCTTTTGTTTTTCTTCTTACACCAGAAGGGGGTTAATCTATATTATAATGTTTCCACTTAACATGAAAGGTTAATATTTATTTACATTTTAATAGGACTGCAAATATACAAACATATTACAATTAATTAAAACTTTTTTTGTAATATGTTTTTATCAAAACCAATAAAAGACCTTTTTAACTTTCTTTTATACCTCCTCCAATTCTTTATTTAAAGAAATATCTTTATTTTGTACTAGTTTAAAAATTCTTAAAAAAGAACTAAAAACATCTATTATGAAATTAAAAACTATACTATTCTCAGTAGCTTTTTTATTGATTGCTGCGCAAACTGTTTTTGGTCAAAGCAAAAAGCTTTCTGGCATAATAACCGATTATAAGAATAAGCCGATTAAAAATGTTCGTATTTTTGTTGATTCAACTAAAACTTCAGCAAAAACAAATAAAAAAGGAGAGTACACTCTTACCGTTTCAAAAAAGAATAAATTAATTACAGCATTTTCTAAAAATCATGGGGTAATTGATATCGAATATACTGGACAGGATAAAATTAATTTTATTTTCCCTGAGGAAAGTAAAAAATTATCTAAAAGCGATTTTTATAGGCTAGGATACAATAAATCAGCGGCATCAGATAACTATTCAAATTATACTGATATGTATTCATTACTGAAAGCTAAATATCCTAATTTAAGGTTTATTGGAGAAGACAAAATAGTAATACCTGGAGGTGGGGCTAGTTTATCTCAGGGAGGATTATTAGGTGCTGCATTCTTTGTTAATAATACACAAGTAAACAGCATTAGAAGTATTGATCCTGCTAATGTAAAAAAGATTTCTGTTCAAAGAAACACCAGTAGTATTTACGGATCTAGAGTTGGGTCTGGCGGTATCATTAAGATTACACTTAAATAACTATATATAACAATTCAATAGGAGCAGCTGCAATAACAAGGCAGCTGCTTTTTTATTTGCTATAGTTTTATAGTTTATAACATTACGGTGTATAAACATTAGTTACATATGTGCCTACAATTCTTATTCCTCCTTCCGTAAAAATTACTCCAGATATAAAGTTTGTTATACCTGTTTCTACATCAAAAGCACCTATTTCAATTCTATTAAGGTCATTCCGAGAACTTATCCATATAGTTAAATCTCTTACCTCGTTTGACGGAAGATTGGTTCCATGAATTTCTAAGGTATTATTATTGGTTAAAGTAGCACTATTTGCAGGCGGAAATGGCAGGCCTGATATGTTAAAATACCCCGGAGTTCCTGCAGTACTATCTATAGTATAAAACATTTGATAATGTACTAAATTTCCTAATCTAAGATATGTTCCAAATCCTGTACCTGAATAACTAGACTCACTAATAACAGGTGTCCAATTTCCTTCATCATAAAAGCCAGCCTTCATTAACCCTGCTCTATCTTTATCTGCCACAGGAATTACTGCGTTTTTGCCCGTACTTGATTCAATAGTTCCTTGAGCAGGTGAACCTTTAAAAGATAAATCTGTGGGTGTAGGCACACTACCACTATTCAGTAAACTACTAAAATCAACCGTAAAAGTAGAATTGTCATCTCTTTGAAAAGTTGCTACACCATTTACATCCAAAGTCCCAGAAACTAAACGAGCCAAATTAGTGTCGTCAACATAATTTGTTAAATCAATTTCTTTGACTACATTTCCATCCTTCAACAATGAAAGTTTATTAGCTACTATATCTGAAAGATTATACTCTGGTAAAGTACTTTCTAAACCTAAACTCACTTCTCCATTTTCATCAATTACAAATCTTCTATTCGGCTCTCCCACAGATTGCTTGGCATCAATATAACTATCAATTAAATTAGCATACTGTTCTTGTGTAGGTTTATCACCTGTTTCAAAATATGTTTTTACTACTTCTTTACTTTTTTTCATATCTAATTTATTTGAATTAACAAAACAGCAAAAAACTCATTAAAACCTTGAAGCGGTAATGCACTTCTCAATACTGATGAATTTGCCGGAACAAAATAATCTTGCATACCCGCTGTACCTCCTCCTCTAAAAAACTGGGTACTTTGAATTTTAAAAGGTAAATTTGATGTTATCACATTATCTGAAGAAGAACCACTCACATTAGAACCTTGAATAATCAAAAACTTACCTTCAATTTTAACACGTAAAAAAGAGGCAGAATAACCATCATTCAAAGGAACGTCTTGCCATTCAGTATACATATCTTCAAAAACTTCATTTGTAGTTTTGTTTATCACTACATCATGAAAACTAGGTCGATAACTAGAGTGATAGCCTCTTTTCCCTACAATATTATCTCCTGAAAATTGTGTTAAATCAATTTCCTTAACTGGCACATCATCTTTCAATAATGACATCTTATTATTTACAACTTCTGAAAGTGAATACTCAGGAATGGTTTCTTTTACAGCAACATTCACTTCTCCATTTTCATCTATTACAAATCTTCTATCAGACTCTCCAGCAGCCTGCTTAGCATCTATAAAACTATCTATTAAATCTGCATACTGCTGCTGCGTTGGTTTATCTCCTGTTTCAAAATATTCTTTTAAAATTTCTTTACTTTTTTTCATATCTAGTATTTTTAAATTATATATATGTAACTGTAGCTCCAACTTTCTAAAACAACATTAGAAGTTAGACACCACATATTGGTCAGTAATTGATTTAATTATAAAGTAAAGTTGATTTCACATAAACAAATTGAACGGGCGTGTAAGTATACACCATTTTACAAAATGACATATAAAAAACACCGAGCATCACGATTATGTTAACATGTAAACAGACAAATAAAAATTGGATTATTAACCTCACTGGGTTTTGAAAATCTTTTTCATTTTTCTGCAACACTATTATAGTTCTAAACTATTAGAAAAGCACTGCAAATATACCAACATATTACAAATTACACAAATAAAACGTCAGTTTTAACGTATCTTTAAATTAGGCTACCTGTTTGTGAAAATTTATACTACCCTCTTGTACAGTTGGGGTATTTATAAAACTACTGTTAATAGTATCAAATTGAATAGAAAAATCTGATGCATAGTTTAAAATTGTAAAATTCATACCACAACCTTCTATATGTATTTGCAATTCTTTTTTTAAGTTCTGTACATCTATTTCACAAAAGCATTCATTAGCATTGACTAACATACTATACTGCAAACTTTTATTGTTCAACTGAGTTGTGAATGTAATTTGAAAAGCTTCTCGCTCAAAATATGCTTCAGAAGCAATATTATTAACTACCGCAATGGAACCTGAAAGATCTATAGTATTATTAGTTTTAGCAATTTTGAACCAGCGCTCATAGCTGTTTATTTTCTCTTTATTCATATAACATATTTTTTGTTTGAATATAAAAAATAAAAATGACACAAATGTTTAGTTTTTGTTAAACGTTATGCAGTAATAACAATTTAAAAAGCTATAAAATCAAAGTGTTTATACTCTAATTTTATAGCTTACTCTTTATACAATATAGTTCACTTAAAGAACCTCATTGTAGAATTAGAATTGTTCAACAATTCTTATTTCTTTATTTAAACACGAGTTTCTAAACCATAAAATAAATAGTAGTATCTCACGGATCACAAAGCCGCTTCATTTAGATTTTAGTCTTCCACATAATCATAAACATCGATAAACTGAATTTTTCCTTTTTGTCTTCTTAAAGGCGTATACTCAAAATTATAAATAAGAATAATACTATTGTTATTTTCCCAATCTAAATCAGGAATACTTTTAATAAATGATTCTACATAAGAAAACCCTTCAAAAACCTCTTGTTTAGTTGACAAACCTTGGTAAAAATCAACTTCCTGAAATTGATTATCTAAAAATTCTACTTTCAAAAAACTCATAAATTCCGAACTAACATCTCCTTCTTCATCATACTTTTCTTCGATAAAACTATTTAAATCTTCTTTAGATTTAAAATTCCCGATCCACAAGGATACTTTACCTAACTTTATCATTATTAAACTTAGCCATTAAATGCTTCTCTAGCTTCTTGAACTTCATTTTTAAACCCATTTACATTTGGGGAAAACTTTTCAAGTAAACCATCCAAACATTCTACTAATTCTTTACTTTGTAATTCATAAGATATTTTTTCAAAAGTTGAACTAATCCATTCTATAGACAAGAGATTCAGCTCTTTCAGGACCTCTATTGTAACCTTAGAGTCTTTAACTAACAATCTTTCTATCTCATCAAGTATAAAATCAATATTTGGATCATTTACATGTGTGTTCTCCATGTAATCAACATCTTTCTCTATTTTAACTACTAATTCATTCATACCTTTACTTAAATGGGTTACACTTCGCTAAATCTGCCCCTCCTTGATTTTACTACGAATATTTATCTTTATACTGTTTTTTCTCCTCATCAGTCTTAAAATTCCATTTTAATTCACCAATCTTTTTGATTATATGAGACAAACGCTCTATTTCTTCTTTATTCTCACTTATAAAAATCTTTTTTTGATCTTCAGACAATAAAAAAGGATCATTGTAAAGGTTTTCAATTATATATTGATACTTTTTCTTTTCTTCTAGTAAATTATCTAGCTTCTTTCTGTTATTATTATCCATAATATTATTATATTTCTTTGATAATTATCGTTTTTACTTTATCTCCAAAAGGATCAATTGGGTTAATACTTTCTGTCACTCTCTCTACCAAAAACCTAGTCTTACTTTTAAACAAAACTTCAGCTTCTTCTTTAAAGGTTGATAAGGGCTCTATTAACTTACCTGTCTTACTTTCTATTCTAATTAAAACCGTAAAAGGTCTTCTTTGCATTGCTTCTCCAATGGCAAACATATCGTATGTAGTTGATGTAAAATGCTTATTTAAAATTTCACTACCCACCTTATACACATCTCGAATCTGAGCTTCTGTCAAATTTTCAATTCTATATAATAATCCTTCAGATTTAAAGTTCGGCAGTTTATCAAGTCCTTGATTCATTAATTTTTCTTGTTCAAAGAAAAAATCTGTCATCGGAATTTCACCTCTTAAAGCTTTATTAAAATCTTTATAACCCAAATTAGTTGTATAAAATTTTAACATTGCTTCTTCTCCTACTGTAAGAAAGCCTTCAAATACTCTTTTAGCTATACCATTCTTTAAATCTTCCAGATATTTTTTAAAACTACCCCGTTTTTCTAACAAAGTCTCAATCAAAACATCAAAATACCTCTTAATAGCCTCATCTTTTTTGTTTTTAATACTCGAAAATAAACCTTTTAAAAACTCTTCTGCTTGACTTTTGGTTAAATTTTCAGCAATATTAGTACCGTTATAGAAAAAGGCATAACTACCATCTTCATTTTTTAACATGGCAACACCTATAGTTTTTAACTTATTCCATGCATTGGTTCTAGCAACATTAAAAAAACTTTTTCCTAAAGCGGTTATTGGGTCTACAAAACTATACGCAACATTATCCACTAAAATAATTCTAGCTTGTAAACTCGCCACAAACTCATCTATCAAACTTTTTAAGGTATCTAAATGTTTAGGAATATTTTTGGTAAAAGCTATTATGGCATCCCAAAGTTTAGTAAACGTATTGATGGTAAATTGTACCGTGTTTTTTGCGATTTTAGCTGTATTTGCGGCTACTTTACTTGGTATAGTTGCCATCGCTTTATATGATTTCAACACCGTTTGCAGTGCTTTAGCTACATTTCCTGTTCCTCCTGTAGCAAAAAAGGTTACTACTTCTGAGGCTACAAAACCAACACTAAAACCTAAATAATACCCAATAGCTCCCGGATCTATAGTAATATTAATAGGTGTGTTTATTAGGTTTACTATTGCAGTATAGGCCACTTTAGGCAATGATGCTAATAAAGACAGAAACTTTTTAAGGTTTGTAAACGTAAACACATTCACAAAAGCATCTACTAAGTTCTCAAAGTTTTCAGCAAAAAGACTTAAATAACTTCCTGGATTTTTAAAGAACGTGGTGCTTTGCACAAGACCGTTTAATACATCAAACAGCATGGCTAAAATATCAAAAAAAGATTTTACAAAATCTATAATGCTATTAATTAACCCCACTAATAAACCGTTGATAAAATAATAGAGATCCACTAAATTATCTATAACTGCATCAAAAAAATCGTGCAATAACTCTGGAATACTTTGAATTACCTGCAGTACTTTTTCTAAATTAAAAGGTACTAGTTTAGCAATAATCTTATTATCCAAAATAGATACTGTTGCCTTAGTAGCTTTTTCTGTAATTGGAAACAAATACGTTTTATAGATTGCCTTTACCTGTGTTTCTATATCTACACCCTTTTCATCATCTTTAAGCTCTGGAAGCAACGGGTCAAATTTTGGATTCTCTTTACCGTCTATTTGAGTTTTCCAATAGGTGTTATTTAATTTTAAGTCATTAATTTCGGTACTAATTAATTTTAAGCCATCAGAAACCCCAGTAAAAATCTCATCTGTAGTCCAACGTATAACATTTCCTCCATAGGATAATGTTTTACTGGCTATTAAATAAAATTGACTTTCTTTTTTATCTTTAAGCTCTTCTTTTATCATGGTAGAGAGTTCATTGGTAGCAATATCTACTCCAAATACTCTAGCCACTTGCGCTATGGTCAATCTATCTACTTCAGGTAGTGTACGTACATTTTTTCCCTTTTTAATTCTAAAAACTGTACCTAAAAAGTTAGTGTCTTCACTTGTTTCTATAAATAGCACCACTTGATGTGCATTTACATCTGTTATGCTCTGAAAAGCACTTTCCAATTTAGCCCCATTACCAGAAACCAACAAGGTAACAAAAGCATCTAATTCTACACTCGGTATTTTTTGTGGTTTCGGTTCTAAACCTGCTTTTACTTTAATATCTAAAAAAACTTCCTCTAGCTCTACGCTACTATCTAAACGTATGTAAAATTTCTCATTAATTTCATAGTACGAAATTTTATCATCACTATTTAAATCTAACATATGCTCCTGTAAAAAAGCTATACTTTCTTCATCTTCTTTATATTCTAGCGCGTCTGCTTCTCCTGCTGGAGGGTTATTTTCGATATAAAAATCACCATATTCTCCAGAAAGCCTACTGTTTAAATGAACAAACCATTTATCAGAACTTTCTACTCCTTTTTCAATTTCTATATAAACATTAGTACTAGGAGGTTCTGTTTCTTCTATTTGATTTTGTTGTGTATCTGAAAACACTACCAAATTTTTAAAATTGGTTTTGTGTTTAAAATTTCTCAATCCATATTCGTGTGCGTACATAGCTTTTTTTTAATTACTAATACTTTTTTTATTCTCTTTTTATCTCAAATGCAAAACTTATTTTTACCTGAAGGAAAAGTAATTGTACTAAGTACAATTACCCTCCTTACATTTAAAAATGTTAGTTATCACATTTTACTTAAAAACTATCGCACATCATTATCCTGACCTACTGTATCAAAGCCTACACCTTCAAGATCATTTGAAGTATTACCTCCCAAAGTATTTTTAGACGTTCCAAACTCACTTGTATCATCACAATTTAGATTGCATGGTAATCCCCCTTCATCTAACACAACAGAATCTGCTTGTAAAATAGTTAAGGCTGTAGGCACACGTGTTTCCCAAGTACCTTCTACTTCTCCAATTGGATTTAACATTTCTTCTGCAACAGATACATATAGTTCATCTTCTGTATCAGTAACCATACCTTGTCCATTCCAAATTTCACCCGTATTCATAAACCAGTTCACTGCTTTTTCAAATCCCGGACGTACAGGCACTACAGCTCTAGCCATTCCGCTTTGTAAGAAAGCTTTAAAAATAGGATCGTTACTATTTTCGTAGTCGAAACTTTTTACCCAAGCCTCTTCACCTGCTTTATAAAAATATGGATAGAAGGTGTAGGCCATGATTTCCCAATCGAAAGCTTGTTCAAAAAATTTCACTACTTCCGCATGGTTTTGGAATTCTTTGTTTCTATTTACAAATGCACTTGAATCCTTATAATTTGACTTACTTGTTGTTAAACCAAACGGTTTGGTCATTAAATCAACAGCAATACGTTTGATTTCACGTTTTTCAATACCACGATTCAATTGCGAACTAAATTCTCTTTGTTTTTCTGCTTCTTCACCTTCTAAAGACTGTCCTTGCATAAACTCATTATACTCTCGCACTCGCTCATTATAAGCATTTAGTATTGCATTATAGGTTTCGTTTTGCCATTGCTCATAGTACTCTCTTGTTCTGGAACACTCTGCAGAAACAGAAATTGCAATAGTCCCTGTATCATATGACTCATAAGCTATAGCTAATTTTCCTTGTACACCCCCTAAATATTCAAATCTTATATTTTGCTCATCTTCTCGTACTCCTTCAGAAGAAGAACTACTACGGTTAAAATTTTTGTGATGACTTTTCCCTCCTATTTGGATAGAGTAAGAAGGATATTCTTTATCATTATGATGAAAATTATAACTTACACTAGCAAAAGCTGTATTAACTTCATAACCTTCAGGTATATCCATTTCACCTACTTCACTTGTAAGCCAGCCTAATTCTTTCCCTCCTTTATAATAGTTAGATCCGAATCCTGTAGTAATTCTCTTTATTGGAAGCGGCTCTGGTTTTACTTCTGCATTATACAATGCTGCTATATCTTGATAATTATCCTTATGTAAATTAACAGGACTTAACAAACCTTGCGGAAGTAAAAGCCCCATTCTAAGCTCACTAGGGTGTTTTGGTTTTTGTGGCGCTATTATACTACCATTATTCACTGTTGATTTTTTACTATCTCCATTTAAATAACAATCAATATAAAACTTTGCAGGTTCAGGTATTGCAAATTCATACATTAAACGTTTACCATAATTTACCATGCTATTCTTATAGATAATATCTACCCAGCGATACACTCCGGTTACGTGCTTATCTCCTTTTCTATTATCAAAACCATGAGTATTATTTTCTTCAAATTCCTTAACAATACGTGAGGTACGTTTGCGACTTACTTTTTCCACTACACGCTCTAAAGCACGTTCTGTAACTTCTTGGGCATAGGTTTGTGCTTGTAAATTAGAATCTGACCTGGAACTGCTAGAAGAACTATTATAATTTGTACCCGCAGAAAACATTGTATCTGCAAATCCAAGTTTTCCACTTACACTGGCATTCGCTCCAAAACTAGTGACATTGTCTTCATTTACCACAGAAGAAGCCTCACTTTGTAACTCGTTGCGTTCTGTAGTAGTAGTATCCGTTAAGTTTTCCGTTTCGCGTTCCCTACTCTGTTCTGTAGTAACATCGCTAATTCTAAGATTTCTTGTTGAACGCTCTTTATATTCGCGTGCCATTATATTTTCAATATGTGACACTTCTCCAGGCACATAACAGCACACTTCTTGCTCTACACGTCTAAAATCTGCAATTCCTAATTGACTTACCCCGTAGATCACGCCATCAGGAGCTTCTGTATCTTCATCTTTATGTTCAGTTCCACTATCTGAATCCACTACTTTAGCTATACCCACAACGGTTTCCTCTAAAGTAAAAGTATTAAACTTAGGTTCTATTTTAGAACTAAAACTTAAAACCGTGTTATCAGATAGCGTAATCTCTCCTTCAATAGTATACGAACTCTGTCCTACTAAAATTCCTAGTGGGAAGATTTTTACTTTTTCATAAGATGATATCTGTGATGCTAAAGCTCTAAACGCATCAGCAGATACAATTTCTACTCCTTTATCATCTAACATTTTGTAGGACATCTCTGTGATTTTTCTAAAAGAATCTCCAATATGTATATTGATATCAAAAGTAGACGAGGCCTGAAACATAACATTATGCAAACTTATAGAGTATACATACGGCACACTATCCGCCACATCTACAGTAATCCCTTCAGTATTAATAGTATCATTAATAACACCCACAGGCGTGTTATCTACAATTGTTAAATTCTCCTCCTCTATTCTATCTTCTAATACTGATGTTACCTCAGCAAACGTATCAAAAATCTCGAATTCCGTAGAATTAAATAAACCTATCGTTTCTGGTGATAGCTGAGCCAAAATTCTTGCTTCAGAAGCTGTAGGAGCTTCGGTAGATCCATCAGGAATTCTAATAATCTCTGGGCTTTTTGTATACGCTAAAGTAATATCAGTGATTTCCTCTGAAGGTGTAGTTACTGTTTGAGCGTCTACACTATCTTCATTTGATACAACCGTTTTTTCAGTTACAGCTGTTTCCTTTGTTAATTGAGCTTGACTTTGTGATTCTCGTACTTTAGCTTCATACTCTTGTAGTGCAGCTTCACGTTTTTTTACTTCTTCTTTATTATATACAATCTCTGCACGTTTTAGCTCTTTTAATGACGCTTTATACTGCGCTAATCTCAATTGTGCTTTATCCACAATAGCCTGCTTTCTTAAATATTCAGAAACTCTAGAAGACAATCCAGCATCAGTAACTGATTCCTCAGTTTTTGGCGCATATAATACTTCTTTAGGTATCACCACACTAGCGTTAGCTCTAAGCGTAAATTCTCTCAACTCTTCTGAGGTAAACTCTAATGCTTCTAAAGGGTTTCCAGCACCTGCTTCACTTCCTGGAGTAAAATCTTTAGGAACACCTGAACCAGGCTCAGTTCTTCCTCCCCCGACACTACCTCCCGGTGTCATAGCATTAAAATTTACTTCCACATATGTTTTAAATGCTTTTAAAAACTTATTTGCAATCAACATTTGAATGATCGTTTCACGAACTGCAGTGGAAGTTTTGTGAATAGTTTGGTAGTATAAATTCTCCCAAAGTTGTGGCTCCTCTTTATCTGATAAAATAACATCGTCAAATGAAGGGAATATAGGCGCTGCAGTTGGACCACTAATATCATCTGCAAAAAGTACTGCTAAGTTTTGCATAATACTTAATGGTGATAAGTAATTTTTATTACGCATTAACCAACTAGAAAACTGATATAGTTTTGTTTTTCTAAGTTCCAGCGCATTTTCTATTGGTAAAAATTGCATTGGATCTTTATATGCTTGTTCCAACGCTGTTTGTTTTTGCTTCTGATCTGTGATGCCTTGAGTTGCCCTATGTGCAATACTCACATCTTTATTTTCTAAAGCTACAAACGCAAATTCTTTACTTTTTTCATCTGGTAATTGCGGACTGCGTAGTGTTACAAACCTGAACAAGTTTGATTTGATTGGTTTTTTTTCCATTTCCTTTTCTTTTAATATTATTAATTTGCTTTTAAAAATGTATTCTATTTTTTTGCTTTTCTAATAGCTTACACACTTCTAAACAACTAAACTCAATAATTTATCACGAAAAAACATAGCATAACAGACTAGTTTTAAACACATTAAAACCTAGACCTTATTTATCTTTTACATAACACAAATGTTTGATTTTGTAAGATTTTATGTATCTTCGCAATCAATTACAGGTCAAAAATAAAAACATTTTACAAAAAACAAAAACTTTTTTGTGTGTTTTGTGTTAAAATAATCACAAGATGGATATTTCTAAAAAAATAGCTGAAATTCGAGATTTTCATAAACTCAACAACCTATCTTTCTCTAAACGCATTAACGTTACAGGAACTACAATAGATAGTATTGTAAATGGTAGACCTCAGTCTGATGGTAGTAGAAAAAAAACAAAACCAGGTTATGATGTATTGACCTCTATTATTAATGAGTTTAAAATTAATCCTGATTATTTATTTGGCTTAAGTCAAATTATGCTTCGTAAAGATTTGCCGAATAGCAATTATACTGGAACTCCACAAGTAGTATCTACAAATGATTCTGGACATGAAAACATCATTTTTGTCCCGACACAAGCTCGAGCTGGATATTTGAGTGGTTATGGTGATACTGAATACATTCAAAATTTACCATCTTTCCATATGCCGCATTTACGTCATGGATCATTTCGTTGTTTCGAAGTACAAGGCAATTCTATGGTACGCACTTTTTTTGACGGTGATTTAGTTTTTGGTCAATATGTTGAAAATCTTAATGATATTAAAGATGGTAGAGTATACGTTATTGTAAGTAAAAATGATGGTATTGTACTAAAACGGGTAATTAATAGAATACTGGAACGGGGAAAGTTGATTTTGAAAAGTGATAATAAAGATGGAAATTATCCTACTTACACTATTAATGTTGATGAAATTATGGAGGTATGGTATGTAACTATGTATGCTTCAAAACAAATGCCAGAACCTGTAGATGTTTACGATAGACTTCACGATTTAGAAAGTCAAATCACAGAACTTCAAGAACAGATAAAGTTTAAAAAATAAGGATTTGCAGTAATGCAAACCCTCGAAATATATTAACTCAAATCTTTCTTTAACAAATTATGAAAATGATGCACTCCAGTTTCTCGAGTCGTAGAAAATCGCCCATCAGTATAAAATCTTGATTTTAATCCTTTTTGAACACCTTCTACCACCCACTCATCTTCTTGCTGTGTTTTTTCTCCTAGCTGCTCACCACTCATGCGTTCCCAAATCGTTCTATCTTTAATATAATATAGAAACTCTACTTTGGTAAAATTCTCAGTGTAAGGCCTCACTATATTCAATTGTACCCCCCAAGGATAAAAATTCAGCATGAAGTTTGGATAAAACCAGTAATAATATGCAGAAATATTTTTCCCATAATCTGGATGATCTTCAGGAAAATCAAATGTTTCTGCTCCACCTTCAGCATACCCAACTTGCAATACCATATTTTTATCACAAATGGTATCATAGCTTCCATAATCTAAAATGCTATTTAAAGCAGGATGCACAAAAGGAATATGAAAACCTTCTAAATAATTATCGATATACAATGCCCAGTGCGATTGTACATTGTAGGTTTTAGAATATTCTGGAGCAAATTCAAATTCTTCAACATTTAAAAAACCAACCTTCTTTTCTAATTCCTCAGATATTTCAGAAAAATCCATCTTCGGGTCTAAGCTAGTGAATAAAAATTGTTCCCATTTTTTTAAGAGTAATTGATGTAAATGATCACATGGTCTTGGAAAGTTTTCTACTTCTTTAAACTCCGGCATAAATTCAAATTTTCCTTCTAAATTGAATCGTCTACCGTGATAAGAACACACTAATTTCCTGTTTTTCCCAGGGTGATGTGATAATAAAAAACCTCTGTGTGTACATACATTTGATAAACACCTAACCTCCTCTTTTTGCTTAGTTAACACTAAAGGTTCATCAATATATTTATCTAACAAGTTAAAAGGATACGTATTTATAGCTACATTAAAAATTTCTTTTTCATCACCTATGTATTGCCAACTTTTAGCAAATACTTTCTCTTTCATGGCTTCCCATATTTCTTTATCGAAATAGAAATCTGCTGGTAGCGTTGAAGACTCCGAAATACTAGTAGTCACTTTTTCCATATTACGAATAATTAAGTCTATTGTTTATAAAAATGCTGTATTGATAACAAAATAAGCTATTTTGTGATGAATAAAAAACAACATAGTTTTATGATGGATATCCAATAATCTATTTAAACCCATTCTAAATATAAAGTAAAACGAAGTACAATGTTTGTACAAGTAAGCCTTAGATCTTAACTTTGTTCACAATTATATAATTCAATAATAAACGACAATGAGCGGATTATTAAAATCTTCTATAGGAAGAAAGTTTGCGATGGCACTTTCAGCACTCTTTCTTATGATTTTTTTACTACAACATTTTGCAATTAACATCTTATCAGTATTTAGCGCAGATGCTTTTAACAAAGCTTCTCACTTCATGGGTACTTTCTGGGCTGTACAGTATTTATTACAACCTGTACTAATATTTGGTGTGATTTTTCACTTTGCGATGGGTTTTGTATTAGAAATCAAAAACAAAAGCGCACGAAATGTAAAGTATGCTAAGAATAATGGGGGTGCAAATTCTACATGGATGAGTAGAAACATGATCTACAGTGGATTATTTATTTTAATCTTCTTAATCATTCACTTCATCGATTTCTGGATTCCTGAAATGAATACTAAGTACATTCAAGGTGATTTTTCTGGAATGCACAATGGAGAATTTAGATATTTCCATGAATTACAAGAAAAGTTTGTTCCAATGTGGCGTGTAGCTTTGTATTGTTTAGGTTTTGTGTTTTTAGCACTTCACTTATTACATGGTTTTAATTCTGCTTTCCAATCTGTAGGAGCAAATAACAAATACACTAAAGGATTGAAAACTTTTAGTAAAATTTATGCAATTGGTCTTCCTTTAGGATTTATCATCATTGCATTATTTCACCATTTCAATCACCATTAATAATAGTATCATATGGCAACTTTAGATTCAAAAACACCAAAAGGTCCTATTGCTGATAAATGGACTAATCATAAAAATAAAATCAACTTAGTTAACCCAGCAAACAAACGTTTAATTGATGTGATTGTTGTTGGAACTGGTTTAGCAGGAGGTTCTGCTGCTGCAACTTTAGCTGAGTTAGGATATAATGTAAAAGCGTTTTGTTTTCAAGATTCTCCTCGTAGAGCACACTCTATTGCTGCTCAAGGAGGAATTAACGCTGCAAAAAACTACCAAGGAGACGGGGATTCTACTTACAGATTATTTTACGATACTGTAAAAGGTGGTGACTATCGTTCTCGTGAAGCTAACGTTTACCGTTTGGCTGAAGTATCTGCAAATATTATCGACCAATGTGTGGCACAAGGTGTACCTTTTGCACGTGATTATGGTGGATTATTAGATAACCGTTCTTTTGGAGGAGTATTAGTATCAAGAACTTTCTACGCAAAAGGACAAACAGGGCAACAATTATTATTAGGAGCGTATTCTGCAATGAACCGTCAAATCGGTCGTGGAAAAATCAAAATGTACAACCGTCATGAAATGTTAGATGTTGTAGTTGTTGATGGTAAAGCTCGTGGTATTATTGCTCGTAACTTAGTTACTGGAGAAATTGAGCGTCATTCTGCTCATGCTGTTGTATTAGGAACTGGAGGTTACGGAAACGTATTCTTCTTATCAACTAATGCAATGGGAAGTAATGTAACAGCTGCTTGGAAAGCTCATAAAAAAGGAGCTTATTTTGCAAACCCATGTTATACACAAATTCACCCAACTTGTATTCCAGTATCTGGAGATCATCAGTCTAAATTAACGTTAATGTCAGAATCATTACGTAATGATGGTCGTATTTGGGTTCCAAAGAAAATGGAAGATGTAAAAGCAATTCGTGAAGGAAATTTAAAACCTACACAAATTGCTGAAGAAGATAGAGATTATTACTTAGAGCGTCGTTATCCTGCATTTGGTAACTTAGTACCTCGTGATGTTGCATCTCGTGCTGCTAAGGAACGTTGTGATGCTGGTTTTGGTGTTAACGCTACAGGAGAAGCTGTATATTTAGATTTTGCTTCTGCTATTCAACGTTACGGAAAAGAGCAGGCTACAATCAAAGGTTTAAATGTAAACGATGCTGCTTTAGTTAAAAAATTAGGTCAAGAAGTTGTAAAGAATAAGTACGGAAACTTATTCCAAATGTATGAGAAGATTGTAGATGAGGATCCATATGAAACTCCAATGATGATTTATCCTGCAGTACATTATACTATGGGAGGAGTTTGGGTAGATTATAACTTAATGACTACTGTACCTGGATTATATGCAATTGGAGAAGCAAACTTCTCTGATCACGGAGCTAACCGTTTAGGAGCCTCTGCTTTAATGCAAGGTTTAGCTGATGGTTACTTTGTATTACCATATACTATTGGTGATTATTTAGCTGACGATATTCGTACAGGACCAATTTCTACGGAAACTCCTGAGTTTGATGAAGCAGAGAAAAATGTTCGTGCAACTATCGATAAGTTTGTGAATAACAACGGAACAAAATCTGTAGATTATTTCCACAAACGTTTAGGTAAAATTATGTGGAACAAAGTAGGAATGTCTCGTAACGAACAAGGTTTAAAAGAAGCAATAGAAGAAATTTCTGCTTTAAGAGCTGAGTTTTACAGTGATGTTAGAGTTCCAGGTGGAGCAAATGAATACAATGAAGAATTAGCAAAAGCTGGACGTGTAGCGGACTTCTTAGAGTTAGGAGAATTATTTGCTAAAGATGCATTGAACAGAACAGAGTCTTGTGGAGGGCACTTCCGTGAAGAATCTGTTGAATTAGACGGACCTCAAAAAGGTGAAGCTTTACGTAATGATAAGGAGTTTGCTTATGTATCTGCTTGGGAATATAAAGGAGAGCCTAAAGATGCTGTTTTACATAAAGAGGAGTTAGAGTTTAACGATATTGAATTAAAACAACGTTCATACAAATAAGGAAAGAATTATGAATTTAACGTTAAAAATTTGGCGTCAAAAGAACGCAAGCGATAAAGGAAAAATGGTTGATTATAAAATCAACGATGTATCGCCAGATATGTCTTTCCTTGAAATGTTAGATGTGTTAAACACACAATTAATTGAAAGTGGTGATGAACCAGTAGCTTTCGATCATGATTGTCGTGAAGGAATTTGTGGAATGTGTTCATTATACATTAATGGTGAAGCTCACGGACCAGATAGAGGAGTAACCACTTGTCAGTTACACATGCGTAAGTTTAAAGATGGTGACACTATTTATATTGAGCCATTTAGAGCTAAAGCTTTCCCTGTAATTAAAGATTTAGTTGTTGATAGATCTTCTTTTGATAGAATTCAACATGCTGGCGGATTTATTTCGGTAAATACTTCAGGGAATACTCAAGATGCAAATGCTATTCCAATTAACAAAGAGAATGCAGACAAAGCCTTTGATGCTGCAACTTGTATTGGTTGTGGAGCTTGTGTAGCTACTTGTAAGAATTCATCTGCAATGTTATACGTTTCTGCTAAAGTTTCTCAATTTGCCTTATTACCACAAGGACAAGTGGAAGCTACAGATCGTGTATTAAACATGGTGAAGCAAATGGACGAAGAAGGATTTGGTAACTGTACAAATACAGGAGCATGTGAGGTAGAATGTCCTAAAGGAATTTCTTTAGAAAATATTGCTCGCATGAATACTGAATTCTTAAAAGCAAGTTTAAAAGGATAGTATATACTTTTTAGATATATAAAAACCCAAGGCTCTGTCTTGGGTTTTTTGTTTCTTTACATCATCAAAAACAATACATGATTCATCACATCAGTTTCTATAAAGAACAACAAGAAAAATATCTTGGAGAAATCACCCTCATTAAAAAGAAAATTTCAAATTTAAGTTTGCTGCGATTATTTACTTTTTTAGCTACAGCATTTGGTATATATACATCTTTTACTATTTGGAAAATTAGTATTGTAATAGCTATTGTGGGGATTGCTACATTTATCTTTCTTTTATTGAAGTATACTAATGCAAAAAGAAAATTAGCGCTTCTTACTACTTTAGTTCACATAAATGAAGAAGAATTAGCCATTGTAGCTGGCGATTTTCACCATAGAGAAGCTGGTTTAGAATTTCAAGATCCTAAACATTATTACAGTTTGGATATTGATTTATTTGGGATTGGATCTTTTTTTCAATTCATAAATAGAACTACAATCCCTGAGAGTACATTAAAGTTAGCCAATGCTTTAAAAGCTAACAATATTGATAACATAAATTTTCGTCAAGAAGCTATAAAAGAATTAGCAACTAAACCAAAATGGCGACAACATTACCAAGCACTTGCTAGTTTAATTAAAGTAGAAACACCAGCAAAAAATATAATAGCATGGCTAAAAAATTACAAGTCTTTTATTCCGAATCAAATGCAATGGATTTCTGGACTATTCTCTCTAATATCATTAAGCTTATTTGTATGTGTGTATTTGAATTCAATTAGTCCATCTTTATTACTAATTTGGATGCTTTTAGGATTAGGAATTACTTCTCGTTATCTAAAAAAAATTAATGCTGTATCTCAAAATTCAGATCAAATAAAAGATACATTTCGCCAGTATGCACAGCTTTTAAACGAAATTGAAAATGAAGAATTCACGGCTTCAATATTAAAAGAAAAACAGCGTGAGATTCAGTCTGAAACGGAAAAAGCATCTGTCATTTTCACTGCATTCTCTAAAGCTTTGGATGCCTTAGACAACAGAAACAACATTATTATTGCCATTTTCGGAAATGGTTTCTTTTTATTAGATATCATAAACACCTTACGAATTGAAAAATGGATTGCAAATTATAAAAATACTGTTGAAAAATGGTTTGATGTGATTACCTATTTTGATGCTTATAATAGTTTAGGTAATTATACTTTTAATCATCCAGAATATGTATTTCCAGAAATAAAACAAAGTACAGCTATTTTAGACACAAAAGGTTTGGGACACCCATTACTTAAAAAAGAGAAAAGAGTTGATAATGACATCTTAATAGACAAAGAACAATTCTTTATTGTTACAGGAGCAAATATGGCTGGTAAAAGCACATTTTTACGTACTGTTTCACTTAATATAGTTATGGCAAATATTGGATTACCTGTTTGCGCAACATCCTGTGCTTATTCTCCAATACAATTAATTACTAGTATGCGAACTAGTGATTCTTTAACTGATGATAGTTCTTATTTTTTCTCAGAGTTAACACGATTAAAATTTATAGTAGATACAATTGAAACGGATCCTTATTTTATCATTTTAGATGAAATTTTAAAAGGAACTAACAGTACTGATAAAGCTATAGGTTCGAAGAAGTTTGTTGAAAAATTAGTAGGATCTAATGCTACTGGAATTATAGCTACACACGACTTAAGCCTTTGCGAAATAGAAAATGAATTAACCGCAATTAAAAATTACTATTTTGATGCTGAAATTGTTAATGATGAACTTTATTTTGATTACACCTTTAAAAAAGGAATATGTAGAAATATGAATGCTAGTTTCTTATTAAAAAAGATGGAAATTATTTAAAACTAAACATGTCACATTGAGTGATTTTTCAGAATAAAATGAAGAAAAATTGTATCGAGATGTTAACAAATCGCTCTCGATACAATCCTAATCGGTTCTTGAATCGTTACCAATTAACCCTTTTACTGTATTGCTTTAGCAATAAACCCCTTTATTTTTAATAATTTTCGTTCTTGCTTAGCGTTTGAAAAAACAGTTATTGCTTTTGAAAATTTACCCAGCCTCTTTGTATCGTAAGATACTGATATACTTCCTTTTTCTCCTGGCATAATTGGTTTCTCGGGTTTTTGCGGAACTGTACACCCACAAGTTGATTTAATTTGCTTCACAATTAGAGGAGCATCACCTATATTGGTAAACTCAAATACTCGTAATCCTTCTGATCCCTGAGCTATCTTTCCATAATCAATAGTTTCATTCTCAAATTTAAACTCTTGCGCATTACCACCTATTGCAAAGGCTAAAAGCAGTAAAAATGTAATTTGTACTTTCATAATATATAGTTTTTAATTGTTAACTCTTAGCATGTATTTCTTGAATTAGTTCTTTAATTTTTTTGTTTTCAGGATAAAGGCTCAATGCTTTATAGAATTGCTCTAATGCTTCTTTATACTTTTTTTGTTCATAATACAATGTTCCCAAACTGCTATATGTAACATAATTATTCGGATAGATTTTGGTGTTCAATTCAAATATATACGCCGCTTTATCAAACTCTTTATTTCTTAACTTCACAAAACCATAAGTATTCAGTTCTCTTGTTCCTTTTGTTATTTCTGGAAGGAAATGAAGTAACTGTTTTTCCATAGACTGAACACTATCTTTTGAATTTTTCAAGAGATTCTCTATAAGCTCTACAGCTCTGTATTTAGGATAATACTTTTCTTTAGTAACAATATTCAGCAAATCTCTTTCAAAAGTTTCTTTAGGATCTTCCACTATTCTATTAACTTCTTTTCCTTCTTTATACACTATAAATGTTGGGACTCTGTGAATATTCAATCCTTTTTCTTCTCTATTTGGAGATTGCTTATAGGCTTCTTTTTTTCTATCTACAGCAAAAACTTCAAGATTTTCTTTTGGAAATCCCGCCTCTTCAAGCACTTTATAAAAAATAGGAAGATTACGTTTGCTATCTCCACACCAAGAGCCAAAAAACACTTTTATGTTATAGTCTTTTAATTTACTCTTTAACTCAGTTATTACTTTATCATTAGTCAAATACTTTTGGTGATTTTTAGCAAACCAATCAAATGCTGAGGAATTAAAACCTTCTTTATCTACTTTTCCCAATAACATTTCGTTTCCTTTCTCATCTTTAGTTATAAAATTTAGTTGTGCATCTATACCTATAAAAGAGACTAAAAGCAAAAGGATGGTCATATTTTTTTTCATGGTTTATGTGTTTTTTTTCTCAAAACTAATAGCAAGATGGTTTTTAAAAAAAGAGAACTTAACACACTACATATAAATCGGTACAAACAACATTAACCAGCGTATAAAGTGCTTTTTATACTTCTTTTGCTGCATTTTGTACTTGATCTTATTGTAATAGCGTTTAAATCTGTATTTTCATCTTGACAATGGAAATTCTTAAAAAACACATTTCACAACTATTAGTACACCTATTATTTTGGGTGCTTTTTATATGTATATCATTATTTGTATTCTCAGAATACTATTGGTCTGAAAATCCTTTTTTACAATACCTATCTATTCTTATTTGTATAGTGTATACTAATAATTTCTTATTGCTTCCTTATTTTGTAAAAAAGAAAAGCTATTTTATTTACGCTATTATTTTCATTGCAATTTCATTTTTTGCTACTCAATTGTACTGCAACGTTTTTACACGATGTGGATGTACAATAATGAAATGTTTAAGTGATTATTTATGGCAAAGTTTAGTTCCTTTAATCTTTTTCTCTTTTGTTTGGATACTCTTTAAGTATTTAGAACGAGAGGACGAACTTCAAAAAGCACAACAAGAACGCACAGCAATGGAACTTAAGTTTTTAAAATCTCAAATGAATCCACATGTACTTTTTAATAACTTAAATACAATCTATTCTTATGCTATTGAAAAACCAGACGAAACTCCAGATTTGATTTTAAAACTATCTGATAATTTAAAACATGTATTGTATGAAAGTAATGCAGATTTTATTCCTTTAGAAAATGAACTACAATACGTTACTAATTATATCGATTTTCAAAGAATACGAATTGAGGGCGTTAAAAAACTAAATTATACTTCAACCATTAACAATACCAATTACCAAATTGCTCCACTACTTTTAATCGCTATTATAGAAAATGCTTTTAAACATAGTACGCCCAATAGTACTATTACTATTAGCATTTTTCAAGAAGACTCAAACATTATTTGTTTTTGTGAAAACGAATATGATGCTGCTAAAATTTCAGAAAGCACAAATATTGGGTTACAAAATTTAGAAAAAAGACTACACTTACTTTATGAAGATAAGTATAGTTTACAAATTAAGACTGATGCAACATTTTCAGTAACGCTAAAACTAAATTTAGTATGATTACCTGTATTATTATAGAAGATGAATTACCTGCACAGAACATTCTTAAGAATTTTGTAGGTAAAATTCCTGATATTACCATAACTGCTACTTTTCAAACGGCAGAAGAAGCAAGTCTATATTTAAAAACAAATAGTGTAGATTTTGTATTCTTAGACATCAATCTTCCTGATTATATGGGGCTCGATTTTATTAAAACGGTGCTAAATCCACCTCTTATTATTATTACTACAGCATATCCTAATTATGCCTTAGATAGTTTCGAATTAGAAACTATTGTTGATTATCTGGTAAAACCTTTTTCTTTTGATCGTTTTTTAAAAGCCATTCATAAAATTAAAAAGAGCACAAATAGTGTAGAAAAACAACCTCCTAAATCCATTGTTTTAAATATTGATAAAACATTACACAAATTATCTATTGAAGATATCCTATATATAGAATCTGATAGAAATTACATCACTTTTGTAACCATTGGTAAAAAACTTGTGATTATTGATACATTGAAGAGATGGAAAGAAAATTTATCCGATGCATTTTTCCACGTTCATAAATCTTACATCGTAAATATGCATCATATTGAAAAGGTTTCTGGAAATGTAATTTATATTAGAGATAAAAAAATTCCTATCGGAAGAGTTTTTAAAGCTGATTTTTTTAAAAAGTTTGACACTAAATAATTCTTCATTTTAGACTCATCAGTGCACCTGTAGGCATTGATTTTTATGAACTTCCTAACTTAAAATTAACTTAAGAGTTTAATTTTTATATCTTAAAATTTTATTAAAAACACATTTAAAATGCGTTTTTTGCTTTTTTAATTGAAAAATATATGTACTTTTGCGCCCGCAATTGAGAATTTATCAATGTTAGATAATTGTTAAGTTCTTTAAAAAGATCATAAAAAACATGTAAAAAAGACTTTTTGTTAATATAGCAAATCGCTCAAAAACAATTATCCGAAAGTATTTTTGCCATGTAATTTTTAACGAAAAATAATAAAACCCAAAATAAAAAAAAGATGAGAAAATTAGTAGTATTAGTTGTAGTAGCTTTAGTAAACTTTTCAGCATTTGCAAACAACGCTAGACCAGCAGAAGTGATTAAATCTGAATTAAGATCTGAGATTATTAAATTATTAGGAAAAGCAAACTTTGAGTTAGCTGAAAAAGAATCTACTGTAGTAGAATTTACAGTAAATCAAAAAGGAGAAATCATTGTTTTAACTGTTAACTCTAACAATAGTTTAGTTGATACTTTTGTAAAGAACAAATTAAACTACAAAGTAATCACTAACAATAATGTAGCTAAAGGTAAAACTTTCAAAATGCCTTTAACTCTTATCGCAGAATAATCATATACGAGTAGTATTTTTAGTAATAAATTATCCCTCAATTTAAAAACCAGTAAGAAGTCAGCTTACTGGTTTTTTGTTATATATAAGTTTATATAAACAAAAAGAGGTTGCTTTACAGCAACCTCTAAATAATCCCCTAAGATGTTTTCACCCTCTTATTACATTGTGGATGATCACCGATACAAAGGTATGACCAAGTCACTAGTTTATAAAGGGGATTTCCGCAGCATATATTGTGGATTTATGTAGTAGTGATTACTTTTTACAATAGTGAGATTATGAAAAGAAATCAGTTACACTAATTGCAACAGAAAACTGCTTTTCATTACACTTTTTTGTAATGATATTTTTAATCAATTATGATGGAATAAAAAGTTAGTTATTGAAATTCGAATCCTCAAAATGGATTCATAAAAAACTGAAGAAAAAAAAAGAGGTTGTTCCCACAACCTCTCATATAATCCCCTAAAATGTTTTTCACCCTCTTATTACATTGTGGATGATCACACGCACAAAGGTAGAACCAAGTCACTAGTTTATAAAGGGGATTTCCGCAGCATATATTGTGGATTTATGTAGCAGTGATTACTTTTTACAATAGTGAGATTATGAAAAGAAATCAGTTACACTAATTGCAACAAAAAACTGCTTTTCATTACCCTTTTTGTAATGATATTTTTAATCAATTATGATGGAATAAAAAGTTAGTTATTGAAATTCGAATCCTCAAAACGGATTCATAAAAATCTGAAACAAAAAAAGAGGTTGTTCCCACAACCTCTCATATAATCCCCTAAAATGTTTTTCACCCTCTTATTACATTGTGGATGATCACACGCACAAAGGTAAAACCAAGTCACTCGTTTATAAAGGGGATTTCCGCACTGTAGCGTGTGGATTTATGTAGTGGTGATCTCTGTTTATGATTAAAAGTGAGGGCAGGAAATTTACTAAGCTTTTTACAATTAACACGATAGGTAAACAACCTAAGTTAGATTAGTGTCATTTTAAAATTAGTGTTTTAATTTTAACATCACTTCTAGTGAAATTACCTGTAATATAACTAAGAGAAATTTTGTGCTGAATCAAATTCAGCAGAGCTATTGAGAAGCTTTCAATATGCATATTGTTCTCGATACACTTTTACTTTTGATTTCGACTAAGCTCAATCACCAGAAAAAGCACTCGAACTGACAATTAGTGTTTTGAAGACTTAACTGATCAAAATATGAAGCAAAAAAAAGAGGCTGTCACGCAACCTCTTATATAATCCCCTAAAATGTTTTCACCCTTACATTGTGGATGATCACTGAAACAAATGTATGGGATAGTCACATTTTTATAAAGGGGATTTCCGCAAAAAAAAATGTGGATTTCTGCAAATGGTTGTTTTTGAACCAAAAAAAACCCTTCAACCACGTTGAAGGATTCAATTCTTCTTTCTAATCTTTCCAAGGAATTTTTCCCTTTGTTCGTTTGAACTATTAAACTAATTCGATACAAATGTAACTAAGTTGTTTCTCCTCTGGAAAGGGATATCTGTAACTGAAAATGTGGATTTCCGCAACGGGTTAATCCAATATACCTAACTCTTTAGCTTTCAGCACTAAATCTGTATTATTATTAGCTTGTAAGTCTGTTCTAAGTTTTGCCAATTTGTTTTCTATGGATCTAATTTTTAAAAAACTACCATCTTCTTTTTTTACAACCCCCTCTAAGTTACTGATCTTAGGGTGGTTTGGTAATTCTTTTAAAATTTGAATAGCTACATCATCCATTTGAATTTCAACTAATGCTCTTTTCAATAGCTTCTGATGAATTTCATGTGTGTAGTATATTTCGCCTGCTAACATTTTTTGAATGGCAAAATTTAACTCATTCGTATTACATTTTCCTTTTAGTAAATACGCTGAAGGTTCTAAGTTTCTAATTACATTAAAAATACGATTGGTTTCAGAGTGCCCAGTAAGCACACCTACTTTAATATCTATATTTTCCGATCGTAATGTTTTAATTAGGTTTTCACCGCTATCTATTTTAGAACTATTATCTGTATTATCGAAACTTAAATCTGTAAAAAGAATATCAAATGGCTCATCAACCAATGCTACTTTAATTTTAGCATAAGCATCATCACACGAGTTTGTAGTTACAATATCTAAATTTTCTATTCCGTTTAAATACGAAAGTATTCCTTCAATGATTAACTGGTGATCGTCTGTTAAGAGTATTTTAGTAGTTTTAGGCATTTAGAGGTACTTGAATTGCTATTTGGGTTCCTTTTTCTAATTCACTAGAAATAGCCAACTTACCATTTAATTCCCCAACTCTCTCATCCATATTTTGTAAGCCAATTCCTTTTTTAGAATTATTTGTGTTGAAACCTTTACCGTTGTCTTGAATATCCAAATGTACAGCTTTTTTATGTACTTTAAAATTTATATCTATTCTAGATGCTTCGGCGTACTTCTGACAATTCTGAATGCTTTCTCTAATACTTAAATATAATACTCTTTTTATGGACTGATTTACATTGTGCCAATTGATCTCTTTTAGTCCATGTACCCTAATGATAAACCCTGGCTCGAAGTAATCACTAATTAGGTTAATAATCTGATCTACAAAGTTTACTTTCTCAAAACTTACACTACTCAATTGATGCGATAGGTTTCGAACGTTTTCTTTTACCTCTTCTAATTTTTGTGCCTCTGGTAGTAACTGTGATTGCGCTAATTTTTGATGCAACAAACGTAAATCTCCAGCTACCTCATCATGTAACGATTTTGCAATTTGCCTACGTTCATTTTCTCTGGCTTGTATTTTTTGTAATTGCGCTTGATACAATAACCGTTTTCTACGAAAAGAAAAGAAGGAAATACTCGATAATAAAATAAGTACACTTAAAATAGCTACTAGCCAACCTATTATTTTTTGCTGTCGTTGCTTTTCTACTTCAGCCAAACGCTTTTCATTCTCTGACTTTAAAAAAGTGTTTTCTTTTTCTTTTTTATCCGTCTCATAACGGATTTTAGCAAACTGATTTTTTAACTGACGTTCTTGTTGAAATAAACTGTCGTTTAAAGTTATATATTCTTCTAAATAGGCTTTAGATTCATTACCTGAGCTTAAAACAGAAAGTAATTGTAAAGCATCTAACCAACGCTTATTATTATGAGTTTGCTTGGCATATTTTAGAGCCTCAAGACCATATAGTTTAGCATTTTGGTTTTTATTTATATCTATATAAAAATTAGCTATATTTAGTAAAGTAGTACTAACCCCTTGTAAGTTATTTTCTCTTTTTTTTATTTCTAATACTTTATTGTAGCGATTTATTACTTGATCTTTCATCCCTAACTGCAACTCGCTAAATATTAAATTTTCTAATAGTAATGAGTATTGATGAGGGTGGTTTTGCTCTATACTATCGAACTTTAACCCCTTTAAAAAGTACTCTTTTGCTTTATTATGTTTTGATTGGTTTTGATATAAAAATCCTAAATTATTTATCGTAAACAAATACTCCCTATCATTCTTATTATTTTTATTGATCTCTAAAGCTTTATTATAATAAATAGATGCTTCTTCTTTTTTATCTAACTCTTCAGCAACAACACCGAGATTATTATATACTACCTCAATGTATTTATATGATTTTATTGGTTCTAAATATTGCAAAGCTTCTATAGAGCTGATTTCACTGCCTAAAAAATCTTTTGCATTTCTCTGCAGTACAGCTAAACTTAACAAACGCCTACCAACTGCTAAAGAATCATTAATTAGCTTTGAAATGTTCTTTGATTCATGATAAAAATAAAAAGCACTATCATTTTTATAAGTTAATTTATGCTGTAATGCTTTAAAATGATAGTATTTAGCAAATAAAATAGAGTCCCCTTCTAAATTATACAAAGAATCTACCTGAGTAGTTATTTTTTGTAACTTATTCAGATCTTTAGAAAAATATGCTTGTCTTCCTCTTTCTATCAACTCGTTTTTAATTGAAGGTCTTTCATTTAAATCCTGAGCAAATATGACAAGAGGAAACAATAAAAAAATAAGTAGTCGTTTAATCATTTACTTGTAAAATCAAAAAAACCATTATTTATCAAAAATAATGGTTTTTTTAATTTTCTAATTAGATAATTAGTCTATTTTTATCTATCACCATCTCCTGTTCCTGTATCTCCACCTCCACCTCCAGTAGATGTTCCGCCTCCTGTTGTAGGGCCTTCTTTTTCTTCGTTTGGAAATTTAGTAACTCCATTTTTTTGATTTTGAGTAATACTTAGCATGTTTAGAATTTTAAAGTTAATAATACAATAATCACTTAAATTTAAATCTTTCTGGCTAAAAAACACAATATACGACTCGTTTTCAACTGTAAATCAATAAATTGTTAGTTTTTTAACACGAATTTTAAATTTAGTTACTCTAATGTAAACTTATAATCTCTCTGTTTTTAGATTTTTCGTCATAGCTATTGCTAATTGACGTTAGTTTCCCTGTTTACAAAGATAAACAAACATTTTATTTGGGTAAGAGAAAAAAACAACGTCTTTACAGTGATCAGTTATCATTAATCAATTATCAATTTTAGTTTCCTTCGAGTGCCTCAGGAAACGCTTTGTGATTAAGAAAAGAAAGTCTTTGCGAGTGAAACGCAGTGGAACGAAGCAATCTGTTGTTTGAGAAACGAGAAGCAAGAAACAAGAATCGAGACATATTTCTAGCCCCAAGGGAAGCACTTAAATTATTTCTAATGAAGACATAAAAAAAACCGTTATTAACTAACAACGGTCTTAAACTTTTAAAAGAAATATAATCTAACAAACTTCTACAGTCTCATCGCAAACAGGTGTAGTGTTTACATCTCCGCTTCCATTACTTCCACCACCACCGCTTCCAGGACATGGTCTTCCTCCTCCATATACATTTAATAATTCTTTTTTTACAATTGCAAACTGCTTTAAATTTTCTAACATAATTTTAGTTTTAAAAGATTAATAAAGAGGAAAAATACTTTTGCAATACTTTTGCAATACTTTTAAAACAAATTTTTGCTGTTAAAAAAAGGATAAAGTAATTTTTTGTGTTTGGGAGTGGAGCATGAACGTTTTTGCGAGTGAAACGAAGCAATCTGTTGTTTGAGAAACATGAAGCAAGAGGTGAGAGAAAACTAATTCAATACTGCTATTTAGAATACTGGAAATTACTAACTCTTAGTAATAAGATCACTTCGGTCATTTCGATCCCTCGTGATGACGGAAAAAATAAACGTCTTTGCGAGCGATCCCTGGATGTTTCCTGAGGTTCTCGAAGGAAAGAGATGGGGAAGCGAAGCAATCTGTTGTTTGAGAAACGAGAAGCAAGAAACAAGAGAAAAGACTAATTCAATACTTCTATCTTATTATAACAATGGAAAAGAATTTGTGTTTGATTCGTTTTTGGTGTATTTTTACATCAAACAATACATTATGTCTAGACAAAGTATATCATTTACAAAACCAAACGATGAGTGGCTAAAAGCTCAAGTAGACAGTAAAGAATATTCAAGTAAAAGTGAGTTAGTTAACGACTTGATTAGACAAGCCAGAAAACAACAAGTTCAAATTGATTGGATTAAAGCTAAACTAGAAAAAGCTGAACATAGTGGATTTACAAACGATAGTAAAGAAAGTATTTTAGCACAATCTAAGTCTTTTCTAAATGGCCCAATATAGGTTATCCAACGAAGCAAAAAATGACTTAATTCGGATTCATCACTACGGAGTTGAAAAATTTGGAATGACCCAAGCAGACAAATACTTTGAATCCTTTTTCAATTATTTTGACATCATTGCTGAACGTCCTTTTTCCTTTGAATCCGTAGATTTTATAAAAAAAGGATATAGACGCTGTGTGTGCAGTGTTGACAGTATTTACTACAAAATAAATGGAAACACTGTAGAAATAATGGCAATAGTAGGAAAACAAGATTTGAATGAAAAACTATGATTCAAATTAAACCTCTTTATCAGCGGAACCCTTAACGTTTCCTGAGGTTATCAAAGGAAAGATAAGGGGAAGCAATCTGTTGTTTGAGAGACGAGAAGCAAGAAACAAGAGAAAAGACTAATTCAATACTGCTATTTAGAATGCTGGAAATTACTAACTCTTAGAATGAGATCACTTCGGTAATTTCAATCCCTCGTGATGACGGAAACATATAGCAAGTTATTCTAACCTCTTAACTTACAAAACAAATCCCATAACACTACTCCACAACTTACAGAAATATTTAGCGAGTGCTTGGTACCTAATTGTGGAATTTCAATACATACATTAGAAGCAGAAACTACGTCTTGCTGTACGCCTTTTACTTCATTACCAAATACCACAGCATATTTTTGATTTGGTACTACACTAAACGTATCTAACATAGTACTATTTTCTGCTTGCTCTATGGATAAAACCTGAACACCTTCAGCCTTTAATTTTTCTACCAAGGTCAAGGTATCTTCTACATATTCCCAAGCTACAGATTCCGTAGATCCTAATGCAGTTTTATGAATTTCTTTATTAGGTGGTGTAGCGGTTATACCACACAAATATATTTTTTCAATTAAAAACGCATCCGAAGTTCTAAATACTGAACCTACATTATTTAAACTTCTAATATTATCTAACACCACTATAATTGGCGTTTTATCAGCATTTTTAAACTCTTCTACAGATATTCTTCCTAGTTCGCTATTTCTTAGTTTCCTCATGTTTAGTTCGCAGTATATAGTTGGCAGTCGACAGTTATTTTTAAATAAAATATTCACAAACTGTTCACTGAAAACTGCCTACTGATGACTTTTTTCTATCTTCGCAAAACTAACTTAAAAATCTATAAACTTGGCAAAAACAAAGGCAAAAAAGGTAACTCCATTAATGCAGCAATACAACGGAATTAAGGCTAAGCATCCGGATGCTATGTTGCTATTTAGGGTGGGTGATTTTTATGAAACCTTTGGTGAAGATGCTATTAAAGCGTCAGAAGTTTTGGGTATTGTATTAACCAAACGTGGTAATGGTAGTGAAAGTGAAACAGCATTGGCTGGATTTCCACATCATTCCTTAAACACTTATTTACCTAAGTTAGTAAAATCTGGTTTACGTGTAGCCATTTGTGATCAGTTAGAAGATCCAAAAATGACTAAAAAGATTGTAAAACGTGGAGTAACTGAATTGGTAACTCCAGGAGTGTCTTTAAATGATGAGGTGCTACAATCGAAAACCAATAACTTTTTAGCTGCGGTTCATTTTGATAAAAAACAGCTTGGAGTTTCTTTCTTAGATGTATCTACAGGAGAGTTTTTAGTAGCTCAGGGGGATGAAGCGTATATAGATAAGTTGTTACAGAATTTTTCGCCAAGTGAAATTTTGGTTCAAAAACAACATAAACAACGTTTTTTAGAAGCATTTACTAACGATTTCCATACCTTTTATTTAGAAGATTGGGTGTTTCAAAAAGATTATGGTTATGAAACGTTACTAAATCATTTCAAAGTAAAAAATCTAAAGGGGTTTGGTGTAGACGAAATTACAAGTGGTATTATTGCTGCTGGTGCGGTAATGTATTACTTGTCAGAAACACAACTGAATAAAATTGAACATATTCAATCGATCAGTAGAATTGCTGAAGATTTGTATGTTTGGATGGATCGTTTTACGGTTAAAAACTTAGAATTGTATGGTGGTAATTCTGTAAACTCAGTTTGTTTATTAGATATTATCGATAAAACCATTTCTCCTATGGGAGGGCGTTTATTAAAACGTTGGTTGGCCTTACCATTGAAAGATTTAAAACCAATTCAGCAACGACAAGAACAGGTTCAGTTTTTAATTGATAACGAATCATTTTTCGATACAGTTACTTATCAATTAAAACAGATTTCTGATTTGGAGCGTTTAATTTCTAAGGTAGCTACAGGTAAAGTTTCACCTAGAGAGGTTGTTTTATTAAAGAATTCGTTAAAAGCTATTCATCCAATAAAATCTGCTGCCGAAGCCACTAAAAATGCTACGGTAAAAATGATTGGTTCTTTACTAAAAGATTGTAATGATCTTATTGATAAGATTAGCGCAACTTTATTTGAAGATGCTCCTGTAAATATTAACAAAGGCAATGCGATTGCCAATGGAATTTCTGAAGAGCTGGATGAACTACGAAATATTGCCAATTCTGGAAAGGAGTATTTGGATGATATGTTGGCTCGTGAATCAGAACGTACTGGAATTCCAAGTTTAAAAATTGCATTTAATAATGTGTTCGGCTATTATATTGAAGTCCGTAATACCCATAAAGATAAAGTACCTGAAGAATGGATTCGTAAACAGACTTTAGTAAGTGCAGAACGCTATATTACTGAAGAATTAAAAGAATACGAAGCTAAAATTTTAGGTGCTGAAGATAAAATTCAGTCGTTAGAAGCTGATTTATTTATTGAACTGATTCAGTATATTGTAAAAGATGTGCAAGATGTACAAAGTAATGCACAACTCATTGCGCAATTAGATTGCTTATTGTCTTTTGCCAATTTAGCTAAGGAGAATAATTATGTGCGTCCTGTTATTGACAAAAGCACTACTCTTGAGATAAAAAATGGTCGTCATCCTGTTATTGAAAAACAATTACCAATAGGTGAAGAATATGTAGCTAATGATGTTGTTTTGAATCGTGAAGATCAACAAATCATTATGATTACAGGGCCTAATATGTCGGGTAAATCGGCAATATTGCGTCAAACGGCTTTAATTGTGTTGTTAGCACAAATGGGAAGTTACGTTCCTGCAACTGAAGCTAAAATTGGTATCGTAGACAAGATTTTTACACGTGTTGGTGCTAGTGATAATATTTCGATGGGAGAATCTACATTTATGGTAGAAATGAATGAAACGGCTTCTATTTTAAATAACATTTCTGATCGTAGTTTGGTATTGTTAGATGAAATTGGACGTGGTACCTCTACGTATGACGGAATTTCTATTGCTTGGGCAATTACAGAATATTTGCATGAACATCCTTCAAAAGCAAAAACGTTATTTGCTACGCACTATCATGAATTAAATGAAATGACTACGACTTTTGAGCGTATCAAAAACTTCAATGTTTCTGTAAAAGAATTAGAAGATAGCATTATCTTTTTACGTAAACTAGTTGCTGGTGGAAGTAATCATAGTTTCGGAATTCACGTAGCTAAATTAGCTGGAATGCCTAATGTGGTGATTCGAAAGGCTAATAAAATCTTAAAACAGTTAGAAGAAAGTCATGCTAACAAAAATGTTGAAGACACCTTAAAAGATGTTCAAAACAATGATATGCAAATGAGCTTTTTTCAATTAGACGATCCTTTATTAGAAGATATTAGAGAAGAGATTTTAACCACAAATATTGATACACTAACTCCTATTGAAGCTTTAATGAAACTGAATGAAATTAAGCGGATGTTAGTAAAGAAATAATATTTGTTTTTCTAATTATTACCAATCTGTTATAGAAGCATAATTTAAGTTATAGGTATCCCTAAAAATAGCGGGGTAATTATCATTGTATTTTTTGATCCATTCTGGATAATAATATGTAGCTTTTAAGGTATCTCCTTTCCATACATACTTTGCAAAAGGTTTTCCTTTTTCTGGAACATTTTGTAAATCAAAGTTATCACTAAGACCACTTTTAAATTTACAATCCATGTCTTGAGACCAAATCAACTCTACTTCTGTGTCAGAAATAATTTTAACAGGGTACGTATAATAACATTGACTATGCAATTCAATTATTATTCCTTGTTTAGAAATTCTTAATTCACCCCATCGACTAAAAATAGAATAGTAATCTAAATTAATTAAAAAACCACTAAATACATATCCTAATCTTTTTGTATTACTTTCCTTATCTATAAATTCAGTTTGATACCAATAGCCTTCAATAGGATACTCTTCTTCTTTATCATTATACTTCATTTCAATATCTGTCTTCTCTAGAATAGTTATCTCAGTACCATAATCAAATTTACCTATTACATTACCATATGAAGCTGGTTGATCACGAATAAGTAGGCCGTTTTTTGCAAAAACTTTATATCTATTATTTAGAGTAATGTGGGGCTTGTATTTGTATTTTTCTCCATCCCATGCGAGAATCTCATTACAATCAATTACTAAATCGTTAACTTCATTTGTTTTTGATGCCAACACTCCCAACCTTTTTATACTTCTTTTCGGTATTGCTATATTTCTATTAGGATTATATTCATGAAATAGCACGTCTAACTTATCAAATCCTTTGGTAATTTTATTATATGTTAAAGTCAATTGATCTATATGACCATCATTATCTAAATCAAAATCAATATACTTTCTAGACTCAACAATCGATTGGTTTTCGATGAGGTTTATACAATCTACTCCAGTAATTGCCTTTCTTTTGCCTACTTGATTGACAGAAACTCTCTTAAAATTATAACCATCCAATACAAAAACCTCTTCTTTATCATCACAGGAAAGTGTTGTTGTATTACTGTAAACACTTGCAGCATGAGTCTCAATAGTGAAATGAAGTTTCTCTTCTTTCATTTCCATTTCAATACCATTCCAAGCTTTTCCTACTTCTTTTGTTCTTCGAAATTTTTTTCCATCATAAGTCATAATGAAATAAGAACTTCCTTCATGGCTTACATAACTATACTCACCTTTATCATAACATCCTTTTCTATTTTCTAACAAAACATCTAACGCTCCATCGTTATTAAAATCGTCTTGCAGTTGAATATACAAATTCAACTTTTCATTGTAATTAATAAGTATCTGTTCTTTACCATTAACATTAGCCAATAATTGCCTACCACAATGATCTTTACCTTCTTTTAATTGATAAGAAATAGTAACATCCTGTTGTTTTAAAATCTCTTCTTTGTCGGTTTTGCAACACATCAAAGACATAAAAAAAGTTAAAATGGTACTACAGGAAAAAAACTTCATATAAGGTATTAATTGTAAATGAGAAGTAATGTTAAAGAAAATAACCCAAAATGAATATTATGATTGTATTATTGCCTGTATTAAAGTAATATTCGCAACTATTGTTTCTCTAAAAAACGGACCACCTGATCAGGAAAATCGCTAAAACAACCATCTACTTTTGCTTCAAATAGTAGGATTTTTATATTTTCTTCAAAAGAAGAAAACTCTCCTAATTGGTCTGCTCTCAACGTGTAGGTATGCACTTTTAAATCTAAATCATGTGCGTCATTTACTAATGAAGTAAATTGCCATTTTCCATCTACTTTTTTATCTACAATTTGTTTATACCATGGACCTATTCCATCAGCATAAGTGGCAAAATATGCTAACTGTTTGGTTTCTTCAGGAAATTCAATTAATTGAATTAAAAACAATTCAGATTTTAATTCTTTTCGAATGCGCTCTAACTCTTTTGCATCAAAACATTGGAAGATACATTTATCTGATTTGCTTGTATAACCGTACTCTGCTAAAATTGAAAGTGTAATTTTAGCGATATCTTTTCCTTCTTTATGATGGAATTCAGGATTTTTAATCTCTGGGTAAATTCCAATATCATTTCCTGTACTTGAGTTTAATCCTTGAATTAACTCTATCTCTTGTTGCAGTGAATGCAACCTAAAATTTCCTTTTCCTTTGGGGAAACGATTCGGATAAAATTGTTTTCCGTTTTCATGATTAAATCGTTCATAAACTTGAAGCTGTTGTATTTCTTCGAAAGTAAAATCTATAACATAATAACGTCCATCTTCTCTTTTTCTATCTGGAAATTTTTCTGCTACGTTAGTTACCTCGTCCAAGTGGATATCGTGAATTACTACTGGCACACTATCTTTACTTAACACCAAATCTTGCTCAATATAATCAGGCTGCATCGCATACGCCATTGCTTTTGCTTCCATGGTATGTTCAGGTAAATATCCTGATGCTCCTCTATGCGCTACTACAATTTTGGATTTCATAGGTTTTGGGGTTGGTTTTTCTTCGGTTTTACAGTTACTAACACATAAGATAACTATTGCAACAACTAAATATCGCATTATTTTTTGGTTTGATACATTTCTAATGGCATTAATAATTATGACCTGGTCCATAGCATCGTTTTTTTGAAGAGTCCAGCTTTTACCAATACATGAAGTTCATTTTCTTTTAATTCTAAAATAGCATTGTACCATTTATTACGTTTAATACTAAATATTTTTCCTTTCCATTCACCATCTTTAACCTGAACGTCTTTTACAATTTGCTTTCCTACTTTAGCTTTACTTGTATCAGAAGAAACTATAAATCCGTTACATACTCCTTTATTTTCTTTGATCTCTATTTTAGTATTGAATCTTGCTGTATTCCATACACCTACTATTGCTTCCTGAGCATTTAGTGTTGAAGAAAATAATAGTGTAAAAATGATAATTAATTTCATTTGATAATTTTATGTACCAAAACATTATAAGCATCCAATATTTTAGTCAAAAAAAATTATTTCTTAATTAGTTTGGAAATATAACTATTTTTTTTCTCATTGTTTATATTAATAAAGTAAACCCCCAAAGGTAGATCTTTAATATCAATTTGAAGATCTTCATTAGTTTCTTTTGTTAAAATTAACTGCCCTTTAATATTATATAGTGCTACTTTAAAATTACTGCTGATACTATAGTTTTCAATGTTTACAATATCTGAACTAGGATTGGGGTAAATATTAAAAGAAGTATTGGGTTTTAAAGACAAATTATCATTAGTTAAACTTAGAGTAGCTGTAATATCTAGTTTCATCACAAAAAAGTCTGAACCTCCATTAGAATTTACAGGAAAAGATATATTGTTACCAATCGTAAAATCAATATTTTCTTTAAATATGCCCGAAATCACCCAAGCATTATCGGTTATATCTGCTTCATAAACATTTTCGTTTCCTGTTCCACTAATCATTGAACTCCATTCTATTGCCCCATCTACTGTATTTAATCTAGCCAATAATATATCTTGAAGTATTGGAGTATATGTAGTATTTCCGAACAAAAAGTTTTTTTCTTCAATAGAATTAACATCCCCTGCATAGTATAAATTATTGTTATTATCTAATGAAAGGACACCTCCTTGCTCTGGGTCTAAAAAGTCAGGGGTATTATACCAAGGCCCAAATGTTGTAACCCATTCAAAATCACCTGAAGCATTTAGTTTGTGAATGAATTGTTGACTTTCAGTTGTTTCAGATCTACTAATAGAAAAAACTTCAGGTCCAGGATCAAAATCTATTCCACTAGTTGAACCTTGGTATACCCCACTAGTATATACATTCTGCTCCTGATCGACAGCTATCGAGTGAATTACCGTATTATATGGATTTTTTAGTTGCTTTGCCCAAATAAAATTGGCTTCTGAATCCAATTTTTGGATATACCCATCTTGAGTTATTGGAAAACCTGTAATAGACAGCCCTGTTTCTTTCATTATAAAACTCCCCTCCCCTTTATAGTCAAAATTATTTTCAAATAAAAAAAGACCTGCTATATAAATATTATTATCATTATCGAAAGTAATGTCTTTGGGAATTGTTACACCTGTTGCATAAGCCCACAAAATATTTGCATCTGAATCTATTCTAATTAAGGTACTAGATGCCGGTATGTTATCTGATGGGCTAGTCAGACTAACTGTTGACGAAAGTTGTATGAACTCATGAAATAAAATACTTAAAATAACATCCCCTGTATTATCTTCTGCCATAGCGTACAAGTAATCAGCACCAATCGAACCATAACTATTTGCCCAAACTAAATTCCCGTTAGAGTCTAAATGTATTATATAAGTATCATAATCACCATTAGAAATTAGATCAAAAGTATTATTGCTTGGATCTGCATCTATGATACCTTTATATATACCTCCAATTAGCACTCCTCCATTGATTGTGGAAGATAAAGATAAAACTTGCATTTCATTTGAAGTATTTAGGCTTTTAACCCATAAAAGATCTCCATCAGAATCTCTTTTTTCTATAAAAACATCTGTATTTCCCAAATATGGTAAGGAAAATTTGCCATAGGAAAAAGGTTCATTATAATTCCCAGAGGTAAAAACATTTCCATTATTGTCTAAATCTGTTAAAACAAAGTGTTCATCATCTTTAGATCCTTGACTTTTAACCCAGTCTAAATTTTGTGCTGTGGTTAGCAAACTATAGAGTAAAATCAACGGTAAAATTATACGAACTCTAATTTGCTGTAGGTAAGGTAATCGTTTCATTTTGTGTTTTTGTATAATGTAAAAATGGCAAATACACACAAAATTAACCTGACACAAATGTGACAGAATTATGTTAAAATTTTCTTTCTAATTCTACTTAGGGTTTGACGCTCTATCCCTAAGTAACTTGACAAATGAGAAATTGAAATACGATTTCGTAATTGTGGATTGTTTTTCAAAAAATTCAAGTAACGTTCTTTCGTATTTTCAAATAAAAAACTTTCGATTGTTTTTTGCCTTTCTATGAGTACTTTTTCACCTATTAACCTCCCAAAACGTTCGTAGTTTTTATATTTAGAATACACCTCTTGAATCATATCATAACTGAGTTCAATTACAGAAGTTTGTTCTAAACATTTAAAATTATAATTTGTGGGAATTTGTTGTATAAATGCACTGTAATCCGTAGAAAAACTATTATCAGCATTAAATCTTATACTGATTTCTTTTCCTTTTTTATCAATGTAAAATTGTCTTATTAACCCTTTTGAAACAAAGGCCATACTTCGTTGAACTTCACCTTGTTTTAAATATAAAACTCCCTTTCGGAAGGTTTTTAATTTTAAATTAGGTTTTATTAAATTAAGTTCTTCAATTGTAAAATCAGGAACTATTCTTTTATAAAAAGAAAGATAATTTTCAATTTCACTAATCATTGGTAACTCTTTTAATTTTAACCAACTCCTTTTTCAAATTGCTAATTAACCTTTGAACGTTAGACTCATTATATTTTTTATTATAAAAATAACTCATAAGATTAATCCATTTTTTCACCCGCCTTCTTAAAATTCTATTAGCTATTTTATCAACATATATAGATTTTAAATCTCTATCAAAGAAGATTACTTAATACCTTTTTTCATCACATCAGTAATCATTCCAATCGATGTTTTGGATTTTCAATTCTTGATCCTACCCTATTCCTAATATAACATATTTAAAACAAAGACTTTAAAAAGCAAACTTCCCTGAGGTTATTCTTGGCGTACGTTTTGAAAGAAATGATAAAAGAGCGTATTAATACGCTCTTTTATCATTTCCTTCGTAAAAATTAATGAAGGCTTCATTTACTACTCGATGCCCTCCTGGTGTTGGGTAATCTCCTGTGAAATACCAATCTCCTGTATGTCCTGGACAAGAATTATGTAAACCTTCAACAGTTTGGTAAATAATATCTACTTCAGCTTTCACATCCTCTGTCTTTAACATTTTACCAATTTTAGCTGAAATTTCTTCATGCGTAAATGGCGCGTAGATTTCTTTAACAAAATTTATAATCTCTATATCTTGTTTTCCTCTCTGCTCAATACATTTTTGATATACTTCATCAACAATATGATATTGATTCGTTTCTTTTAATAATTCTAATGCTGCTTTAAATGCAATAAAATCACCAATTCTAGCCATATCGATTCCGTAACAATCTGGATAACGAATTTGAGGTGCAGAAGATACTACCACTATCTTCTTAGGATTTAATCTATCTAAGATTCTGATAATACTCTTTTTTAACGTAGTACCTCTTACAATACTATCGTCTATAATTACTAAATTATCAGTTGGTTTTACTACTCCATAAGTAACATCATATACGTGGGCTACCAAATCATCTCTACTGTTATCATCTGCAATAAAGGTCCTTAGTTTAGCATCTTTAATTGCTATTTTTTCAAAACGTGGACGTTCTGATAAAATCTCCGTTACTCTTTGCGCAGATAATTTTCCTCCTCCAGCTAAAATTTCCGCTGTTTTTTGCTGGTTTAATACATCTTCTGCAGCTTCCATCATTCCATAAAATGAAGTTTCTGCTGTATTAGGAATATAGGTAAATACGGAATTAGAGATATCATCATTAATAGACTTCATCACTTCAGGAAACACATACTTTCCTAAGTTTTTTCGTTCTTGATAAATATCTGCATCACTACCTCTAGAAAAATAAATACGTTCAAAAGAACATGATAATTTCTCTCTTTTCTTTAATACTTTCTCTATAGAAGTAGTTCCATTTTTCTTAATAATTAAGGCTTTTCCTCTTGGTAATTCTTTTACTTCTTCGATAGGAACATTAAAAGTAGTTTGTATAACTGGTCTTTCTGAAGCTACCACAACCACTTCATCATCTTGATACCAAAAAGCTGGACGAATCCCTGATGGATCTCTTAATACAAAAGCATCTCCATGCCCTAATAAACCAGCCATAGCATAACCTCCATCCCAGTTTCTAGATGATCTTTTTAAGATGCGTTGGATATCTAAATGTTCTTCAATAAATGGAGAAGCTTGTTTTTTATTGAAACCTACAGCTTTTGCCTTTTTGTAAGTGTCTGCCACTTCATCTTCTAAGAAGTGCCCAATTTTTTCCATCACCGTCACCGTATCCGTTGCTTCTTTGGGATGCTGACCTAGAGTAATTAATTCTTTCATTAACTCTCCAGAGTTTGTCATGTTAAAGTTACCTGCAACAATAAGATTTTTATGTTTCCAATTACTTTGACGTAAAAATGGATGCACATTTTCAATGCTATTTCCACCGAATGTTCCATAACGGACATGTCCTAAAAACAGGTTTCCTATATATGGCATATTTTCTTCTTGCCATTGAACATCTTCCAATTTCTCTGGATCTTTCTCAAAAATATCGTTAATTCTATTATTGATTTGGCCAAAAATATCCTGAATTGGTTGCGTTTTATTCGAACGAATTCTGCTAATGTATCTTGTGCCCGGATCAACATTAAATTTAATACTGGCTAAACCAGCACCATCTTGTCCACGGTTATGTTGCTTTTCCATAAGCAAGTACAACTTGTTTAATCCATAAAAAGCAGTACCGTATTTTTCTTTGTAATATTCTAAAGGTTTTAATAATCGTACTAATGCTATTCCGCACTCGTGCTTTAAAAAATCACTCATTTATCAGAAGTTTTGTGCAAAGTTAATGTGATATTTTTATTTGATAAGGGTTTTGTATTAAAAATTATTTCCTCCATTTTTTATAATTGTATATCTCGTTTTTATCTTTAGAAAAACACTTTCATAATAATAATACGAAATGCTCGAAATTAGTATGGTAGTTGATAGTAATAAACTATAAACAAACCAATTAAAATCATAATTGTATTTTTTTGCTATAATTAATGTAGGAATTAAAACTATAAAATGATACATGTATATTCCATAAGATATTTTTCCTAAGTAATTTAAAACCTTCCATTCTAACACTTTTGACAAACTAGTATTACTGGCCAAATTAATAATGAGAACACCAAATAAAACCCCGTAAAACAAATAATGAAAAAAAGGTATTCTAATGCTAAAAGTTAGAAGTACTACAGTCAGCAATAAAGTAATGTAAAAGGTTGCTCCATTTACTAAATACTTTAAAAACCTATGTTTTTCGAAAAGTAATAAAGCTAATAAACTACCTATAGCTATAATATCAATATTAAAATGCATCCAAAACTTTTTAATAATCTCGACATACTTAAAATCAAAAATATTGATATACAAGAAAACTCTTACTAGGGCATGAATTATAATAACAGTAATAAACAATTTATACCTATTTCTCTTTATTTTTTTTAGTAGTAAAGGCCAAATCAAATAAGCTTGCTCCTCTGTTCCTATAGACCATGCTGGTGCTATATATGGTAAAAAACCATAAATAGCAGTAACTAAGTTTGGTAGAAACAAAATATGCAACACAAGAGTTTCGAAAAAGTTGTTTTTTATTGGGTCTTTCATCCTAGGAATATCCCAAAAAGAAAAGTTTTGAAGTACAAAAAAAACGATAATAATAATGAGAAAGTATAGCGGAGCAATTCTTAAGAAACGCCTCATGTAGAATTTTTTTACATTAATAGTACTTAACTTATTTTCTTCAAGTAATAATAAGTATGTAATTAAAAAACCACTTAACACAAAAAAAAGCATTACTCCTATTTTCCCACAGATTTTAGCAAAAGGAGCGACTGTGCCATCTCCTAAATTAAAAAACAATTTTAATTGTTCTGTATGATTTATGATGACAAAAAAAGCAGCTATAAATCTTAGTCCATTTAAATTAGGAAAGTAAATTCTAGCTGCTGAAATCATAAAATTAAACTAATTCTATATCGAATTGTGTTAATTTCTTAAATGCCTCTAAACGTGTTTGTACTTCGTCTTTCGAAAGTTCTTGCATACGTTCTGTACCAAACTTTTCTACACAGAAAGAAGCTAAATTAGATCCGTAGATAATAGCGTTCTTCATGTTTTCAAACGAGTAATTTCCTGTTTTACTTAAATAGCCACAGAAGCCACCTGCAAATGTATCTCCTGCTCCTGTTGGATCAAATACTTCTGCTAATGGTAATGCTGGAGCAAAAAACATATTATCATCGTTAAATAATAACGCACCGTGCTCTCCTTTTTTAATTACCACATATTTTGGTCCCATTTCATGAATTTTCTTAGCTGCATTTACTAATGAATACTCACCACTTAACTGACGTGCTTCTTCATCATTGATTGTAATTACATCTATTCTTTTTAATACTTCATGAAGATCACTCAATGCTATATCCATCCAAAAGTTCATCGTATCTAGTACCACTAACTTTGGTCGTTCATTCATTTGATCTAAAACTGATGCTTGTGTAAGTGGATGTAAGTTTCCTAACATTACTACTTCAGCATTTTTAAATGTTTCAGGCACTACTGGATTGAATGTTTCTAATACATTTAGTTCTGTTACTAATGTATCTCTAGAATTCATATCGTTATGATATTTTCCACTCCAGAAAAATGTTTTTCCATCTTTCACAATTTCAATTCCAGAAGTATCTATGCCTTTATTTTCCATCATATCTAAGTATGATTGTGGAAAATCTCCTCCAACTACAGATACTACTCCTGTTTGTACACCAAATTGTGAAGCTGCTAAACCGACAAAAGTTCCTGAACCTCCTAATATTTTGTCAGTTTTACCGAAAGGTGTCTCTATTGCATCAAAAGCAACAGTTCCTACCGCTAATAGTTTACCCATTTATTAATTTTTATCAGTAATTTTGCACGGTAATTGCACAAAATAATTTATAAAGTGCAAAAATAGTTCTAAAAAATGACTATCAAAGAAATACAAGAAGAAATTATCGATGAGTTTTCAATGTTTGAAGACTGGATGGAGCGATATGAATATATTATAGAGTTAGGAAAATCCTTACCTCTTATAGATGACCAATATAAGCTTGATGAAAATCTAATCAAAGGATGTCAATCTAAAGTATGGATGCATTCTGAAATAGATACTGATAAAATTAAGTTTACTGCAGATAGTGATGCTATTCTTACCAAAGGAATTGTAGCGTTATTATTACGTGTGTTTTCCGACCAAACTCCTAAAGCAATACTAGATGCTGATACTAGTTTTATTGATGAAATTGGTTTAAAGGAACATTTAAGCCCAACTAGAGCAAACGGATTGGTATCTATGGTAAAACAAATTAAAATGTATGCGATTGCGCAGCAAGCCAAATTATCAAGTTAATTATGACCGAAGAAAAATTAGAAGAATTAGGAGATAAAATCGTAAGAGTTTTAAAAACAATATTCGATCCTGAAATTCCAGTAGATATATATGAATTAGGATTAATCTATGATGTTTTTATTTCTGAAGAAAACGATGCTAAAATTTTAATGACCTTAACTTCACCTAACTGCCCTGTTGCGGAAACGTTACCTGTTGAAGTAGAAGAAAAGGTAAAAACATTAAAGGAGATTAACGACTGTGAAGTTGAAATTACGTTTGATCCTACATGGACTCAAGATATGATGAGTGAAGAAGCAAAACTAGAATTAGGTTTATTATAATGGAAGATGAAATTGTAAATAGAGTCGCCAACAGTAAATTAATCAATATAGATTTGGAGGATTATTATGCTGAAGGTAAACGAATATTGTTTGATATTTCTGATTGGTTATTTGAAGGTTTACTGCTTAGAGAAAAAGACTTTAGAGAACAGGTTAAAAACCATGATTGGTCTCAATATCAAGATACTTTTGTAGCCTTACACTGTTCTACTGATGCTATTATTCCTTCTTGGGCTTATCTATTACTAACGACAACACTAAACCCTTTTGCTAAAAAGGTTGTGATTGGGAGTTTGGAATTGTTAGAAACTGTAATCTTTGCAGATATCATACAAAATTTATCTGTTGAGGAGTTTAAAGATAAACCTGTAATTATAAAAGGTTGTAGTACTAAACCTATACCAGATAGTGCATATACATTGTTAATCTCTAAAGTTCAACCTGTTGCCAAAACCATCATGTTTGGTGAAGCGTGTTCTACTGTTCCTTTGTACAGAAAAAAAGGGTAATTAATTATATTTCCTGTGACTTTTAAACTTTATTTTTGTCTAATGTTAGTAACGAACTAATATCATAAAATAAATAATTAAAAACATGAAAAAATTAGTTATAGCTACAGCATTGTTAATGAGCACCTTTACTTTTGCTCAAACAATCGAGGAGTTAAAAGCAGAAAAGGCGAAGAAAGCTGCAGAAGCAGCAAAGTTACAGGCAGAAGTAAATGCTTTACAAGCAAAAATTGATGCTTTTCCTGGATGGAAATTTAGTGCGTTTGGTACAATTGGTGCTAATTTTTCTGGATTCAATGATTGGTTTTCTAATGCAGTGCCAAATTCATCTGCTGGTAACATTGGGATTACTGTAAATGGAGTAGCAAATCTAGATAGGGAAAAGTTTTTCTGGAGAAACTCTGGGAATTTAAATTTAGGATGGGTGAAGTTAGATGACAAAAATGACCCTACTGATGACACAAGTTTTAGAGGAACCACGGATGTATTTACGATTACTTCTCTTTATGGTCGTAAAATAACAAAAACATTAGCTGTTTCTACCTTAGGAGAATATAGAACTTCTTTTATTAGTAATTTTAATGATCCTGGTTATTTAGACGTTGGGGTTGGTGCTACTTGGACTCCAATTCCTGAATTAGTAGTTGTTGCTCACCCATTAAACTATAACTTTGTGTTTAGTAGCGGAGGTAATACTTTTGACTCTTCTTTAGGAGCTAAAATTGTTGCTGAGTATAATAAAACATTTGGAAAATTAAAGTTTAGATCTAATTTCTCTACCTTCCAAAGTTATAAGTCATTTGACTTATCTAACTGGACTTGGATTAACTCTTTAGGGTTTAATATTTGGAAAGGAATTGGTGTTGGTTTAGAGTCTGGTTTAAGAGACAACAGACAAGAAGTATTTAACTTAGATTTAAATGCTGATGGAACTCAAAAATATTCAAGTTTAGATAACACTCCAACTAAAATACAATCATACTGGTTAGTTGGTTTAAGTTATGCTTTCTAATAAAGATAATTTCATATACTATTTTAGCCCCAAGATTTTTATTCTTGGGGCTTTCTTATTCAAGACAACCTTTTTAAAAGTAGAGAATAAGTAAAAGATTCAAAAAATAAATCAAGCTTTCGAATAATGTTCTAAGCTATAAGAATTAAAATATAGCTTCAACTCAGTTTTTGTCTTTTGTCTTTCTTCTTCTTTCTTTAGTCAGAAATAATAGTATTTTTACAAAAAATCAAACGCAATGGGATTACTTATTTTTTATGGTGTTATATCTATCTTTTTTTCTTTTCTATGCTCTATTCTAGAAGCGGTTTTATTAAGTGTTACACCAACTTTTATTAATGTAAAGAAGAATGAAGGTAAATCATTCGCAACAGAATTAGAGAAATTAAAAAAAGATGTAGATAAACCTTTAATTGCTATTTTAACTCTTAATACTATAGCGCACACTGTAGGTGCAATTTTAGTGGGGTCTCAAGCAGAGAGTGTGTTTAAAGACAATCCAGGAAGCGGAATTTTTAGTGGCGTTTTTATTGTTTCTGCTATAATGACTATATTAATTTTAGTAGCTTCTGAAATTATTCCAAAAACTATTGGAGCTACATATTGGAAATCATTAGCAGGTTTTACAACTACTACATTAAATATTCTAATCACAGTTTTAAAATATACCGGTATCATTTGGGTACTACAATTATTTACTAAAATGTTTGGTAAAGGTGGGCATGGAGAGAGTGTTTTAAGTAGAGAAGATTTTTCCGCTATGACAGAAATTGCTGAAAAAGAAGGTGTTTTTCAGGAGAGTGAAAGCAAAGTAATACAAAACATGCTAAACTTTAAAGAAGTAGCGGTAAAACATGTAATGACTCCTCGTACTGTATTAAAAACTGCTGATGCATCTCAGACCATTCAGTCTTTCTTTGATGATAATCCTACATTGCGCTTTTCACGTATTCCGGTGTATTCAGAAAGTTCAGATAATATAATAGGTTACTTTTTAAAAGATCAGCTTTTAGAGGCTATTATACGTGGTCATGGAGGTGAACCATTATCTACGATTAAGCGTGATATTATTATAACCAAAAGAGATTTACCAATTCCTGAGTTATTCGAAAAATTAATTGAACAAAGAGAACATATTGCTTTAGTTGTTGATGAATATGGTTCAGTAAGTGGTTTAGTTACTCAAGAAGATGTAATAGAAACATTGTTAGGCTTAGAAATCATGGATGAAAGTGATAAAGTAGCTGATTTACAAAGCTTAGCTAGAAAAAGTTGGGAACAACGTGCTAAACGATTAGGTATTATTGAATAATATGAACCTCGTTTAAGAACAAAAGTGTTACTTCGAATGAAATTCATTAGAGTAAAGCGGAAATGAATATTGTACTTCTACTATTGCTCAATGTAGCTATTGAGAAGTAAAAATATTTTTTCAATACAATTTTACTTCATTACAGTTATATAAAATCACAACCATTAGCATCTGCTATATGTTTTTGATATTAAAGCCTAGTAAAAGATATACAGCCCTCTTCTTTTTCTTGATAAAAAGAAACAAAAATCAAGACCTATGATAAGAGTTTACGTTGAATAATATATTTCCTCATAAAAATAAAACGAGATGCTAAAAAGCATCTCGTTTTTTTATGTATAGTAACTAGTTAGTTAATTAACTTAGTTATTAATTGTCCAAGAAATGTAATATAAGCTTCCTATACTTCCTGATCCAGGAGCTACTAAATATTCTTTTCCTAATAGATTGGTTCCACCAATTTTAAACCTCGATTTAATAGATGGAATACGGTAATTTAATTGCGCATCTAATACAGTTCTAGGATCTATATATCCTTTTGCAAAAGTAGATACCCATCTGTATTTATCTGACCATCTTGCATTCACATTAAAGCCAAAATTTTTGAAAAGTTTAGTACTTCCTAATTGAACTTTTGCAGTGTGCTTAGGCGTATTAAAGTTTGGTTCAAATGATCCAAAGTCTAAATCTTCTTGCAATTTAAAGTCTGCATAATTATAATTTAAACCTAAATCAAAAAGTCTAAATAATTTAGTGTGAACCCCTAAACCTACACCATATGATTGTACTTCAGATTTTGCATTCGTAATTAAGTTAAACTCTCTTACTGCACCTATTCTTATAGCTTCAGCAGCAGTTGCATCTAATTGTCCAGTTGCAATTACTTCTCCAGCATTTGGAACTACAATGTCTTGAAAGAACACAAAGTTATTATGGAAACTATAATATGCGTTAAAATCTACATCTAAATTCGCTTCTCCAAGTCCGATAAGACTTCTATACCCTAACTCAAAAGTTTTAACTTCTTCTGGTATAATCTCAGTATATTCTGACTTTATATTCTGTCCAACATCAGCTATAAAATCTAAATCATAAACAGATCTAGTTAATAGTGCATTATTAATTAAATCACTTCCTGTAATTTCTGTATTCTGAATCGCGATTCTTCTAATATTATCACCAACAGAACCTACTGTAGTTTTTCTAGCAGAAGGAGCAAAAATATATTGCTCTTGTATTGTTGGGTTTCTAAATCCTGTTTGATAAGACGCCCTAATTATATGATCTTTATCTTCGCCTAAGGCATAGTTTAACGCTAATCTTGGAGAATAGTTAGGACTAAAGTTTTCTGATTTATCAAAACGAATTGATCCTGTAAATTTCAATCTATCTTCAAGAAACTTCTTTTGTAATTGTGTATAAAAACCGTACTCTGTAATATCTATTTTCTCAGCACGATCATTAAAGATTGTTCCTTGAGATTCTGGGTTATAAACCCTGTAAGAACCACCTACTTGTACTTCTGCCCATTCGTCTAGTAAACTACTAAAGTTATAGTTTCCATCTATATGAGTGTATGCACTTCTATCGTAAATCTTACTTCCACCCTCAGTAATAAGTGTTGATGTAGCTAAATCAAATCCTTGATTAAACTCAGGTGTACCAGGGATTAATCTAAATTGATCTGCGAAATCTCTTGATACTTCTCTTAATGAAGGATCAACGTCATTTACATCAAAAGGATTACCTGAAGGACCAATTAAAGATGCATTATTATTAATTAAAGTCATGTATTGAATACCGTAGTAATCTCCCCAAGTAAGTCTTCTTCCATTAGATAATACTGGTAAATTAGCATCAGCTAAAACATTTAACCCTTGTGCTGTTCTTGTTAAATCATAAGTATCACCAGCATCGTTTCTTGTATAATATCCCCTAACGAAAAAGTTATCTCCTTTTACTTCTAATTTAGATTGACCAATGTAATAATTACGTTGTGCAAATCTTGATGCTATTCCTTGAAACATGTTATCTCCTCTAGCAATTCTTGTCGCTAATTCAACTTCTAAAGATTCATCTTTAAAAGGACGGTAATGTAAAGAAGCAGAGAACTTTAAGTTTTTAGATCTATAATCTCTAACCAATTCACTTTCTGTATACCCTTTTCTACTTACGTGCGTACCTATTTCAAATCCAGGATCGGTTGGAAAAAATAAACCAAGTGCATTAAGTAAGTTATTTGAATTTGCTAAATCTGCAAAATCCTCATCTCCATAAGTATTCACTCCATCATAATCTACAGGACTATCGAAACTTCCATCAATGATTTCATTGGTGTCTATTTTTTTATTTCTAAAATCGGTAGCATGCCATTCTTCAGCTTCGAAATATGAAAAATTAACTTTAGCAGCAAAAGCATCGCTAAACTTGTGAGCCATACGAATTGAAAAATCATAAAATGGATTTGTTCCTGCTGCTTGTTGTCTTGTAGCTCCACTTTTTAACAAAAAACTAACCCCTTCAAAATCGAAAGGACTTTTTGTATTCATGATCATAATACCATTATAGGCATTAGCTCCATATAATGCAGAAGATGCTCCTGGTAATATTTCAACATTTGCAATATCAAGCTCTGAAACTCCTGATAAATTTCCTGCACTAAAATTTAATGCTGGTGCCGATGTATCCATTCCATCTACTAACTGCACAAATCTTGAGTTATTGAAATCGGCAAAACCTCTCGTGTTAATAGATTTATATCCATAACTCACCTCTCTTGCATCTACTCCTTTTAAATTTACTAAACCATCATAAAAAGAGTTGGAAGAATTCTTTTTAATATCAGTAAGACCTAGTCTCTCAATAGTTACAGGAGATTCAATAATTCTTTCCGGAACCCTAGATGCAGAAATTACTACTTGATCTAATAAAAAGTTTTCCTTAAGAATTACATTTACAACTTGATCAGCTTTAACAATTTCAACGGTTTCAGCTTGGTGACCAAAAGCAGTAATTTCTAGAGTTTGAGGTAAATTTCCGTCAATAATAATCGTAAATTCACCACTAATGTTAGACTCTGTTGCAAATAATCCGTTTGTGATTTTTGCATTGTAAAATGGTTCTAAATATTCATTATAAACCACTCCTTTTATTTTTACTTGAGCATACGTTGAAACGCAACACAAAGCAAAAACAATTAGTACTAATTGCTTCTTAAACATTTTAAATTAATTAAATTTTTGGGAAAATTATTCTTCTAATGAAAAGTTAATTGGAAAACCATATTTAACTGCAACTCGTTTTCCGTTTTTCTTAGCTGCTATAAATTGTGGTAGTTTTGTTACTACTCTCTTAGCCTCATCATTTAGTATTTCGGCATTTTCAGGACCTAATGCTTTGATATTTCTAACATCTCCATTTTTATCTATGATAAATCTAATCCATACTTCTCCTTCAGTTTTGTTTCTTACAGCTTCTCCTGGGTACTTGAAATGTTCTTGAATATGATTAATCATTTCTTCATTGAAACAATCATATGCTTCGTTTCTCTTCACTTTTTTACACTTCGCAAATAAAGGAATTTTATCTACAGAATTAAACCTATCTGCATTTCTAACTTCTTCTTCAGAAAGAGATGCGGTTAATGCTGCTATACTATTAGTTGCTGTTTTTTTCTTTACGGTAAGTTTGTTAGATATTGTGTTGCTTCCTGCTATTTCAGTAATTCCAGAAGTATTTAACGAATTAGCGCTAGAAACAGCCTGCTTTTTTCTTATCTCTCTTTTCTTTAGAAACCTTCTTTTAGAAGCAGATACACGTACAGTAATTTGCCTACTGCTTTTTCCTTTACCTTTCTTAGCAGGTTTAATAGAACACTTTGTAATACTGTTTAAATCTTCAAAAGAAGTTTCTTCTTTAGATTCACACACTTCTTGTGTATAACTATTAAGGGATAATAATACTACTATTAGTAAATATACTTTCTTCATATTTTAACATTTACGAATTACTGCAGTAGTTGGTTTAGTTTTCGGGCGCGAAAGTACAACTATTTTTATGTTAAAATCATATTTAGCAAAATTTTAACAAATAATAACTCCTATTTTGAATGATTTGCAATTATTGCTTATACTATGTTAATACTTTTCAATTTTTCATCAGCAAAAAATACTATTTCAATATATCGTATTCAAAATCAAACATGTAAATTTTAATTTCATAATGTTAAAAATGAGTGCCGTTAAAAATAAAAAAAGACAACCTTAAAAGTTGTCTTTTTTTATAAACTAATATGTTTATTAATCGTTATTGATTTACGATCCAAGAAATATAAAATTGAGAGCCTACATTTCCAGCTTCAGGAATACTTATATAATCTTGACGTAAAATATTAGTACCACCTAATTTTACAACTGATTTAATAGATGGTATTGTGTAATTTACTTGTGCATCTAACACTGTTCTCGCTGGAACAATTCTATCTATAAATCTTGTTTGGTATAAAAATGCATCTTGCCATCTAGCATTTACGCCAAAACCAATATTTTTAAATAATCTTTCGTTACCAAATTGAACTTTAACCGCATGCTTTGGAGAATTAAAGAAAGGCTTAAAACTGAAAGCATCTTTATTTTCTATAGTAAAATCAGAAAAAGCATAACTTGCACCAAGTTCAAAATTTCCTACAACTTTAGTATTAAAACCTGCTGAAAATCCAAAGGCCTGGATTTCAGATTCACTATTGGTATTGATTATATATCTCTGGAAATCATTTAATGCTATTGATCTTACTGATCCACTAGCAGGATTGTCTACAGTTCCTTCAAATGGCACTACCACATCCGTTGATGTAATAAAGTCTTTGTGGAAATTATAGAAACCTACCATATCGAACTCAAAAAGTTTTCCTCCAATGTTTACAGCACCTCTATATCCAGCTTCAAATGATTGCACCGTTTCTGGCTGTAATAATTTTGCTTCAGATTTCACTAATAAACTTGGATCTACTACTGGGAACCCGCTTCCATCTAGATTTCCATTTACTGCATTAGATCTAAAATTTCTTTGAAAAGCTGCAACTGATTCAGCAGTATAGGCATTTTCAAATGCAGATACTCCTGTTAAGGTAACTGTTCTAGTATTGTCTGACACAAACTCTCTTATTGTTACCTCTCTTGGTAAATTCTCCGCTACTGAACCTAATAAGATTGAGTTCCCTAATTGCAAACCAACATACTGATCTTGAGAAGTTGGGTTTCTAAAACCTGTTTGGAAACCTATTCTAAAGTTATGATCTCTCTTTTCACCTGCTGCGTACGAAAGAGTTGCTCTTGGTGAGAAATTTCCATCAAAGTTTCTTGATTTATCAAAACGCATAGTCCCTGTAAACTTGAAACGATCGTCACTAAACTTCTTTTGTATTTGTGTGTATATACCATATTGTCTATATCTTAGTACGCCATCATCATCAGTATATACCTGACCTTGAGAATCTAAGGCAAAACTTCTAAAACTACCTCCAACTTGAATATCAGCAAAATCAATATAATCAGCTAAATTTACGTTAGCATCTACATGATAATACCCTGAATTTTCAAATAATTTAGCTCCTCCTTCAGATAAATTTATACTTTCTGCTAATCTGAGACTATTCTCAAATTCAGGAGAACCTGGTTGTGGTATATCTCTATCAACAAAAGCTCTTGCTGTTGCATGTGCATTTTCAACAGACAAACCATTAGCTAGCATACCAAAAAATGCTCCTGCATATTCTGTAAAGAACGTACCATTACTCTTTAAATTATTAGTTACAAAAATTCCTGCTAATCTACTATCTATAGAGTTACCTGCTCCATTTTCATTAAAATACCCTCTAACAAAGTAATTTTTTCCTCTAGCTTCTACTCTAAATTGTTGCATAGAAGAATTCTCTTGGAAATATCTGTTACTTGATTGAGCTACATTAGTTCCTAAATTAAATTTAGCTCCTAACATAATTTCTGTTGAATTAGCTCCCCAAGGGCGGAAGTGCAATGCTCCATCAAAAAGGGTAGATCTAATTCTATAGTCTATTAAATCGCTTTCATTAAATCCTGTTCTACTTACTCTTTGATCTACTACATTTGGAATTCCTGCTATTAGTGCTAAGGGGTTGCTACCTGCGAAAGGTGAAGATGGATCAGCTGCTAATGGAAGAGCTAATAATGCTAAATCAACTAAGTTTAATGTTGTCTCATCACCATATACATTTACCCCATCATAGTTTGGATTAGTAGAATGATCTACACTTGAACCTCCACTACTATTACTTCTATCTCGAGCAACCCAATCTTCTCCATTTACATAATGAAGATTTACTTTACCTGCTATCCAATCATTAAACTTGTATGCAAATCTTGCTCCTATATCGAAAAAAGCGTATGTGGCTCTATCTTGTTGCTCAGTTATTCCTGATTTCATAGCAACACTTACACCGTCGTCATCAAATGGATTTTTACTAGTCATTAATACGATGTTGTTGAAGGCATTCGCACCATATAATGCAGATGCAGCTCCTGGTAGAATTTCAACATTTTTTACATCTAACTCATTTAATCCAAAAAGGTTACCTATGGCATAGTCGAAAACGGGTACGGCTGTATCGTAACCATCTACCAACTGTACTGCTCTAGTGTTTGCTGTACTACCAAAACCTCTATTGGAAACTATTGCCTTAGTTAAATAGTTATTATCTAAAACATCTATTCCTTTTAAGTTCCCTAAACTTTGGTAAAAGTTAGGTGAAGGTGTTTTTTTAATATACTTCTCATCTATTCGCTCAATAGTTACTGGTGATTCAGCAATTCTTTCTGGGGTTCTCGAAGCAGAAACAACTACTTGGTCTAAAGCTAACGTTTGTTTAAGAATAACATTTATTTCGTCATCAGCACCAGATACTTGTATAGTTTCAGTTTGATATCCAACAAGAGATACATTAAGTATTACGGGGAATTTTTTTACTTTAACTGTAAAGGCTCCATCAAAATCAGAACTTGCTGTTTTTCCTTCACTAGTTTTAATAGTGGCTCCGGGGAACGGCTCTAAATATTCATCAAATACTAGACCCGAAATTTCGTTTTGGGAAAACAAAAAACCGCTACTTACAAGAAGTAGTAGCATGAGTACTTTTTTCATCATTCTTTGTTAAATTTGTTACAATCGCCAACAACTTAAACAAAATATTCCCAAATTCCAAAAAATAGGCTTTTATTATTTTTAAAAAAAGAATAAAAGGCAGTCTAAATTTAGACTGCCTTTTAAAACTTTAAACACGTTATTGATTCACTGTCCAAGAAATATAAAATTGAGAACCAATGGTTCCTGCTTCTGGAACACTGTTGTACTCATTTCTTGTGATATTAGTTCCTCCTACTTTAAAAACTGATTTAATAGACGGAACAGCATAATTTAATTGTGCGTCTAAAACAGTTCTAGCTGGGAGAACTCTATCAATAAATCTGGTCTGATATAACATGGCATCTTGCCAACTTGCATTAACTGCAAAACCAAAGTGTTGGAATAAGCGCTCATTACCAAATTGAACTTTTGCAGCATGTTTAGGCGCATTAAAGAATGGCTTAAACACAAAGTTATCTTTATTGTCTATTGTAAAATCTGAATAGGCATAACTACCTCCAAGGGTGAAGTTACTAAAGATTTTAGTATTAAATCCAGCAGTGAAACCAAAAGCTTGAATTTCAGAGCTACTATTGGTAACTATACTAAATGTTTGAAGATTTCTATTTGCTATTGATAAAGGAGCTCCAGAAGTGGGATCATTAACATTTCCAACGTAAGGTACTACAACATTAACAGGTGTAATGAAGTCTTCGTGAGCATTAAAAAAACCTACCAAATCAAATTCAAAAAGTTTATTGGCAATATTAGTTGCTCCTCTATATCCTACCTCAAAAGATCTTACAATTTCAGGTTGTACTAAACTAGCAGTAGACACTTGTAGTAATGTAGGGTCTGCAGCTAACGTTCCATTAAGTGCATTTACTCTAAAACTATTTTGAAATTGCTCTACCGATTCAGCTGTATATGCATTATTAAAGGCATCTTCTCCTGTTAATGTCACTGTTTGTGCTGCACCAGAAGCATCGGTAAATCCACGTGTAACTGTTTCTCTTAATAGGTTTTCTTGTACTGAACCTATTAAAATAGCTCCTCCCAATTCTAAACCTAAATATTGATCTTGTGATGTAGGGTTTCTAAAACCTGTTTGAAAACCAATTCTAAAGTTATGATCTCTTTTTTCTCCTGCTGCATATGAAATTGTGGCTCTTGGAGAAACATTACCATCAAAATTTCTAGATTTATCAAAACGTAATGTACCTGTAAACTTTAGTCGATCATCTAAAAACTTCTTTTGTATTTGAGTGTAAACACCATATTGCCTGTATCTTATTATTCCATCATCATCTGTATATACTTGTCCTTGAGAATCTAGTGCGTAACTTCTAAAGCTACCTCCCACTTGTATGTCTGCAAATTCTATGTATTCGGATAAATTTAAATTTGCATCAGCATGGTAGTATCCAGAATTCTCTATAAGACCTCCTCCTCCTTCAGCTATTGGAGTAGATCTGGCTAAACTCAACCCATTTGAAAATTCAGTAGAGCCTACTACAGGTTTATCTCTATCTACAAATGCTCTAGCTGTAGTGTGTGCATTATCATTTGTTAAACCATTTGCTAACAAACCAAAATACATGGTAGCATATTCAATAAAATAGTTTTCATGTGTTTTCCAATTATTTAATAAAAACACACCTCCTAACCTAGAATCTAAAGTGTTTCCAGCATCATTTTCATTATAATATCCTCTAATAAAATAATTCTTCCCTTTAAATTCAATCTTATATTGTTCCATAAAAGAATTCGTTTGTAGGTATCTATTACTTGCTTGAGATATATTATCACCAATATTAAATTTTGCTGCTAAAATAATTTCAGTGTTATTTTCTCCCCAAGGTCTAAAATGTAATGCTCCATCAAATAAAGTTGATCTTAATCCGTAGTCTATTAAATCTTTTTCATCATATCCAGATCTGGTTATTAGTTGATTTTCAACACCTGGAACTCCTGCAATTAGATTTAACGGATTAATACCTAGTGGCGCAAATGCGGGAGAGGCCAAAATTGCTAGATCTACTAAGTTAATAGAAACTTCGTCTCCATATACATTTACTCCATCATAAGCTGGATTGGTAGAATGATCTACACTAGCCCCACCATTACTATTGCTTCTGTCTATAGCTGCCCAGTCTTCTCCTTTTATATATGTCATATTAACTTTACCAGCTATCCAGTCGTTAAACTTATATGCGAATCTAGCTCCAACATCATAAAAAGCGAAATCACCTCTTCCTTTTTGAGTTGTTACACCCGATTTGGTATACACACTGATTCCATCATCATCAAAAGGATTTTTACTGGTCATTAAAACAATGTTATTTAACGCATTTGCTCCATATAATGCTGATGCTGCGCCTGGTAGAATTTCCACATTCTTAACATCTAGTTCATTGAGTCCAAAAGTATTTCCTAATGAATAATCAAAAACGGGTACGGCAACATCTACTCCATCAACTAATTGAACAGCTCTTACGTTATCTGTACTTACAAATCCTCTATTTGAACCTATAGCTTTAGTAATAAGGTTATTATCTAATACATCTATCCCTTTCAAATTTCCTAAACTTTGATAGAAATTAGGTGAAGGAGTATTCTTTATGTATTTCTGGTCAATTCGCTCAATTGTTACTGGCGATTCTGCAATTCTTTCTGGGGTTCTCGAAGCAGAAACTACCACTTGATCTAAGGCTAGTGTTTGTTTGAGGATTACATTTATCTCATCATCTTTACTTGATATCTGAATTACTTCTGTTTGATATCCAATTAAAGACACACTAAGTGAAACAGGGAATTTTTTCACTTTAATTGTAAAAGCTCCATCAAAATCTGATCTGACAGATTCTCCTTCGCTAGTTGAAATATTGGCTCCTGGAAATGGTTCTAAATATTCATCAAAAACTAATCCTGAAATTTCGCTCTGAGCAAGCAAAAAACTGCTGCTTACTACAAGAAACAGTAAGAGTACTTTTTTTATCATACTTTGTTAGATTTAATTACTAAACTTCTTTAATTCAGCCTTAAAATAACAATTTCCTAATTACCTTCCAAAGAAATAAATAATAACAGGATCTAATAAAAAGAGTATAGTCTGTTTTTTAAACAACAAAACAGTAGCTAAAAAAATGTGAGTTTGTGCTCAGATTTAATATAAGAAATTATTGTATGGGAATATTTTTGAGTGTATTTTTATAACACTGTCATATAATGTATCCTTGAATATTAGTATGTTTTCTTTATTTGCTGCTGATATAAAACATGCATTTTTTTCCAGATCATTCATCCATGTTTTTTCCCAATCTTCTAAAGTATAATGTGCCTTGGTTTTTTCAGTTACCAAATCGTCTTCATCTATTACTTCATGTGTATAAGCATCAATCTTATTAAAAACCATTATTGTTGGTTTATTTGAACTGTCTATTTCATCCAAAATTTTATTTACTGAAGTAATATGATCTTCAAAATTAGGATGTGAAATATCAACTACATGTACCAATAAATCTGCTTCTCTTACTTCATCTAGAGTCGACTTGAAAGACTCTACTAACTGTGTAGGTAATTTTCTAATAAACCCTACTGTATCCGTAAGTAAAAAAGGCACATTTTTTACCACTACTTTTCTAACAGTAGTATCTAAAGTTGCAAACAGCTTATTTTCAGCAAAAACCTCACTTTTACTAATTAAGTTCATCAATGTAGATTTACCAACGTTAGTATACCCCACTAATGCTACCCTAACTAGTTTTCCTCTGTTCTTTCTCTGAACAGCCATTTGCTTATCTATGGTCTGTAACTTTTTTTTAAGTAGAGAGATTTTATCTCTAATGATACGACGGTCAGTTTCTATTTCTGTTTCTCCAGGTCCTCTCATTCCTATCCCCCCTTTTTGTTTATCAAGGTGAGTCCACATTCTTGTTAACCTAGGTAACAAATATTCATATTGTGCTAATTCAACTTGTGTTTTAGCTGAACTTGTTTGTGCTCTTTTTGCAAAAATGTCTAAGATTAGATTGGTCCTATCTAAAATCTTACAGTTTAACACTTTTTCTATATTTCTTAATTGAGCAGGCGATAGTTCATCATCAAAAATTGCTGTACCAATCTCATTTCCTTCAATAAATGCTTTTACATCTTCTAACTTACCTGATCCTATAAATGTTTTAGGGTTAGGTCGGTCTAGTTTTTGTAAAAATCGTTTCACAGGAACTCCACCAGCAGTAAATGTTAAAAATGCCAACTCATCTAAATATTCGTTTGCTTTTTTCTCGTCTTGGTGTTGTGTTATTACTCCTATTAAAACGGTTTTTTCCGATATTACCTCTTGCGTTTCAATCATAGAAGGCAAAAGTACAAATTCCTAAGATGATATTGTTGAATTCTTTGTACACTTATATACAAAAGCTGGCGGCATATTTAAAGGCTGAAAGTGCAATGTAACATTCTCTTTTTTGAAAATCTTTTTCATTTTTTTAAAATAGTCTAAACTATATTGAAATTGAGAAAATGTACCTTTATTTTTTAATGCGCTATACGATGCTTTTAAAATCTTTTTAGAGACTTCTTTGGGAATAATTGATAAAGGTAAACTTGAAACTATATGATCTACTGATGTAAAACCTCTGTTATTAATTTCTTCAATAATATTTTCGGCAGACACCTTTAAAACAGTAAGTTGTGGATGGTTTATCTTTAGCAATTCATTGTAGAATAGCTCATTGATTTCAAAACAAATCAGATGTGAGTTTGGTTGTATTTTCTGAAGAATGTGTTTTGTAATAGCTCCATTTCCTGCTCCTAATTCAACTATCAAATTAGCATCACTAAAATTGATACCTTTCAACATCTTTTCAGCTAAAAAACGAGAACTTGGAACTAGAGTTCCTGATGTTTTTGCTGTTGCTATGGCTTCTTTAAAGAAATTAAACTTCTTCCCCAAAAGTATATTTTTTTATTTTTACAGAAAAATTGTTAGGCAAATATGCGCTTTTTTCAAGATTTATTTCGTCTTTTTTATCCAAATTTATGTGTTAATTGTGATAGAAACTTATTTTCTTCTGAAAAAATTTTATGCGGTCATTGTAAAAATGACTTACCTATATTACAAAATAACGATAATATAACTGAGCTATTTTATGGTAGAATAAATGTAGAACAGGTTGTTTCTTTTCTTTCTTACCATAAGAATAATAGTACGCAAAAACTTATTCATACATTAAAATACAAGGGAAGAGAGGATATTGGTGAATTTTTAGGAGATTGGTTTGTTAAAGAGTTTAATTTATTATCTAGGTTTTCTGATATCGATGTTATTCTTCCTGTCCCTTTACATAACAAAAAATTGAAGACTAGAGGTTATAATCAGCTGACTTCATTTGGTCAAAAAGTTTCAAAAGAATTGAATATCGAATTTTGTTCTACCAAATTCCTAAAGGTTTCTGCAACAAAAACGCAAACCTTTAAAAATCGTTTCGATAGATTTTCCAATCATTCTAGTTTTAAACTCAGTGACCCTTCTTACTTTAAGAACAAACATATTCTACTAATAGATGATGTAATTACTACAGGAGCTACGCTTATTTCTTGCTGTGAAGAGCTTTTAAAAGTTGAAGGTGTAAAAATTAGCATTGCTACCTTAGCTTTAACAAAAAAAATCTAGTAGTTTTTACTACTTTTGATGTATGTTTAAATTTATTCATGTGAAATTTTTTAAGCGACTTGCTTTATTGATATTAGGTTGTATTACAATATCTAATTGTGCTAGAAAAGGTACTCCTAATGGTGGGCCTAAAGATGAAGAAGCTCCAATTTTAGTAGCAGCTAAGCCTGAGTTTAAAAGTTTAAATTTTAATGATGATAATATTAGAATTTACTTTAATGAATATATTACACTAAAGGATTTAACTAAACAGCTAATTATTTCTCCTCCTTTAAAGAATAATCCTTTGATAACTCCTCAGGGTACTCCAAGTAAATATATAAATATTAAAATTTTAGATACACTTAGAGATAATACAACATATACTTTTAATTTTGGAAATGCTGTACAGGATAATAACGAAAACAATCCTCTTGAGAATTTCCAATATTTATTTTCTACAGGTGATTTTATCGATTCCTTATCTATTAGTGGCTCTGTAAAAGATATTGCTTTAACAAAGCCTGATAAAAATTATAGTGTTTTACTTTATAAAATTGATTCTACTTTCAACGACTCAATAGTATACAAACAAAAACCTAACTACGTTACTAGAACGTATGATTCTATTAATTATAAGTTTACAAATCTTAGAGATGGTAAATACTTTTTAATGGCGATAGATGAAGAGGTTTCTGATTATAAGTTTAGTTCTATTACAGATCAAATAGGTTTTTTAACGGATACTATTTCACTTCCTAGAGATAGTGTAATTACATCTCCTATTATCCTATTCAAGGAAATACAGCCTTATAAGTTTAAAAGAGGTAGAGAGGTTAGTAAAGGAAAAATTCAGTTTGGTTATACTGGTAGGCAAGAAGGAATGAAATTAAAACTTACTTCAGATGTACCTTCCGATTTTAAAGCTGAATCTGAATTTGAGCAAGATAGCGACACCTTAAATTATTGGTATTACACAAAAGAAAAAATAGATTCTCTGAACTTTTTAGTTACTGAAAAAAGTACTGTAGATACTATTACCGTTTTTTTACGTAAAAAGAAACTAGATTCTCTATCTATTGAATCTAACGTACAAGGTATTTTGCATTTAAAAGATACATTGATACTCAGCACTAACAATCCTATTTCAACGTTTGATCCTTCTAAATTTTCTCTTGTAGATGGTGATACCGTTGCGATTGAACATACCTTGAAAAAGGTGTCTATTAATAAATTAGGGCTCTTTTTTAAGAAAAAATCAAACACTTCTTATAAGTTCACTGCATTACCTCAAGCTATAGAAGATTTATATCAAGTTAAGTCTAAAGACACTCTTTCGTATTCTTTTAGTACTAAAGATATAGAAGATTATGGAAGTATTATTTTAGATGTTAAAAAAGAAGTAAGTTCTCCAGTAATTATAGAGTTGTTAACAGATAAAAAAGTAATTAAAAAACAAATTATTACTGCTTCAGGAAAGGTTGAGTTTGACGTGCTTGAACCTCAAAAATATATAATTAGAGCAATAGTAGATGAAAACAATAATGGAATTTGGGATACCGGTAATTATTTGAAGAAAAAATTTCCTGAACGAATTATTTATTATCCTGAAGATCTCCCTGAGCTAAGACCTAATTGGATTTCGAATTTAAACTTTATTATAAAATAAAAAGGGACTAAAATGTCCCCTTAAATTAATTCATAGTTTTTATACAAATATTTATAACGAAAAATCCAAGTGCAATTCATAAGACACTGCTACTGATTGTCCATTTTTCTCTGCTGGTTTTATTCTTGATAGTTTAGAAACTAATTCTTCACTATATTTTGTTAGAATACTCGTTTGATCGTTATTATTTTCATCAACCGCTTTTACATTTACTACATCTCCGTACTTGTCAATAACAAAACTTACAATAACCTTACCAACGATTTCTTTATCTAAAGCCTCTTCTGGATATTCAAAATGTTCTTGTATAAAATCCCCTATTCCAAGATTAAAACATCTTAATCTATCCTTATGTTCTGGGTTTTTACAAGACTGAAATGAAGGTAGTTTATCCACCTGTTGGAAGTTGTAAACATGATTACTCAACTTTGTAGTTCCAAGTTCATTTTTAAAATTTGCTTGCTGCTTTTCATTAGAAATACCTTTGGTAGAGAGAGATAAGGCGTCTATACTTTCAGCAATTCGCTTTGTTCTTTGGATTTCTTTTTTCCTTTTTCGAAGGAATCTTCGTTTCGTGTTATTAAGCCCTAAAACAATATATCTAGAAGGGGTAGAATCATCTCCTGCATATTTTGATTTGCACTTATCAACACCATTAAGATCTGTCTTAGTGGTAACTTTTGACGGCGAATCGCACGTCTTTGTGGACTGTGATGTTACAATTTGTTGTAAAAATAACAAACATAAAAGTAACCAATGTAATTTTTTCATCTAGGGGGATTTTACTTGGTTATTACTAATATAATATTGGGATGTTAAAATTAACAAAATTTTATTAAAAAACAAAAAAACATGTTATATTAATTCGCGAATTAATAATTAACATGCTCTTTTTCTGAGTTTTACAAAAAAATATTTTATCTTTTTTGGGTTATTTATTCATTTTAGCCCAAGTATCTCGTAGTCCTACAATTTTATTGAACACTAATTTTTCTTCAGTAGTATCATTATCAACATTGAAATACCCTAAACGTTGGAATTGAAATCTGTCTCCAATTTTTGAGTTTACTAATGCTGGTTCTACAAATGCATTAATAACATGTAAAGAATCTGGATTTAAGAACTCCATAAAATCTTTATCTTTATGAGAGTCTGGTGCTTCATCAGAAAATAAACGATCATATACTCTAACTTCAGCTTTTACTGCGTGTTTAATAGATACCCAATGTAGGGTTCCTTTAACTTTTCGTTTACTCTCTTCGGTACCACTTCCAGATTTACTCAAAGGATCATAAGTACAATGAATTTCTGTTATGTTTCCTTCTTCATCTTTTACACAGCTTTCTCCTTTAATGATATAAGCATTCTTTAAGCGCACTTCTTTACCTAATGTTAACCTGAAGTACTTTCTATTTGCTTCTTCTTTAAAATCCTCTCTTTCGATGTATAATTCCCTAGAAAAAGGAACTTCTCTTGAGCCTGCGTCTAATTCCGGATTGTTCTCTGCAATTAAAATTTCTTCTCCATCTTCAGGGTAATTTGTAATTACCAGTTTAACAGGATTTAAAACTCCCATTACACGATTTGCATTTTTATTTAAATCTTCACGGATCTTAAACTCTAATAACGCAACATCAATTACATTTTCACGCTTAGAAACTCCTACAGTTTCTATAAAACTTCTAATAGATGCTGGTGTGTACCCTCTTCTTCTTAATCCTGAAATTGTTGGCATTCTCGGATCATCCCAACCAGAAACTATACCTTCTTCTACCAATTTAAGTAGCTTTCGTTTACTCATTATGGTATAACTCAAGTTTAACCTTGAGAATTCACGTTGTTTTGGAGTTAATGGGTATTCACTTTTACTATATTCGTATACATGATCTCTAAACCAATTGTATAAATCTCTATGAGGCTTGAATTCTAGAGAACATAGTGAGTGGGAAATTTGTTCAATGTAATCGCTTTCTCCATGCGTCCAATCATACATAGGATAAATCACCCAATCATTACCTGTTCTATGGTGTGATTTCTTAAGAATTCGATACATTAAAGGATCTCTTAATAACATATTTGGTGAAGCCATATCAATTTTAGCGCGTAAAACGTGTTCACCTTCATCAAATTCACCATTCTTCATTTTAGTGAATAGATCTAAGTTTTCTTCGACAGTTCTATCTCTATACGGACTAGCAACACCAGGTTCTGTAGGTGTTCCTTTTTGTTCCGCCATTTCCTCAGAAGTTTGGCTATCTACATAGGCTTTTCCATCTTTTATCAATTGAACCGCCCAGTCATATAACTGTTGAAAGTAATCAGAAGAATAACACTCATTTTCCCATTGATATCCTAACCAAGCTACGTCTTTTTTTATTGCATCAACGTATTCTTGCTCTTCTTTTGCTGGATTAGTATCATCAAAACGTAGGTTTACTGGAGCATTATATTTTTCACCTAAACCAAAACTAATTCCAATAGCTTTGGTATGTCCAATATGAAGATACCCATTAGGTTCAGGAGGGAAACGAAAACGTAAATTTTCGTTTTTCATACCGTTCGCTAAATCTTCTTCAATAATTTGCTCAATAAAATTTAATGATTTCTTTTCTTCTGACATACTCACTATAAGTTTGAAGGCAAAAGTAATTATTTATAAAAAAAAAGCAGCGAAAAACTATTCGTTTTTGCTGCTTAATTATTGAAGTGGTTTAAAAATATTTTAATTACTCTACTGAAAAAGTATTATTTAAAGGATTTACATCTGCCATGTATCCACTTTTATCTATAGTAACTGATTTCACTGGTTTTTTCACTTCAAAGCTGTAGGTAGGATAAGCCCAACCCCAATCTTTTAATAATGTAGCTTTGGTAGGCTTGTTTCCTCTCATCATTTCAATAGGAATATTAAATGCTTCTTTTGTTCCGTCAGTATATTGAACCTCTATATCCATAGGCATAGGCATTGCTCCAACTCTTTCCAAGGTAATCTCTTTGTCTTTTACTTGCTTTACTCCATAATCTATAAAATGTGTAGTTTGTGTCCATTCATTTAAATACCAATCCAAGTGAATTCCTGACACTTTTTCTGCACATCTTTTAAAATCATTTGGTGTTGGATGTTTGAAAGAAAAATCATCATAATATTTTTTTAAGGTTTTTGCTACATTCTCTGCTCCAATAACATACTCCAATTGGCTTAAGAAAATACACCCTTTACTATAACTCGCAATCCCATAAGCTCTATTTGTATGATATCTATCTGCATGAGTAGATATCGGTTCTTCACTTCCAGATTTTACTAAATATGTATATCCTTTATAAGATCCAAGATTAGGATTGTCTTTATTTTTTTTCATAATAAAATCACTAGCTTTATTCGAGATGTAGGTAGTAAAACCTTCATCCATCCAAGGATGTTTGCTTTCGTTAGTTGCTAATAAAAATTGAAACCAGGTATGTGCTAACTCATGTGCTGTAACTCCAAATAAGCTTCCCCAAGGACGTTTTCCTGTTATTAAAGTACATTGTGCATATTCCATTCCTCCATCTCCTCCTTGAATTACTGAATATTGTTTATATGGGTATTGACCAATATGTTCGCTAAAATAGTCCATAAGTTCAGCGGTTTTTGGTTGCAATTTTTTCCAATTTTCTAAATATTCAGGCTCTAGTGTTTTTTTGTATAAGAAATGTAGATCAATACCATTTTTCATGGTGTAGATATCATGTGCATACTCTGGATCAGCTGCCCAAGTAAAATCGTGGATATTTTCTCCTTTAAATTTCCAAGTTAATTTATCTCCTTTTGGCAATTTAAGTTTCTTGCTTTTATCTTCATATCCGTGACCTACTTCTTGTGGGTTTTGTAAATCTCCTGAACCTCCAACAACAAATTTTTTATCAATATGTAAGGTTACATCAAAATTACCCCAAACACCATGAAACTCTCTCGCAATGTATGGTGGTGTATGCCAACCTTCAAAATCGTATTCTGCTAATTTAGGATACCATTGCGTCATAGATAATACTACACCTTCTTTATTATTTCTTCCAGATCTACGAATCTGAACTGGCACTTGAGCATCAAACTCCATATCTAAAGTTATCTTTTTCCCTGGCTTGATCGGTGTATGTAAAGTAACTTCAAGTATGGTTCCTACAGTTTCATAGCTTACCTTTTTACCATTTTGTTTTAAGCTATTTACTTTTATAAATCCTATTTCATTAGGTTGTAAAGTTTGAATTCTACTTGCTTTGACTAGTTCATCACCAACAACTTTTTCTGTTACCATTCTACCATCTGGATCTTCTATAGTATGCAAACGAGCATTCATTTGAGAACCTGGTTGAAAAGCATTAAAATATAAGTGGTAAAATACTTTATTTAATTCATCAGGTGAATTATTAGTGTATACTATTTTTTGTTTTCCTTTATATTGATATGTATTTACATCCATATCAATATCCATAGTATAATCAACATGTTGTTGCCAATAACCATCGTTTTTAGATGAAGTTGATTTTTGCGCAGAAGTTGCACAAGAAATCATAAATATCGACACTACTAAATAGGTGATTTTTTTCATATTTGATTGAATAAAAAAAAGAGCATTTTAACAATGCTCTTTTTTATGTTATCGTTTTTTTATTTACTACTTACCATTTTTTCTGCCATTTGCAATGCATTATATGCATTTACTACACGACCAGATACTGATAAGTCTGAAAAAGGAACTAACTCTTCTTCTGAACCATATCTTCTCCCTGTTCCAGGCTTAACCACTTGCATGTTAATTTTAGTTCCAGAATTCATAATAATATGCTTTACCTGACTTGCAGATAACTGTGGATAATAAGAACGAATTAATGCAGCAACTCCAGCTGTAGAAGGTGAAGCCATTGACGTTCCACTAAATTTCTTATATTCTCCTTCAGGAGTAGTAGAATAAATTTGTACACCTGGAGCAAAAACATCTACATTAATTTTTCCATAGTTTGAGAAACCTGCTGGTAATTCTTTATTGTAGTTAGAGCTCATAGCTCCTACAGTTAAGAAGTTATCTGAAACTTCATTTACTAAATCTGGCGCATCATTTGGAAACGTTTTTTCAACATCTATGTTTTTCCCATCGTTTCCAGCTGCATTAACAATTAATACATCTTTAGAAGCTGCGTATTTAATAGCATCGTAAACCCATTCTTTATTTGGTGAAAATCCTTTACCAAAACTTGTATTAATTACTTTTGCTCCGTTGTCTACTGCATATCTAATTCCTAACGCTACATCTTTATCATACTCATCTCCGTCAGAAACAGATCTTACTGCCATAATTTTTACATTATTAGCCACACCATCCATTCCTTTTCCATTACCTCTTGTAGCTCCAATAATCCCTGAAACGTGAGAACCATGAGCTTCATCTTTTTCAGAGTGTCCTGTATTACCGTCTCCAGAACCTGGCTTATCATTAATATCGTAAGCGTTATCTCCTACTATAGTTCTATAATCTGTTTTAAGATTATCACCATCTATAGTTTTCTTTGCTTTTTTAAGCTCTCCATCTAAGTATTCTTCTGCTTCATTCATTGTAGGAAAACCAAAACCAAAGGTTTGTTTCGCAATAGCCAAAGCTTCATTCAAGGAAGCATCATCTGTTTTTATAGATTCTACTTCTTTTAAAGTGTAATCATCTTTCTTAAAATGGCTCTTCAAATTTGCATTGGCATATTTTACCTGAGCCATAATTGAATTATATCTAAATTGATTCTTTTTTGCTTCTTCTACTTTCTTATCTTGGAATTTTTTTACTTCTGCTAAAGTTTCTGCATCTGCAATAGAAGGATTCATTAAAATTCTCTCATACTCTAAATGCTCTTTATATGATTTTCCTAAGAAGTTCCAACCATTAATATCATCTACATATCCATTATTATCGTCATCTTTATTGTTTCCAGCTACTTCATCTGTATTTATCCAAGCTACATCTTTTAAATCTTCATGTCCTAAATCGGTACCACTATCTACTACTCCAACTACTACTTCTACTCCTTTTTTTCCAGCTAAAAATTTATGTGCCTTAACTACACTCATACCTGGAATTGAATCAGTAGCTAAATCTAAATGTTGCCAGTTGTTCTCTTCAAATGTAGTAAGTGGTTGTTTTTTTTCTGCAATACTTACTTCATTGTTCATTGCAGGTGGTACTGGTAATTTATGTAAGTTAGCCACCGACGAACAGCTAGCTAAACTAGCTAAAACGATTGAGGATACAATTGGCTTGTAAATTTTCATATTCATGTTTCTATCTCTCTTTAATTTAAATGTCTTTATAAGTTATTTTTTGTTTACTTCATAGGTAATCACTAAAAGCAAAAATAATGATTATTAAAATAAATTTTAATTTGATTCGTTAATTATTAAATTTTTAACTATTTAAAATATGAAAAATCTACAAAGTCTAAAAAAATTTGAACTATCTAAAGAGGATACTAAAAAAATTAGTGGGGGAGATAATGGTCAAGGCAGTGTTTTTCAGATTCAACTATGTGAATCAGCTGTTAATTTAGCTCAAACAGTAATTGATAATGGTTTTGGAAGATGCCCAAGAGGCTGCTGGGAACAAGAAATTATATGGGCTGCAAATTCTTGCCTTGGTAATTCTGATAAACCTTGGATAGGTCCTTTCTAGAAACGAATATTAGCCTAGTTATAATTAGGCTAATCTTACTTTTAATTAAATATCTCTGTAAATTTATATGTTTTGTCTAAGCGCACTCCTTTTTCAGTATGTTTTACTGTAACCAGTTCGTTATGAGCATCATGTTCTAAAAACAAATAATACTCATGGTCAGCAGCTACATTTAAAAAGGATTCTTTTTCTTTTATGGTGAGTAAAGGTCTGGTATCGTAACCCATAATGTAAGGTAACGGAATATGACCTGCGGTAGGTAATAGATCGGCCATAAAAACAATGGTTTTTCCTTGGTACTGAATTTTAGGAAGCATTTGTTTTTCTGTATGACCATCTTTAAATAAAACATCAAAACCTACATAGTCTTTAGTGTTTAGATGTAAAAAATTAAGTTGCCTACTCTCTTGAATAGGTAAAATATTTTCTTTTAAAAAAGAAGCTTTTTCTCTTGGGTTTGGATGCATAGCCCAATCCCAATGACGACTATTACTCCAAAACCTTGCATTTTTAAATGCTGGTTCAAATCCTGTTCTATCTTTATTCCATTGAATTGCGCCTCCACAATGATCGAAATGCAAATGAGTTAAAAATACATCTGTAATATCATCTCTATGGAATCCTATTTCTGCTAATGATTTGTCTAAAGAAAAATCTCCATAGAGGTAGTAGTAACCAAAAAATTTATCTGATTGTTTATTTCCTATCCCTGTGTCAATTAATGTTAATCGATCTCCATCTTCAATAAGCATACATCTCATTGACATTTCAATCATATTATTATGATCTGCAGGATTCGTTTTTTGCCACAGTGATCTTGGAACAACGCCAAACATTGCTCCTCCATCTAATTTAAAATTACCTGTTTCTATAGGATAAATACGCATAAGGACAAAGATGCAAAAAATTAGTGAGCAAAATAGTTAATAAATTAGTAATACTTACAAAAAAGAGCACTTGTAAGTGCTCTTTTTATAATATGTTTAACTTTTGGTTGTTTTATCTACAAGATAACCTATAGTGAAGTTACTTTCCCAATCGAAAATTAGTGTGTTACAATCTGTACCTTCCACCAGTGCTTTGTATATGTTTAATCCTGATTGTACTTTTTTCCCTTTCTCTGCTGCAATCTTATCAAACTTTTTTCCGTCAGTAAAAAGTAGGGTGTACCTTTCGTTATTTTTTCTCAATCCACTTGCTAGTTGAGCAGGAACTCCTCCTATGAAAAAACAATACTTAGTGTTTTCCTTAGGAATAGAGGCTACTATTTTTTTAACATCATCAAATACTTGTTCATCTTCTGTTCCTCTTTGATGATACTTACTACCATGAGTTTCTAAAACTATAGTGTCATTATCTTTAATGTACGATACCTTTGTATTTCCTGAACCTAAATCTACTATAAATGATTCTTTAGCAAACTTTTTGGGCAATACTGATTTAAGCGCATAGATTCCTTCTTCTTTTGGTGTCACTACTTTAGTTTCATGATCTTTTTTTCTAAGTTCTTCGACAAACAGATTGGTGCCTTCTTCTTTTATAGCTCCTGAACTTACTACAAAACTAATATGCTCTTTACTCACGCCTATACTTTCAATCTCTTTGATAAAACTATCTAGCTTCCCTTCAATTTCCTCAGCAGTTGTCATTCCTTCAGCAATTAAGCTTTTACCATACTCTAAATGCTTAAGTTTCCAGTTACTTAATGTATCTATTTCAATAATAAAATAATTATAACCTGTATTGCCTAATTCGACCACTCCTTTTAAAGTTCCACTAACAGGAGCTTTAGGTAAATAGTTAAATTTTGCACTAATACTATCTACAGTTTTCTCACTACTACTATTGGTTTTACAACATATTAATACTATGGATAAAACAGTTATAAAGGTGTATTTTAAAAAATTCATAAGAGCAGATTAAACACTTCTAATATTATTAAACTTCTGTTAGTAGGGTAAATTTAATAAGTACCCAATAGTAAAATTAGCATCCCAATCGAAAATAATCGAACTTGGGTTTGTTTGGTCGTTAATGGCCTTAAAAATAGTAAGTCCACTTGCTACTTTTCTACCTTTTTGTTCTGCCAATTTAGCATAGGTAGTTATATCTTTATTTAGAATAGTAAATCGCTCATTTCCTTTTCTTAATGTTTTTGCCATTTGATACGGTACTCCTCCAATAATAAAGCTTTGTACTCTTTTAGTTTGAGGTACTTCTGATGCAATTTTATTAGCTTCTTTATATACTTTACTTGCGTCTATATTTTTTTGAAAATATTTAGCTCCGTGAGTTTCTTTACTAATGATTTTATTTCCATCGAGATAAGCAATCTTAGTGTTTCCAGAGCCTATATCTACTACGAATGCGGTTTCTTCAAAACATTTAGGCATTGCACTTTTTAAGGCATATTGCCCTTCCTCTTCCGCAGTTACCACATTTACTACATACCCTATTTTTTTTAATTCTTTTTTAACGGTCTTAGTAATTGTTTTTTGATCTGCTCCAGAGCTTATTACAAAATGTACATCTTTAGGATTTACTCCAAATTCAAGGATTTTTTGGATATATGATTTCAGTTTAGCGTTAACTTCTTTTGTATTCGTTAATTCTTCCAAGATTAAACTGTTCCCAAACTCTTTCCTTTTGGCTTCCCAATTTTTATCCTTATCAACTTCAATAATGAAAGAGTTAAATCCCGAAGCTCCTAATTCAACAACTGCTTTTAATTTTCCTTGAACTGGTTTTTGAGGCTTAAAATTAAATGTCGCTGTTTCCTTATCATTTTTTATACTTGGGACTGCAGTATTTCCTTGCTTGATTTCAGTCGCAACCTTTGTTTCTTCTTTTTTTTCTTGTGTTCTACAAGATGATAATAGTGCCAATGTGAGCACCAACAACAATTTTAAAAACGTTGTTTTTCTCATGTGTTTAAAATTTTTACTTCTGAATATTCAAAAACTCGAATACGCTCAAAAGACCACATAAATTCTAATCATTTTCTGTATGAATTTGAAATGATAAAAATCCATGCCCGTTTCGTTCTAAATTTTAATTAGTTTAAATTTTTTACTTGGAGAGACGTACAAATATATACTTTTTGAAAAAGAATTGAAAACTGCTAATATTAAAAAAATGTTTCTAGAACTATAAATAGAAGCAACTTTTAATAAGTAATTAGGTTCTTCAATAGCCATGAAACAAGAGTTCTGATAGTAATTGAAATTTAAAGCATTACTTTACGCTCATGACTCACTTTTAATCATTCATTCCTAATTTTTATACGTTTGTGGTTTTTATCTATTTGTTTTTATGGTGCTATTTTTAACTTTATAAACTGTCTGACCTAAAACTAAGTAGTTAAATTAATTGGGGGATTAACTGAAGTTACTTAGTATCTAAAAGACCTTAAGCCTTTCCCGTGGAAGGCTTTCGTAGTATGTACAAGCAAAAACAATGATTATAGTATTCGCCGATATCACTATTGGTAAAATAAGAAAGCATCATAGTGACTATGATGCTTTTTGTTTATTTGGTAGAGAAACTATTTTCTTGATAAACTAAACTTTAATCCCCCAATTATTATTTAAGTTTATGAGTAATTTTCTCTATTCCTATACGACAAATTTATATTGAAGTTCTTAGGATATAGTTCAATAATGTTACTTCTCATAAAAAACTATAAACTACTGTTTTTATATCTTTTATCTATATAAAATGTAACATAGTTAACAATAAACATAATTTAATAGGTCTACTTATTGTATTTCTAAAATTATCTAATTATGATAATGACATTTAAAAAGTGAGTAAAAAACAACAACACAACCTGTTCAGGTTGTGTTGTTTCTATCAGCTATAAAACTAGCTACTAGTGAATGTAAAATTTTGATTCTTTTTGAACTTAAAAACACGTCCCCCAACTAGTTTTTATCCGAATCAAAAATTTATTATGCTGCAAATATAGCTTAGTCATCCACCTTGATTCTTCAATGATGTTACATTTTTAATTTATTGTATAAACTGTCATTATTCGTTCTTTTCTCGTTCAATTAACATGACAAATGACATTGTATATGTTGAAATTCACACCGTTTAAAAGGATATAACTCTTACTTTTTTACATGTTAACATCTCTAATTTATATCATCAAAGATGTATATTGAAGATTTATTTTGCATTTCCAGAACCAAATGTTTCACTTCCTTCTTTCCAATCTCCTGAAGTATCTCCTTCTCCATCGTATAAAATACTAGAGCTTGCTGAAGCTACTTCTGGCATGAAATCACCTGCAGTCCAAATACCTGCTGCAACAGCTACATTTTCTCTCGCACTTCCTGCTGCTCCCCATTGTACAAAATCTCTAATCGCATCTGAGCTAGTAAAGGCATTTGTTGCATATAAACCTAACCCTGCACTGTTACTTAAGTCATTCCAGTTTACGACTAAGAAATCTCCTGGCTCTAAAGAAGTGTTTCCACTAACTACTGTAGCATTCTTTAACTGTAAATACATCCCAGGACCTAAGCATAACCAGTAATCTGCTACATCTACAGCGATATCACCATTATTCCATAATTCTATTTGCTTACTTTGACTATAGTTTACTTCATTTATCACTACAGATTTCACTGGTGCTTCTAAAATATTTTTCTCTCCAAATGTAGCTTTAGTTGTTTCTGACCAATCAGCAGCTGCATCTCCAGTTCCGTCATAAATAATGTTGTGGCTATCATTCTGAACTTTTGCTACAAACTCACCAGCAGTCCAAATACCAGCTGCAGCAGCTACATTTTCTCTTGCACTTCCTGCTGCTCCCCATTGTACAAAGTCTCTAATTGCGTCTGCACTAGTAAATGCGTTAGTAGCGTATAAACCTAATCCTGCACTATCACTCAAATCATTCCAATTTACTACTAAGAAATCTCCTGCGTTTAAAGTAGTACTACCACTTACCACTGTTGCATTTTTAATTTGCACATACTTTCCTGGGCCTAGGCATAACCAGTACTCCGAAAGATCTACAGTTACATCACCATTATTCCATAACTCAATTTGCTTACTATCTGCATAATTTACTTCATTAATTACTACTGATTTTACAGGTTCTTGAGGAGTTTCTAAAACGTTAACATCTCCAAAAGTCATTTTAGCAGTCTCAGCCCAGTTATCAGCACCATTTCCTGTTCCATCATAAATAATACTATTGTCTTCATTTTTTACAACTGGAACAAACTGACCTGCAGTCCAAATGCCCGCTGCCGCTGCAACATTTTCTCTTGCGCTTCCTGCAGCTCCATATTGTACAAAATCTACAATAGCTTCTGAGTTTGTAAATTCATTTGTTGAGTATAAACCTAATCCTCCATTATCTGCTGGTAAATCGTAACTTACTACTAAATATCCTTTTGATGGTAATGCAATTGTACCTGATTCAGGAGTTAAGTCTCCAATTTTTTGATACGCTCCTGGACCTAAACATAACCAGTACTCGCTTAAATCTGCAGTTGCATTACCTCTGTTATAGATTTCTATTAAATTTTTATCGCCTTGATATTTAACCTCATTAAAAACTACATCTACTGTTGTTGGTTGTGGATTATCATTGCCTGTATCTGGATCTTGAATAACGTTGTCTTCTTCACTACACGATGCTAATGCTACAATTAGTGATAGTAAAAATAAGTTGAATGATTTCATGATATAAATTTTAATTAATTTCTGAGACGAAATTATCTCAAGCCCTTGTTTTTTGGGCAAATAAATAGAGGCAAGAGGAATTTTAATAGCCTAAAAGGGAAAAAAAAGGGTTGAATATTTTACTAAATATTGATAATTCTAATGCAACTACTTATAGTGGTCAGAAATGAGAAAGACTTTATGAAAATAAAATAAACTCATCAAGAAGAAGTATTCGAGAGTAGGCATCCAGTAAACCTAAGTATAAAAAGGGATGCCTTGATTTTTCAGACACCCCTTAAAACTTAGTTAAGTTCTAATATAAAAATACAGATCTTTTATTTGTAGGATTTAATTCTTTTAATTAGTGTTAATATTTTCATCTATTTTAGATTGTAAATACTTAATTTTAAATTTTAAATATTTAGTAAACAAAATGTATAGTCTTGTAATGAAAATAATTATGACTAATAAAACAACTAGGGCTAGTACGTCTAAAAAGCTAGATAAAAAGGACTTTTCAACTACGTAATTATTCATGTTTTCTTCTTTTTTTTAAAATTCTAAATTTTTTATTTTCAAATTTAAATAAAAATTATTTAACTCATAAGCACCTTAAAATTGACAATATAAATGTGACTAAAATTATATATTTGTAATATCATATTTATATTCTAGTAGGTCTCACTACTATTAGTATTGCTTGACCTGTTTTTTTATTGATTCTCACTTCAACTTCATGGCTTTCGGTTACATGAAAAGGAAGCTCTTTAATTTTTAGTCCTATGACCATCTTGTTGTTGATAATTATTCTTTTTTCATCTTTAACGTCTTCTTCATAATGTTGTAATTGTTCATGATCTATGATTTCGGTTAATCCAGTTACATAAGTTCGTACATCTTCAACTTTAAAGTCATCTCTTAATGTTTTTGGATTATCTAGTACACACTTTACATCGACATTCATGTAAGCATTAAAGAGGTCGTTACCATATCTGTGCCTAAATTTAACAATTCTTTCTAAATTAATATCCTCGTTTATTGATTCTGTCTGTTGATTTGAAAAATTATTCAAAAAAGTTGAGACTTCATCTATTGACTGAAAACTTAAAGCCTCTAAAGTACCAAATGAACCTATTTTAATTGTATGATTTTTGGATAAGTCTATTAATTTTTCTGATTCTGCTTCATTATCGTATAACCATCTTTTATATTCCTGTTTTTCAACATTTAAATCTTCAATTAACTTTTGAATACGTCCACCTCTTATAGCTTCTGCTCGTAATGGGTTTACTGTATTTGGTCCATCATTAAAAGCTAACATTGTCGAAAATCTAGAGACAATATTAGGATTAGCTTTTAACCATCTTTTTTGAAAAGCATCGGTGATATTAAGTTTTCTAACTATAGAAAATAGATTCCCTCCTGATACAATTTCAGCTCTAATCCCTGCTCTTGCTGATTGTCCTCCATCTAAATCTGCTGCAGCTAATTTGTACCAATTTTCTAATTCTTTGGCTTTATTAGGATCATCATTTAAAAAGTTAAATTGATCTATATTGGTAATAGTAAACTTATCTACTAAAAAGTCTACACTAAAATTGGCCCCAATAGGTGTTTCTTGTAAGAATTTGTCAATAAGATCTTGTTTTAACTTGGCATGAAGTACCTTGGAGGCGTTTACCATAAAAGGACTATTCTGAAACTGTTCTTTCCAAATATAGGCCCAGTGATTAGGATGAAAAGGACTATTAATCGGATTTACTCTTCCTCTTGCATAGTCTTCCATATAGTCTGGCGAAGCAATATCTAATTTATTAACAAACTTACTAAAGGCTATATCTACACTAGAAGGTAATACATAAGGAGGACTAAATCTATCTTTGTGCGCTTCATAATGCAATAAAAATTGCATATAATTCGCTCTATTCCAAGGAGTCAATCCATTATGATAATTTTCTTTAACCCTGATGGCTGCTTCTAATAAACCTTGTTTAAAATTAGCGGCATTAAGCTCATCTCCAATCAAAGCGTATTCGTGAAGTTCCAAACTGTTATTCGATAATTCAGTAATTACTTTATTCATGGCATTTCTAACACTTCCTAAATCTTTAAAATTTTGTAGTGGAATACCATTTACTTTTAAATTCGGATATAGAGAATTTGTAATATTTCCATTTTTAATTTCTGCCTCTCTCTGTTTTAAGAGTTTTAAAGCTTTAGTATTACTACGTTTTGCTCCACTTAACCTACTTGTTGCTTTGTTAACATTATTAGAAATAACATGATTAAACCCCGTAATATTACCTTCTTCAGTGTTTCTAAAATACGCTTTTCTAGCATCAGTGTAGTTAGTATAGTTTTCTCTTAATCTACCATTAATTACTCCTGTAATTAACTTTGTTTGCCTATCATACCATGCCCTTTCTTTTTCTAATGCTGCAGCTATCGCAGCTCTGTCGTTAGCTAGAGCAGTATTAAAAGAGTCACTAAAATTGAATCTGAAGTCACTAGGTTTATCGGTATTACCAGGACAATCACAAGGGTCTATACCTATTGGAATGATAAAAGGATCAAATTCTCCCGGTGGAACAGGAACAGGTTCTGCTGGGATTCCTGGTCCAGATGGTCCTGAAGGATCCAATGGATCTACAGGTCGTTCTGATGGTGTTTGTGCAAATACACATTGCGCTATTAAAACACAAAGTATGATACATAGGTTTTTAATTTTCATGGCTTTTTTTAGTTTTTAATAATCGTTTCTGTTTTCTTTTCTCCATCTACATATACGGTAATCACGTACATGCCTTGTTGCAATTGATCTCCATTTAAGTAATAGATATACTCTCCTTCGCTTTGCTGTTTTCCTTCTTCAAGAACTTGATTATTTCCTGTATTTAAGTGTGTAGCTTCAATACGAATATGGCTTTCTTGAGTTAGATTATAGGCTACAAATAATTCTTTGTGGAAAGGATTAGGATATAGTTTTATAAACTTGTCTGATCCTTGCTGTAAGTTTTCTAATACTTCTTCTGAAACTTCAGTTCCGTTTTCAGTTGTGGTTTTCTTTTTTGTTAATACCAAATAAAAAGTAGAACCTAACTCATGAAGTTCTTGAGCATAACTTTGTAACGCCAACACTAAATACGTCTTCCCTTCTATTTTCTTTTTGGTAATGGTTGCATTTGTGATTTGGTAATCTATGGTTTTTTCTGATGCACTGTTATAAAAAGCACGGTCTAACACTATATGTAGATTTTCAAAGGTAAAAGCATCTTTATCATTATATGCAATGTCACTAATTGTATTCTTTTCATTGCTAAAAGTATATTTTAAATTTTCCTCTTCTGTTTGGGTAAACGAAATATGCAAAGGGGTTTGTTGTATTATCTTTTGTTCTGACCAGTCTAACTGTACTAGAGATCCTTCCCAATTTCCCATAAGTTCTGTATCAGAAAACGGAGTTTTTGTATTTTCAACGGTAAATAACTTTTCCTGTAACTCTGTAAATTCAAAATTGGTACTCATCTGTTCTTTCATACAGGCAAGCATAGCAGTTTCATCAAATCGCTCTATACTTTGTAATAGTTCTACAGCTTTTTGTTTGTCTTGCGCCACACCATTTCCAAAATAGTACGCCACAGCTAACCAGTGCTTCGCCATTGGATAGGAACTTTGTTTGAATAATGCTACGGCTCGTTTATAATTTTGAGGTGTATCTCCTATTCCTTTATAAAATAAGTATCCTAATGCATATGTAGCTTTATCACTCCCTAGATCATAGGCTTTTTTGTACCATTTTTTAGCTTTTTTAATATCTACTTCAGTACCGATTCCTTTTTTATACAAATCGGCTAAATACACCATGGCAAAGCGATTGTCTTGCTTTGCTGCTTTTTTAACCAGCTTAAAACCTTTTTTGTGATGTGTAAGTTCTTCTTGTTTGGTGTAAATTTTACCTAAAAGCAATTGTGCTTTATCGTAGTCTTTTTCTGCACAGGGCACTAATAAAGCTTCTATTTCTGTGTACTCTTTTTCTGAATTCTGATTGACTTTTAACTCATACATAGCAATGCTTAGATTAAGTTCGCAGTCAGATTCTTTTTCTTGTGCTTTACCCTTTGCTACTACTAATAACAAGGCGACACATGCCATTTTTAATGTTCTCATAATTTATAATAATTGAATAATTAATATCAAGCACATACATGCTCATCTAGCTATTTTTTTAGAAACCAACCCAAGCATAATACATGCTTGAGCCGATCTCACTCTAGGGAAAAATAGAAAAACTAATCTTTATGATATAAAAGGTTCCCCGTCCTTACATCATTAATTTTTAGCTTTATCTATTTTTAATCTTTTTCTATTCATTTTTCCCAATTGAATATTTTGGTTTTTCATATCAACTTTCCCTGTCGATGTTTTACACTGCAAACCAACGGCAAAATCTTAGTGTATACAATTCATTATACTCGATATTTATAAATTACGAGTCGATATTTATGAATTTCGATGAACTGAAAATAGCTTAAAACACTGAAAACATTGACGTTTGATTTATTTTACTGTACAAAAGTAAATTGGTATTTTTGCTCAGCTTTGAAACTTGATTTTAATGAAAAAAGAACGAAATCCTTATCAAATTTTTAACAACTATTATCTAAGGACTCCCTTATTTTCTATTTCAGATTACCAAAAAATTATAGAAAAAGACAACCTATTAGATGAAGACATTAAAAGTATTCTCAGTAATCCAACCTTTAGAGAAGCTTTACAACTAGCCTCTCCAGATTTATTACTTCAGGTAGAAAGATGGGAAAAAGGATTATTAAAGCATGATGCTAAAATTCAAAAACTTAAAATTTCAGTATTAAAATATTTTACTCGAATTTCAAGTCGATGTACGCCTTTTGGTTTATTTGCTAGTTGTAGTTTAGGAAAATTTAGTACTGAATCAAACATAAGTTTGCAGGAAATAGCGCAATACAAACGAGTTACCTCTTTTGATTATACGTTTCTAAGCAAATTATCTTTGTTGTTATTACAAGATGAGCAACTCAAAAACCAATCACTTTTTTACGTAAATTCTAGTCTTTATAGAATTGGTGATCATTACAGGTATACTGAATACACAATAAAAAATAATAGACGGGAATACTCTCTAGAAGGTATTCAATTTTCACCATATATTGAAAAAATCCTCACTACTGCAAAACAAGGAGCTACTTTAAATCAATTAGCTGAAGTTATTACTGAAGATGATATTACCAACGAAGAAGCCATTTCATTTATTGAAGAATTAGTTCAAAATCAAATTTTAGTCTCAGAATTTGCATTAAATGTTACCGGTGAGGAATATCTAGAACGATTGTTAAAAACTATTCCTGAACATACTGAAATTTATCCGAAACTATTACAGCTAAAAAAAGAACTTACAAGATTAGATTCTAGCTTTGAGAATTCGAAAGATATATATAATAATATCATCAATTTATCCAAACAAATTGTTCCTAATCTTAACAAAGACTATTTGTTTCAAACCAATACTTTTTCTTCTACCCATCAAAATACATTAGATCGTTCTTTAAAACGAAAACTATATAAAGCTTTGAAAATCTTTAACAAAGTTACTTTACCTACTGCCAACAAAAGACTAGAAAACTTCAAACGCGCTTTTATACAAAGGTATCAAGATGAAGAACTACCTTTACAATTAGTATTAGACGCTGAACTGGGAATTGGGTATGGAGATTACAAGGATAATAACACTCCTTTATTAGAAAATATTCCTTTATTTCCTAAAGCAAAACGATATGAACGTACTATTTGGACAGATTATGATACTATTATGTCTCAAAAATTACATCAAGCGTTATTACATCAGGATAAAGTAATACAATTAACAGATGAAGACCTTAAAGAATTACCTGAACAATGGAATGATTTACCTGATACATTTTCCTCACTAATTGAAGTGTATAAAAACAAAGTATATGTTAAAAGTATGGGAGGATCTAGTGCTACTAATGTATTAGGTCGTTTTACAGTTGGAGACACTGAGCTATATGAATATGTAAAAGAAATAGCCGCACGCGAACAACAGTTACAACACAATAAAATTGTAGCAGAAATTGTTCATCTACCAGAAGATAGAACTGGAAATATTTTACGTAGAATGCATTTCAGAGAGTATGAGATACCATATTTAAGTACATCCACTATACCAACAAACTATAAGATTCCTTTAGAAGATATTTTAGTATCTGTACGCAATGATCGTATTTTATTAACATCTCAGCACCACCAAAAAGAAGTTTTACCACGACTAAGCAACTCACATAACTACAGTTACAACCCTTTACCTTTGTATTATTTCTTGGCGGAGTTACAAACCCAAAATCAAAGACGTAATATTAGGTTTAGTTGGAATACTGTACTAACAAATTTACCTTATTTACCAAGAGTTGAATATGATACTATTATACTTTCTAAGGCCAAATGGTTAATAAATACAGAAACATTACAAAAAATAGCGATAAATGATGGTAATGTATTAGAAAAAATAAAGTTATGGCAACAAGAGTTACAATTACCAGATTACGTGGAATTGGTAGAGGGAGATAATACCTTATTGATTTACATACATAATATAAGTTCAATACAAATTTTGTTTGATACAGTAAAGAACAAAAAACAGTTTGTCCTTCAAGAATTTCTTTTTGACACTGGTGAAATAGTTGCCAAAAACGGGAAATCTTATACAAATCAGTGTGTTGTTTCATTTTTTAATGCTAAAAAAGTACATGACGAATACAATTAAACATAATTTTTATCCTGGTGATGAATGGCTCTACTATAAAATATATTGTGGAGAAAATACAACCGATAAAATCTTAATTGAAACGATTCAACCTCTCGTTTCTTTTTTACTAGAAAATAAATTTATTGAAAAATGGTTTTTTATCCGATATTCAGATCCAGAACATCATCTTCGTATTCGATTTTTAGTAACTGACGTATTGCACATAAGAACAATACTTAAACAGATGAACACACAACTTAAAAAATATACTGAAAGTAAAGAAATATGGAATATTCAAATAGATACTTACCAAAGAGAAATTAAACGTTATGGGGCCACTACTGTAGAAATTGCTGAATCTTTTTTTTATAGAGACAGTGAATTTATTTTACAATTGCTTCATAATACAACTAATGATACTGATAAGTTAAATACTATACTATATTATATTAATCATATCATTGATTGTTTTAAGTTCTCTTTACAATATAAAATTTCCTTCATTGAAAAAATGAGAACTTCTTATAAAGAAGAATTTTATGCGAATAAACAATCCATGAAAATCATTAGTAAAAAGTATCAAAGTATAGAAAAATCAGTTGACCTAGATTTTTCAAACATTAAGATTAAAAATATTTTGGATCGATTCTTCGTAGTTAAAAATCAAGACAACTTGGAAGTAAATCTATCACAATTATTAAGTAGTCTAATTCATATGACTATAAATAGATTATTCAGTAGTAAACAGCGCTTATATGAATTAGTACTATATGACTTTTTATTGAAATTAAACCAAAAGAATCTCTACAGAAAGTAATATTATGAAAGTTATTAAATTATTCTTGCTCTTTTTACTTTTGAGTAGTTATACTTCTTTTACTCAAAAAATTCCTGATAGTTTAAAACAAAAAAGCTTAAGAGAACTTTTCAAAGGATACGAGGAAAACACCAATAATGATATAAAGATTGTTTATGCGAAGGCGTTTTTAAAGTTAGCAAAAAACAAAAAAATAAAGAAACGAATATTCGCTGGCTATTACATTTTATCTGGTCTCTATGACAATTCAAAGGTGCTATCTTATAGTGATAGTATAATCAGTTTAGTAACATCGACTGATTCTAAGTATTACGCAACAGTAGCGCACATGACAAAAGGTTATTATTTCCAAAAAAATTATCAATATAATAATGCTATTGATAATTTACTTCAGGCTAATAAATACGCAGAAGAATATGGTAATAAAACGCTCATGATTAAAATTAAATTCGGTATTGGAACTTTAAAGAGGAAAATTAAAGAATTTGATGAAGCAGCAAAACTACTAAAAGAAAGCCTAAATTATGCCAAAGAAAATAAACTAAATAAACAACATTTAGTATCATTGATAGAACTATCTAACATTTACACTGAATCTGAAAATATAGATTCTGCTAAGGTTTATATAAAGCTAGGGAAAAGGAAAGCGTTAAGTTTAAAAGACACTTTAAGATTTAATCACTTTATTTTTAATGAAAGTATCATTGGTTACCATGAAAAAAAATATGAAAGTGTACTTAAAAAACTAACAATACTCTTACAGTTTTTTAAAATAAAAAAGAAAAATAACTATTTAATCTTTACTCATTTTTATATGGGTAAGACATATGATAAATTAAGAAGGAAAAATGAAATGATAAAAAGTTATAAAAATGTTGATTCAATATTACAAATTGAGACTCCGGTAATTCCATACATTCGTGAGGCTTACACTAATCTAATTAACAACTATAAAAATGAAAGAGATTTACAACAACAATTATTCTATGTAAATAGATTGATAAAATTTGATAGTATTATAAATGTTAATAACAATTATGTAAATAAAACCATATATACTGAATACGATATTCCGAAACTTAAGGAGGAAAAGCAATTAATAGAAGAGAAATTAGAAAATAATAAAGCTTTATCTACTCAAATCGTAGTTGTTTTAGTATTAATAATCATCATTATCATAGCTCTTTTATTTTATCAATATAGAAGAAAAAAATTTTATAGAAAACGGGTAGATCAAATATTAAACGCTAAAGTTAAAGAAAAAACAAAAAAAAGTGTTGAAGTTAAAACTTACTCTATTAATATTCCAAGCGAAATTATTGATGGTATTTTACTAAAATTAGAAACTTTTGAGAGTCAAAATAAATTTCTCAATAATACAATAACGTTGAACTCTCTAGCAAAAGACTTTAATACCAACTCCAATTATTTATCTAAAATTATTAATTCCTATAAAAATGCTTCATTTAACAATTATATCAATTCCTTAAGAATAAACTATGTAGTACAAGAATTAAAAACAAATAATGTATACCGAAAATATACTCTTAAAGCTATAGCAGAAGAAATTGGTTTTAACAATAGTGAATCTTTTGCTAATGCATTTAAAAAAAATACAGGAATTACACCTTCATTTTTCATAAAAGAGCTAAACAAAAACTAAAAATCAATCGAAATTCATGAATCTTAGTATATTTAGAACTATTAAGCTTGTTTGAAATATTTGTTTTTTATTTTTTTGCCAAAAATTTAATATTATGAATGCAAATCCTAAAC
>NZ_MSMP01000010.1 GCF_001936575.1 Tenacibaculum agarivorans
TCTATTTTCTATCTCTTTAGAAATTGCAAAAGTTATTTTGGAAGTAACCACCATTGGTTTAGTTGAAAAATCTTTTCTATAGGTTTAGCAAGAGCTTCTTTATAGTATTGAATTTTATTTATTGTTTATAATAAGGGGCTTTTAAATCATTTATATTTTTATTTCTTAATTATTTTAATTGAGGTCCCAGAGCTATATTTTAAAAAATAAATTCCGGATGAAAATTTAGACAAGTTAACTTTTGTTGCTTTTCCTCTTAATATTTTTTTACCAGTTAAACTGAAGATTTCCCATTGCTCTTCCAATGGCAGTTGTATTATCCCACTAGTTGGGTTAGGATATAATAACCTTTTTTCTTTTACACTATCTTCTTCTATGTTTAAAGTAGTGTTCGTCCATTCAGCAGTGTTTTTAGCAGTAATGATACCAGCAGTATTAAAATTACCCGCTGCATAAATTTTAGATGAAGTATTTTGGTCTATGGCAAGAGAATTTATCTTAGTATCTACCCCAACATTAGTATTTGTTCCTAGAGCCTTCCAACCTTCAGTGGCATTCCATGCAGCAATATTATTAACAACAATTGGGTTCGTAGTATCTGCAAAATTAAAATTTCCACCAACATATAAGTTAGTACCGTCATGAATTAAAGAACTTACTAAATTGTTAACTCCATTATCAAGAGTATTCCAATTGCTACTAACTTTATTCCATCTAGCTATTCTATTTACAGTTGTATTGCCTGCGAGAGCAAAATTTCCACCGATGTAAATGTCAGTATCAGTAATGCTAATTGCTTCTACAAATCCAGAAGTTCCAGTACCTAATGTCCCCCAGTTTGTTCCATTCCAAGTAGCAATTCTATTTGCAGATTTATTTCCTGCTTCATCAAAATTTCCACCGACATAAAGTATAGATTCATTATGATCATAAGCTAAAGAGCGTACTTCATTATTTAACCCAGCTACTCCAGAAGAATTATCTATTAAAGTAGTCCATGTATTACCATTCCAATAGGCTATGTTTCTAGCACTTTTTCCATTTACAGATTCAAATATGCCGCCCACATATAAATTTTGATTATTGTCTACTGCTAATGCGGAAATAGGACCTGGTATTCCAGTATCTAAACTTTTCCATTCAGTACCATTCCATGCAGCAATATTATTTGCAGTTTTACCATCCATTTCAGTAAATGAACCACCAGCATATAAATTACCATTATTATCAGTAACTAGGGTATTAATGGTACCATTTGAACCACTCCCTAGGGATCTCCATCCTGAACTTTCATTCCATACTGCTATATTATTAGCGCTAATTGTTCCGGCTTTATTGAAAGATCCACCATGATATACATTTCCATTGCTATCAGTAGCTATAGCATTTACAGTTCCATTCGGAATTCCTTCATTTAAAGAACTCCATTGACCAAAACCATTTGCTTGAGTTGCATTTGGTGTTGTGCTTCCATCTACAATTTTATATAATTTACTATTTGTACCATAATCACTAAAATATAATTCACCATTTTCATCTTGTCCAAATGATGATATAAATTCATTTGAAGTTTTAAATAATAATTCACTAGAGGCATTCCCTGTAGTTTGATTGTAGTCTAAAGCCCAAACTCTACCACTAACATAATCTCCAAAAATATATTTTGAGTTAATATTAGGAGTAAGGCTTGTGATTTCAGTTCCTCTATATACATAACCTCCAGTAATAGAAATGTCACCTTGATTTCTGTTATAGGTAAAAACTGGGGCTTCTGTACTTTCATTTATAATGACTCCGCTATTAGCTATTGAATTTCCTTCAAAACGATTCCAACCGTAATTTTTACCATTTTCAATAAGATTAATTTCTTCAAAAGCCCCTTGACCAACATCTGCTCCCCATAATCGATTGGTAATTTTATCAAATGAAAACTTCCAAGTATTCCGTATACCATAAGCATAAATCTCATCTAATCCACTAGTATTTATTAACGGGTTATCACTTGGGATTTCATAATTACCATTAGGAAGTACAGGATTCGTTTCAATAGGATTGTTGCCATCTAAATCAATATCAATTCTTAAAATACTTCCGAAAACATTACCTGTATTTTGAGCATTTCTTCTAGGATCATTTCCTCCACCTCCGTCTCCTATAGATATGTATAAATAACCATCAGGGCCAAATGCTATTTTACCACCATTATGATTACTATTTCTTTGATTTTTATCAAACTGAAAAATAATTTGTTCATCATTTTCATTAGCATCATTAAGATCAGAAATAGAGAATCGAGATAGTACCATTCTAACATCTACACCAGCTATAGGACTATCAACAGTATAATAAAGATAGAAATACCCATTGGAAGTGAATTGAGGATGAAATGCTAAACCTAATAAACCAGTTTCTTGTCCTTCTGAAAAACGTACCCTATCTACAATATCTAAAAAGGGTTTTACAGAAGTACTGGTTACTGAACTCTGATTTGGGAATACTTTAATTCGACCACGTTGTTCAACAACAAAAAGTCGATTTGAGTTGTCATTCGCATTTTGAATTTCCACAGGAAATTCAAAGTTTATATTTGGAAATGCACTTGTATAGGTGATTTGTGAATACAAGTAATTACAGCATATTACAAAGAAAATGTAAATACTAATTATGTGTTTCATTGGAGTAGTTTTAGAAGTTTGGAATTATATTATTTATTATAAAAGTTACTTAAATGAATAAGTATCTTCTACTATTATTAACCTCTAAAACGGTATTTTATTTGCAATAATTAGTAAAATCTATTCAACAAATAGAAGTTCTAAAGAAAGATAAAACTATGATAAGGTATCCTTAATTTTTTCTTCCTCAGTAATTTTAGATAGATTAATTGCAGTTTCAATCAGCGCTAAATGTGAATACGCTTGAGGAAAATTACCCAATAAACGTTTTGTTTTAAAATCTAAATCTTCGCTAAAAAGTCCTAAATGATTACTGTAGCTCAATAATTTTTCAAACTGCTCCTTAGCTTTTTGTTCTTCCCCTATTTTATATAAACTATTTATAAACCAAAATGTACAAATGGTAAATGAAGAAGAAGGCATACCAAAATCATCTTTATTTTTATAACGGAATAAAAGTCCGTCATTAGAAAGTTCACGTTCTATGGCCTTAACTGTACTCACAAATTTGGGGTGTTTAGCATCTATAAAACCATAAGATTCCATTAATAAAACTGAGGCATCTAAATCATCTGATCCGTAAGCTTGTGTAAATGCCTGAGCAGATTCTGACCAAGCATTTTGCATAATATCCTCTCTAATATTTTTTTCTAATTGTTTCCATCGAGATAGTTTAGATTTTTTACCTAACATTTCAGCTACTTTAATAGCCTTATCTACTGCTGTCCAACATAAAACTTTTGAAAAAGTGAAATGTTGATCTTCTGATCTAAATTCCCAAATACCTTTATCTGGTTCTTGCCAGTGTTTATTAACTACCCATACAATTCCTTTGGTAATTCCCCAAAGTTCTTCACCATTTTCAATATCATGCTTAAAATTTATTAAAGACTGATGAATAACATCCATTAGAATACCATAAATGTCATTTTGTTTTTGTTTATAAGCAGCATTACCTATTCTTACAGGACTAGAATTTTCATAACCCGATAAATGATCAAGAATTTCTTCAGTTAGTTTTTTTTCTCCATTAATGCCATACATAATTTGGAGTTTTTCATCTTTATCAGAAATCAGGTCAATAATAAAATTGAGGTATCGCTTGGCGATGTTTTTATGCCCTAATTGTAAAATAACTTTAACGACCATAGATGCATCACGTATCCAACAAAAACGATAATCCCAATTTCTTACTTCACCTATAGTTTCTGGAAGTGATGTAGTAGCTGCGGCCAATATAGCTCCAGATTTCTCATAACTGAGTAATTTTAAAGTCATAGCGCTTCTAGAGATATAGTTGTTATAACGTTTAAAACTAGGTGTACGTTCCATCCAATTCAACCAATACACTTTGGTACGTTCATATTCAATTAACGCCTTTTTTAAATTTGGAACAAATAATTTTTCATTATAACCTACTAAGAAAAAGTGATCTTGAGTAATCGTAATTTCATCTCCGTTTAAAACAGCTTCTTTATTTAAATCTGTGTATAAGAATAAAGAGTCAAAAGCTTCATTAGTAGTTAAGCTAACAATAAAATCATCTTTAATATAACTTGTTGTTTCTCCTAAAGCATATTCTAATTTTGGATCATAAACAACATTGAACTTTGGTGCGCCTGAAATGTATTTTATAGACCTAATAAATTCAGGAGGAGAGTGGTAGTTTCCATTTTCTTTATGATATCTTGGCATAAAATCTCTAACTTCAAAACTATCTTTACCATTTGTAAATGTAGTAATCAGAATTACCGTATTTTCCAAGTATCGCTGGGTAATATTATAACTTTCATTTACTTTAAAACCAAAAGATCCACCAATATTTTTATCTAGTAGTTTTCCAAAAACTGTAGGAGAATCAAATTGAGGTAAACAACACCAATCTATTGATCCATTTTTGGAAACTAAAGCTGCACTTCTACAATTTCCAATAATACCATAATCCAGATTATTCATAGAGCTATTTAATTATAAAGTTGATTAGTCATTTAATTTTCTCTAAATTAACAAAATCAAAATCGTTAAACCAAATCATCTATGCATAAAACCATAATTGTTTCCAATCGTTTACCACTTCAAGTTTCTATAAAAAATGACCAATTAAAAATTAAACCAAGTGTAGGAGGATTGGCAACGGGAATGAAATCTGTTCACGCAGAAGGAAATGGTATTTGGGTTGGATGGTCTGGTATACCCGAAGAAGATTTAGATAAAGATCTATCAGAGAAAGTTAGGAAAGCCATTCAAAAGGAAAAATGTGTTACTGTACCATTATCACATCAAGATATTGAAGAGTATTATGAAGGGTTTAGTAATAGAGCCTTATGGCCTTTGTTTCATTATTTCATGGAGTATACCCAGTTTGAGCAAAGTGAATGGGAAGCCTATAAACGTGTAAATGAAAAGTTTGCTGAAGTAATTATCAATCAACTTAATGATGGAGATACGGTTTGGATTCATGATTATCAATTATTATTGTTACCTCAACTGATAAAAGAACAGAAACCGAATACAACCATAGGTTTCTTTTTACATATTCCATTTCCTTCTTATGAGATTTTTAGAACATTTCCTTGGCGTCAGGAAATATTGAGTGGGATGCTAGGTGCAGATTTATTAGGTTTTCATACCTATGATTATGAGCGACACTTTTTGAGTTCTGTAAAACGAATTTTAAGATTAGAGGTAAACTTTAATGAAATACATGATCAAGATAGAATTATTAAAGTAGATTCTTTTCCTATGGGAATTGATTATGATAAGTTTCATACCTCTGCTTTAGAACACATTAAAAAACCAAAAGAAAATTCTGAAATTTATCAACGATTGCAAGAGCATATTTCAGAAGATAATAAATTGATTTTATCTATTGATAGAATGGATTACACTAAAGGTATACCTAATAGAATTAAGGCCTTTGAGTATTTTTTAGATAAGTTTCCAGAGTTTAAAGAAAAGGTGAGATTAGTAATGTTAGCAGTACCTTCACGTTCTAACGTACCACAATATCAGAAATTGAAGAGAGAAACAGATGAGTTAGTAGGTAGAATCAATGGTAAATTTGCTACTGTCAGTTGGACCCCTATTTGGTATTTTTATAGAGCTTTACCTTTCAGTGATTTGATAGATTTATATATTTCTTCAGATGTAGCTTTAATTACTCCTATTAGAGATGGAATGAATTTGGTAGCTAAAGAATATGTAGCTACAAGAGCAAATAAGGATGGCGTTTTAATTTTAAGCGAAATGGCTGGTGCTGCCAAAGAAATGAATGAAGCTTTACTTATAAATCCTAATAATTATGAGGACTTTACTAATAAATTGAAACAAGCTCTAACGATGCCTATAGAGGAACAGCAAAAACGAATGAAATTTTTGCAAAATCGTTTAAAACGATATGATGTAGGAAAATGGGCAGAAGAGTTCTTAAAATCTTTGGCAGAAACTGAACAAAAAAAAGAGGTAATAGTAGCTAAAAAATTGACTCCTGTATATGAAGAAAAATTGGTAGCTGATTATCATAAAGCGCAAAAAAGAGTTTTGTTCTTAGATTATGACGGAACCTTAGTAGGATTTAAAGATGATCCGCAAGAAGCAAAACCAGATGATCTTTTATATGAATTATTAGACGCTATTCAGGAACAAGAAAATACTAGACTTGTACTGATAAGTGGAAGAGATAAAGAGACTTTTGAAAGATGGTTTGGACATAAAAGTTATGATCTGGTAACAGACCATGGAGTTTGGTTATTTCAGAATAAAGAATGGTTAGCATTAGAACATTTAAAAACAGATTGGATGCAAAGTATTCGCCCAATCCTTGAGACATTTGTAGACAGAACCCCAGGAACTTTCATAGAAACTAAAAAATACTCCTTAGCTTGGCATTACAGAATTGCAGATCCCGAGTTGGTTAAAACAAGAACTCTTGAATTGAATACAGTATTAACCAGTATGGTTGCTAACAACAATTTAATGGTTTTAAAAGGAAATAAGGTTATTGAGATAAAAAGTAGTAACGTCAATAAAGGAAGAGCCATGAGTCGTCTAAATCTACAAGAAGATTATGATTTTATGGCGGTAATTGGAGACGATTGGACAGATGAATATATGTTTGAGGAGGCTCCAGAATTTGGCTATACCATTAAAGTAGGGTACACAAAGACTAAAGCAAAATACCAAGTAAAAGATACAAAGCAAGTACATCATTTACTCTCTAGATTGAAAAAAAATATATGATATCATAGTTGTTTTTAAAAAAAGAAAAAGTATCCTTTCTGCCAAACGCTCTATTGTTATATAAATGATTATATCGTTTTCTTTATTATTATGATAATTTAGTAAGGTTTTTTTTGGTTTTTTTATACTTTTTATGTCTTTTTTTTGATGTTAAATTCATTTCTTTCTTTAGTTAATTCCTTATTTTAGTTTAGAACTAAATTAATCTTCCAGAATGAAAATTCTTCATGCGAGTTTTGAATGTTATCCTATTGCCAAAGTAGGAGGTTTAGCAGATGTTGTAGGATCTTTACCTAAATATCAAAGTAATCTTAATGTAAAAACATTAGTTGTTATACCCTATTATGAAAAATCTTTTGTAAAACAACAAAAATTAAAAGAAGTAAGCAGTGGTAGTATCTTACTAGACAATACAGATTATAACTATAAAGTTTTTAGTATTTCGGGTGATAAAATTAAAAATGATATCTGTCTCATTCATATTACTAACCTTTTAGATAGAGAGGAAGTTTATGGGTACCAAGATGAAAATAATAGGTATTTAAGTTTTCAATTCGCCCTATTAGACTGGATAATTAAAGATGAGTTAACTTTTGACGTCATTCATTGCCACGATCATCATACAGCGCTTATTCCATTTTTAATTAATTATGGATATAGCTATGAAAAGTTGAGAGGAACACCAACAGTGTTAACTATACACAATGCACAATATCAAGGACATTTCTCACATGAGAAGTTAGATATGTTACCTGCTTTTGATTTTAAACATGTTGGTTTATTAGATTGGTATGGTTCTGTTAATCCTTTAGCTTGTGGAATAAAGTGTGCTTCTAGAGTAAATACAGTTTCACCTTCATATATGAACGAACTAAAAGAGAGAGCTAACGGCTTAGAAGGATTACTCAGAAGCGAAAGTGAGAAATGCGTAGGAATTTTAAACGGAATAGATACTGACTTTTGGAATACAGAAACGGATGATATGTTAGTTAAGAATTATAAAGAAACTACCGTTGTTTCTGGTAAGAAAGCAAATAAAAAAGAGCTTTGCGATAGGTATGGATTTAATGTAGACTTACCTTTATTTGGTTTTATAGGAAGATTAGTGGGAGAAAAGTCTGCAGATTTATTACCAGAAGCTATTAGACAATCCATTAATGAATATAAAGAAATCAATGTTTTTGTTTTAGGTTCTGGCCATAAAGAAATTGAAAATCAATTAAAACAAATAAAAGAAGAGCTTCCAGGTAAGTTTAATGCACACATTGGCTACGATGAAGAATTATCTCATTTAGTGTATGCTGGATCAGATTTTTTATTAATGCCATCTAGAGTAGAACCTTGTGGTTTAAATCAGATGTATTCATTACGTTATGGAACTATTCCAATTGTACGAAGGACAGGAGGCTTAAAAGATACAGTTATAGATATAGGAGATGCAGGATTCGGGATTTGTCACGATCAACCAAGAGTGTGGGATATCTATTATTCTATTGGAAGAGCCATTACATTATATAAAGACACCGATACATTTAGAAAAATACAGAAGAATATTATGAAAATAGATCACTCTTGGGAAAAATCAGCTCAGGATTATATCGATCTATACAAATCAATTTAACCTACTTACATAATGATTAACAAAAAAGTTCTCGCAATTATTTTAGGAGGAGGACAAGGAACTCGCCTATCTCCACTGACAGACAAACGTTCAAAACCAGCGGTATCTATAGCCGGAAAATATAGATTAGTAGATATTCCAATATCCAATTGTATTCATTGTGATATTAAACGAATGTTTGTACTAACTCAGTTTAATTCTGCTTCATTGAATAGGCATATTAAAAACACCTATAATTTCAGCAGTTTTAGCGAGGCTTTTGTAGATATTATGGCTGCAGAACAAACACCAGAAAATAAAACGTGGTTTCAAGGTACTGCAGATGCTGTAAGACAATCTATGCACCATATTTTGAATCACGAATTTGAGTATGCTCTTATCCTATCCGGAGATCAATTATATCAAATGGATTTTGATGATATGATTTTAAAGCATGAGGAAAAAGGTGCAGAAATAAGTATCGCAACATTACCTGTAGCTGCTAAAGATGCTACTGCATTTGGAATCTTAAAAACTGACGATGAAAGTTTTATTTCTTCGTTCACAGAAAAACCTAGTCTTGATAAATTACCAGGTTGGGAGTCTGAAGTAGATGATGAAATGAAGGCTGAAGAGAGACATTATTTGGCATCCATGGGAATCTACATCTTTAATAGACAATTATTAGTTGATATTATGGCAGATCCAAATGAGGTAGATTTTGGAAAAGAAATTATACCAGCTTCAATAGGTAGAAATAAAGTGTTAGCTTATCAATACAAAGGATACTGGGAGGATATTGGAACTATAGAGTCATTTTTTGAAGCGAATCTTAGTTTGACAGATGATATCCCAAAATTTGATTTGTTTGATAAATCGAATACTATTCTAACACGTCCTAGAATTTTACCGCCCACCAAAATGTCAGGAACATTTTTATCTAAAAGTATGGTAGCGGACGGTTGTATTATTAATGCAGAAAGTATAGAACATTCAGTTATTGGAATTAGATCTAGAATTGGAAAAGGGAGTAAGATTAAAAATACTTATATGATTGGTGCAAATATGTACCAAGATTTAATTGAAATGGAGCAAGATAAAAAAGAAGGAACTCCTTATATAGGAGTTGGTGAAGGATGTACCATTGAAAATGCAATTATAGACAAAGATGCTAGAATAGGTAATAATGTAATTATTAAAGGAGGAAAACATTTAGAAGATGTTAACGAAGAAGAGTATGTAATTAAAGATGGAATTATAGTGATTAGAAGAAGAGCTATACTTCCTGACGGATTTACGTTACAATAAGTACAAGAAGTATATTCTTTTATGAGTAAAGTTATAGTACATAGTTTATTAACAGATTTTGATATTGACCTATTTAAAGCAGGTAAGCATTACAGGCTTTATGAAAAGTTAGGATCTCATGTCATTACTGTTGAAGGACAACAAGGGACGTATTTTGCTGTTTGGGCACCAGCAGCAAAAGCAGTTTCTGTAATTGGAGATTTTAATTATTGGGAAGATGGAGAACATCCATTAAATGTAAGGTGGGATAGTTCTGGAATATGGGAAGGTTTTATACCAAACGTAGGAAGAGGAAATTTATATAAGTATAAAATCCATTCAAGCAATAACAATATAACAACTGAAAAAGCAGATCCTTTTGCAAGGAGATGTGAGCATCCTCCAAAAACAGCGTCTACAGTTTGGGATGATCCCTATACATGGGATGATAACAAATGGATGGCTAAAAGAAAAAAACATAATGCAATTGATGCACCTTTTTCTGTATATGAAGTGCATTTAGCATCATGGAAAAAAAAGTTTGATGATGGTAATCGATCACTTTCTTATGTAGAATTAGCAGAGGAATTAGTTTCTTACGTGAAAGAAATGGAGTTTACACACGTAGAACTTATGCCTGTTATGGAGTATCCTTTTGATCCTTCGTGGGGATATCAAATTACAGGATACTTTGCTCCTACATCTCGGTTTGGTTATCCTGAAGACTTTAAATACTTAATAGATAAATTTCATCAAAACGACATTGGTGTTATTTTAGATTGGGTACCTTCTCATTTTCCTGAAGATGGTCATGGACTAGGTTTTTTTGATGGAACCCATTTGTACGAACATCCAGATCGAAGAAAAGGATATCATCCAGATTGGAAGAGTCTTATCTTCAACTATGGAAGAAATGAAGTAAAGAGTTTTTTAATTAGTAATGCTGTTTTTTGGTTAGATCAATATCATATAGATGGTTTACGTGTAGATGCTGTAGCTTCAATGATCTTTTTAGATTATTCTAGAAATGATGGAGAATGGGAGCCTAATATGTTAGGTGGGAATGAATATTTAGAAGCTATTGATTTCTTAAAAGCATTAAATGAAGAAATTTATGCAAGCTTTCCAGATGTACAAACCATTGCTGAAGAATCTACCGCATTTCCCAAAATATCCAAGCCAACTTATTTAGGAGGTTTAGGCTTTGGTATGAAATGGATGATGGGATGGATGCATGACTCATTGCAGTATTTCAGTAAAGAACCAATCTACAGAAAACATCATCAAGATGATCTTACGTTTAGTATGACCTATGCCTTTTCTGAAAACTTTATGTTGCCATTATCTCATGATGAAGTAGTGCATGGTAAGCGAAGTATTATTGGAAGAATGCCAGGTGATGAATGGCAAAAGTTTGCAAACTTACGATTGCTATATAGCTATATGTTTACACATCCCGGAACTAAATTATTGTTTATGGGAGGAGAGTTTGGACAACATGGAGAATGGAACTTTCAAGAAAGTTTAGATTGGTATGTTTTACAGTATGATTTTCATTCAGGAGTACAAAAATTGGTGAAAGACTTAAATATTTTGTACAAAACATATCCTGCTTTGTATGAAAAACAATTCGAACAAGAAGGTTTTGAATGGATTAGTTATGATGATCATGAGCATTCGGTAATCAGTTATATTAGAAAAGGAAAGACTAAAAAAGAAGCATTAGTAGTAGTGTGTAATATGACACCGATGCCTAGGGAAGAATATAGAATTGGACTACCTAAAGCAGGAAAATTAGTGCAAATTTTTAATAGTGATGATATCCAATATGGAGGTAGTGGAATTACGAATAAAAAAAGTATTCCTATAGAAAAAAAGGATTGGAATTACAGAATACATTCTTGTAAAATTACAATCCCTCCATTAGGAGTTGTAGTATTTAAAATTGAAAAATAAGTAATACATCGATTTCGTAAAAAAACAGATCTAAATCATTCATAATGTCATGTTGAAGTTGTTTTTTTATAAATAGATTTGAATAATAAGACTAACCCTATAAAAGCTGAAGTATTATGATAATTAATACAAGATTAGAAGATAAAGGAAACATGTTTCCAGGGAAAATTAACTCTTTTTCTCAAGATGTAGATAAACTCTATTTTAAAACTGAAAATGGAGTTATTTTACAAATTACAGTGCTTCGAGGTAGCGTAATCAGATTCAGATATGCTACAGATAATAATTTTGAAAATGATTTTTCATATGCAATTAGCGAAGATGGAGTAAGAGGGTATAGCAAATTAGAAGTTGAAGAGCACGAAACTTGCTATAAAATTATTACAATTAAGATTATTATTCAAATTGATAAGTCCGATTTAAAGATTACAATATTCGATGTTCATGGAAATGTAATTTGTAAAGATGATTGGGGGTTCCATTGGGAACAGAGTTACGAGTTTGGAGGAAATATTGTAAAGATGAGTAAATCTGCTCCGCAAGGAGAGTGCTACTATGGTTTAGGTGATAAACCTATGCACTTAAACTTAAAAGGAAAACGAATTGAAAACTGGGCTACGGATCAATATGCTTTTGGAAAAGATCAAGATCCATTGTATAAAAGTGTCCCTTTTTATGTAGGAATGCACGAAGAAAGGGCTTATGGCGTTTTCTTTGATAATACGTTTAAAACATTCTTTGACTTCTGTCAAGAACGAAGAAATGTGACAAGTTTTTGGGCACATGGTGGGGAAATGAATTATTATTTCTTCTATGGACCAGACATGCAAGATGTTATTACACGTTATACGGATTTAACAGGGAAACCAGAATTACCTCCATTATGGGCTTTAGGCTACCATCAATGTAAATGGAGTTATTATCCTGAATCTAAAGTAAAAGAAATTACAAGCAAGTTTAGAGAACTTCAAATTCCATGTGATGGTATTTATTTGGATATTGATTATATGGATGGTTTTAGATGTTTTACTTGGAATAAAGAATACTTTCCAGATCCTAAACGAATGGTAGCAGAATTGGCAGAAGATGGATTTAAAACTATAGTTATTATAGATCCAGGAATTAAAATAGATGACGATTATTGGGTATATCAAGAAGCTATGGAAAATGATTATTTCTGTAAACGAGCTGATGGACCTTATATGAGAGGAAAGGTATGGCCAGGAGAATGTTTCTTTCCAGACTTCACCAATCCAAAAGTTAGAAAATGGTGGGCAGGACTTTTCAAAGAATTGATAGATGAAATTGGTGTGAAAGGAGTTTGGAATGATATGAATGAACCTGCAGTGATGGAAGTTCCAGGAAAAACCTTCCCAAATGATGTTCGTCATAGTTATGATGGAAACCATTGTAGCCATAGAAAAGCACATAATATTTACGGAACACAAATGGCACGTGCTACGTATGAAGGTGTAAAGAAATATGCATATCCAAAACGTCCATTTATTATTACACGTTCTGCGTACTCAGGAGCACAACGTTTTACTTCTTCATGGACAGGTGATAATATTGCAACTTGGGAACACTTATGGATTGCAAACATTCAGGCACAACGAATGAGTATGAGTGGAATGTCATTCACAGGAAGTGATATTGGAGGTTTTGCAGAACATCCAACAGGAGAATTATATGCAAGATGGATTCAACTTGGTGTTTTTCATCCATTTTGTAGAACACATTCTTCAGGAGACCACGGAAATCAAGAACCTTGGACATTTGGTGAAGAAGTTATCGATGTTACTCGTAAATATGTTGAGTTACGTTATCAATTACTCCCTTATTTATACACCATGTTCTGGGAATATGCAGAATTTGGAATTCCAATGTTGAAATCATTGGTGTTATTTGATCAGCATGATCCTCAAACACATTATAGAACCGATGAATTTGTATTTGGAAATCAAATTCTAGTTTGTCCAATTCAAGAACCGAATTCAAAAGGTAGACGAATGTATATTCCTCGCGGTCATTGGTATAACTATTGGACTAGAGAGTATGTAACTGGAGGATTAGAAAAATGGGTAGATGCCGATTTAGATATTATTCCAATATTCATTAAAGAAGGAGCAATTGTTCCAAAATATCCTATTCAACAATATGTTGGAGAAAAAAAGATAGATAAACTAAAGTTAGAAGCATATTTTAAGTTAGGAAATAAAGAAGTTTCTAAGGTATATGAAGATGCTCAAGATGGGTACGATTATACAAAAGGAAGATATAGTTTACGTACTTTATCTTTTACAGGTAAAGAAAATGAATTAATTATTCAGCAGCATATTGATGGTACGTTTGTTACTGAATATGATAGCATAGAAATTGAGTTTATAGGTTTACCTTTTACAATAAAAGAAGTTGAGATCGATAATGTTGTTGTTGATTTTAAAACGATAAACTTCGATGCAAAGAAAAATATTTTAACCGTACCTAAAGGATTTTCAGAACTTCATATAGTGGGGTAAAAGCTTGAATAGTACTATTCAAAGCTGAATGAAATTCAGTTTTAGAAAATTTGTAAATATAAAATTAGGAGTTAAAAGATAGAGTTTTGTACATTAAATTCAATTTTTTAACTCCTTTTTTATTACTCCTCGATGATTACACATTAATTCATTTTCAAATTTCAGGGTAGTGTATTGATTCACTTTATTAAAACCTACGATAAATAAGTTGCTTTACTAAAATTAAACTAATTTTGTGTAAAATTAGAAAATGAATAAAGCAATTTATATCGCAGCTAGTGGGGCGAACTCAGGAAAATCAATGTTAAGTTTAGGATTAATGCAATTATTATTGCGTAATAAACCTAAGGTAGGATATTTTAGACCTATAATTGATAATCCAGTAGAAGGAAAAAAAGATAATCACGTCAATACAGTGGTTAATTTTTTCAATTTAAAATGTGATTATGAAGATACTTATGCATTTACAAGATCTGAATTATTAGATTTATTGAACGACGATCAAGAAGATGAAGTCATCAACTTAATCCTTCGTAAGTACAAAAAATTAGAAGAGAAAAACGATTTTGTTATTGTAGAAGGAACAGATTTCTCAGACCATGGTGCCATAATTGAAATGGACTTAAATGTGTTGATTGCAAAAAATTTGGGTATACCTGTGATTATTGTTTCTGGTGGTGTAGATAAATCTTTGGAAGAATTCATTCAAGGTTTACGATTAACCTATGATTCATTTAGTAACAAAGAAGTAGAAGTAATAGCTGTTATCGCAAACAAAGTTCAAGAAGAAAATGTTTCATTAATTATAGAAGGGATAGGAGAGAACTTACCAAAATCTTTATTAATAAATGCGATTCCAGTCAATAGTAAATTAAATAATCCTACTATTTATGAGATTTCTAAAGCTTTAGACGCAGAAGTAGTTTTTGGAGAAGAATTATTAGATGCAACTACTGGAGAAATTAAAGTAGGAGCAATGCAATTGGCGCATTTTTTACATCATTTAACGGATGAATGTGTAGTAATTACACCTTCTGATCGTTCTGATATTTTACTGGGAACATTACAAGCAAATATTTCGAATCGTTATCCTTCAATTTCAGGAATCATTCTCACAGGGGATTTAGAATTGAGTCCTTCAGTTATAGAATTAATTACAGGTTTAGAAAGAATTGTTCCAATTTTAAAAGTTAAAGGCGGAACCTTTGGAATTGCTTCAAAGTTAGGTGCGATACGCTCACATATTTATGCTGAGAATAAAAACAAGATAAAATTATCCATTAATACTTTTGAAAAGTATGTAGACGTAGATGCGTTAAGTGATAAATTGATTACATACAAAGGGACTAATGTACTCACACCAAGAATGTTTCAGTACAACCTTTTCAAAAGGGCTAAAGAGGTTAGGAAACATATTGTTTTACCAGAAGGAAATGATGATCGAATATTAACAGCAGCAGCACAATTACAAAAATTAGATATTGTTGATTTAACAATTTTAGGAAAACAAGTAAATGTAGAAGCAGCTGTAAAACGTTTAAATATTTCTTTCGATTTTGAGAAAACACAGGTTATAAATCCTAGTACCTCAGAGTATTTTGATGACTTTGCAAATACATTATATGAATTAAGAAAACATAAAGGATTAAGTCCAGCAATGGCTGAAGATTTAATGGCAGATGTTTCTTATTTCGGAACTATGATGGTGTATAAAGGTTTAGCAGACGGAATGGTTTCAGGAGCAGCGCATACTACACAGCACACTATAAAACCATCTTTACAATTTGTAAAAACAAAACCAGGTTTTTCAGTAGTTTCTTCTATTTTCTTTATGTGTTTAGAAGATCGTGTTTCTGTTTTTGGAGACTGTGCAATTAATCCAAATCCTACTTCAGAGCAGTTAGCGGAAATTGCAATTTCTTCTGCAGATTCTAGTATTGCATTTGGAATTGATCCTAAAATAGCGATGCTTTCATATTCATCAGGAAGTTCTGGAAAAGGGGAGGATGTAGATACAGTAAGAGAAGCAACTGAAATAGTGAAACAAAAACGACCAGATTTAAAAGTTGAAGGACCAATTCAATATGATGCAGCTGTAGATCCTACGGTAGGTAAAAAGAAATTACCTAATTCGGAGGTAGCAGGACAGGCAAACGTATTAATTTTTCCAGATTTAAATACAGGAAACAACACCTATAAAGCAGTACAACGTGAAACAGGAGCAATGGCTATTGGACCGATGTTACAAGGCTTAAATAAACCAGTGAACGATTTAAGTAGAGGCTGCACTATAGAAGATATATATAACACTATTATTTTAACAGCAATCCAAGCTCAAGAATAAATTAAAAATAGCGTATGAAAGTATTAGTTATCAATTCAGGAAGTTCATCCATTAAATATCAACTTTTTGATATGCCAGATGAAAACGTAATTTGTTCAGGCTTAATTGAAAGAATAGGTTTGGATGAAGGAGCTGTTCATTACGAATCTGAAGAGAATTCAATTAAAGAAACTATAAAAATTGAAAATCATAGAGTAGGTTTAGAAAAAGTAGTTTCGTTATTGCTAGATCCTAAAGTTGGTGTAATTTCTTCAACGGATGAAATTGAAGTAGTTGGGCACAGAGTAGTTCATGGAGGAAATTCTTTTACTAAAACTATAGAAGTAACTGAAGCTGTAAAAAAAGAAATTGAAAATTTATTTTCTTTGGCACCACAGCATAACCCCGCAAATTTAGAAGGTATTACTGTAGCAGAAGCTATTTTTACAAAAGCAAAACAAGTAGCAGTTTTTGATACTGCTTTTCATCAAAGTATTCCAGAGAAAGCATTTACCTATGCTATTCCAAAAAAGTTTGTAACTGAGAATAAAATTCGTTTGTATGGTTTTCATGGAACGAGTCATAAATATGTTTCAGAAAAAGCCAATGAGTATTTACAACAACAAAATTCAAAGTTGATTACAGTTCACCTAGGAAATGGGTGTAGCATTTCTGCGGTAGAAAATGGGAAAAGTATAGATCATAGTTTAGGTTTTGGTCCAGTTACTGGTTTAGTGATGGGAACACGAAGCGGAGATATCGATCATACCTTAATTTTTTATCTAGTAAATACCTTAGGATATAGCATTGATGAAGTAAACACTTTATTACAAAAAGAGAGTGGAATGTTCGGTTTGACTGGTTATAGTGATTTACGTGATATTGAAGCTGAAGCCGCAAAAGGTAATAAAGATTGCTTATTAGCTTTAGATATTAATACCTACCGCATAAAGAAATATATAGGGGCTTATATTGCTGCAATGAATGGAGTGGATGCTATAGTTTTCACTGGAGGAATAGGAGAGAACTCCTCATTAATTCGTGAAAAAGTTTGTAGCGATTTAGACTTCTTTGGTATTGAAATAGATTCAGAAAGGAATAATGTTAGAGCAAAAGAACTCACAGAAATTCATACTGATGCTGCTAAGGTGAAAGTTTTGGTGATTCCTACAAATGAAGAAGTAGAAATAGCGAAGCAATCGTATAGTTTATAGAGGATGATTTTAAATCCTTTAACTAAAAAAATAGTAGCATATAAATATGATGTTCTAAAGGTTTGAAGAAAGATTTAGCAATATATAAAGGAGTATATAGAGATAAAAAAGGTTCTCATCAAATCAAAATTTATAATGATTATGAATTTTTATCATTTCAATTAGGACAGTTCAAATTTGAGGGAACATCAATAGATGATTTTGAATTATTGGATTATGATAAATATTCTTCTGAGGAACTAGAGCGTTTTTCTTTTAACAAAATTCGGTGTGGAGATGGTTTTTCTTATGAAATCTGTGATTATGATTTAACTTTAATAATACCTATACAACTTATAGAAGGCATAACATCAGAAGTGAAAACTTTAGACCTTAAAATATTTTCAAAGTGTGGGAAAGCATTACGTAGTGGTGCTATTGATAAATATGAATTATGCTTAGAAATTACAATTAATAAAATTAAATATACTGGACAAGGAGATTTATTTGAAATTGCAGCAAATGATTTAATAAAGAATTTAAAAGGGAAGTATAGATTTAATAATTGTTTTGGATGTAGTTTTTCTGATTATAGTGTTTATGGACAGAATACATTTGGAACTATGTTATGTTTCAAAAACCAAAAGAAGAAATATTTAAAAGTTAAAACAAAAGCTCAATATATGAATCTCAATCGAGAGGATAGATTAGTACAGGAAACCTTTTTATGCGAAGAATTTGAAATTAGAAAAAATAATTTAGGCTATAGAGGATAAAATATTAATAACACTAAATGAAAATAAGCCACCTTTTGCATTTTATATAATCTGCTCTATATCTATTAATTAAAAACAAAACAAAGAGCGATTTAATTTCTAAATCGCTCTTTTTTATATACATAAAAGAATGTGATACTAGATATCAAATCGATCTAGATTCATCACTTTGTTCCAAGTTTTAATAAAATCGTTTACAAACCTTTCTTTAGCATCTTCACTAGCATATACTTCAGAAATCGCTCTCAACTCAGAATTCGAACCAAAAATTAAGTCAGCTCTAGTAGCTGTCCATTCCACTTTATTAGTAGCTCTATTTTTAATGTTGAATAGGTCTTTTTTATCAGAAGTAGCTTCCCATTTGTATTTCATATCCAATAAATTCACAAAGAATTCATTAGTTAAAACACCAGGAGTAGAAGTCATAACTCCAACTTTAGAACCATCATAATTAGCATTTAAGGCTCTCATTCCTCCTAATAAAACAGTCATTTCAGGAGCAGATAAAGTCAATAATTGTGCTTTGTCCACTAGTAATTGTTCAGCAGATAAAGTATAATCTGTTTTTTGGTAATTTCTAAAACCATCACCCATAGGCTCTAAAACCGACATTCCTTCAACATTAGTTTGTTCTTGAGTGGCATCAGCTCTACCTGGTGTAAAAGGAACAGTTACCGAAACCCCAGCTTTTTTAGCAGCACTTTCAATAGCTGCATTACCACCTAAAATAATTAAATCAGCAATAGATACTTTTTTATTAGCAGTATCAAAATCTTGTTTAATCTTTTCATAAGCTGCCAATACTTTTTTTAATTGAGTAGGGTTATTAGACTCCCAATTTACTTGAGGTTCTAATCGAATTCTTGAACCATTGGCCCCGCCACGTCTATCAGAATTTCTATAGGTAGCAGCAGAAGCCCAAGCTGTAGATACTAATTCACCTGTTGTTAAGCCAGAAGCTAAAATTGTTGATTTTAATTTTTTAATATCAGCACTAGTAACAAGTATATGTTTTACTGCTGGAACAGGGTCTTGCCATACAAATTCTTCTTTTGGAATTTCAGGACCTAAATATGTCGATTTTGGTCCCATATCCCTATGTGTTAATTTAAACCAAGCACGAGCAAAAGCCTCATCAAATTCATTAGGGTTTTCATAGAAACGACGCGAGATTTTTTCATAAGCAGGATCCTTAATTAAAGCCACATCAGTAACCAACATTGTTGGATTATGAAATTTAGTTTTATCAAAAGCATCAGGAAACTTAATAACTGCATTTTTAGCTTCGAATTGATGAGCTCCAGCTGGACTTTTACTCAATTCCCATTCGTTTTCAAATAAAGTTTTAAAATATCCTTGACTCCACTTGTCTGGAGTTACAGTCCAAATCACTTCAAGTCCTGAAGTAATTGCATCTTTACCTGCTCCAGATTTATAATTACTTTTCCAACCTAATCCTTGCTCTTCAATTCCAGCACCTTCTGGAGAAGCACCTAGGTGATCACCACCAGCTTGTCCGTGCGTTTTACCTAAAGTATGTCCACCAGCAATTAAGGCCACAGTTTCTTCATCGTTCATACCCATTCTTCCAAAAGTAACTCTGATATCTTTTGCGGAAGCAATTGGATCAGGATTTCCGTTTGGTCCTTCAGGGTTTACATAAATTAACCCCATTTGTACAGCAGCTAAAGGCTTTTCTAATTCTCCGTCTTTATAACGTTTATCATTAGCTAACCATTCTGTTTCCGAACCAAAATATACATTAGTTTGTGGCTCCCAAGTATCCTCTCTACCACCAGCAAAACCAATAGTTTTAAAACCTGATTTTTCTAAAGCAACATTTCCAGCTAAAATCATTAGATCGGCCCATGAAATTTTCTGGCCGTATTTTTGTTTTACAGGCCAAAGCAGTCTTCTTGCTTTATCTAAGTTTGCATTATCTGGCCAACTATTCTGAGGAGCAAAACGTTGTCTTCCTTCTCTTGTTCCGCCTCTTCCGTCACCAGTTCTGTAAGTACCTGCACTATGCCAAGCCATACGAATGAACAAACCACCATAAGTACCATAATCAGCAGGCCACCACTCTTTAGAATCTTTTAAAGTTTTAGCAATATCTTCTTTAACTGCAAAATAATCCAGGCTTTCAAACTCTTTCTTATAATCAAAATCACCAAGTGGGTTTGACAGAGAAGAATTTTGTCTTAACACCGTTAAGTCTAAATTATTTTGCCACCAATCTTTAGTTGTTTTTCCCTCTCCTTTTATGGTTAAACCTGTGGAAGGGGTTTTGCCAAAGCCAAGAGGACAGCTTCCGGCTTCTGTTGTTTCTTCTTTAGCTTTAGGAGGGTTACAAGACATTAAAGCCATGAGGAACATTCCAGTTAATACATGTAATTTCATATTTATTAGATTAATTAGAGGTTACAAAGAAATGAGATCATTTTTATTTATAAAAACGATATTTGTATTGTTAATATCTACAGTGTAAATATTGTTGTATATTTGGTTCATTATGAATATACAACAATTTCAGTATGTATTAGCTGTAGTAGATTTAAAAAATTTTGAAGCTGCAGCAGAAAAATGTTTTGTTACCCAATCTACATTAAGCACTATGATTGGTAGGTTTGAAAAGGAAATCGGAATTAAAATTTTCAATAGAAAAACGAAGCCGGTTTCTATAACAGTAGAGGGAGAAGAAATTATAAAACGACTACGTATTTTAGCCAATGAAGTTGATGCTTTAAATAATTTAGTACAGGAATTGAAAGGTGAAATGATTGGAGAATTAAAAATTGGAATTATCCCAACAGTAGCTCCTTATCTGTTACCTTTATTCTTAACAAATTTTGCTGAAACTTTTCCAAAAGTAAAAATTATTGTTCGTGAAATGACTACGAGTCAAATCCAAAAAGCATTAAAAATTAGAAGTATTGATGTGGGGATTTTGGCATTACCGTTGGAAGATGATCTATTGAATGAAGTAGATTTATATTCAGAACCGTTTGTTCTGTATGATTGTAGCGAAGGAGAAACCATTAATAAAATATCTGTGAATGATATTGACTATTCTAAATTATGTCTTTTACAAGAAGGACATTGTTTACGAACACAGGTTCAACGTATTTGTGATTTATCTGATCAATGTGCTAATAGAGAAGAAAACTTTGAGTTTGAATCTGGGTCAATGGATAGTTTATTACGAATAACTAAAGCTAGAAAAGGAATGACAATTTTACCTTATTTAGCGACAACCGATGTGTCTGATGCTATAAAGAGAAGGCTGGTTGAGTTTGATAAACCTATACCGGTAAGGCAAATAGGTTTAGTGACACATAAGTTTTTTGTGAAAAAAAAATTATTGAATGAATTAAAAGTATTAATTCAAAACTCTGTTATTGAATATTTACCTTCAGAGAAAAATGAATATAAAATTTTAAAACCTTTATAGTGTTTCAATTACTATAAAGGTTTTAAAATGGTGTTAGGCAAAATAAGATAAGAATTCACGTATACTTTTACCGAATTCAAAGTTATAATTTTGTTTATGTAAGGCAGATTCTATGGCACTCAATGTGGCAACAATATCGCTCTTAGTAATTGCTCCCATATGACCAATTCTGAAATATTTAGTTTTGATTTCTGCATGTAAACCACCAGCTAAAATTACTCCAAATTCAGCAATATCTTTTCTAAATAAATTACCATCAATTCCTTCTGGATAATAAATTGCGGTCATAGTATGTGCAGCAATTTCATTGTTTTTTGGTACTAATTGTAATCCAATAGATTGTACTGCATTTCTAAATGCTTTTGCGTATTGTAAATGTGTGGCAACTCTATTTTTAATTCTTTCATTATGAATTAGAGTTAAACTAACTTCTAAAGCACGGATCAAGTTTACTGGCGGTGTGCCAAAATATGAAGGCTTTCTTTCTTCATAAGCTTGCATTATAGGTAGCCAGTTTGTAAAACTACCATAGTAATTTTGAACAGGGGTTTTTCTGTTTTTCCATGTATCCATAGCTTTTTCTGAAGCTACTAAAAGAGCTAGACCTGGAGGAACACCAATGGCTTTTTGAGATCCAGTTAACACTATATCTATTCCCCAAGCTTCTTGCTGGGTTTCTTCTCCGGCAGTAGCGCAAACACCATCTAGAATACTCAAGGTATTGTGTTTTTGAGCCAAATGTACTATTGATTTAGGATCTGTTAAAACTCCTGTAGAGGTATCAACATGTGTAATAGTAAGTAGTTTGTAGTTTTTACTCGAAAGTTCCTTCTCGATAGTTTCTAAAGGAACCGTATCTCCAATTTCAGCTTGAAGGACAGTTACATTAGCACCATAAGTAGTTAGAATATTTTTGTAACGTTCTCCAAAATATCCTGTAGAAATTACCAATGCATTATCACCAGGTTCTATTAGATTACTTACAGCCATATCCATAGCTAAAGTTCCACTACCAGCAATAATAAAAGGCTGTCCTTTTGGAGCAAGCCAAATTTTACGCATTAACTCTAAAGAATTTCCAAAACTTTCTATAAAATTGGGAGCAACATGACTAGTAGTCACTTCTCCCATAGCTCTTAATACAGCAGGATCTACTTCAATTGGTCCTGGTATCATCAATAATTTTCTGTTTTTCATGAAAATATAAGATAGTAATTACAACGTTTTCGTTGTAAGGTACAGAAATGTTTTAAGCTATGGATATTCTATGTAGAAGTTTATGATATCTGTAAAATTAATCTCTAAAAAATGTTTTTTGATAAAAAAATGAAGTGATTTTTATTATTGTAATAAGAATAAAAAGAATCCTTGCTGTCTTAATCTATTCTTTTGATGAATTTATCTTCAGAGATTTGTTTATTGTCTTTATATACATCTATAGAACCATAAGGGTATTCATTTGTGCCTAAGACCATATTATAACATATATATTTATATATTCCTTTGTAAAACTCAAAATAATGGTTTCCACCACTTCCGTCCATAGTAACCTTTCCATTATATAATATTAAGTCAGGTTTTTCTTTTTGAGATTTAGATAATTTCCAAATGGCCAATCTGTACAAATATTTTTTATCGTCAACTAAATCAACTCTAATTCTTTGTGTTTTTGTTTCAAACATACAATCGAATCGATTATAATCTCTAATACTTTCATGTATAGTGTTCTTTTCCTCTTCTATTAATTTTTTCATTTTATCCTTATGAAGTTGAGTTTCATGTAAAATACCTTTTATTGATCCATCATAATCTAACCATAATGTCCCTCTTTCTAACATGATTCCTCTCCAACCTACAGCTGACCAATCTCTTATAGGTGAAGAGTTTTTAATTTTTTCTTCCAATTCTTTGTCAAAAATTTCATCGTAATATGTAAGAAACTCATCTTCATTTTCAATGTCTTGAATTGGATACGGTCTATTAAAAGGATATTTAATTGTTTTTTTAATTGCCTCTTTATTTTTTGTTTTAAAATAATTAATAAACCTAGATACAGTTTTGATATGATCATGTTTTAAAGGTTCTTCATTAGAAAGAAAACCACTAAAAACATAACCTTTAACTTGTTCGTTATTTATATAACTATTTGTTAAAACATAAACCCAGTTGCCTGATATTACTCTACCTTCATCTTTTATAGACAGTTCAATTCCTGTATTCTTAGTAAGTTTGACTCTTTCACTGTAGCGTATTTTTCCAATCTTATCGCCTTTTAACGAAGGTTGGTTTCTAATCAATAGTCCGCTTGGAGCAATAGCATAGTACTCTTGATTTTCAAAAATAGTTTGAGAAAAAATGGATATATGGCAGAAAAATAAAATTAAAGTAATGAAGTTTATCCTCAGTTTCATAAAAATAGTTTAGAATTCAAATATACTGTTTGATTAATTATGGTAGATAAAAAAAGAAAAAGGAGAGTTGTAAAAACTCTCCTTTTTTAACTTGCAAATATTAAAATTATCGTTGAATGAACATGCTATTATTATCAATTTTAGCCCAATCATGATTTTTAATTTTATTAGTAGAAATACAACTAATCTTCCAACTTTTACAACGTTCCCATTCACTTCTATTATTAGCTGAATATACTCTAGTAATCATTCCTCTTCTAGCTAATTGGCGAGCATACTCTCTTGAACCTGCTTTATTCCTCTTGTTGTTAATATCTGACATGCTAAAATTATAAAATACATAATTAGGAGTATTGTCAATTGTATTGTTAGCTTGAGATATACCGCTATTAGTATTATCAGTATTAGCAATGGTTTGAGCTTTCATTCCAAAAGCCCATCTGTAACGAGAATTCGTTCTAACGTATTGATCCATCCAACTTCCATTTCCAGTTAATACAATTATGAATTTTCCTCTTAATTCATTCATAGAAGGCCAAGTATTTTCATACAACACATTATGTCTGATTGATCGATTAGGGTCTTTAAATATGCGTTGGGCTTTAAAAATAATATCGCTATCACCTAAAAAGCGTTGTAAATACCATTCTATTTGTTCATGAAAGTTTTGATATCCTCCATTAGAACTTTTAACATCTAATTTAATCATGATTGGTAAGTGATTTCTATTTCTGTTATGCCAATCTTTTAATTTAGAGAAATAAGAAGCTAAGGTTTTTCCATAACGACCTGGGTGTGGCCAATGATTAACTACCCAAGTATTAGCAGGAATAGAGGTGTTAGTATATGAGTTACTAGGTGTGTTTCTCCAGATATCTAATTCTAAAGCTAATACATTATTTTGATATGCAGGGCTACTATTACTAATTTGTTCTGTAATGTCCTCTCTTCTTTCATAAGAATTATGAGAGCCTTTATACATAACTTGATTGTATTTTAATTGGTCAGAGGTAGCTCTATTGCTTATATCTTCTGAGTTAACGATTTCTGAATCATTAGCTGAAGTTGTATCACAATTATAACAGTTTTCAGAATCAGAACAATTACTAAAGCAAAGCATTAGTAGTGCTGATAGTAGTAAGATTTTTTTCATGTGTGAGATTAAATTTATGGGGTTAATAATTAGTTGACAAAAGAAAAGGACACATGTTTTGTTATAGTTAACAGAACATAAAAGAAAGTTTAGTTTACTGTAAAGTCAGATGATGGAAAAATTAGACTTACATTTTAAAAACTGTACATTTGAAGTATGAATTATAACTACGCCTATTTAGTACGTTTTCAATATCTAGGATTTCGATTTCATGGTTGGCAAAAACAACCAAATTTAAAAACAGTGCATTGGGCGTTGGATAAAACATTGAAATTTGTTTGCCAAGGAATTCGCAATAAAACAATAGGAGTAGGAAGGACAGATGCTAAAGTTTCTTCAACCCACTATGCCTACCAATTATTTATTGATGAAAAATTAGATGAAGAACAATTTATAGAAAGTTTTAATATCAATTCTCCATCAGATATTCGAGTAATTGCAATTGAAAGAATAGAAGACGAAACTTTTAATATTATTCAACATCCTAAACAAAAAGAATATAGGTATTATTTTTCTTACGGAGAGAAGAATCATCCGTATTGCGCACCTTTCTTAGTTGGGTATTTAGAGGAATTAAATATTGAACTTATGATGGAAGGAGCTCAATTATTTGAAGGATATCATAATTTCAAACATTATTGTACCAAACCATCAGAAGAAACTAAAGTAGAACGAACCATAGATGTTTGTCAAATTATTGAGAATACAGAATTAATAGCCTCTTTTTTTCCTGAAAAAAGCTATATTCTAATTATAAAGGGACAAGGGTTTTTAAGAAACCAAATCCGATTAATTATGGGAGCTTTAGCAGAATTAGGAAAAGGAAATTACGACTTAAACTTTATTAAAGAAAGCCTAGATGGCAATTCCGATATAGAGTTTTTGAAAAGCATAGCACCTGCATCAGGATTGCACTTACATGAAGTGAATTTTAAGAAGGACTAGTTTTTTACATAATGTCTCCAATACATAAAGTCAATACTTTTATAACCTAATTTCTCATATAAATGTATAGCACTTTTATTAATTTCTAAAACATGTAAAATTGGAACTTTTCCCTTTTTTAAAATCTGGTCTGAGGTATAAGCAACTAATTGCTTAGCATACCCTCTTCTTGTAAAATCAGGATGGGTAACAACACCACTTACTTCAATAAAATTTTGTCCTTGAATACGTTCGCCTGTAACAGCAACTAATTTGTTTTCGTTAAAAATTCCATAATAATCACCAACGTCAAAAGACTTTTTACGATACGTTCCAGGCATTACAAGCATAATTAAATCATAAACCTCCTGTTCATGTTCTTTTGTTAATTTGATTATTGTTGAGGTATATTCAGGAGTTTTAAAATCTTCTTGCAGTAACTCCATTTGTAAACAACGGTATTCTCCTTTCAATAAGATATGCTCTGGATAATTTGGAGCTTCTTGTCCAACAATAAAAAAATCCGAAGTTAACTCAGCATAAGATTCCATAGCTGTTTCAATAGCCTTAGAATCATTGAAGCTTCCAAAAGGACAATAATCAGGATGATAAAATTTAGCATCATCATAATTGATGAGATATTCACTATGTGTTTCTTCTAAAGCTGACCAAACTGGATTGCTGAATTTCTTGTTCATAGAATTATTATTATTTCTTTTTAGGTCGGAATGGTTTTATAAATTCTTCATTACATTCTAAATATGGTCCTTCCATAATATCAATACAGTAAGGAATGGCAGGGAAAACAGCATCTAAACATTCACGAATAGATTTGGGTTTTCCAGGTAGGTTGACAATTAAGCTAGATCCTCTAAGTCCTGCAGTTTGTCTTGAAAGAATTGCTGTAGGTACAAATTTTAACGATTCAGCCCTCATAAGCTCACCAAAACCAGGCATCATTCGATCACAAACAGCTTCAGTAGCTTCAGGTGTTACATCCCTTTTAGCAGGACCAGTACCTCCAGTGGTAATTACTAAACAGCAATTTTCATTATCTACCATATTGATAATGGTTTCTTCTATAACTTTTTGTTCATCTGGTATTACTTGATATATTTCCTCCCATTCAGATGTTAGATATTCGTGCAAAGTATCTATAATAGCTTTTCCACTTTTATCTTCATAAACACCTGCACTAGCTCTATCACTTACTGTTACAATTCCTATTTTCGCTATTGACATGCTTTATTATTGGTTATATTGATTAATTAAATATTCACCAAGTTTTGGTAATATTTCAGCAAAATTACGTCTTCCAAATCCAATTCGAATATATTTTCCTTCATATTCAAACATTTCGGAAGGAACTGTCATTATACCAGTACTTTCCACCAATGTATTGCTAAATTCCAATGCTGAACAATCAATATTTAATTTTACAAATGAAGTTGAGCCTGATTTTGGAGGGATAAAAGATGATATAACGGATTGTGTTGCAATAAAATCGTTAAACAAAGTAATATTATTTTTGATTTTAGTTAGGTTTGGAATAACAAATTGATCGATATGATTTAGCGCTATTATTGATAGAATTTCACTTGGAGCACTATTACAAATACTCAAATAATCTTTAAAAGAGACCACTTTTTTTAAAAAAGAAGTATCCTGAGAAACTAACCAGCCTGTTCTTAGTCCTGCTAAGCCAAAAGTTTTAGACGTACCCCATAAACTAATCCCTTTTTCATAAATATCAGTTACTGGTGGTAACTCTTCATAATCTTGGAGCACTAATTTATGATACATTTCATCTGAAAATAGATATAAATCATTCTTTCTAGCTAGTGTTACAATATCTAGTAATTGTTGTTGTGTAATATAACTTCCTGTAGGGTTATGGGGGAAGTTTAAGATAATCAATTTTGTTTTTTTAGTAATTAATTGAGCTAAATCATCAACATTAAATTCCCAAGTTGTAGGATCAGGTTTCCAGAAAGAAAGTTCACACCCAATAGAGGTAACAACTTCTGATAAAGATTGATAACAAGGAGAAACAGTAATTACATGATCATGCTTGTTTAATAACACATTCATGCTAATAAAATTAAGTTCGCCTGGAGTTGCTACTACTACATTATCTATAGTTTTGTTTTTGTAGTATTGTAATATAGCATTTCTTAATGTTGGATTACCTTCGCTTTCTGTATATCCTAGCTTTAGTTCATTCCACAGCTTTAGTTCTTCTTTGGAAGCTATATCTAAAAGATACTGTAATTCATAACCATCACAATCAGAACTAGAAAGTAAATACTTAGCTGTAAATTCATGTTTGGCAAAGTATCTTTCTAACTTAAAATCTTCTATTTTCATTATTGTGTTTTTTTTAGGTTGATAATTGTTTTGAGAAGTAATAATCTCTTTATAAAAGTAAAAATAAAAGCTATTTAATTGAATGTTGTTCGCATAAATATTATTGAATTAAGCAATACTATTTAAAAATGAGAAAGTATAGAAACATAAAAAAAACCTATCATATACTGATAGGTTTTTCGGTTTTAATCTATGAAACTAACTCGATATTAATCGCGTAATAGACTTCTAGAAATTACAATCTTTTGAATTTCAGAAGTTCCTTCGTAAATCTGCGTAATTTTAGCATCACGCATTAAACGTTCTACATGGTATTCTTTTACAAACCCATTTCCTCCATGAATTTGTACAGCTTCTACAGTATGTTCCATAGCTACTTTAGAAGCATATAATTTTGCCATAGCACTAGTACGATCATAATTTCTACCTGCATCTTTATCACAAGCAGCCTCCATAACCAAGTGACGTGCAGCACTAATTTCAGTATACATATCTGCTAATTTGAAAGCGATAGCTTGGTGATTGCAAATTTCAGTACCAAATGCTTTACGTTCTTTCGAATATTTTAAAGCTAATTCATAAGCTCCAGATGCAATTCCTAAAGCTTGAGCTGCAATTCCGATTCTTCCTCCAGAAAGTGTCTTCATCGCAAACTTAAACCCGAACCCGTCTTCACCAATTCTATTTTCTTTAGGAACTTTTACATCGTTAAATTGTAAAGTGTGAGTGTCAGACCCACGAATTCCTAATTTATCTTCTTTTGGACCAATGTGGAATCCTTCCATACCTTTTTCAACAATAAAAGCATTGATTCCTCTATGCCCTTTTTCTCTATCAGTTTGTGCAATAACTAAATATACGTCAGAACGACCACCATTAGTAATCCAGTTTTTAGTACCATTAATTACATAATGATCACCTTTGTCTTCAGCAGTTGTAGCTTGTGAAGTTGCATCAGATCCTGCTTCAGGTTCGCTCAAACAAAATGCACCAATTTGCTCTCCAGTAGCTAATTTAGTTAAGTATTTTTGTTTTTGCTCTTCAGAACCATAAGCTTCTAAACCATAACAAACTAAAGAGTTATTTACAGAAACCATAACAGAAGCAGATGCATCTATTTTAGATAATTCTTCCATGATTAAGACATAAGAGATTGTATCCATTCCGCTACCACCGTATTTAGGATCAACCATAATTCCCATGAAGCCTAACTCTCCCATTTTTCTAACTAACTCATTAGGGAATTCTTGCTTTTCATCCCTTTCAATAACCCCAGGTAATAATTCATTCTGTGCAAAATCACGAGCAGCATCTCGTATCATTAAGTGCTCTTCTGTAAGATTAAAATCCATACTAAAACGTTATAGTTATATTTTAAATTGTTATAAAAAATCGCCACCAAAGATACTTTATTAATATCATTATTTCAATAGGGTTTTATATTTTTACCCAATGCAGAATGAGTATAAATATAGTATTGGTTTAATGTCTGGTACATCACTAGATGGATTGGATTTAGTTTATGTAAAATTTCATTATTTAAATTACACCGATTTTAAGATTTTACATGCTACGACTAAAAGTTATTCTGAGTATTGGCAGAATGCATTGAGTAATGCAATTCATTGGTCTCAAAAGGATATAGATCAATTAGACATAGATTATGGTGAATTTTTAGGAAACCAAGTAAATACATTTATAGAAGAGTTTAATATTACTGAAATTGATTTTATAGCTTCACATGGCCATACAATTTTCCATGAACCTGATAAAGGGATAACCTTACAAATAGGAGATGGACAAACCATAGCGAATATCACAAATCATAAAGTTATATGTGATTTTAGAACTCAAGATGTAGAATTTGGAGGACAAGGAGCTCCTTTAGTTCCTGTAGGTGATCAGTTATTATTCGGACATTATAATTCATGTATAAACTTAGGAGGGTTTGCCAATATTTCTTATCAAGAAAATAATAAGCGTATAGCTTTTGATATTTGCCCAGTTAATATTGTATTGAATCATTATACTAGAAAAATAGGATATGATTTTGATGAAAGTGGGACTATAGCTAAGACAGGAGATATAAATCAAGAATTATTAACAGCATTAAACTCACTTTCGTTTTACGATAAGAAACCACCCAAATCTTTAGGACTAGAATGGGTTACTACACAAGTTTTTCCATTAATTAACAATTTAGAAACAGCAATTCCTACAATTTTAAGAACATTTGTAAGGCATAGTGCTATTCAAATAGGAAAAACAATAAAGGGAAAAGAACCAGTCTTAGTAACTGGAGGAGGGGTGTATAATAGTTTTTTGATGGAAGAAATTGAAAATGAGGCTGGATTCAAAATAGCAAAACAAAGTAACAAGTTAGTAGAATTTAAAGAAGCTCTAATCTTTGCTTTTCTTGGTCTACTAAGAAATAATGGGCAAATTAATTGTTTGCATTCTGTTACAGGAGCAAGTAAAGATCATTCATCAGGAAAAATGTACACACCAAAAAAAGATATTAAAGAATCTTAAATATGTGTTAAAAGATGAAGAAACTTCGGAAACTTTTTTGGTATAAATAGTTTCCTTAGTATTTTAGCCCTCGTTTTGAAGTAGATGATAAATTGAATAAAAAGAATCATAAAAAGATTAAAAATTAAAAGATTGAATAACTATTTATGATACTGTAAATTTATTTTTTTGGTAAGTTTGCGAGGTAAACAAAACAATTAAAAAGAATACAATGACACAACTTTAGCTTACATGATTTAATAGTAAATAAGAGCAAACAAAAATTAACAAACAACCATTATTAATTAAATCATGAAAGAATTATTAAAGCAATACGAAGAAAAACAACCAGAAATAGTATTTAATTGGAAAGATCCTGAAACTGAAGCTGAAGGTTGGACAGTTATCAATTCGCTAAGAGGAGGTGCAGCAGGTGGGGGAACTAGAATGCGTGAAGGATTAGATAAATACGAGGTAATGTCACTTGCAAAAACAATGGAAGTGAAATTTACGGTATCAGGACCTGCGATTGGAGGAGCAAAATCAGGAATCAATTTCGATCCTCATGATCCACGTAAAGAAGGTGTGTTAAGAAGATGGTATAAGGCAGTAGCGCCATTATTAAAAAATTATTACGGAACAGGAGGAGATTTAAATGTTGATGAAATTCACGAAGTAATACCAATTACTGAAGATTGTGGAGTATGGCATCCTCAAGAAGGTGTTTTTAATGGTCATTTTAAGCCTACTGAAGCAGATAAAATAAATAGAATAGGTCAGTTGCGTCATGGAGTTATAAAAGTGATAGAAAGCGAACACTATTCACCTGATATAACAAAAAAATATACAGTAGCTGATATGATTACTGGTTTTGGGGTAGCTGAAGCAGTTAGACATTTCTACACTATTTATGGAGGAGATGTTAAAGGAAAAAGAGCAGTAGTTCAAGGTTTTGGAAATGTAGGTTCTGCAGCAGCATATTATTTAGCTCAAATGGGAGCTAAAGTTGTAGGAATTATAGATAGAGTAGGAGGAGTGATTAATGAAGAAGGATTTACGTTTGAAGAAATTAAAGATTTATTCTTACACAAAGATGGTAACACATTAGTAGCAGAGAACATGATTCCTTTTGAAGAAATGAATGCTAGAGTTTGGAATCTACCATGTGAAATTTTTGCACCGTGTGCTGCTTCAAGACTAATTAAACAAGAACAAATTAATCAAATGATAAATACAGGTTTAGAAGTGATTTCTTGCGGAGCTAATGTTCCTTTTGCAGATAAAGAAATCTTTTTTGGACCAATAATGGAAGATACAGATAAAAAAGTAAGTCTAATTCCTGATTTTATTTCTAACTGTGGAATGGCTAGAGTATTTGCCTATTTTATGGAAAAGAGAATAATAATGGATGATGAAGCTATTTTTAATGATACTTCTGAAACTATAAAAAGAGCGTTAGAAAAAACATATGCTAAAAACACTACAAAAACAAATATTAGTGAAACAGCATTTGAAATAGCGCTGCAACAATTAATTTAATTTAATCAAATATAATATCAATTATGTTTAAGTACTTTTTAGGAAATAGTCCAAGATGGTTTAAAATGACCATGATCGGATTTTTAATTTTTAATGTTTTTTCGTTTTTCGTTTTAGGAAAAACTATTACTGCCTGGTTATTTATAGGAGAGTTTATTTTCACATTAGCTATGGCTTTAAAATGTTATCCATTACAATCTGGAGGTTTATTGGCTATTGAGGCGTTAGCATTAGGCTTAACAACACCAAAGAATGCATATCATGAAGTAGATCAAAACCTAGAAGTAGTTTTACTTTTAGTATTTATGGTAGCAGGAATTTACTTTATGAAGCCATTACTAATGTATATTTTCAGTAAAGTATTTACTAAAATTAAATCAAAGTTAGTTTTATCACTATTATTTGTTTTTTTAGCAGCAGTACTTTCAGCATTTTTAGATGCGTTAACTGTAACTGCAGTTTTAATTAGTGTAGCTGTAGGTTTTTATGGAGTATATCATAAAATTGCGTCAAGTTCTTCAGATCACGATAAAGATGGGATTTTAGATAGAAAAGAACTTGGAGGAGAGACACTAGAACAATTCAGAGCTTTTTTAAGAAGTTTAATAATGCATGGTGTAGTAGGAACAGCATTAGGTGGGGTGTGTACCTTAGTAGGAGAACCTCAGAATTTATTAATAGGTGAAAGACTAGGATGGCATTTTGTTGAGTTTTTCTTAAAAATGGCGCCAATTACTATTCCTGTTTTATTTGCTGGATTATTAACTACAGTTGTTTTAGAGTTAACTGGTTGGTTTGGTTTTGGAGCTAAGTTACCACAAGAAGCAGCTGAAATTATAGAAAGTTATACTATCGAAGAAGATAATAAACGTTCTGATAAAGAAAAATATGGTTTAATCGTACAAGGAGTTTCTGCAGTTTTATTAATAGCAGGTTTAGCGTTACATATAGCACCAGTTGGTTTTATAGGTTTAGCATTAATTATTGTACAAACTGCGTTTATGGGAATTATAGATGAACATAAATTAGGGCATGCATTTGAAGAAGCTTTACCTTTTACAGGGTTGTTAGTAGTTTTCTTTGTAATTGTGGCTATGATTCATGATCAACACTTATTTAGTCCTATCATTGAATGGGCTTTACATCAAGATCCGGCTTCTCAACCAGGATTATTTTACATAGCAAATGGATTCTTGTCTGCCATAAGTGATAATGTGTTCGTGGCTACTGTCTATATCGGTGAGGTAGAGAGTGCATTTAAAGCAGGGACAATCACTAGAGAACATTTTGAAAAGTTAGCTATTGCTATTAACACAGGAACTAACTTGCCTAGTGTTGCAACACCGAATGGTCAAGCTGCATTTTTGTTCTTATTAACATCGTCATTAGCTCCTTTGATTAATTTATCTTACGGGAAAATGGTAAAAATGGCATTACCATACACTATAGTATTAGGACTTTTAGGATATGTATTAGTAAAAGTGATGTTATCTTAAAATTAACAAAATATTTATAATTTAAATCCTGAGTTGTTAGAATTCAGGATTTATTTTTTATACTTTTAAAAAAAAGAATTCGTTTTTATAAAACAATACATTTGTTTATGCTTTTATTTATTCAAGAAGTCGCTGAAGAAGTTTTAAGTGAAGATACTCAAGAAAAAACATTATCAATTTTTCAATTAATTAAAGATGGCGGTCCTGGAGGACAGATTATTATCGCTTTATTATTTGTGTTACTTGGTGTAGCATTATATATTTATTTTGAACGCTTTTTTGCAATAAAAGCAGCAACACAAATAGATAAGAACTTCATGAATCAAATTCGTGATTTTGTGTTAAATGGAAAGTTAGATGCAGCAAAAGCATTGTGTGAAACTACAGATATGCCAACTTCAAGATTAATAGGAAAAGGAATTTCAAGAATAGGAAAGCCTTTGGAAGATATTAATACAGCTATAGAAAACGCAGGAAAATTAGAGGTATATAAGTTAGAGAAAAATGTTTCTGTGTTAGCTACCATAGCAGGAGCAGCTCCAATGATTGGATTTCTTGGAACAGTTATCGGAATGATTGTAGCAATACATGAAATTGCAAATTCAGGAGGGCAAATTGATATTAAAATGCTTTCTGATGGATTATATACAGCAATGACAACTACTGTAGCCGGTTTAATAGTTGGTATTATTGCTTACATAACATATAATCATTTGGTAGTAAAAACAGACAAAGTGGTATATCAAATGGAGGCACAATCTGTTGAGTTTTTAGATTTATTAAATGAACCAGTATAATGAATTTAAGAGGAAGAAATAAAGTAGATCCTAATTTTAATATGTCGTCTATGACGGACATTGTTTTTCTATTATTGATCTTTTTCATGTTAACATCTACGTTAGTCACAGTAAGTGCCATAGATGTATTGTTACCTAAAGCAGGTGGGAAAACAGAGAATAATACCTCAGTGGCAGTTACAATTACTAAAGACTCTGATTTTTTTATTGATAAGTCTAAAGTTGCATCCAACAAATTGGAACAAGAATTGCTATTAAAAGTTGGAACAGACAAGAAAAAAACGATAGTGATACGAGGAGATCAAAATGTTCCGTATAAGAATGTGATGAAAGTTATAGATATAGCAAATAGGAATAAGCTAAAAATGATTTTGGCAGTAAAAGGAAGATAAAATGCAGTTTTTTGATACTCAACATAAAAAAAAATCCGCTGTTATCACTTCAGTAATCATGGCATTGATATTATTTGCTATGTATGGATTTGGTATGAAATATATGGATCCACCTATAGAGTATGGGGTGTCTATAAATTATGGTGAATCAAATGTGGGGAGTGGAGAACCTGTAGATAAGGTAAAAGCTACGCCACCTAAAACAGAAGAAGTAAAAGAAGTAGAACCTGAAGAGGTACAGGAAGAAGTACAAGAAGAAACTCCAAAAGAAGAAATTCAGGAAGAAGTAATAACTAACGATTCTTCTGAAGAAGTTCCTGTTGTGGAGAAAAAAGAAGAAAAAAAAGAACCTGTTAAAGAAGTAAAAGAAACCAAACCAAAAGAAAAGCCAAAACCAAAGCCATCTAAGGCTACTACTGATGCTCTTAATAGCCTACTGAATGGAAATTCCCCAGAAGGAGAAACAAAAAAAGGAGAAGGGGATGATAGTCAAGCAGGAGTGAAAGGAGATAAAAATGGAGATCCTAAATCCAGTAAGTATTATGGAAATACAGGAGGAGGTTCAGGAGGAAATTATAATTTAGCAGGAAGAAAAGCGTTATCAAAACCTGTTCAAAAACCCGATTGTCAAGAAGAAGGTACTGTTGTAGTAAGTATTGAGGTAAACAAAAATGGAAATGTAATGAAAGCTTCGCCAGGAGCTAGAGGAACAACAAATTCAGCACCGTGTTTATTTAAAGCAGCTAAAGAAGCTGCATTGAAAACCAAATGGAATCCTGATGGTAATGCACCAGATAAACAAAGAGGAACTATTATTTATAAGTTTTCATTGTCAAAATAATATATACTTTTAAACTTCATAATTCATAATTTGCATGACATACCAAGAAACTATTGATTGGATGTTTAATCAGTTACCGATGTATCAAAATCAAGGTAAAACTGCTTACAAAGAAGATTTGTCAAATACTATTAAACTTTCTAATCATCTTAGTAATCCTGAACGTAAATTTAAATCTATTCATGTAGGAGGAACTAATGGTAAAGGCTCTACAAGTCATATGATAGCTTCAATTTTGGAAGAAGCGGGTTATAAAGTAGGATTGTATACCTCGCCACATTTGAAAAATTTCACTGAAAGAGTTCGGATTAATGGAGAGGAAATTCCAGAACATAAGGTTGTGGATTTTATTCAAAAGAATAAAGTTTTTTTTGAAGAAAATCAATTGTCGTTTTTTGAAATGACAGTAGGTTTAGCTTTTGATTATTTTACTAAAGAGAAAGTAGATATTGCTGTAATAGAAGTTGGTTTAGGAGGACGATTAGATTCAACAAATATTATTACTCCAGAAGTATCTGTAATTACTAATATTGGATTAGATCATACTCAAATTCTAGGAGATACCTTAGAGAAGATTGCTTATGAAAAAGCTGGAATTATTAAGAGAAATATTCCCGTGATTATAGGTGAAAAAGATTTAAATACCGCATTTGTTTTTGTTGAAAAATCAAAGGAAATGAATGCTGAAATTACCTTCGCTTCTGATCATAAAGAAATTGATTTCAAAACAGATTTGTTAGGTATATATCAAAAGAAAAATATCAAAACAGCTATAACTGCTGTTCGTAAGCTCAATGATTTTACTATTTCAGAAGAGAATATAAGAGAAGGGTTACAAAATGTAGTTAAAAATACAAGTCTAAAAGGTAGATGGCAAATTGTCAATAATAAACCTAAAGTAATTTGTGATACAGCTCATAATAAAGAAGGATTAACTTATGTTTTAAAACAATTACAACAGGAGGAGTATAAAAAATTGCATATAGTAATTGGTGTTGTGTCCGATAAAAAATTAGAAGAAATTTTACCTCTTTTTCCAGAAAATGCTACCTATTATTTTTGTAAACCAGATATTCCTAGGGGGCTATCAGCAGAAATTTTAAAAAATGAAGCCTTGAAGTTTAATTTAAAGGGAGAGGCTTTTTCTTCTGTAAAAGATGCTTATAATCAGTCTATTAATCAAGCTGATTCAAGTGATTTAATTTTTATTGGAGGTAGTACATTTACCATAGCAGAAATTTTATAAATAAAAAAAGCAAAAAAGTATTGCCAGTATTTAAAACTGTGTTATATTTGCATCCGCAATAGCGATTAAGGTTCTACCGAATAACCTTTAAAATATTCGGGCGCGTAGCTCAGTTGGTTCAGAGCACTTGGTTTACACCCAAGGGGTCAGGGGTTCGAATCCCTTCGCGCCCACAGGAAGAGTTAAGCTCATACAAGGTTTTCCGAATGACCTTTCAAAATATTCGGGCGCGTAGCTCAGTTGGTTCAGAGCACTTGGTTTACACCCAAGGGGTCAGGGGTTCGAATCCCTTCGCGCCCACTTAAAACCTCGATTATTCAATCGAGGTTTTTTCGTTTATAATATTAATTGCTTTTCGTAGGTTTGTTATTAGTTATCCAAAATAAAGTCAATATGAACTATTTTTCACATGAAACAGCTATAATTGATGAGCCATGTTCTATTGGTATTGGAACTAAAATATGGCATTTCACCCATATAATGTCTGGTTGTGTTATAGGAGATAATTGTAGTTTAGGACAAAATGTAGTGGTGTCACCAGAAGTGATTTTGGGAAACAATGTGAAAATTCAGAATAATGTATCTATTTATACGGGCGTAATATGTGAGGATGATGTTTTTTTAGGACCATCAATGGTTTTTACTAATGTAATTAATCCTAGAAGCGCAATAAATAGGAAATCAGAGTATAAAAAGACTTTAGTGAAAAGAGGAGCTACCATAGGGGCAAATGCAACTATAATTTGTGGTAATACAATAGGAGAGTATGCTTTTATAGGAGCAGGAGCGGTAGTAACTAAAGATGTTGCATCATATGCTTTAGTTGTAGGGAATCCTTCAAAACAAACAGGATGGGTTAGTGAATACGGACATAAATTGAAGTTTGATGGTAATGGTTATGCTTTTTGTAAAGAAAGTGGAGATAAATATCAGTTGATAACTGATGCTGTAAAAAAGGTAGTAAAATGAAAAATTTTGCACTGCTTGGAGTAGCTGGTTATATAGCACCGCGGCATTTAAAGGCTATTAAGGAGACTGGTAATAATTTAATAGCGTCTTTAGATAAAAATGATAGTGTTGGTATTTTGGATAGTTATTTTCCTGAATCAAGCTTTTTTGTAGAGTTTGAAAGGTTTGATCGTTATTTAGAAAAACTAAAGCGCAAGGAGAATGTGTGTTTAGATTATATCAGTGTATGTACACCAAATTATTTACATGATTCACATATTCGGATGGCGCTAAGAAGAGGTGCAGATGCTATTTGTGAAAAACCATTAGTGTTAAATCCATGGAATATAGATGCTCTTGAAGCCATTGAAGATGAAACAGAAAATAAAATTAATGCGATTTTGCAATTAAGGTTGCATCCAGATGTAATCGAACTTAGAAATAAAGTAAAAGAAGAGAAAAACAAAACTAAATATAATATAGAGTTAACTTATATAGCTTCTAGAGGGAATTGGTATGATGTTTCTTGGAAGGGAGATGAAAGTAAATCAGGAGGGATTGTAACCAATATAGGAATTCATTTTTTTGATATGCTGATTTGGATTTTTGGAGCTGTTCAAGAGAATTATGTACATTTAAGGGAGAAAAACAAAGCAGGAGGCTATTTGGAACTGGAAAATGCGAGAGTTCGTTGGTTTTTGTCAATAGATAATGAAGATCTGCCAATGGAAGTACAAAGTAAATCGCAACATACATTTCGATCCATTGTAGTAGACGGGAGAGAGATAGAATTTAGTCAAGGTTTTACTGATTTGCACACTAAAAGCTATGTAGAAATACTAAAAGGAAATGGTTTTTCATTAAAAGATACTAGATCTTCAATTGAGTTAGTTTCGGTAATTAGAAATAAAGAAATTTTAGGTAAAGGAGAAAAACACCGTTATATTTGAATCCTGAAAAATAAAGTTATAAAATAAGTCTCAATAATTTTGGAAATACAGAAATTAGAAAATAAAAAGATATTAGTTACAGGAGGAGCTGGATTTATAGGGTCAAACTTATGCGACAAACTAATAGAGTTAAAAAATCAAGTTGTTTGTTTGGATAATTTCGCTACAGGAAAGAGAGAAAATCTTACACAATTAATGGATAATGGTAATTTTACACTAATAGAAGGAGATATCAGAGATATTGAAGATTGTAAAAAAGCCGCAGAAGGTGTTGATTATGTATTACATCAAGCTGCATTAGGGTCAGTTCCTAGATCGATAAAAGATCCGATTACTTCTAATAACACTAATGTAAATGGTTTTTTAAATATGTTAGTAGCTTCTAGAGATGCAGGTATAAAGCGATTTGTGTACGCAGCAAGTTCTTCTACTTATGGAGATTCTGAATCGTTACCTAAAATAGAAGATAAAATTGGTAGACCTTTGTCTCCTTATGCAATTACAAAATATGTAAATGAATTATACGCAGATGTGTTTTCTAAAACTTATGGAATTGAAACTATTGGTTTGCGTTATTTTAATGTATTTGGAAGAAGACAAGATCCAAATGGAGCTTATGCAGCAGTAATACCGAAGTTTGTAAAACTATTGATGAAAGGAGAGTCGCCAACAATTAATGGAGATGGTACATATTCTAGAGATTTTACATACATAGATAATGTTATACAAGCTAATCTTCTTTGTTTAATAGTGACTGATCAAAAAGCTTTAAATACGGTTTATAATGTAGCTTACGGAGAAAGAAATACCTTGAATGATTTAATGGAGTATTTAAAAGAATATTTGTCGGAATTCGATGCTAGTATTAAAAATGTATCTGCAAATTATGGTCCAAATCGTCAAGGAGATATTCCACATTCGCTGGCAAGTATAGATAAAGCAAAAGAATTATTACATTATAACCCTCGTTTTTCACTTCAATCAGGTTTGAAAGAAGCGATAAAATGGTACTGGGAAAATTTATAACATGAAAATGCCTAAAATAGCAATAATAGGATTAGGGTATGTCGGACTACCATTGGCAAGACTCTTTGCTACTAAATATTCTGTAGTTGGTTTTGATATCAATCAGAATAGAGTAAATGAATTAATGTCGGGTGTTGACTCTACATTAGAAGTAGAAAATGATGTTTTGCAATCTGTTTTGGTAGAAGTAACTTCTGATGAAGCTGGGTTGTTTTGTTCAACTCAAGTTGAAGATATAAAAGATTGTACTGTTTTTATTGTAACCGTTCCAACACCTGTTGATAAAAACCATCGTCCAGTTTTAACACCATTAATTAAAGCAAGTGAAACGGTTGGGGTGGTATTAAAGCAAGGAGATATAGTAATTTATGAATCTACCGTTTATCCAGGTGCCACAGAGGAAGATTGTGTGCCTGTTTTGGAAAAGGTTTCAGGATTGAAATTTAATGAAGATTTTTATGCAGGATATTCTCCTGAAAGAATTAACCCTGGTGATAAAGAACATACTGTAGATAAAATCTTAAAAGTAACTTCGGGTTCTACACCTGAAATAGGGAAGATTATTGATGACTTATATAGATCAGTAATTACTGCTGGAACTCATTTAGCACCAACAATAAAAGTAGCTGAGGCAGCAAAAGTAATAGAGAATTCACAACGAGATATTAATATTGCATTTGTTAATGAGTTAGCAAAGATTTTTAACTTGATGGATATCAATACTCATGATGTGTTAGAAGCTGCTGGTACAAAGTGGAATTTTTTACCTTTTAAACCAGGTTTGGTAGGAGGTCATTGTATAGGAGTTGATCCTTATTATTTAGCGCAAAAAGCACAAGAATATGGGTATCATCCGGAAATTATTTTAGCAGGAAGACGCTTAAATGATAGTATGGGAGAATATGTAGCTTCTGAAGTCATTAAATTAATGATTAAACATGATCTTAGGATCAAGGATGCTAAAGTTTTAGTGTTGGGGATTACATTTAAAGAAAATTGCCCAGATGTAAGAAATACGAAGGTAGTTGACGTAGTATATGCATTGAAAGAGTATGGTCTAGAGGTGACTATTCATGATCCTTGGGCTGATGAAGAAGAGGTAGAACTAGAGTATGGTTTAGAATCAACTCAAAATTTACCAGATGAAAAGTATGATGCTATTGTTTTAACAGTGGCTCATAAAGAGTTTACTGAAATTAGCTATGAAAAATTAAGAAAAGAGAAATCAGTTGTTTATGATGTTAAAAATACTTTGGATACGGTAATTAAAAATAAAACACTATAAATATAGATTTTGCAGTGTTATCATACTGCTTTAATTTTAATTATTGAATGGTGAAGGATGAATAAAACGTTAATAAAACCTGAAAAGGCTTTTCAAAAAGAATTAACTTAATATATTTGTCGATTAAAAAGAGATAGAATTATGAAAGTAGGTATAACTTTTAGTGCATTTGATTTATTACATGCAGGCCACATAAAAATGTTAGAAGAAGCAAAGCGTCAATGCGATTATTTGATTTGCGGACTTCAAACAGATCCTACACTTGATCGTCCAGAAAAAAATAAACCAGTACAGTCTGTAGTAGAGAGATATATTCAATTAAAAGGCTGTAAATATGTAGATGAGATAGTTCCTTATGCTACAGAGCAGGATTTAGAAGATGTTCTACGTTCGTTTCACATAGATGTACGAATTATTGGAGATGAATATGCGAGTAAAATGTTTACAGGAAGAGATTATTGTGAGAAGAAAGGAATAAAATTATACTTCAATAAAAGAGAACATCGTTTTTCAAGTAGTGGTTTAAGAAAAGAGGTTGCAGAAAAAGAAAGTTTAAAAGCAAAAGATAAATAAGCTTTTTTAACGGAATCTATATGGTTCTAAATGAATAGTAAAAGTTAATTGATATATCGCATATACTACAGTCTATTTTTGAAACTCAGTTGTAGTGGCTAGGTAATTAGTAAAAAAGAATTAATTGTATTTAAATAAAGGGCAAATAACATATTTTTTAAAGCATTTACTATTTAAACTTAAAGGAAGGTCTTTTAAAGATTTAATGTATTTTGGAATAGGAACAATCTTTGCCAGATTTTTTTCTATACTTATAGTTCCTTTTTTAGCTACAGTTTTTTCTCCTTCAGAACTGGGGGAGTATGATCTAATAATATCATCGTTATTGATAATAACTCCATTTACTAATTTACAGATGCAGGAGGGGCAATTGTTATATGCCCTTAAGGAAGGTAAAGCTAAAGATGCTATTTATAACTCTGTTTTGTTTTGTACAATCACTTCCTTGTTTTGGGGAGTAGCCTCATTTTTTATTTTATCTACAGCGGGGTTTAGTAATGAGCTTGAGATTAGTCTATTGTTAGTAGTTACTTCAATGTGGCCAGTTATTCAGAATATTTTTCGTTCATATGACAAACCAAAACTGTATGCCATTGTAAGTTCTTTAGTTACACCAGTTTTCTGTGTGTATTTATTTATTCAATTCAAAATTAATTCTGGTTTAACCTTAAAACAGGTTTTATTTGGATTAATTTTTTCATATTCTCTCTTAATTATTCCAATAACATTTTATCATTTATTAAAGCCAAGCTTTAACTTGGAATTACTAAAAAAGATAGTTAAATATTCTTTTCCATTTATATTTAACACTTTTTTTTGGTGGTTAAACTCAATTGTCATAAGATACTTGTTAGGCTACTTTCATTCAATGGAATTAGTTGGAAAGTTTGCTGTAGACTTTAAAATAGCATCCATTATTGTAATTATGTCTAATATTATTTACATGACTTTTCAAAGTGAGTCTTTTAGATCTAAAGAGGTTAACACTAAAACAATGAATCCTTTCGTGTTACTTTTTATTATTTCTTTGGCTCTATCTATTGTAGCACCATTATTAATAAATAACTTTCTCCCCGATTTTTTTACATTTAATGCCACATCATATACACTTTTGATTTCAGCTTTTTTTCAGGGCTGTGCTATATTTGAAGGTGTGAAATTTCAATTAAATAAAAACTCAAAGTTTTTGTTTGTGTCAAGTATTATCTCATCAATGGTAGGGTTAATATTTGCTTATCCTTTAGTCTTATTTTTAAATGAATTTGGATCAGCTTTAAGTTTGTTGATTTCAAATCTTTTGTTATACCTAATACGAAACTATAAGAAACATGAAAAATAAATTCGGGATTTTTACTTATCCTCCTATTAATAAAACATACAATTTAGGAGATTATGTCCAAAGCATAGCTTCAAAGCAGCATTTGTCAGAAAAACAGGAGGTTGTTTTTCTTAATAGAGATGAATTAAATAGCTATAATGAAGAAGATTTGTCTATAGTATTTAATGGTTGGTTTACACATTTTCCTGAGAATTGGCCACCTTCAGAGAAGATTAATCCTTTGTTTGTGTCTTTTCATTTAAATTCAACAGTGTATAGTATGCTTGACAGACCAGAGGTTGTTGAGTATCTGAAGAAACATGAACCTATTGGATGTAGAGATTATAGCACTAGAGAACAATTAGCTAAAAAAGGGATTGATTGTTATTACTCTGGGTGCCTAACACTAACATTAGGAGAATCATATCAAAATACAGACCCAAAGTCAAAAGAAGATATTTATTTTGTTGATGCTTTGTTTAACTTAGATCATAAAGAACAAGTTTTTTCAAGTTTTATAGGTTTCCTTAAAGAAGGTATCTATAGAAGAAAATTGTTGAAACTGAACAAGCAGAATAAAGTTTTTAGTAAAATTTTTGATAAAGAAATATTAAAAAAAGCAAAGTTTCTAACACATATATTACCTGATAATATATCAGAAGATAAAAAGTTTGAATTGGCAGACGAATATTTAAAAAAATATTCAGAAGCAAAATTAGTTGTAACGAGTCGTATTCATGTAGCCTTACCTTGTTTAGCAATGGGAACGCCAGTGATTTTTTTAAATGGAGCTTTTAATCATCATATGGATCATTCAAGGTTTCATGGGATTACACACTTATTGAATAAAATTGATATTACAGATAAGGGAGAATTGTCTTCTAATATGGGAGAAATACAGTATCCTATTACACACAATAGTGCTATAACAAATCCTGATAAACCTAAAGTAATTATTAATGATTTAATAAAAAAAGTTAAATTATTTATTGATGAAAATAGTTGAATTAATTCCTAAACTTGATATTGGAGGAGCAGAAACTTTTATAAGTAGTTTATCAGAAGAACTAGCTCATAAAGCAGAATTATATATTATTTCATTTGAAGAACCTTCAGAGGAATTTATATCTAATTTTGATTTTAAAGATATTAAGTTAATTAGTTTAGATAAAAAACAAGGGATTGATATAAAATTAATGTACAATTTATATAAAGTTTTATCTAAGATTAAACCGGATATTGTTCATACACACCTTCACTGTGTGGATTACATATTACTCAGTTCGTTATTACTGAGAAAAACAAAGTTTTTTCACACCATACATAACTTAGCTGAAAAAGATCAAGAAAATAAAATTTCTAGGTTAATTAGAACCCCTTTCTTTTTTTTAAAAAGAATTAAGGCTATTTGTGTTTCTGAAACTGTAGAAAAATCGTTTAAGAAAACATATCATTCCGATTATTCAACAACAATATTAAATGGAATAAAATCACCTAAAAAAGAAGAGGAAAGGAAAGCAGATGTAGAAATATCTGATTTTTTTGGTAAAAAGCATAGGATAGATAGTTATCAAGATATATTTATAAATGTGGCAAGGGTTACTTATCAAAAAAATCAATTAAACCTTATAGAAGCGTTTAAAAGTCACCCTAATTCGCTATGTCTTATAATTGGCCCGTTAGATGAAAGCTATTTAACACTCGATCAATTAAAAACACTACCTGATAATGTTATTTTTATTGGTCCAACTAATAAAGTAATAGATTTTATGGGGTATGCAGATTTTTTGATATTACCATCATTTTATGAAGGTTTACCAATAACTTTGTTGGAAGCAATGTCTCTAGAAGTAATTCCTTGTTGTACTAATGTAGGTGGAATAAAAGAAGTTATTAAAGATGAATATAATGGCTTTATCATAAAAGGGACAGATGTTAATGAAATTTCTAGAGCCATAGATTTAGTAGAGCAGGCTTCTAGTGAAGATCGTGATCTTATAAGTAAAAGAACGAGAAAAACATTTGAGAATCACTTCTCAATAGAAGTATGTGCAGGAGAACATTTGAAAGTGTTTAGTAAATAACTCACACTTAATTATTACTTTTTTAGTAATAAACAAGATGTAATAAATAATGAAGAAAAGTAAAATTCTAATAAATAGCTTTATAGCAACAGTAGTGATAATTTTCCTTTCCGAATGGATTCAGTCTCTTGAAATATTGACTTTTCCTCCAGGTTTTAGGCATGTTGCTATGTTCGTTTTATTTTTTATGAATTGGCTATTATTAGGTAAAGGGTTGAATCTTGATCTGAAATACAAAAAATATATTTTTGGATTATCCATATTTTTAGTTATATCACTTTTATATGCTGTTTCAGGTTTTTTTAACTTCTTTCTTGGACTAGTCTTTACTTTTGTTTTCGTTATATTATTTATATTGGGAAGTAATATTAAAACTTCAAGAAATACCTTACTAAGCTTGTTAAAAGCACTATTAACTTTTATAACATTAACTTCTGTTTATTCGATTTTTGAAGGTTTAATTAAAGGAATCTCACTTAGGGAAGGAGTTACATTATTTAGAGAGGTAGGTGCTTTAGGAACTATGATGAACATTGGAGTTATAATAGCTTTATCATTGTATGTAGTTACTAAAAACCAAAAAAAGTTTTTTTATTATGCTCTTTTTCTAAGTTTAGGAGTTTTATTAACCATTCTAAAAAAGACAATAATAAGTAACTTAATAGTATGGACTTTTTATTTTATCTATGAATCTAATGTGAAGAGTAGATTTAAGATTATATTTTTCTCAATATTTGTAGTATTTGCTGGATTTCTAGTTATAGGTGAAAAATTCGAGGAAGATATAGATAAGAATTTAAGTTACCTAAACGATGTTGGATCTGAAGATCATGTGAGATTAGGAATGTACTATGCAAGCTATAATGTAGCTAGGGATTATTTTCCCTTTGGGAGTGGTTTAGGAAGTTTTGCCAGTTTGTCAAGTATTACTGGTGGCTATAGCAAGCTTCACTATGATTATAATGTGGCTTATATAGGTTATAATGGACCAGAACATGTTAGTTCAGGAAGACATACCTTATTAGATACTTTTTGGCCACATATAATAGCTGAATTGGGGGTTTTAGGAAGCATATTGTATTTGTTTCTTTGGTTTTTTCCAGTAAAAAAACCGTTTAAACTAATTAGAAAAACAAAAGATAACTTTTTAAAAGGAATATCCTTTTTAATAATCTTGATTAATTTTACCATGTTCTGGGAAGGTTTTACTTTATACACGCCAGAAATACCAGGATTTGTTTTAATTCATTCAGGATTAGTCGGTTTATGTTATTTTCATCTTAAACAGAAATATATTATATAATGGAGCAATTAAAGAAAATATGTTGCATTGGAGCTGGTTACGTAGGTGGCCCAACTATGGCTGTTATAGCTCAAATGAATCCTCAAATCTCAGTGACAGTTGTTGATTTAAATAAAAAAAGAATTGATGATTGGAATGACGATAACTTAGATAATTTGCCTATTTATGAGCCTGGTTTAGCAGACGTTATTAAAGAGGCTAGAGGGAGAAACTTATTTTTTTCGACTGAAGTTGATCAAGCAATTTTAGAGTCTGATGTGATTTTTATTTCGGTTAATACTCCTACAAAAATGTATGGAGAAGGTAAAGGAATGGCTTCGGATTTAAAATATGTTGAATTGTGTGCAAGACAAATAGGACAAGTTGCTAAAACAAATAAAATTATAGTAGAAAAATCTACCTTACCAGTTAAAACAGCACAAGCGATTAAAAGTATTTTGATGAATACTAGTAGTGGTGTAGATTTTCAAATATTATCTAATCCTGAGTTTCTTGCAGAAGGTACAGCAATTGAAGATCTTAAGAATCCTGATAGGGTCTTAATTGGAGGAGACAATACAGATGAAGGAAAAAAAGCTATAAACCTTTTAGTTGACCTTTACGCTTCTTGGGTTCCTAAAGAGAAAATATTAACAACTAATGTATGGTCTTCTGAGTTGTCAAAATTAACAGCAAATGCTTTTTTAGCACAAAGGGTTTCATCTATTAATGCAATTTCTGAGTTATGTGAAAAAACAGGAGCAGATGTTGATGAAGTAGCCAAAGCGATAGGGATGGATACAAGAATCGGAGATAAATTTTTAAAATCCTCAGTAGGTTTTGGAGGATCATGTTTCCAGAAAGATATTCTAAATCTAGTATATATTTCTAAATCTTTAGGTTTGGATGAAGTATCAGATTATTGGCATCAAGTGATTATTATGAATGATCATCAGAAAAATCGCTTTGCTAAGAAAATAATAACAACATTATATAATACCGTTTCAGGTAAAAAAATTGCTTTTTTAGGTTGGGCTTTCAAGAAAGATACTAATGATACAAGAGAATCTGCTGCTATATATGTAGCTGATAAGCTTATTGATGAAAAATGTAATGTACAAGTATATGATCCAAAAGTATCTTCGAAACAAATGTTAGATGATGTAAATAATTTAAATTCAAGATCATCTGAAGAAAATAGTATCTATCTTACATCAAGTGAAGATGTTTATGAGGTATGTAAGTCTGCTCATGCTATTGCTGTTTTAACAGAATGGGATGAATTTAAACAGTTAGATTGGCAAAGAATCTATGAGAATATGTATAAACCTGCTTATATTTTTGATGGGCGAAATATTTTAGATTCAACAGAAGTAAGAAAAATAGGTTTTAAATATAAAGCAATAGGTAAGTAAATAGTTATGAAAAAAATTTTAATAACAGGAGGAGCAGGATTTGTAGGGTCTCACTTATGTGAACGATTGTTGAATGAAGGAAATGAAGTAATATGTTTGGATAATTACTTTACAGGGAATAAAAAAAATGTAAATCACCTCTTAGATAACAGAAATTTTGAATTAGTTAGGCATGATGTGGTTGAGCCTTATTTTGCAGAGGTAGATGAAATTTATAATTTAGCCTGTCCAGCTTCACCTCCACATTATCAAGTTAACCCAATTAAAACAATGAAAACTTCAGTATTGGGAGCTATGAATATGTTAGGTTTAGCAAAAAGAACAGGAGCTAAAATCTTACAAGCTTCAACTAGTGAGGTTTATGGAGATCCTCTAGTGCACCCTCAAATTGAAACTTACTGGGGAAATGTAAATCCAATTGGTATTCGTTCATGTTATGATGAAGGAAAAAGATGTGCGGAAACATTATTCATGGATTATCATAAACAGCATGATATTAAAATTAAAATAGTAAGAATATTTAATACTTATGGGCCTAGAATGAATCCAGAAGATGGTCGAGTAGTTTCTAATTTTATTGTACAAGCTTTAAAAGGTGATGATATTACTATATATGGAACAGGAAATCAGACAAGAAGTTTTCAATATGTTGATGATTTAGTTGAGGGAATGATTAGAACAATGAATTCTGATGATAGTTTTTTAGGTCCTGTAAATATTGGAAATCCTGGAGAGTTTACTATGATTGAACTGGCTGAAAAAATATTAAAACTAACTGATTCAAAATCAAAGCTAGTTTATAGAGATTTACCTCAAGATGATCCTATGCAAAGAAAACCTAACATTGATTTAGCATACGAAAAGTTGAATGCTTGGTCTCCTAAAGTAGAGTTGGAATCAGGTCTGACAAAAACAATCACATATTTTGAAAATCTTATAAGTAAAGATTTAATGTAATTTTACATATGTTATTTAAAACAACTAGACATGAATATTCTAATTAGTGCCCATGAATTTAGTCCTGTCCAAGGCTCAGAGTGTGCCGAAGGTTGGAATATTGTTTCAAGATTAGCGAAGAATAAAAACCTAAATATTACAGTTTTATATGCTAGAGGTTCTCAGTACGCACCTGAATCTTATTTTAAAGCTGTTGAAGAATATTATGCGGTTAATGAAAAGGAAAGTAATTTAACATTAGTTCCTGTAGATCAACCGAAAACAACTTTATTGTTAGCTAAATTTAATAGGTTTATTACTATGGGAAAAGGTAGTATCGGTTTTCCTGTTTTATATTATTTAGGTTATGCTTTTTGGCAGAAAAAAGCATATCAAATATCCAAAAGTATTATCCAAGAACAACAGATTGACTTAGTTCATAATTTAACTCAAATTACATATAGAGAACCAGGATTTTTATGGAAAACTAAAACTCCATTTGTTTGGGGACCTACTGGAGGTATAGAAGGAATTTCTTTTGCTTTACTAAAAAGTCTTAGCTTAAAACAAAAGGTTTTTGAATTAATTAGAAATACCTCAAATTATTTACAGTTTAAGTTTAAGAGAAGAATAAAAAAGGCGATAAAAAAAGCAAAACTAATTTATGCCTTTTCAGAGAACGATAGAATAACAATGGGAAAGTATAATACTAATGTTAAGATTTTATTAGATTCAGGTACTAATCCTGTTGAAAATCCTGTCATTAGACAATTTAATACTGGAAAATTAAATATTATTTGGGTTGGACAGCTAATTGAACGTAAAGGTTTAATTATGTTAATCAAAGCGTTGGAAAATATTAAAGATGTAAATAATAAATTGAATGTTAATATACTAGGAGACGGGCCACTAAAAGAACTTTATAAAACAGAAGTTGAAAATAGAGAACTTGATTGTGTAAATTTCTTAGGAAGAATACCTCATAAAGAAGTTCAATCTGTTTTAGCTTCTTCCCATGTTTTAATGCATACTAGTTATAGAGAAGCTACTACTCATGTTGTGCCAGAGTCACTTTCAACAGGTCTGCCCGTTATTTGTCATGATGCTTTTGGATTAAGTATAGCGGTAACATCAGAATGTGGTATAAAAATACCACTTAAAAGTTTTGATGATAGTATTAAAGGATTCTCTAGTAGTATTGAATACTTACTTGAAAATCCAAGTAAGGTTAAACAGATGTCTATAGGTGCTATTGAAAGATCAAAAGAATTAAGTTGGGATTTGATGATTGAGCAAATTGTTAAAGACTATGAAACTATTATAAATAAATAAATTAAAAATGAGAATATTATTAATAAATAATACTCATTATATTGGAGGTGGAGCTGATAGAGTATATATAAATACAGGTAGTTTATTAGAAAAAAACGGACATACCGTTTTGTATTTTAGTACTCAAAGCGAGAAAAATATTCAGTCAAAATATGCTAAATATTTTGTAAGTAAGCAAAACAATAGGGAGGTAAGTTTTACAGATAAACTGAAAGGTGTAAAAAATTATCTTTATAATAAAGAAGTTGAGAGTAAGTTATCGAGATTAATACAAGAGGAGAAACCAGATATAGCCCATTTGCATCTTTTTTATGGAGGTTTATCATCTGCAGTATTAAAAGTGTTAAGAGAAAATAATATTCCAATTGTTCAAACTGTACATGATTATAGATTATTATGTCCAGCAAATGCTTTTTTAAACTCAAAAAATGAAATTTGCGAGAGATGTAAACCAAAGAAATATTATAATTGTACATTAAATAGATGTTCTGGAGGTAATATTTTCTATAGCTCTATATTATCAGTAGAAGGATATTTTAGAAAGTATTTATATGACCCACTAGACTATATCAATCATTTTGTATTTGTTAGTGATTTTTCACGAAAAAAACATATTGACTTTGATAAAAGATATAGAGAAAAAAGTTCACACCTCTATAATTTCACGCATTTACAAGAAAAACCAATTGTAGAAAGAGAGAATTATTTTTTGTTTTTCGGAAGACTTTCAAATGAAAAAGGAGTTCATACTCTTATAGAAGCTGCTCAAGAAGTTGGTGTGAATTTAAAAGTTGTAGGAGATGGCCCAATAAAAGAAGAGTTAGAAATAAATAATGTAAACGAAAAAATAAGCTTTTTAGGCCATAAATCAGGCCAAGAACTTATTGATTTGATAAAGAAAGCTTCTTTTATTATTGTTCCATCTGAATGGTATGAGAATAATCCAATGACAATAATAGAATCTTATGCGCTTGGAAAGCCAGTAATTGGAGCAAAAATTGGTGGTATCCCAGAAATAATTATTGAAAATAAGACAGGTTTTTTGTTTGAATCCAGAAGTAAAGAAACATTAAAACAAGTAATAGAAAAGGCTAAAAAAATGAGTGACCAAGATTACTTGGAAATGTCAGAAGGCGCAAGAAAATTTGCCGAATCTAATTTTTCAGAAGAGAAAAATTATGATCATTTAATAAGTGTTTATCAAAGTTTAAAACAAGATAATGAAAAAAATAGTTGAATCTATTATTGATAAATTAGGTCGAAAAGATTATAAAATAGATGAACACTTATCAAGTTATAATTTATTAATAATAGTTTTGACTAAATTAATTCAGTTTTTCAGAGGAATGATTTTTGTCAAATTGTTTTTAAAATCCTCTAAAGGACTTATTTTTTTAGGTAAAAGGACAAGCATAAATCATAAAAATAAAATATCAGTAGGGAAAACAACATCGATTGGTAATAATGTCTCAATTAATGCATTATCAAAAAAAGGAATAAAAATAGGAGATAATTTTACTCTAAAGGATAATTGTATAATTGATTGTACAGGTGTAATAAGAGATTTAGGAGAAGGCCTTTCAATAGGAGATAATGTTGGTATTTCTGAGAACTGCTTTATTCAAGTTAGGGGTGAGGTTATAATTGGAAATAATGTTATTTTTGGCCCCAGTGTGTCGATTTTTTCCGAAAATCACAATCATGATGATGTAAATCAAACGATTGTAAGCCAAGGAGAGACCAGAAAAGGGGTTATAATCCAAGATAATGTTTGGATTGGAACTAAAGCAACAATTTTAGATGGTGTTGTAGTAGGTGAGGGAAGTATAATTGCTGCTAATAGTGTTGTAACAAAAAATGTAGAACCGTATACAGTTGTTGCGGGTATACCTGCAAAAACAATAAAATCAAGAAAATAGTAAGAAAATAATAATTTATAAAAATGAAAAAAATATACATTGCTGGATGTGGTGGAATGTTAGGAGAAGCATTTTACAAACAATTTAAAGATGAATTTTTACTAAAGTGTACTGACAAAGATGTTAATGAAGAATGGCTATCTTTTTTAGATTTTAGAGATTCTGATGCTTATGAAAAAGATGTTAATGAATTTAAACCGGATTATCTTTTCCACATTGGAGCTTATACAGATTTAGAATTTTGTGAGAAAAACTCTGACGATACATACAATACTAATACATTAGCAGTTGAAAATGCTGTTAGAATAGCAAATAGTTTAGATATTCCTCTATTATATATAAGTACAGCAGGTATTTTTGATGGAAAAAAGGAACTTTATGATGATTGGGATTTACCAAACCCTTTAGGCGTTTATGCTAGATCTAAATATATGGGAGAAAGATATGTCTGTGAAAATGCTAAAAGATTTTTAGTATGTAGAGCAGGATGGATGATGGGATCTGGACCAAAAAAGGATAAGAAATTTATCCAAAAATTAATGAAACAAATCAAAGATGGTAATAAAGAATTATTCATAGTTGATGATAAAGATGGTACACCAACCTATACTCATGATTTTGCAAAAAATGTAAAGCTATTAGTAAAGAAAGAATATTGGGGATTATATAACCTTGTATGTGGTGGACAAACAAGTAGATTAGAGGTTACAAATGAACTATTAAGGTTATTAAATTTACAAGAGGAAATTAAGGTAACCGCAGTAAAGTCAGATCATTTTAAAGACGTTTATTTTGCTGAAAGACCTCCAAATGAAAGGCTTATTAATAAGAAGTTAGACATAAGAGGTTTGAATGTCATGCAAGATTGGAAGGATGCCTTGAAAGAATATATAGATAATTATTATCAAGATTATTTATAAATCTAGTTAGTCATTATGGATAGAATAAAAAAGAAAAAAATAGCAATAATTGGTTCTCATGGATTATATGCAAAGTATGGAGGATGGGATCAATTGGTAAATAATCTAGCAGAAAAAAAATCAGATGAAGTTGAATATATAATTTTTAATTCTTCAGATACAGAGTATGTAAAGCCTGCACCTGATGGTGTAGAAGTAAAAAAGATGATTTTCAAAGCAGCTGGATATCAAGGTTTTTTTTATGATTTTTATTCTATCTTATTATGTTATTTTAAAGTAGATGTTTTAGTATTGTTAGGAGCGCAAGGGATGCCAATAATTCCGTTGCTATCTATTTTCAAAAAGAAAACAATTATTACTAACATTGGAGGAATTGAATGGGAAAGGCCCAAATACAATAAAATTATTAAATCCTACTTTAGATATTGTTTCAGATTAGCAAAAAAAAGAAGTACTTTAATTTTAGATAACGAACATTATAAGAAGTTTATCCCTAAAGGTGGTGAAGCAAATTACAAGATAATTCCTTATGGAGGAGAAATTGATGATTCTTTGAGTGTTACAAATGAAATGATTGAAAAGTATCCATTTCTAGAAGAAGATTACTTTTTATCAATAAGCAGATCTTTAAAAGATAACATGATAGCTGAGTTATGTGAGAGCTTTATAAATCTTAATCAAAAATTAGTTTTAATATCTAACTTATCTAGATCCGAATACGGTTTAAAAGTTTTAAAAAAGTATTCTGGTTACAAAAATATAGTTTTGATTGATGGATTGTATAATAAACCTGAATTAGATTTGGTTAGAAGAAAATGTAAAGCTTACATACATACACATACCTTATGTGGAACTGCACCTTCTTTGGTTGAGATGATTATCTCTGGTAGACCAATTTTATCAATTGATATTCCTCAAAATAGATATACACTAGAAAATGAGGGACGCTTTTATAAAAACTTTGAAGAGTTATCCACAATAATAAAAGATAATAACGATCTAACCTCATTATCACCATCAGAGTCATTACAAGAAAATTATTATTGGGAAAAAATAGTAAACGATTATGAAGCTCTATACTAAATTTTCTAGCTAAGGATAGTATAGTCAATTTTAAAACTAATATGGAAAGTAAGAAAATGAAAGGAATTATACTTGCAGGAGGATCTGGTACTAGATTATATCCTATTACAAAAGGGGTTTCTAAACAGCTATTGCCAATTTACGATAAACCCATGATATATTATCCTTTGTCAGTTTTGATGCTAGCAGGGATAAAAGAAATTTTAATTATTTCTACACCACACGATTTACCCAATTTTAAGAAATTACTTGGATCAGGAGAAGAATTAGGGATCTCTTTATCATATGAGGAACAGCCATCACCTGATGGATTAGCTCAAGCATTTATAATAGGCGAACAATTTATCGGTACTGATGATGTATGTTTAATTTTAGGAGATAATATCTTTTATGGTCATGGTTTAACTCAAATGTTAAAACAGGCAAGAAATAATGTAGAAAATGAACAAAAAGCAACCGTTTTTGGATATTATGTAAATGATCCAGAAAGGTATGGTGTAGCAGATTTTGACAATGAAGGAAATGTAATTTCTATTGAAGAAAAACCTAAAAGTCCTAAATCTAACTATGCTGTAGTCGGATTATATTTTTATCCAAACAGCGTAATTGAAATAGCAAAAGAAATAAAACCTTCAGATAGAGGAGAGCTAGAAATTACATCTGTTAATCAAGAATACCTAAATAGAAACTCTTTAAAAGTAGAGTTAATGGGTAGAGGATATGCTTGGTTAGATACGGGAACTCACGACTCTTTAATGGAAGCAGGACAATTTATTGAAACAATAGAAAAACGCCAAGGATTAAAAGTAGCTTGTTTAGAAGAAATTGCACTATACATGGGATATATTACTAAAGATCAAGTAAGAGCAATAGCAGAGACACTGAAGAAAAATAATTATGGACAATACCTTTTAAATCTGGTAAAGTAATATAAGTTAAATGAATTTTATTAAAACAGAAATACCCGAAGTAGTAATAATTGAGCCTAAAGTGTTTGGAGACAAGAGAGGATATTTTTTAGAGTCTTTTAACAAGAAAGCATTTGAAGAAAATATACACACTGTAGACTTTATACAAGACAATGAATCTAAATCTACTAAAGGAGTATTAAGAGGTTTACATTTTCAAAAACCTCCATATGAACAAGCTAAACTTGTACGTTGTGTGGAAGGGAAAGTTTTAGATGTTGCTGTAGACCTTAGATTAGGTTCTCCAACTTATGGAAAACACGTTGCAGTAGAATTATCGGGAGAAAATAAAAGACAATTATTTGTACCTAGAGGATTTGCTCATGGTTTTGTAGTTTTATCAGATGAAGCTGTATTTTCTTATAAAGTAGATAATTCATATGCTCCTGATTATGACTCTGGTATCATTTGGAATGATCTGGATTTAAAAATTAATTGGAATATCGACATTGAAGATGTAAAATTGTCCGATAAAGATAAAAAGTTGATTTCTTTTAAAGAGTTCGTTAGTCCTTTTAAATATTAATAATATGAGAGTATTAGTTACAGGCGCAAGTGGACAGTTAGGATCGGAAATTAAAAGTTTGTCAAAGAAGTTTACTCACAATGAATTCTTTTTTGAAGATTCAAAAGGACTTGATATTACAGATAGTAAAAGAGTAGATGCATATATTGCAGATAACAATATTGATACTGTAATTAATTGTGCAGCATATACTTCAGTTGATAAAGCTGAATCTGAAGAAGAAACAGCTGAAAGAGTTAATGGAGAAGCAGTAAAAAACCTTGTTCAAAGCTTAAGTAAAAAAAAGGGGAAACTTATTCATATATCAACAGATTATGTATTCAATGGAAAAAGTTACATTCCATATAAAGAGAATGATGAAGTTGACCCAATTGGTGTTTATGGTAAAACAAAAAGAAAAGGAGAAGAATATCTTTTAAATTCTGAAATTGAAGGTGTAATAATTAGAACTTCATGGGTTTATTCTAGCTTTGGTAATAATTTTGTGAAAACTATGCTTAAATTAGGAGAAGATAGAAATGAACTAAATGTAATTTTTGATCAAGTTGGCTCACCTACATATGCTAAGGACCTCGGAGAGTTATGTCTTAATCTTTTGGATAAAGATTTTAATACTGACTCTAAAATATATCATTATTCTAATGAAGGAGTATTATCTTGGTTCGATTTTGCTAAAGCTATAATGGAAATTTCAGGGAAAACGTGTGAAGTCTATCCAATAGAAACTAAAGACTATCCAACACCAGCAAAAAGACCAAATTTTTCTCTGTTAAATAAATCGAAAATTAAAAAAGATTTTGGAATAGAAATTCCTTATTGGAGAGATTCATTAAAGATGTGTATCAACGAAATAGAAAGCTAAACAATGAAAAATATTTTAATAACAGGAGGAGCTGGTTTTATAGGTTCACATGTGGTAAGGCTATTTGTAAACAAATACCCAAATTATAATATAATTAATTTAGATGCACTAACGTATGCAGGGAATTTAGAAAATCTGAGAGATATTGAAAATAAAAACAATTATACTTTCATTAAGGCAGATATTTGTGATTATAAATTAATGGAAGAAATTTTTTTTAAATATGATGTAGACGGAGTAATTCATTTAGCAGCAGAATCCCATGTTGATAGATCTATCAAAGATCCTTTTTCTTTTGCCAAGACTAATATAATGGGAACATTAAGTTTGCTAGAAGCATCTAAAAAGAAATGGGGTAATAATTATGAAGGAAAATTATTTTATCACGTTTCTACAGATGAAGTTTATGGTAGTTTAGGAGAGGATGGCTTTTTTACAGAATCTACGCCTTATGATCCACATTCTCCTTATTCAGCATCAAAAGCTTCTTCTGATCATTTTGTTAGGGCTTTTCAAGATACTTATGGTTTACCAACTGTGGTGTCTAATTGTTCAAATAATTATGGATCTTATCAATTTCCTGAAAAATTAATTCCTTTATTTATTAATAATATATGTAATGATAAACCCTTGCCAGTTTATGGTAAAGGGGAGAATGTACGTGATTGGCTTTTTGTTGATGATCATGCAAGAGCCATAGATGTTATTTTTCACAAAGGTAAATTAGGAGATACATATAATATTGGAGGATTTAATGAGTGGAAAAATATCGATTTAATAAAAGTTTTAATTAAAACGGTAGATAAACTCTTGGGGAGAGAGGAAGGAGAATCATTAAAATTGATTACTTATGTTACTGATAGAGCAGGACATGATTTTAGATATGCTATTGATTCAAGTAAATTGAAAAATGAATTAGGATGGGAACCATCTTTACAATTTGAGGAAGGTATAGAAAAAACTGTTAAATGGTATTTAGAGAATAAAGATTGGATAAATAATGTAACAAGTGGTGATTATCAAAAATATTATACAGAAATGTACAATAATTAAATTCTATAATGTCTAAAGTAATAAATCATTCTATTGATAAATCCAAAGTTTTAGTTACCGGACTTACAGGTTTTGTAGGATCTAATTTAAAAGAGTATTTAAATAATGATTATGAAGTAATAGGAGTATCTAGAAAAAAGACTTTAGATTTAATTACTTATAATGATTTAAATGTAGAATTATTAAATAAGTCGAAAGCTTTTATTCATTTAGCAGGTAAAGCTCATGATTTAAAAAATACAGCTAATGATGAAGAGTATTTTGAGGTGAATACTGAGCTAACAAAAAAAATATTTGATACCTTTTTAAATAGTAACTGCGAGATCTTTATATATATGAGTTCTGTAAAGGCTGTAGCAGATGAAATCGAAGGGGAGTTGTTAGAAGATTATAAACCTTCTCCAGTTACAGTTTACGGAAAATCTAAATTAGCTGCAGAGAATTATATTTTATCTAAAAAAGTTTCTGATAACAAAAGAGTATTTATTCTCAGACCCTGTATGATTCATGGACCAAATAATAAAGGAAATTTAAACTTGTTATATTCGTTTGTTTCTAAAGGAATTCCTTATCCTTTTGGTAAATATGAAAATAAGAGATCATTTTTATCAATTCATAACCTATCTTTTGTAATTCAACAGTTAATTCAAAATACAGATATTTCCTCAGGAGTGTATAATGTATCAGATGATAAGCCTATATCAACTACAGATTTAGTAAAAATAATAGGACAAAGCATAGATAGAAGAGTATCGATTTTAAATATACCTAAATTTTTAATAGGTATACTTGCTAAGTTAGGAGATGTTTTTCCTTCACCTATTAATTCAGAAAAGCTCCAAAAACTTACTGATAACTATATTGTTTCAAATACTAAACTAAAACAAGCCATGGCAAAGGATTTACCTCTATCAACTATGGAAGGAATAACACTAACAATTAAAAGTTTCAATAAATAAAATACATGATACGTTTATTAGATTTTATATTTTCTTTTTTAGGAATTTTATTTTTATGGCCAATAGGTCTTATAGTTTATATTTTAGGACTTTTTGATACAGGTTCTCCAATATTTAAACAGGAGAGAGTAGGAAGAAATCAAAAACCGTTTGTACTTCTTAAGTATAGAACTATGAGTATTAATACAAAATCAGTTGCAACTCATCTAGCAAGTAGTAGTTCAATTACTAAACTAGGATCTTTTCTTAGAAAATCTAAGTTAGATGAATTACCTCAACTTATTAATGTATTAAAAGGAGATATGAGTTTAGTAGGACCTAGACCAAACCTTTTTAATCAAAAAGAATTAATCAAAGAGCGTTCAGAAAAGGGAGTTTATGATTTTTTACCAGGTATAACTGGTTTAGCTCAGATAAATGAAATAGACATGTCTACTCCTAAAAAATTAGCAGAGACTGATGCAGAAATGCTTAAAACTTTGACGTTAAAAAAATATTTTTATTACATATTTGCTACAGTAGGCGGCAAAGGATCAGGAGATCGTATAAAATAAAAAAAGAGACTAAATTTTAGTCTCTTTTTTTATTATTTCATCTCTGTTTATTTAATTCTTTCCAGCGTTAAATCAGGATTATACTTCACCATAAATAATCCGTAATTAGATGTACTACCAAATAACTTCTTATCAAAAATAAATTTATTTCCTAATCGGATTGAAGCACCTTGCTTGTATGTTTTAGTTAATTCTTCACCAGATGCAAGTCGCATTAAGACATCTAAAGTAATATCAAATCCTCTAATAGCATATTCAGAAGGAATATCTTTATTGATTTTTCTATACTTCTTGGTGAACTCTTTTAAATTTTGATCTTCAGAATCTGTATAGTTATCAGTTATAAAAGCGAATCCAACTCTTGCTAAAGTATTATTATCTACATTATCATATGCAGCTCCTTTATTTATAGAGAAAACTTGTGCAGAAACTTTTTCAGGTAATACAACCATACTATTAATAGCATTTGCAACTAAAGCTTTATCATTAGACGTAATGATTACCCAATTATGAGAACCTTCTTTCATTTTGTCTGTAAAACGCTCTTTTTTAATATAACCTTCGTCAGGCTTTAATACATGTACTTCATTAATTGAGTCATGCTCTCTTAGAAGTTTAGTAATTTCTTTTGCGTGGTCATCAGAGTCAGTACTACCATCACTTACTATGAATATATTTTCTTTTGTGTAAATTTTAGTTAGATAATTTGCTAAGAATTGGCTTCTAGCATTGTTATCTGGTGCTGACTTAACAAGAGATGAAGAAGAAAATTGATCTTGTTTTTTAGAGTAATGAGGGAATACTACAGGAGCATCTGCTTTTTTAGCAACATATTCTGCTTTATCAGAATAAAAAGGACCTATAATAGCATCTACATTATCTAGCTTATCACTTTCAATAATTTGTTCAACTAAATTTCCTCTATTTCCAGTATCAAAGACAGATACATCAACATTTACTCCCGAACGTTTCACTGAATCAATAGCTATTTCACTTCCCATGTAAAAGTCTGTAATCAGATTAGCCAAATTAGCATCTCCGCTTCTTTTACTTTTTTTAGCATCAAAGATTTTTTCATATGATATGCTATCATACTCTTTTGCTCTAAAAGGCAAAAGCATAGCTAAGCGAATAGTATCTGTTGTGGCAATGGTATCAATGAACATTTTAATTTCATCAGTATCCAACTTTTCAGCAATATCTCTAATTCTTAGTACTTGTCCAACTTTTAAAACATTATCTGCAATTTCAGGATACTCTGGATTTAAATTCATTAATTCCTCTTTCGAGATATTATAGAATCGTGTTAATCCATATACAGTTTCTTTAGATTCAACAGTATGGGTAACATGATTTTTTAAATCTTCTTCTCTAGAAATATAAAATACTTTTTTCTCAGCTACTTTAACTTTTAACTCTTGCCCAACATCTAGATAGTTGTCTTTTAATCTAGGAAATTGAGGGTTAAGTTTTAATAGCTCATCCTTTGAAATATCATATGTTTTTGTGATTCTATATACTGTTTCACCAGGTTTTACAGTATGAGTTTTATATTCGTAAACAGTCCTAACGATTTGAGTTGAGTCAGGAGCTACCGTTGTATCATCATTAGTTAATTCCGTATCAGTAGCCTCTATTCCGTTGTCAGTAGTTTCTGTTGGTTTCTGAATTAGAGGAATATTTTTATTGTATTCTGGATTAGGTATAATTATAGTACTATTGGCTGAAGGAACATCACCAACGTCTGGGTTTAACCGAACTAAATCCTCAGTTTTTACATTAACACGTTTTGCGATGTCTCGCATAGTTTCCCCTTCTTTTACAGTATATGAGATATATCTTTTTTGCTGGCTACAAGAAGCCACTATTAAAGATAAAGCTATTGTAAAAGCCCAAAATTTAATTGTATTCATAAAATTTATCACAACTTAACCAGTGTTTATTCCCACTCAATTGTAGCAGGTGGTTTAGAGCTAATATCGTAAACAACTCTATTTACACCTTTTACATTATTTATTATTTTGTTAGATATATTCTGCAAAAATTCATAAGGTAAATTTACCCAATCTGCAGTCATACCGTCTGTACTTTCTACTGCTCTTAAAGCTACCACTTTTTCATAGGTTCTTTCGTCACCCATTACACCTACAGAATTTACAGGAAGTAAGATAGCTCCAGCTTGCCATACTTTGTTGTATAAACCATATTCTTTTAGTCCATTAATAAATATAGCGTCTACTTCTTGCAAAATACGAACTTTTTCTGAAGTAATATCTCCTAGAATTCTAATAGCTAATCCAGGGCCAGGGAAAGGATGTCTTCCTAACAACTCTGGATCTATTCCCATAGAACCTCCAACTCTCCTTACTTCGTCTTTAAAGATCATACGTAAAGGTTCTACCACTTTAAGTTTCATAAAGTCAGGTAAACCACCTACATTATGATGACTTTTAATCGTAGCTGAAGGGCCTCCATTTACAGAAACAGACTCAATAACATCAGGATAAATAGTACCCTGAGCTAACCATTTTGCATTTTCAACTTTAGCTGCTTCATCATCAAAAACTTCAATAAAAACTCTACCAATAGTTTTTCTTTTGGTTTCTGGGTCACTTATACCTTCAAGAGCATTTAAGAAACGTTCAGAAGCATCCACTCCTTTAACGTTTAATCCCATGCCTTCGTATTGTTTTAACACATTTTTAAATTCATCTTTTCTTAAAAGACCATTGTTAACAAAGATACAATGTAAGTTGTCACCAATAGCTTTGTGTAGTAGAACACCAGCTACAGTTGAATCTACACCACCTGAAAGGCCTAGAATGACTTTATCATCACCTATTTTTTCTTTCAATTCAGAAACAGTAGATTCAACAAACGAATTGGGAGTCCAATTCTGTCGAATCCCCGCGATATCAACTAAAAAGTTTTTAAGCAAAGTTTTACCATCCGTAGAGTGATATACTTCTGGATGAAATTGAATAGCATAAGTAGTTTCTCCTTCTATTCTATATGCTGCATTCTCTACATCATGAGTACTGGCTAACAAAATAGCATTAGCAGGTAATTCTTTTATAGTATCTGAATGGCTCATCCAAACTTGACTTCCTTCGTTAATTTCAGAAAAGAAACTTTCTTCTTTCTTAATGAAAGATAAATTAGCTCTACCGTATTCTCTAGTATTAGAAGGAGCAACGAGTCCACCTGAAAAATGAGCTAAATATTGGGCTCCATAACACACAGCTAATAACGGTTTTTTACCTCTTATTTCTGATAAATCAGGATGAGGAGCCTCTTCTGAACGAACTGAAGATGGACTTCCTGAAAGAATAACAGCTTTAAATTGTGCTAAGTCTTGTGGTATTTTATTATAAGGGTGTATTTCACAATAAATATTTAGTTCCCTTACTCGACGCGCAATTAACTGAGTATATTGCGAACCGAAATCTAGTATAAGTACGTTGTGTTGTTGCATCCGCAAAAATAATAGTTTGAATTTATTTTTTGCAGTAATTTTTTAGTTTTTAATATCGATATACTATTGCATTGATATTCATACCAGCACCAACAGAGGCAAGCATAATAACATCACCTTTTTTTACGGAATGATTTTCGATTTTATTTTTTAATACTAAATCTAGTAAGGTAGGGACTGTGGCTACAGAACTATTACCTAACTTATGGATACTCATTGGCATGATATCATTAGGTACAGATTTTTTATGAAGACGATAAAAACGTTTGATAATAGCTTCATCCATTTTTTCATTGGCTTGATGAATAAATATTTTACTTAATTCATCAATTGCAATACCGCTTTTATCTAAAGCTATTTTCATTGCTTCAGGCACACGAGTTAAAGCAAATTCATATATCTTTCTTCCAAACATTTTAATGTAACGAATATTTGGATCTTCGTTTTTATTGTAAGAATTGCCAAAGAAAAGATGATAAGCTTCGTCCTTAGCAAACGTTTGCGAAGCATGGCCTAAAATTCCACGATCAATTTCGTCTTCAAATGCTTCTACTATGCAAGCACCAGCACCATCACCATATATCATTGAGTCTCGATCGTATTTATCAATTACTCTAGATAATGTTTCAGAGCCTATAACAAGAATTTTTTTCGCTATCCTAGCTTTTATAAATGCCTGAGCTTGAATTACACCTTCAGTCCAACCTGGACAACCGAATAAAATATCGTAAGCAATACAATTAGGGTTTTCAATTTGTAGTAAATGTTTTACTCTAGTAGCTAAACTAGGTATAATATCACTCTGAATTCCGGTAGTTTTTACATCTCCAAAGTTATGGGCAACAATAATATAGTTTAATTCCTCTGGATTAATTTTAGCATTACTGATTGCTTTTTCAGCTGCAAAAAAAGCCATATCAGAAGCAGTATATTTATCTTCAGCATATCTTCTTTTACTAATACCAGTAATGGTTTTAAACTTTTCAATTATGGTGCCATTTTCAGCATTGAAAGGTGTTCCATCAGCATTTAAAAATGTATTGTTTATAAATTTATTGTTGTCCTTCTCTACAGTTGGAATATAACTTCCCGTCCCAGTTATTACTACCTTCATTGTCAAAATTTATATTTAGGGTAACAACAAATAAACAAGTTTTATAGCTGTAAACCTATTTATATGTAAAAGGATCTTTGATTTTTATTATATTCTTATTTTGAGCTTCTCTTTTTTTGAATTTAATAATTTTAAAGTATGTAAAATGAATATATCTCAATTTTGTTTTTAGTGAAAAAGCTATTTTTTTGAATTAATCTCTTTATTTCATTGTTTTTTTTGATGAAATCTTAAAAATTAACCTATGTTAATGAGAAGTTATAAATATGTGCTGTTGAACGAAAAAGGAAGTAAAGAAGCAACTGATTTTGTTTTTATAATTTTTCCAACTTCTCCCATAAATAGAATCTCTATTGGTTCGTCTTGGTTAAATTCATATTCATATAAAACTTGTCTACAAGCTCCACAGGGAGGTACAGGATTATTTACTTCTATTTCTTCGGAAGCGCCTGTCAGTGCAAGTTTTAATACTTTAACATTTGGGAATTCTGAGCTAGCTTTCCATATAGCTACTCTTTCAGCACACATTCCAGAAGGATAAGCAGCATTTTCTTGATTATTACCAGAAACTATAGTGCCATTTTCAAGTAATAAAGCTGCTCCAACTTTAAATTTTGAATAAGGAGCATAAGCTTTTTCTCTAGCTATTATAGCTTGCTCAATTAAATGCTTGTCTTTAGCATTTAATTCAGATAAGTTATCATATATAGTTGCTTCAGCAGAAAAATTAATCTTTTTCATGTATGTAAATAGTTTGAGGTAAAAAAAGCAGTCGTAATTACGACTGCTTTTTAATATTTACATAAAGATATGTATTATTTCTTAATCTTCATAAATTGCTCCTAAATCAAATGATAAAGAAAAACGTAATGTGTTTTCTAATGGATTGTTAACATCAGAAGTGTTAATCAAATATGATAAATCAACAGAAAATGCTTGAGCAGTAAACCCAGTACCTAAAGTAAAAAACTGTCTGTTTCCTTTAGTTTCACTTTCATTAAAGTAACCTGCTCTAACAGCAAATGCATTATTATATTTATACTCAGCACCTAAAGACCAATTAACTTCTCTTAACTCTTCACTAAAAGATCTATCAAGTAGAGAGGTGAACATACCTTCAAACCATCCTCTTTCTGATGCACTACCACTAGAAGGAACTAATAATTTTCTGAATTCTACGTTTACTCCTAACGTATTAAAATCGTCGAAAATGAAATCAAATCCACCACCAAGTTTAGCTATTGTTGGGATAAAATCTTCTTCACCTGGAGAATATTCAACTTTAGGACCAATATTAGCTACATTTAAACCAATGCGATAACGTCCGTTGAACGTTCCAAAGTTTTCTTCATCAGATTGATAATATGCAGCAATATCAACAGCAAAAGAATTTACAGCTTCTAATCCTGAGTTTACGTCTAAATTTGAATTCACATATTTAAGACCAACAGACATAGATATTTTATCACTCAATTTTAAAGCATAATATCCAGATATAGCTAATTCTGTTGGGTTGATACTATTTAAACTAGCTCCACTAGCATCAGTTAAATCTATTTGACCTAAAGAGAAAAACTTTAAATCCGCACCCCATGCACTAGTTTCACTAAATCTATTTACTACAGACACATTACCAGCAAAAATATCATCAGTTAAGTTACGTAACCAAGGCACATAACTTAAACCTATACTCATTCCATTTTTGTTGAATGCAATTTTAGCAGGGTTGTGGAATAAAGAGTAAGCATCTGGAGACGTTGCAACTCCAATATCTCCCATACCTCCAGCTCTTGCGTCTGAATTAATTTGTAGAAAAGGTAAGGCAGTAGTTAAAGCTCCTTCCCCTGATTGCGCAATAGACTTACCTGAAATAATAAGTAAGGCTAGTAATAGTATTTTTTTCATTTTGATTAACATTATTTAGACAAATATATGACTTTAGACTCGATTATAGTATAACTAATTTTTCGTATTTCTCTGTTGTTAGGTTGTTTACTTGTGAAGTGACTTTTAATTTATAAACATAAACTCCTTTACCAATTTTATTTCCAAAGTCATCTAAACCATTCCAAGTTATAGATCTAGATAGTCCTCCCGTGGTTTGGACTGATTGATTAATTGTTTTGATTAACTTACCAGCTACTGAGAAAATCTGAACTTGAACATCTAAAGGTTCGTTTGGTTTATTATGGTTGAACCAAAACTCGGTATAATTAACAAACGGATTAGGATAATTTAATACGTTTTCGAGTAATAGTTTAGTATCACTTACAACCTCAAAATTTAACGTAGCTTCTGAAGAATTATTATAGGTATCCCATGCTTTTATTTTTAAAGTATGGTTGCCTACTTCTAAATCTCTAAATCTGAATGTTACTTTTCCTTTAGTGAAATCATTAAGTTCAGTTTCATAAAAATCATTAAGAATAATTGGTTCCGATTGATTTCCATCTAGAATAGCAACAATATCATGGTCTACAGCAGTAACAGAAGTATTTATTCCACTAATGTCTGATAATTTTACAATTAAGTTAGGAGATGAATTGGTGGTGCCTCCATCTATGAAAGATTCATCATTCATAAAAAGAGCAACTTCAGGTCCAGTTGTATCATCAGGAGCATTCTCATTAATTCCCCCTACAGTAATGTCAAAATTCACACCTGATTTATCTTCAGATTCGTTTTGAGCATACAAACTTATTTTACCTTTTCCATTAGTGATTTTAATATCTTTAGGTACAATGAATTCAAATTCAAATTGACCGTTAGTTACTGAAGATTTTCCTCTGAAAATTTTACTTTCTTGAGAATCAAAAGTATTTGTAATTCCAAACCCATCATTATCAAGTGTGGTTTTGTCTATGGGTTTATCAAAAATTGTAGTAAAAACAGTACCATTGAAATTAGTCAATGGAGTACTACTATTATTAGTTACGATTCCCTCTAATTTTATTTTTGAAAGTGCTTTTAGGGAGTCAATAGGTTGAGAAATATCAACTCCATTAACTTTAGTGATTCGTACATCTGGTTTCGGAATAGCTAATCGCATAGCAGGGTCCCCAAAAAAGAATATAAAAAAGCGTTGACTACTAGTAGTTTCGTTTTTAGTTCTGATTAAGTTTTCTGCTATTGTATTATTATTGTTTTCAAAATCAAAAACATATTTTGCTAGCTCTTTATTGATTGCTTCTCCTAAAAAAATAAAAATTTCTCTTGTAGTAGTAATCATACTAACTGCACCACCTTCAGTATTTAAAAAAAGTTGTTCTCCTGCAGTATCTCGTAATGGATTATCAAATCTTGAAAATTCACATGTTACAGTAATGAAGAGAGGTAAGGTTTTAGCATTTTTAAATTCTTGAATTTGTGGTACTTCTAAAATTCTTTCGGAAGCAAGTCCGTCTTCACCGCCATGTCCGAAATAATCAAAAACTAAAGAACCTTTTTCCATAGCATTAGAAATAGTGCTTTTCACTTCAGGATAACGTTCGCCTCCAGAAGAAGTTTCTTGTTTAAAGGCGTCGAGATAAATTTTATTGACGTTAAAAATAGGTTTGTATTTTTTTATACTATCTGCTACTTGTTCTAAACCAGACTGTAAACTAACATCAGAATTATCATCAATATCATCCGCAATTAAAGTTACTGTATTTCTCCAGTCTCCAAAAGAATCTTTATTATAATAGCTTAATATTTTATCTACTATTGCTCTAGCTTGTTGTGGAGTAGAAACTGGTATTCTACCTGAAGCAATATCAATATCATCGTTAGATAACATTCTACCATCACTATCGTTAACCATCACATAAAAATCATCTGTAACATATGACGACACCAAATCAAAACTATCTTCAGCATGAAAAGTTGGTACAATATTATTATTTCCTCGTATTCTATCCTTAAAATCGTATGAAGAATCACCAAAGAAACAAACATATTTTAAAGGTTTGGAAGTAGAGTTGTCATATAAATATTTAATAAAATCTCTTATCCCTACTATGTCAGGAGATCCTGAAGAAAATTCATTATAAATTGCAGATAACTCAACAACTTTTGTAGTCAAGTTAGAATTATTTTGATGGTAATCTGCCAACCGTTGGGCTTCATTTAGTAATTCATTAGAAGTGATTACAAGGTATTCAATATTGGAAAGGCCATGAAGGTTTTGATTTTTTATCAAAGAGTTATTTATCGTTTCAGGAGTGAAAAAATCATTTTCATTTAATACTATATACTCACCAAGTGTTCCTCCATTGGCTTTGAAAACAAAGTTTGTGCCGCTTCCTTCATTACTCAATAGAATCGGATTTACTGAATTTGATACATCCCAAACTTGAAAAATAGCTGAAGAGTTTTCAATTTGATATGAAACAGTCTCATTTGTTTTTGCTTGATTGAAATTTCTAAATGAAAACTGTTTATTGTTAGCAACTAATCTCTTTTTACCAATAATCTCAATGTAGTCAAGGTAAGCATTAGCCGAAGGATTTCCATTGTTGTTATAAATAATATCAACATTGATATTGTTTGATGTAGTATTAGCAATGCCTCTTGTTTCTCCATACCTAACTTTAGTTAAAGAACCGTTTATTAGAGGAGGGAAATTAATATTTGTCAAATTAGCATTATTAACGGTAACGCCTATACTAGAAGATGTGTTAGATTGTGCAGCGGCAGTAACTTTTACGTTTAAGTTAGAATTAGGTACTGGATTTTCAAAAGGAATAGAAAAGTTTTGAAAGTTATTGATGCCAAAACTTTCTCCGTACCAAAGTCTACCTACAGCAAGAAGGTTTATCAATTCTTTTTCATAAAATGTAAATTCATCAAAATCAGTAAAAGTACTTGTCGCGTTAGAATTAATAGAAGGAGCAGTGTTAATTCTTTTACCAGGTGATTCAGCGATAGTTATAAAGTAGTATGATTTATCAGAATAAATATTTTGCATATGATTGGCAGTATCATTTATGATATCTGCTTTCCAACTATGCGGACCTACTCCATAAAATAATATATAATCATCATCATTAAATATATTATCATTTTCCCCACTTACAAAAATTGAATTTTCCTGTAAATCATTAAACCTAAATTCAGAAGCTAATTCAGGTAGCATATTACCACCATTTCCATATATGCGAATATTTTTAGGATTAATAGCGTTTGTTCTAATCCCTAATTGCTGTAGAAAATTAGCATCAATTTTAAATACACCAGTAGTGTTAATTGAAAATTTATACCATTCACCATTTGTTAACACGGAATTACTATTTTGGCCGTGTGAAAGTAAAGCGCAAAAAAGAAGAATAAAAAGTGACTTTTTTTCCATAAAATGTTCTAATATAACGAGACCTTTATTTGGTTAGTATTCATTTTACAAGATTAATATAATAAAGTTAAAAAACAATCGTTAAGTTTTCAGTATTTGTAACGTAATTTATTATATTTACATGTTTGTTAAGAATTATAAATGTTGTAAATTGGCACACCCTAAAAAAAAGTAATACATGAGAAGTACATTCAAGTTATTAGGTTTACTACTTATCTCCACTATTGTTGTTTCTTGTAACAGTGCAAGAAGTTCTGGTAAATCGAACTTAACGGGTTGGAATTTTAATGATCCGAACTACGGTAACTATTTAAAAGGAGAATTTAAGGATGGTAAAACTCCTCCAGGTATGGTGCATATTGAAGGAGGTACCTTTACTATGGGATTAGTTCAAGATGATGTAATGTTTGATTGGAATACTACTCCTAAACAAATGCACGTACGTTCATTCTACATGGATGAAGCTGAGGTTACGAATTCTGAGTACGCTTTATTTATGCAGTACACTAAAGATGTTTTTCCTCCAAGTGATCCACAATTCAAACATATTTATCCTTCAATTTTACCAGATACTTTGGTTTGGAGAAAAGGTTTAGGAAATACAAACTTATTATCTGAGAGTTATTTAAGACATCCTGCTTATGCTGAGTATCCTGTAGTAGGAGTTACCTGGATTCAAGCAAATGAGTATTGTAAATGGAGAACTAATGCAGTTAACTTGAAGATTTTAATGGATAAAGGTGTAATCACAAATATTTTCAAAGAAGATTCTTTAAGTTTTAAAGGAAGAAATAATTTTGATACAGATGTGTACTTAACAGATCCTTATGCATTATTTGATGGGGATTCTACAATTTATAAGAAAGGTATTCCTGTACCAAGAAAAAAAGGTGAACCAAAACCAGCAAAAGATGCTTTTAGTGGTAGACAAGTAACTTCATCTGATGGTATTTTAGCACAAAAATTTAGATTACCTACTGAAGTTGAGTGGGAATATGCTGCTAAATCTATTTTTGAAAATAGAGAGTATAATAACATTAGAGGAAGAAAGAAATATGCTTGGACAGGAAAATATACTAGAAATAGGACTAATGCTAAAAGAGGAGATCAATTATCTAACTTTAAGCAAGGAAAAGGAAACTATAGTGGTATAGCAGGTTGGAGTAGTGATGGATCGGATATTCCTAATGCTATTAAAAGTTATCCTCCAAATGCTTTTGGATTATACGACATGTCAGGAAATGTTTCTGAATGGGTGTCTGATGTTTATCGTCCAATAGTTGATTCTGAAGCTAATGACTTTAATTACTTTAGAGGTAATATATATACTAAGAAATTAATTGATGAGAATGGAAAGGTAGTGATCATTGATGATAGCGAAGTAGAAATAGATACTTTAGTAAACGGAAAAATCACACCTAAAGGTTTACCAGGAACAATAAAGTATATCCCAATTACAAAGGATGATACTTATATGAGAAGAAACTATTCTTTTGCAGATAACTCTGATTTAAATGATGGAGATAAAAAATCTACAAAAGATTTCGGAGCAGAAGATGATCAAATATTACCAAGAATGTATAATTCACCTATAAGACCTGAGTTAGAAAGAGATTCTTTAGGTAATGTAATTTCTAATTTAGAATATGATAAGAAGAAGAGATCTACTTTAGTTAGTAATAAAACAAGAGTATATAAAGGTGGATCATGGGCAGATAGAGAATATTGGTTAGATCCAGCACAAAGAAGATATTTCCCAGAATATATATCTACAAATTATATTGGGTTTAGGTGTGCGACAGACAAAGTTGGTCCAATGGTAAGAGATCAGAAAAAAACAGCTACGCCTAGGTATAGTTATTCAAGAAAATAAAAACTATAATACAAGTATTTATATAAACCTCGTTATACAACGAGGTTTTTTTATTTTTGTATTATGAAGTTAGAAGACATTTACGAGTTATACACTAAACATTATTTAGTAGATACAGATACTAGAAATATTAGAAAGAACACTATTTTCTTTGCATTAAAAGGAGGTAATTTTAACGGTAATGCTTTTGCCGAAGAAGCTCTAAATAAAGGGGCTTTATATAGTGTAGTTGATGAAAAAGAATACCAGACAAAACCAAATATAATCTTAGTTGATAATGTTTTAGAAACACTTCAGAAGCTAGCTAATTTTCATAGAAAAAAGTTGGCTATACCTATTATTGGACTCACAGGGAGCAATGGAAAAACAACTACAAAAGAGCTTATTAATGTTGTTTTAAAAGAGAAGTTTAATACCTATGCTACTAAAGGTAATTTAAATAATCATATAGGTGTTCCTTTAACATTATTAAGTATGAATCCTAATACGGAAATAGGTATAGTTGAAATGGGAGCTAATCATCACAAAGAGATTGCGTTTTTATCAGAAATTTCAGAGCCAGATTATGGTTATATTACAAATTTTGGTAAAGCTCATTTAGAAGGTTTTGGTTCTGTTGAAGGGGTTATAGAAGCAAAATCTGAATTGTATGACTTTTTAATAAAATCTGAAGGTGAAATTTTTGTGAATACTAATGATCCTATTCAAGTTTCAAAAACTAAAAATGCAGATACTATTCCTATTTCGGTGTCCATAGAATATATTGACTCAAATCCTTACGTGAAACTCAATTATAAAGGAGTTGAAATACAGAGTAACTTAACAGGAAGATATAATTATAATAATATTGCTTGTGCAATTACAATTGGTAAGTACTTCAATGTTTCTGTAGAAAGTATAAAAAAAGCAATAGAAAGTTATATACCATCTAATAACAGGTCGCAAGTCCTCAAAAAAGGAACTAATGAGATTATTTTAGATGCATATAATGCTAACCCAACAAGTATGAAAGCGGCACTAGAGAACTTTTATGAACTAAGTAGTGAAAAAAGGAAGGTGGTCATTCTAGGTGATATGTTTGAGTTAGGAAAAGATAGTGCTTATGAACATCAAACAATTTCAGATATGACTGAAGACTTTAAATTTGATTCAATTTATTTGATAGGAGAAAATTTTAGTATGACTAATGGGAATCAACTTAAATTTAAAGAGTTCAATGATTTTATCAATGAACTTTCTAGTTTTAATTTAAAAGATGTTAATATTTTAATCAAAGGCTCAAGAGGAATGGCTCTTGAGCGTATTTTAGATCATTTATAATAACCTTATTATTTAAATGTTAGCTTTATGAAAATCTAATAAATTATCGATTGGCCTTTGTATTACGTCAGTAATACTAAGGTCATATTTATTAGCAATTTTTTCTAATATATCTCTGAAATAAAAAGCAATTGATCCAATAAAATAGATAGGAGTTTCTATTCCTTTATCGTATGGTAATATTCGGAATTTAAAAAATTCTTCAAACCCCTTTTTAATAGTCTTTTTTATATATTTTTCTTCTTTAAATTCAAACATAAATTTAGCAAAAGAAGCTAAATACATATTAGGATTCGGTTCTTTATATAAATTATGTTTAATATAATCGGGGTCCAGATTAAACTCACTTTCAAATTTTTTAGCTATTTTTTTAGGCATCTGATTATAGAAAAAATCACGTAATAATTTTTTTCCAAAGTAATTACCACTAGCTTCATCCATTACGGTATAACCTAAAGAAGCGGTAATCATCTCCATAGATTCTCCATTAAAATAACAACTGTTTGAACCAGTTCCTAAAATACAAACTATAGAAGGAGATGTTCCTGAGGCTGCATAAACAGCAGCAAGCATATCTTCAGCTACATGAATATCTGCATTTACAAATATTTCTTGCATAACATCATGTAATAACTGAACGGGTTTAGGTGTTCCGCAACCAGCACCATAGAAGAATATCTGAGAAACTTCGTCTTTAATATTAATAAGCTGAAACATATTAATGATCCTATTTTTTAGTTCATCTTTAGCAATTACAGCAGGATTTAACCCTAAAGTACGTACTCTAAATACTTCATTTTTATTATTATCTAAAGCAATCCAATCTGCTTTTGTAGAACCTCCGTCAGCTATTAAAATCATATTATTTTGGTTGTTGTTTAACTCAAATATATATTTTCAAATCTTTATATACAACAGGTAATAAAAATTCAATCGTTTTCGTCAAAATAATTATTGAATTTTTGATGAAATCCTTTAATTTTACGTTGTAAATTATTTTTTGATTATGTTTTTTTTAAAAGAAAAAAGTATTCCTTTGACGGAGTTTTTTACTGATGATTTTGTAGATATTCATTCTCATCTTTTACCTGGAATTGATGATGGAGCAAAAGATATAGATCATTCGATTTCACTAATAAAAAAAATGAGCAGCTATGGTATAAAAAATTTCATTACTACTCCTCATGTACTGGGTGATGTTTATCCGAATTCTACAGAGACAATTAAGAATACACTCTTGGAAGTACAAAATGCTTTGAAAGAACATAATTTAAATGACATTAGTATTAATGCTGCAGCGGAATATATGATGGATGAAAAATTTATGGAAAGATTAGCAGTAGGTGATATTTTAACGTTAAAGGATAATTATGTATTAGTTGAAATGTCATATTTTAATGCACCTTATAACTTATATGATATTTTATTTGAGATTCAATTAAAAGGTTATAAACCTGTTTTAGCACATCCAGAACGTTATATTTTTTACCATAATGATTTTCAAAATTTCTATAAGTTAAAAAAAGCTGGATGTTTATTTCAGCTCAATTTACTATCATTAACAGAGCAATATGGGAAGAGTGTAAAAGCTACAGCAGAGAAATTAATTAAAGAAAATTTATATGATTTTGTTGGAAGTGATACACACCATCATAATCACTTGAATTTAATGCCGAAAATAGGTACAAAAAAAGTCTTGAAAAAAATTCAAGACTTTATTATAAACAATAAAAAATTTATTTTTAACTAAATAACCTTTTATACCAAGGTTTTTGTTCTTCTTGGACATTACCATATCCATATCCATATCCGTACCCATAACCATATCCATATCCTCTTTTCATGTCAGTATCGTTAAGGATGATCGCCATGTTAGGTAGTTTTTGCTCTTTATAAAGAGTATCCGGTACTGTAAGTAATCTTTTATCTAGATAATTAGCTCTAGTAATATATAAGAAAACATCTGCATATTTGGCAATTAGTAGAGTATCTGTAACCAAATTTACAGGGGCTGTATCTACTAATACATAATCGTAATCAGATCTTAATGTGCTAAATAATTCATTAATTTTATCAGACATTAGTAATTCAGCAGGGTTTGGAGGAATTACACCAGAAGCAATAATGTCTAAATCCTTAAGTTCAGGTACAGTAAACTTTAAGTTATTAAGTTCAACACTATCATTAGTTATATAGTTTGTAATACCTTTTCTATCAGGAATACCAAGGTATTCAGTAACCTTAGGAGCCCGTAAATCCATACCAACTAATATTACCCTTTTCCCAGAAAGTGCTAAAGTAGCTGCCAAATTTATAGAAACAAATGATTTCCCTTCACCACTTGTGGTAGATGTAATGAATATAGTTTTTCCTTCCTTAGACTTATTGTTAGATAGCATAAAGTCTAAATTTGTACGGATAAGTCTGAATGCTTCAGCAGTACTAGATCTTGCATCAGAATTAACGGCTATTTTTTCATTAGTTTCATTGTGAGGAACATCTCCAATAAAAGGAACTGACGTTAATTCTTGAATGTCTCTCTTTGTATGAACTTTAGTATCTAACAAGTCTCTTAAATAGATAATAATAAAAGGAATTATTAAACCTAATAAAATAGCAACTATAGCAATTACCTTTTTCTTTGGAGAAACAGGTGTTTCAGAACCATAAGCTTTATCAATAATTTTTGCATTAGGTACTGTAACTGCTAAAGAGATTGCTGTTTCTTCTTTCTTTTTTAAAAGATATGTATATAACCCGGCTATAATTTCTTGTTGTCTAGCTATGTCCAAAAATTCTCGTTCCTTAACAGGAATAGATGAAATTTTAGAATTTACAATATTAGCTTCCTTTTTAAGATTATTAAGGTTAAGTTGTATTGCACGCTCTTGATTTTGTAAACTACTTTTTAAAGCTTGTTTTAGATCATCTATATTATTTTGAACTTCAATCACAGCTAAGTTTTTCTTACCAGCACTTTTAAGTAATCTATTTTTTCTACTTAATAATTCATTGTATTCAGCAATAGATTTACCAATATTTGGATCTTCTAAACCTAAGTTAGGGGGTAAAATTCCATTCGACTTTTCTAATTCATTCCTTAAAGATTGTACAATATTTAGTTGAATATTTGCACCTATTAGTTTTTGCCTATTCACTGTGCTAGTTTCTAAAGCAAGTTGTGCCTCAGATTGTATATCTGTTATTTTATTAGCTTTTTTGAAATTCTTGACATTATCTTCTACTATAGCTAATTCTTTACCAACCTCTAGTAATCGTTCACTTATGAAATCGACAGTTTTTCTAGAAACTTCACTCTTATCTTTTTGAGCGTCTAAATTATATTTCTCTACTATTATATCTAATATATCTTCAGCTTTTTTTAGAACAGCAGATTGTAATGAAAGTTTTAAGACACTGGAGTTTTTATTAATAGAGGAAATATTAACGGCTTGGATTAAACTATCAATAATTTTATCTCTAGAGATTACAGTAATGATGATTTGTTTATCTATAATCTTGTCATTAAAGAATGAAGTTTTGCTAATACTTATTTTTCCTAATTCTTCAATATAAATTTCATCACCAAAGTTACATGATTCTTTTAGTGTATTACCTTCCTCATCTGTAATTTTAAAGTTACTTTCAGATAAGACTTTCACAAAAAAAATTCTATTAATATTAGAAGTTTTTAGAAACAATGAGTCAGAAAATGAAAGTTTAATAGGTGAAGTCTTGTAAATCTCAGAATTTTTTACTCTACCTTCAGAAATATATTTAATATTTAAATTCAATTCATCAACAACATCTCCTAATATTTTTCTAGATTTTAAGATAGCAATTTCATTATCAGGATTGTTACTAGATCCTCCACCAATGATACCTAAATCTTCAAATGCTGCTAATTCTGCAGAAATTCCAGACTTTTTATTGTCTTTTATCATTATTGTTGAACTGACAGCATATTTAGGAGTGCTATATCTAAGATATAAGAATGCAAGAACCAAACTTAAAACTACACCTAAAACAAACCATTTCCAATGAATCAAGTATTTTTCTAATTCAGCCCTAATATTTATGGTATCATTATCATTAATTTGCTGAGTATATTTATCCGGACTATTCATTTTATAATCTAGTAATTAGGGTGATTAATGATATAATAATTGATCCAACAGAGACTATTAAACCAGTATTTCTGTTAAATGCAGCATCTTGAGAAGACGCTTTATTTTGATCAACATATACTAAGTCATTTTGTTGTAAATAGTAAACAGGTGAAGTAAAAATATCATTAGATCGTAAATCTATATCAAATTGGATTTTCTTACCATCAATCTCTCTAAACACCTTTATTGTATTTCTTTTTCCTGTAATATTTAAATCGCCTGCCAAACCAATCGCTTCTAGAATGGTAATTCTTTCATTAGGAATTGTGTAAGTACCAGGTCTTTTAACATCACCTAATACTGTAATAGAATAGTTTGCTATTCTAATATTAATAGTTGGATTCTTAATATAATCTGGATCTAATTTATTTTTGATTAAGTTTATGGTCTCATTTCTAGTAAGTCCTCCTATTTTAAGTTTTCCAATAACAGGGAAATCTATATTACCTTCATTATCTACTAAATATGATTGTTGTAAAGGAGCACCTACTGCACTATTTGTAGTTGTAGAAAAACTAACAGCAGGTAAATTAAAAGGCTTAGCAGCTTCAATATCTAAAGCTGATATGGTTATTTGTAAGAGATCATCCGGTTTAAAAATGGTTTTATAACTATTAGATACTTTTGATTGATCAATCTTGTCGTTTTGAAAGTACGTAATGTCTTTTTTTGAAACGCAAGATGAAAGTAAACAAACTAATAATGTTATGAAAACAAACTTATTTGCTTTTTGCATATATTCAAATTTTTCGCGAATGTAGTGAATTAATTTAAAACCTTTTGGTCCAATTGCTCATAAATTGAATTGTTTGATTTGAATTCAGGAACAATTTGTTTTAATAATTTTACTGAAGCATTATTATTGAGATCTGAATTTTCAACACATAATGTTTCAATCATAGATTTAATATTTTTTACATTAATATTTTGAGTTTTAGCAATCATGATTTTTTCATGATAAGTTGGAGTAGTATTTTCTCCACTAGCTAATAGTTCTTCATATAACTTTTCACCAGGTCTTAATCCAGTTATAATGATATCAATATCATCAGGATAATTCAAACCAGATAGATGAATCATCCTTTTAGCAATCTCAAAAATCTTTACAGATTTACCCATATCAAAAATGTATATCTCTCCACCTTCTCCCATTGTGCCAGCTTCAATAACTAATTGACAAGCTTCAGGAATAGTCATGAAATATCTTGTAATCTCTTTATGTGTTACCGTTAATGGACCTCCATTTTCAATTTGTTTTTTAAATAAAGGTATTACAGAACCATTAGATCCTAAAACATTACCAAATCTTGTCGTAGTGAATTTAGTAGAATGACTTTGTTTACTTAAGCAACTAATATACATCTCTGCTACTCTCTTTGTAGCTCCCATAATATTAGTTGGGTTAACAGCTTTATCTGTAGAAACCATTACAAAACGATCTACATTATATTTTACAGCTAGGTCAGCAATGTTTCTTGTACCGGCAACATTTATTTTGATAGCTTCATATGGATTTTCTTCCATTAAAGGAACATGTTTATAGGCTGCGGCATGATATACTTTATCGGGCTTGAATTCTTTGAAAATAGATTCCATCCTATTAAAATCTCTAACATCTCCAACGATAGATGTGAAATTTTCCACTCCTTTACGTATCAGCTCTTGTTGAATTTCATATAAGGGGGATTCTGCCTGATCTATTAAAACTAAATGTTTATGTTTATACTTACATATTTGTCTTGAAATCTCACTTCCAATAGAACCAGCTGCTCCTGTAACTAAAATTACTTTATTATTTACATCTCTTTTAATAATTGGATTATCAATAGAAATAGGTTTTCTATCTAAAAGATCTTCAATTTTTACATTTTTAATTTGGTTAGCTTCAAAATCTCCTCCAATCCATTTAGAAAAGGGAGGAACAATTTTAGGTTTAACGCCTAGCTCTAATAGTTTATCTGTTAAATATAATAGTCTTTCAGATTTAATATTTTGAATTGAAAAAATAATCTCATCAATTTTTTTCCTTTGAACAAAATCTTTTGTGATTTCAGTTCTTTGGTAGATTTTTACTCTATCAATTTTTTTTCCTACTTTATTTTTATCATCATCAATAAAACCAATAACTTCATAATTATTTCTAGTATCTCTATTTAAAGCTCCATAAGTAATTAAACCAGAATCTCCAGCACCATAAATCATAACATTGGTGATATCTTTCAGTTCAGATGATATGATTTCATAAAAAGCTTTAAAAATGAAGCGACTTACTACTAAAACAAAAATTGTAATAAAGTAATGAATCAATATAATAGATTTAGGAATCGTAAAAAATGGAACAATTTTAAAAACATTATTTATAGCAACTAAAAAAATGGTACTCATAGAAGTTATAGTAACTCCTATAAACACGTTAAAAGCATCTTTTGTTCCAGTATGTCTAATAATTCCTTTGTTGGATCCGATTAACCAAAAACTTACCAGAGAAATCAAGCAAATTAAAGGTATCTGATAAATTAAGTTTGAAGTGTTGAAGTTTAACGAAGCATTAAATCTTACAGTATAAGCTAATATAAATGATAATGCTACTAAAATAACATCAATCAGTAAGACTAACCAATGAGAAGCATGCCTATTTAATGCCTTTAAAATAAAGTTTCTAATCATCAATTTAAAGTGAGTTCAAGTAAATATACAACTAATAAAATTAGCGTATGTTAAATAAGTGCTCTTAAATCTTTTTCATTTGCTGTTTTAGCATTTGAATTTGATCTTTTAACATACCGTGTTTGTCTAATTTTTTTGCTTCGTTCATTAGAGTAGTTGCTTCTCTTTTTCTTCTTTTTGTCATAGCAATTCCAGCCAATTGTAATTTAGCCATAGCTAAATCATGATCCATAGATAATCCAAGTTTGATAGCTTTTTTTAAATATTTTTCGGCTTGAGTAATACTTGTTTGGGATAGCATGATACCATGGAGATAATTATAGTATCCTTGTTGTTTGGTAGTTAAAGCTGTTTCAGGATTTTTAATATACGCTAACCATTTCTTCGCTCCTTCGAAATTTTGAGTTCTTAATTGTAAGAAAGCAAGCAGTATAAATTCATTTTTAAAATAAAATAAAGTAAATATTGCAGTTAAAAATAAAATAGCAATTCCATTACCGATATGACCTTGACTAAATTCATAAATAGACCATATTAATGTTAAAGCAGCTAAAACTAATTTTATATTTTTATTAAACATATTCTAATAAATTAAAGGGCAAATGTACATTTTATACTGTAAAAAAAAGAATTTTACTTTTTGTAAAACTTTTTGTTCTTAAACCAAGCTGAAAGTCCTAATATAAAAACAAATATTGTAGAATAGATTACAGACTTTGGTGTTATAACTTTGTCACCACTAGCATATGAATGTAAGCCGGATAAATAAAAGTTTACCCCAAAATACGTCATCATTATAGAGGCATAAGCAATTATAGACCATAAGTTAAAAGTGTACTTGCTTTTTAGTCCAGGAATTAATCTCATATGTAAAACAAAGGCATAAATCATAATGGAAACTAAGGCCCATGTTTCTTTTGGATCCCATCCCCAATAACGTCCCCAACTTTCATTAGCCCACATACCTCCTAAAAAGTTACCGACTGTAAGCATCACTAATCCTACAGCTAGAGACATTTCATTAATTATTGTCAGTTCTTTTAAATTAGACTCCATTTTCTTTTTATTTTTTTTGTTTGTAAATAATATTAGGGAAAGAGATATAATACCTAATATCATTCCTAAAGAGAAAGGACCATAACTAGCAACAATAATAGAAACATGAACTAATACCCACCATGAATTTAGTACGGGTACTAAATTTGCTATTTCAGGATCTATCCAGTGTCTATGAGCAAATCCAAGAATTATAGCAGAAACGAAAGTGGCAGCTCCAATAGTAAGTGTTGATCTTTTTCCTAAGAATAATCCAAAGAGCATTGTAGCCCATGCTACATAAATAACACTTTCATAGGCATTACTCCAAGGTGCATGACCAGAAATATACCATCTACCTATAAGTCCAATAGTGTGTAAAAGAAAAAGACCTATGGTAACAAAAATTAAAACTTTTGAACTAATCTTAAATATTTTTTTGTCGTAAAAGATTTGAAGAATGACAAATAAGATTAAAAGTGAACTTGAGAAACCATAATATTTAGCAAGTCTTTGGAAAATCTGAGCTTTGTTATAAGTAACTTCAGCATTAATTTTCTGTTCTGAAGGAAGTACCTTACTTCCATATTTTCTTTGAAACTTTTTTATGCCAACTAAAATTTGGTTAGCTTCAGTATAATCTTCAGTTTTTTTGGCTTCTTGAAGTAATTGTAAATAAACGGGTAAAGATTGTTTTACAAAAACAGAATCTGTTCCTTTAAAGGGAGCTTGAGAGGTTTCAGGTTGAGATACCCATTTGTTATTTTCATCATTTGGAATAGGATATATTTTTAATATTCCTCCACCAATAGCTTGATTTAATAACCATAAACGCTTTTCAATATTGATGACATCTTTTTCAAATTTATTTTGAATTTTTTTCTTTTGCGCATCAATAATCAATTGATTTATTTTTGAATTTCCTTTTGGATCATAAAAATCAACAAATCTAGCGTGGGTGGCATCTTTATCAAGTCCCAGAGTTTCTCTGATTTTATAATTTCCTTCTTCTAGATAAACTACAGGAACTTGAAACCAAAACCTAGGGAATTCAGTCATAGATAATAAAACTTGACTAGGAGTCATTCCCTTAAAATTTTCAGAACGTGCAACCTTCCTTATCAATTCTGAAGCAAATGTATGAGCTGGTTTCATTCTTCCTCCAGCATCTTGGATAACTAGTTTACTGAATTCTTCTGCGTGTTTTTTGTTGACAATATTGGCTTGTAAAATACTGTCTATTTTTTCTAAAGGAATTAGATTGTTATGGTTTTCGTGTTGACCGAAAACTGTGCTAAGCGAAAATAATAAGGGTAAAAACAATGCTGTTTTTATTTTTTTATCCTGAATTTTTTTAAGTTGCTTCTTCAAGCTATCAAATCGAGTATGTTTAGCAAATAGCATAGAAATTAAACCAATATATAAAAAAGAATATCCTAAATAAGTTACAAAAGTTCCCCAGAAGTCATGATTCACAGATAAATGTGTTTGCTCAATAGCCTCTCCTTCATTTTTATAACTAGCCTGGAAGAATTTATATCCTTTGTGGTCTAAAATATGATTCATAAAAATTCGATAATCAAAAGTTTCATTTTTGTCGATAACTGTAACTTCACTAGCAAAAGACGAAGCACTTTCTGAACCAGGGTATTTTTCTAATTGAAAGTCATTTAGTTTAACATTAAAAGGAGTTTGTAGCATTTTAGCTCCATACCAAATTCTGAAGTTTAATCCTCCAACGGAAAAATCTTGTTTACCATCTGTGTTGAATTGTCCACCTATTAATTCTACACGTTTAGTTTCATTATTTGTTGAGACATCAAAAATAACGTTATCGAATTTCTTGTCGTTCTTTTTTCCTTTAACTGTTTTAACTTCTCCTTTTTCTGCTGGACGAGGAATTACAAATTGCAAACCTTCTATGTTATGTAAAGTTAAAAACTGAAAATTTTGAATACTATCTTTTACTATAGTACCTTGTTTTTGATCAGCCATTCTAAACCAACTACCATCAGCTTTGGATGTCATTTTCAAATTTCCATTATCATAGAAGAAGTTTACATTGGCATTTTTATTAGGAGCATCAAAACCAACAAGAATATTGTGAATGTTTTCTATAGTTCCTCTTTTAATGTAGTGTTCATGTCTTGATCCACTTGAACTTTCGACAAAGAATAAGTGTTCTTCACCATTTTCATCTGTAATAAATTTTTGTTCAGCCCAAGGTATATAATTAACCAATTTAAAGTTTATCAATTGTGCAGGTTTTGTTCTGTCTGGTTGAAATTTAAAAGTAAAGTCAGATGAGTTTTTCCCCCATGCAGAAAGTAATAATTTTTTATGATATGCTTTTTGTGAAGCGTTATCGTCAATAATAGTATTTAGATACGTTGTTTCAGATAAGAAAGTATCGGTAGATTCTCCTTCGTTAATAATCATCATTCCTTCATAACCAATATATCTTGTGATTCCGGCTCCAATAATTATAAGCAGAAAAGCAAGATGAAACATAAGTACAGGCCATTTTTCTTTACGTAATAATCGATACCTAAAAATATTTCCGAAGAAATTAATGACAAAAAACACCATTATTAGTTCAAACCACCAAGCATTATAGACTAATTTTTTAGCTGTTTGTGTACCAAAATCATTTTCAATAAATGTGGCTACTCCCATGGCTATAGCAAAAGTAAAAAACAATATAGCCATTAAACGAGTAGAGTATAATATATTTAAGATTTTCTTCATTTTAAATTCGCGTAGATAAAAACTTCGCAAATTTACGGAAAGTTAATAGAATTAGTAGGAGAAGTAAGTCGTTTTTTAGTGTTTAGATTTAGTTAAAATTACAGTGTGTTATACTCCAATTTTTTCGCCCATTTTAACAAAAGTTTCAATGTTATTTTTTGTGTTTGTCAAGATATCTTCGTCTATTTTAATTTGATTTTTATCAATTAAAATTACGATGGTTGATCCCCCAAAAGCAAAATACCCCATCTCATCTCCTTTATTAACAGGTTGATTTGGTGTAAAAGTTTCTAATATACTCCCAACCATAGTTGCTCCTACTGGAGCTAATAAAATATCACCTTTTGTCTCTGTTTTTAAAATACAGTACTCACGTTTGTTTTCACAAAAAACTTTTGTAAAATTACTGGCAAGTGCGTAAGGAGAAACAGATAAATAGTCACCTTTTATTTTTACAGAAGTAGTTGGTGTACCATTGTAAGGGAAATGATAGCGATGATAATCATTAGGAGCTAAGCGTAAAATTAATAAGGAAGCATTCTTATAGGTTGAAGCTAGTTCAGCGTTATTTAAAAATTCTTTTACTGTAAATTTTCTTCCTTTCACAAAGAACTTATGTATGTCAGCAACATCTTCAAATGCTAATAACTTTCCATCTCCTGGAGAAATGAATTCACTTTCAATAGGTCTAGCTTCAGGTTTTAAAGTCCTGTAAAAAAAATCATTAAAAGAACTAAACTCATCAATAGATTTATTAGCCTCAGTCATGTCAATATTTAAATCCTTAACAAACTGAGCTATTTTTTTTGTTGATGAAGGAGCATTCATTTTTCTACCATACCATTCTGATAAAAACTTTCTTTTTACCAATGGTAGTAACAACATTTTTCCAAAAGGGTTGTTATATAGTAGTTTTAAAAAGCCTTCTCCTGGAGGTGTTTCTATTTGAACTTCTCCTGTTTTTCTATTGATGAATTTAATTTCCATACTATTTATTCTTCAATACTATCAATTAAAATTTCTAACATATCAATTGCGGCTTGTGCTATTTTTGTTCCTGGTCCAAAAACTCCAACTGCACCAGCATCAAATAAAAATTGATAATCTTGTGCTGGTATTACACCACCAACAATTACCATAATATCTTCTCTACCGTATTCCTTTAATTGTTGAATTACTTGTGGAACTAGAGTCTTATGTCCAGCCGCTAAAGATGATATTCCTAAAATGTGAACATCATTTTCTACGGCTTGTTTGGTAGCTTCTTGAGGTGTTTGAAATAAAGGCCCAACATCTACATCAAACCCTAAATCTGCATAACCTGTAGCAACTACTTTTGCGCCTCTATCGTGACCGTCTTGTCCTAATTTAGCGATCATAATTCTAGGTCTTCTACCTTCTAATTCAGCAAAACTATCTGCTAGTTCACTCGCTTTTTTAAATAAAGAATCGTCTTTTATTTCTTTACTATACACTCCAGATATGGTTTTATGTATTGCTTTATGTCTTCCAAATTCGATTTCTAAAGCATCAGATATTTCTCCTAAGGTAGCTCTTTTTCTAGCTGCTTGCACTGCTAAATCTAGTAAATTTCCATCTCCTGACTTTGCACAAATTGTTAGGTTAGCTAAAGCTTGTTCAACATCATTTGTGTTTCTTTTGGCTTTTAAGCTATTTAATCTCTCAATTTGTGATTTTCTAACAGCTTCATTATCTACTTCAAGAATATGTAAAGGATCTTCTTGTTCTAGTTGGAATTTATTAACACCAACAATAACATCCTGTCCGCTATCAATTCTTGCTTGCTTAATAGCGGCAGCTTCTTCAATACGCATTTTCGGAATTCCTTTTTCAATAGCTTTGGTCATACCGCCTAGTTCTTCAACTTCTTGGATTAATTTCCAAGCTTTGTTGGTGATCTCTTCAGTTAGTTGTTCTAAATGATAGCTACCTGCCCAAGGGTCAACTGTTTTGGTAATATGTGTTTCTTGTTGTAAATAGATTTGTGTGTTCCTAGCAATACGAGCAGAGAAATCTGTAGGTAAAGCAATAGCTTCATCTAATGCGTTAGTGTGTAAACTTTGTGTGCCTCCAAAAGCTGCAGCCATAGCTTCAATAGCTGTTCTAGCTACATTATTAAAAGGATCTTGTTCTGTTAAACTCCATCCGCTAGTTTGGCAGTGGGTTCTTAAAGCTAATGATTTTGGATTTTTAGGATTGAACTGTTTTACCAATTTAGCCCATAACATTCTACCTGCACGCATTTTTGCAATTTCGGTAAAATGATTCATTCCAATAGCCCAGAAGAATGAAAGTCTAGGTGCAAAAGCATCAATATCCATTCCTGCCGCTAGTCCTGTTTTTATATATTCTAAACCATCAGCTAAAGTATAAGCTAACTCAATTTCAGGAGTAGCACCAGCTTCTTGCATATGATAACCAGAAATAGAAATTGAATTAAACTTAGGCATGTTATTACTTGTGTATTCAAAAATATCAGCAATAATTTTCATGGATGGAGTAGGAGGGTAAATGTACGTATTACGTACCATAAACTCTTTCAAAATGTCATTTTGAATAGTCCCTGCTAGCTGTTCTGGTTTAACTCCTTGTTCCTCTGCGGCAATAATATAAAAAGCAAGTATAGGTAATACAGCCCCATTCATTGTCATAGAAACAGACATTTTATCTAAAGGAATCTGATCGAATAATACTTTCATGTCTTCTACAGAATCTATAGCAACGCCAGCTTTTCCTACATCTCCTTGAACTCTTTCGTGGTCAGAATCATAACCTCTATGTGTAGCTAAATCAAAAGCTACTGATAGTCCTTTTTGTCCGGCAGCTAAATTTCTTCTGTAAAAAGCATTACTTTCTTCGGCAGTTGAAAAACCAGCATACTGACGGATTGTCCAAGGTCTTCGAACATACATGGTTGAATAAGGACCTCTTAGGTTTGGAGCTATACCTGCAACAAAATTTTCATGAGGAAAGCTTTTATTTTTTGACTTTTGATCTTTAGGTAACTGTATATTTGAAATGTCTTTTCTACTCATTTTCTAATCGTTGTTGCTCAAGTTTTTCTGCTAATCTTTTTTGAATGATAGGTTGAATCAAAGTTTTTTCAGAACGTTTTTTTACAAAAGGAAATAATTCTAGATCATTTTTCATTTTATCATTTTCATTCTGAATTTTATTAGTTCCTAATAAAACTAGATCTCCACTATCAAAAAGTTCTTGTTCTTTACTTGCAGATTCTTCAATTTTTCGTTGAATAACACCTTCTTTGAGTTGTTTTAAAAATCCACCTCCTTGTTCTATTTGTTTGAAAATTTCAAGTGCATTCCCAGCTAATTGATTGGTTATAGATTCTATATAATAACTTCCGTCTGCAAAGTGTTGAGCGTTTTCGAAACCACTTTCTTCTTTAATTACTAATAATTGATTTCTAGAAATTCGTTCTCCAAATTCATTAGATTTATGAAAGATTTCATCGTATGCAGTATTAGAAATAGTATTTGTGCCTCCTAGAATTGCACTCATGCATTCAGATGTGGTTCTAAGCATATTTACATTATAATCGTATAATGTTTTGTTTCTTAATGAAGGTTGAGTGAAAATGTGAGCTTCAGTTTTCAAGGTCACATCATATTCGCTTAATAGTGCTTTCCAAAGTATTCTAAAGGCTCTTAATTTTCCTATTTCAAAAAAGTAATTACTGCCAATAGAAAAGTTAAAATGGATTTTATCAGCTACTTCTGGTCCAAATTTATTTAAGTATTCATTGGCATGAGCTAAAGTATACGCTAGCTGTTGTGTGCAATTTGCTCCCGCATTCTGATATGTAGAAGCATTTACAGCGATGCTATTAGTTAACTTACTAATTTTTTTTAATTCGATATAATCTGATTGTAAATTAGAAAACCAATTTCCAGTTTTTACTAAATTTCCGATGATATCATTATTTAAGTAAACGTTTTCGGAATTTGTTAAAACTGATAATTCATTAATGAAATTTGCATCTAAAAAATGAAACTTGAAGTAAACTTTTATATTAGATGTTAAGTCAATGTTCTGTAAAAGTTTTTTAGACTCAAATTTAGTGTGAATGATAAATTCAATAGCGTTAGCGCCTTTATTTAATGCATCAGTTGCTAATTTGTTTGCAATATCAATATCATCAACAAAAATAGATTCACAGATGAAAAAGTCTTCTTTAGGAAGTGAAATTTCCTGATGTACCCTATCTTCTTTTGTATAAAAAGGTTTGACAGTAATTTTTTCATCAGAGTGCCATAATAGTGTTTCGTTATAATCAAGCCCTTTTAAATCCACTTGAATTTTTTGTTTCCAGGCTTTTTTGGAAACACCTTCAAATTCATCAAATAAAAAATTATCCATTATTTTTTTACGGTATCAAATTCGATTATATAAACATCTTCATCTTTTCTTTTCATTAAATACTTTTCTCTAGCAAAACGTTCTAGCTCTAAAGAATCTTTTAATTTTTTTATAGTCTCTTTGTCTTCGGCAATCTTCTTTTTATGGTAATCAATCCATGTTTCCAACTCTTTGATATCCTTATCAAAATCTTTATGCCTTCTGTAAGAATTATCATCAAAGAATAACATCCAAACTACAAATACAGTGAGTATTAATGCATATGTAGCTCCAATAGAAATACCTAAAAATTTAAAGTTTTTCTTTAATTTCATTATTTACAAGCGCTCGCTAATTACAGTTTTAACAATATCTATGGCTACGGTATTATAACGATCATTAGGGATTATTATGTCAGCATAGTTTTTGGTAGGTTCTATAAATTCTTGGTGCATTGGCTTTAGCGTGTTTTGGTAACGAGAAAGTACTTCATTAATATCTCTTCCTCTTTCAGAAATATCTCTACGTACTCTTCTAATCAAACGTTCATCAGCATCAGCATGTACAAATATTTTTATATCGCATAAATCTCTTAGAAATTTATTGTTAAAAATAAGAATTCCTTCTACAATAATTACTTTTCTAGGGTGAGTTTTTATCGTATCTTTTGTTCTATTATGCGCAGCAAAAGAGTAAATAGGCTGCTCAATTATTTTTCCTTCTTTAAGGTCTCCTAAATGTTGTACTAGCAATTCAAAATCGATAGCACGAGGATGATCAAAGTTAATTTTTACTCGTTGATCATAGGTAAGGTTATCTGTAGCATTGTAATAAGAGTCTTGAGATATAACACAAACTTCATCTGGTGGGAGTTCATTGATAATTTGGTTTACTACAGTGGTTTTTCCACTACCAGTACCTCCAGCAATTCCTATGATAAAAATATTTTTCATTATGGTTTGTTATGTTAGCAAAGTTAGAAAAAATAGGGCATAAAAAAAGACACCGTTTACGATGTCTTTGTATTTAAGAGCCGATAGAGGGACTCGAACCCACGACCTGCTGATTACAAATCAGCTGCTCTAGCCAGCTGAGCTATATCGGCTGTTGCCTAAAAAAGCGTGGCAAATATATAATGTTTTTTGATAATGACAAATTTTTTTTAAATTTTATTTTCTAATTGTTTTGATAGGACCTTAAATGAGATAACTGGAATAGGAGAATGATTTACTACATCCTCAGTAATACTGTGGTCAAAAAGCTGAGAGAATCCATTTCTGCCATGAGTGGTCATTATGACAAGGTCGGCATCATAATTTTTAGCGAAGCTCGTAATTCCTTGCTCTATGGTATAATCTGAAATGTAATGTACATCTTCTATGTAATCAGATTCATTGTTTGCTTTTTTGAAAAATGTTCTTACAGTATTTCTCATTTCAGTAGAACTTAAGAAGTTTTTGCCAGGTGTATTTACATATACTAACTTCATTTGTAAGTTTATTCTATTGCAGAAATTTTTTATTCTTTTGTAAGGTCCGATAGAATCATCTGTGAAATCGCACGCAAAAATAGCTTTTCTAAAGCCATTATCTAGAGGTTTATCTTTAACAACTAATACAGGAACATTGGAATGACGAATCACTTTTTGAGCATTAGAACCGATAAAAAATTCTTTGAAACCACTAGCACCTTTAGACCCCATCATTACTAAATCTATATGTTCTTCATCATACAAAGAATTTAGTTCGCTGTATACATTGTAGTGTTTTATTACAGGGGTGATTTTAATATCATTTAGGTAATCTTTAGAAAGAAATTCATTGAACTTTTTTTCAGCCATTTTAAGATAAAGCACGGTTTCTTTGGTTGTGTGAGAATTGTTTATCATAGTAGATGAGAGTTCTAACATATGCACAGGAACAATTTCATACTGATATTTTCTAGCGTAATAAGCTGCTGTTTTAAGCGCGTTTTCTGAATATTCTGAAAAATCTACTGGTACTAAAATTCTTTTCATGGTACTTCGGGGTTTTAAGTTAGTGATTGAAATTTACAAAAAATTAACATTTAGATATTGTTTTATTAAGATAAAGTGTTGAATGTCTGTAGATAAAAGAGGTGTAATTGAAGTTGAATTATCCTTTTTAAAAAGAATATTTATTAACCTATGTTAAGTTTGGTCTAGAAAAGGAAAAATATACTTTGTGTTAAACAATGAAGAAAGCATAGTAATTATAATGCTTTATTGATGTTTTCAAATTATGAATATAGAGTGAACCAAATATTATGAGTGGTTTTTTAAATTGAAACCTTTTTGAAGAAAAACTAACTTTTAATATTTTGTAACATTATTTTCAAAAAGGAGTTATTCTTCTTTTAAACCAAATTTACTATCATGAAAAATAACAACCTTTTATTTGTCCTTTGCCTTATTATATTTTCAATTTCACACATGTTTGCTCAAGGAGAAGTCGTAAAAAAAATAGATCAATACATTTCTCAAGTTAAAAAAGAAAACAATATCCCAGGAGTTTCAGTATGTATTGTAAAGGATGATGCTATTTTCTATAAAAAGCATTTCGGCCTTGCAAGTATCGAGCATGATGTTCCTTTAAGTGAGCAGTCAATATTTAGAGTGTATTCACTAACTAAAACTGTTATTTCTGTCGCTATATTTCAATTAATAGAAAAAGGGAAATTATCTTTAGAAGATCCAATATCAAAGTATATATCAGGGGTGCCAACTTCTTGGAAATCTCTCCAAATAAAATATTTATTAACTCATTCTTCAGGTTTACCTGATATGAGAGTATTTGGAAGTAATAAGCAATTAACTGAAGAAAAAGCAAAAGAGAAAGCATTTAAAGAAGAGTTTACTTTTGCTAAAGGAGATAAGTATAGCTATAACCAAACTAATTTTTGGTTACTACACAGGATTATTGAAAAAATAACGAATAAGAAACTTGAAGATTTTATTAGAGAAAATCAATTTGAAGGAGAAAAAGATAATGTGTTTTTCTCTTCAGACTCTAAACTGATTATAAAAAATAGAGTAACCTCTTACTTTCCTTTTTCGACAGGCAAAATGATTATTGATTTGCCAACAATAGAAGGAGATTATATGTATGCAGCAAATGGTTTAAATATCACATTGAATGAATTTGTGAAATGGGATAAAAGACTTCGAAATAATGAGTTACTAAAAGAAAGTACAAAGCTAAAGATGTGGGAAGAATTCCCTTATCAAAAGTCAAATAAAATATTTACTTATGCCTGGGATAAATTTTTCCTGAACTACCATGAATCTTATGGCTTTACAGGATCTTTAATTACTGCATATAGAATATTTCCAAAGGATAATATTAGTGTTTTTATATTGTCTAATGGATTAGGTGAAATTTATGATATTGATGATGTAGTAGATCATGTAGCTAATATCGTAAATGGAGATATTTACAATGTGCAGGAACCTACTTTTAATACACTACATACAATTGTACTAAATCAAGGATTTGAAAAATTTAAGAAGAAATACTTTAAAATTAAAAATGGATCTCAAAGTCGAGAACTAGATTTAGAAGATGTAGTAAATAGTTTGGGATATACACTTTTGAGATCTCAAAAAAATAAAGAGGCATTGAAAATGTTTACCTTTAACACAGAAGAATATCCAAATTCAGCTAATGTATATGATAGCTTAGGAGAAATTTATTTGATGCAAAAACAATACGATTTAGCTGAGGAAAATTATAAAAAAGCTATAGCATTAGGAGGAACAAATGGTAATGCTAAAGAGATGTTAGAAAAAATTAAAGCCAAAAAATAAAAAAATCTGTAACGTTTTTAAAAATATACAGTTCTTTCTATCAAACAACTAATTAATACTTTTTAAAGTTTGGATTTACTATCAGACAGTGCATTAATGTTGAAAGTTAAATCTGGTGACAACCATACACTAGGTTTACTTTACGAACGATATAAGAAAAGATTATTTGGCTTTTTCTTTCAAATGTGTAAAGATGCCAGTTTATGTGAAGATTTAGTACAAAATGTTTTTATACGTGTATTGAAATATAAACACACATATACAGAGGAAAGCAATTTCTTATCCTGGATTTTTAAAATAGCAAGGAATGTGTACTATGATCATTTTAAAGCTGCAGCTAAAAATAAAGCATCAGATGTTGATGAGTTGTATGATTTGAAATCTTCTGATAATGTGGAAAAAGAGATGGAGCAAAATGAAAAGATGATGTTACTGAAAAAAGCGATTAGTAAACTACCAGATGATAAAAAAGAAATTATTCTTTTAAGTAAAATAAAAGGGTTGAAGCATAAAGAAATAGGAGAGGTAATTAATTGTTCAGAAGGAAATGCAAGAACTAGGGTTCATAGAGCCTTAAACGATTTAAAAGATATTTATTTAACCTTAGAAAAAAGATAGAATGATGAATTATATAGAGTTTAAAGATTGTCTTGTAGACTATGTGTCGGGAAATCTATCGGAAGAAAAGATAAATGCACTAGAATTATTTCTAAAAGAAAATCCTGAGTATAGTAAGGAAGTAGAAGAAGTCACCTTTTTTTGGGAAGGTATTGAAGAAGAAATACCTGAACCAAGTGCAGCTATGGATATCGGATTTTATACGATGTTAAATGCTCAAAAAGAGAAAAAAAATAATGTCTCAATTTTTACTAAAATTGAAAACTTCTTGTTAGGAAGTACATTTAAAAGAGTTGGGTATTCAATAGCAATCTTAACAGTAGGTTTTTTCTTGGGGAAAAGTATGGATACTGGAACATTACCTGTTGAATCAAATATTGAAGAAGTAAAAAAAGAAACCGAAAGTGTGCGTTCTCAGTTGGTATTAACCTTATTGGAACAGCCTTCAGCAAATAAAAGATTACAAGCCGTAAACGAAGTAACCAAATTAAACAAAGTAACAGAAACTATTATTCAAGCATTATTTAAAACTTTAAATAATGATGATAATGTTAATGTAAGACTTTCCGCTATAGAAGCTTTGAGTAATTATGCCGACATTCCTTTAGTTAGAGAGGGGTTAATAGCTTCAATTTTAAAACAAGAATCTCCTTTAGTACAAATAGCTTTAGCAGATTTAATGGTAGTCTTACAAGAAAAAGAAGCCATACAATCATTTGAAAAGTTAATAGATGAAGAAGATACCAATGAAAGTGTAAAACAAAAAATGGAAGAAAGTATAGAGCGTATTATTTAATACATAGATTAAGTTTTGATGTAAATGGCAAGTCCTAGGTCGCTTTTTACAAAGAACAATAAGTCATTCATCAAAAAAGTAAATCATGAAATTTATAAAAACGATTATTATAACAAGTATTCTTGGAATAGGGAGTTGGGTTCAAGCTCAAAATTATCATATCGATAAAAAACTAAAGAGTGAAGAAACACTAAAAAAAGAATTAGAATTCACTAGAAATTCATCTGAAAATATTTTAGTAGTAGATAATGTATATGGATCAATTAAAGTAGAGGGATACAATGGATCTAAAATATTAGTAGAAGTAAAGAAAAAGGTATATGCAGATACTAAAGAAGATTTAGAAAAAGGGAAACAAGAAATAGGAATTAAAACTGAAAAATTAGAAGATGCAATATATGTTTATTTAGACTCGCCTTATTCTTATTTTGATAAAGAAACAGGAATGTTTGAACATAGGGAGTTTAGTTATAACTCTAGAAGAAGTTATAAGCATAGAAAAAAACGAAACTATAAGCATCGACTAGATTTTAGTATTAAGGTTCCTAAAAATACTAGTATTGATTTACAAGCAATAAATAAAGGAGATGTTATTGTAGAAAATGTTCATGGAAAATTATTGATAGCTCATAACATTAACGGTCCAATAGATTTAATTAATGTATCAGGAAAAACAGATGTAAATGCATTGAATAAAGATATAAACATTACGTATACAGAAAACCCAAAAGAAGAAAGTTGGTTTCGATCTTTAAATGGAGATATTAACATAAAATTTAAAGAAGGGTTAGATGCAATAATCAGTTATAAAACATTAAACGGGAAGTTTTATACTAATTTCCCTATAGAAAAAACAACGCCAAAAATTATAAAGTTATCAGAGCGAAAGAAACGAGGAACAAAATATAAAATAGATACGAACAGTCATTTTAAAATAGGGAAAGGTAATGTTCATTTACATTTTGACCAGTTAAATGGAGATGCAATCGTTAAAAAATAAAATTATGAGTATTAAAAACATAAAATCAATTGCTGTCACTTTGTTAGTATTCCTATCGTATAGTGTATCAGCACAAGAAGAGGTTAAGGTACCGTTGACTAATCCTAATAAAGAAGGATTTTTAAAAGCAGAAATTATAAATGGTTCTATTACTGTAAAAGGATATGAAGGAGATGAAGTAATAGTGAAAGGAATCCAAAGAGAAGGGGAAAGAAGAAGTAGAAATAGAGGTAGAGGAAATAGAGTAGGATTAAAAAGAATATCAGCTAATTCTTTAGAATTTAGTGTAGAAGAGTTTGATAATGTAGTCCGAGTAAAGAGTTCAGTAAACGGAACTACTGATTTTGAAATTAAGGTTCCTAAGAATTTCTCTCTTAAACTCTCTACTGTTAATAGAGGAGATATATATGTGGAAAATGTAAACGGAACTATGGATATTAGTAATACTAATGGAAAAATTACTTTAAAGGATATCAGTGGTTCTGTAAGTGCCGATGCTCTTAATAAAGATATTATCGTAAGTTTTGTAAAAGTAAATCCAGATATTCCAATGGCTTTTAGTAGCTTAAATGGTGATATTGATATTACCTTACCTAAAAATGTTAAGGCAGATATTAAAGTCAAATCAGATAGGGGAGAGATTTATACTGATTTTGATATTAAAACAAGACCATCTAAAGCCAAAGTGATTAAAGGAGATCGTAAAAAAAGAAATGCGTACAGTGTTAAAGTGGAAAAATGGATTATAGGTTCTATTAATGGAGGTGGACCAGAAATTTTATTTAAAAATTTTAATGGAGACGTAATTTTAAGATCGAGATAATGATTATTTAATACATCTAATACAACTAAAGCTGTAGAATTTTAAGTCTACAGCTTTTTTGTTAATAGTTTAGCGTGAATCTCGTTTAAGAGTAAGAGCATTATTTTGATTGAAATTCATTGGACTAGTTGAAAATGAATTTTCTATGTAAGATTCACATTATTTAGTTAATAATTCATGTTTACAAACTTATTGAGTAAGTGATAATATAAAGGATCTGGAACATTATGTTTAGCCCAGCCAATTAAAGTAAGCACATCTACTTTTGTTTTGTGTGCAACAACCATATTTAGTTTTGGAATTACGGTGATAAATTGTCCACCCCAACCCGTTGCAGTGTAAGCACCTTCAAAATCAGGATTATTATAAAACTCTTCAAAAATCCACCACATGTAAGCGTATGAAAATTGTACACTTGATTTTTCTGTTCTGCCATATCTTTTATTCACTGTTTTAGTAGGGGTAACTGTAGTTGTGGTTTTTTTAATCCATTCTTTTGAAATCAATTGTTTTCCATTCCACTGACCATTATTTAACATGAGTTGTCCAATTTTGGCCATGTCTCTTGTAGATAAGTAAACGTGAAAAGCAGAATATCTAGATTTTTTAGTATTGTATTTCTTTTTCTGGTTTTTAATATTCCAATCTTGAAATCCTAAAGGAATAGCTAATTGTTGTTCTATTTCTTGGTAAATAGTATTACCCGTTTTTTGTTCTAAAATATATCCACCAACATTAAAATCCCAATTGTTATATACAAAGTATTCTCCTGGCTTTACGCTACCTCTTTTCTTTATATTATTTGTATCATATCCTCCATTGGCAGGAATATGAAAAACACCAGATCTGGCATTTATAATATGATCTACAGTAGCTTGTTTTTCTACTGGTAATAAACCGTCATCTTCATCAATGCCAATTTCTCCGATGGTTTCGTTTAAATCGATAGTGCCATTTTCTACATATTTACCGTAGAGTATACTTAAGATACTTTTTCTACAAGAAGCTAAATAATTAATTTTGGAAGTATTCCCATACTCGTAAATCACTTCACCATTTTGTAGTACTACCATACTTGTAGTGTGAAGATCTTTTAAATATTGAGTGAAGTCCTCTAATTTATCTGATTTTTCAGAAACTAAGTTTTTTTCAAAAGGTCTTCCTTTAAAAGAAGATTTACTATAAAACCAATCTTGTGGACTTGAGCAAAATGTGAAAACTGTTGTAGTTAATAAGAATAGGATAACAGCCCCAACTTTGTAGACTATTTTTTTCATTTAATTTATTTTTTAAAGTGTAGTTATTTTTTAGTTAGCATTAATTAATCTTCCAGATCCAGGGCTACTGAATGAGATTTTTGGATTACCTTTATAGAATATGTCACCACTTCCAGGCACTGAAGCGTTTAATTTTGAAGAAGCATATAACTCAACATCTCCACTTCCTGGTAGGCTGATACTGTAGTTTTTAGTATTGACTTTGAAACCACTATATTTTCCACTACCAACAAGTCGTAACTTTACATTGTTTATTGTAATATTTTCTTTGAAAATAATGTTTCCAGATCCAACAATTGTTGATTTAAGCTGGAGTATTGGGTTTATCTTATTGATATAAATATTTCCACTTCCTACTAAAGATAAATTCATATCTGATTGATTACTAAAATCATTGACATGAATAGCCCCAGAACCTAAAGTTTTAATGCCTGATATTTTAGGAAGAGTAATGTTTATAAATAAACGATAGTCTCTGTAACTGCCATTTTTTAATTTGATAATACAGTCATTTTTTACTACTTCAATTTCTAAGTAATTGTCAATGATGTTACTATCACCATTCAAAATTAACTCAAACTTATCACCTTGATTAATGGTAATTTTAGCATTGGTAAAAGTGGTGATTTTCTCGAAAGCTTTAGGCGTAATAATTTTAGTTTTTTCAACTCCGTTACCGAAAACAGTTTCTTGACTGCTACAAAAAGTAAGAAGTAAAGAGATGAGTACAAGCAACCCAATTTTTAATAATTTCATTTTAAAATATTTTGTGTTCTTACAAAGGACTAAAACGAAATATCTTGTGTTACTTGATTTTCTTGAGATTAACTCTCAAATTCATGTTTTGAGAGTTTAAAAAGAAATTAATCTTCCTAACTAAGTAGACTTTTGAAGGTTTAAATTTTTTGAAATGAATTGTTTAGGTGTAATTTGAGTTTCAGATTTGAAAATTCGATAAAAACTAGCTTCTGAATTAAAACCAGATTCTTTTGCGATCCCCAATAGGGATAAGTTTTCTAATTCTCCATTTAATAAGCGATTTTTAACTTCTTCAACTCTAGCTTCATTTAGTACTTTTCTAAAGTTTTTTTGATAGTAAGAATTTATGGTGTTAGACAGAATAGATTCGTTAATATTTAAATCTTTAGCCAATTCTTGTAGTGTTAGTTTAGGGTTCAAGTATACTTTTTTAATAGTTATAGCTTGATGTAATTTTTGAATTATGTCATTGTCTATTACGATGTCTTTTCGTTTATTTTTCTTTAATATATCCGCATTTTTAAAACCAATAATAGCTATATAGTATACCGCAGCAGAAATTAGTACGCTATTTAAATTCCATCTCCAATTGTATGAAGAGTCTAAAATTTTGTTTAATACTAAATTCAGTACATGAACCGAAGACAATGTAACAAGTAATATGGATATGTTTCTAAGAAATTTAGCTTCTAAGATATGTATTTTTGAACTTTTTGACGCGTAATAACTTTTAACAGTATTTGATGTAAAAAAGATGTAGAAATAAATAATAGAAAATATAACAAGTAAGTATTCATCTATGTTTTTAGCTAAATCAAAAAAAAGACGTTGCGCAATTACTTGTTTTTCAACATAAACTTTGGTTTGCATTATAGTTAGATATACAATAATCGAGTATAGCTGAGAAATAAAAAAAGGAATAAAATAAATCCATTTTTTTTGTACAAATCTATGTGTTGGATCAACAATAGACATCATGTAAAGATAAAATAGGGGAGGTATAGCCAACTCAACACTATTAGGGAAAAAGCCAAAACCATGTATTTGCCATAAATTGAAAGAGTGGAGTAGAATTTTAGTATTTAACCAAACAAAGCTTAAAATTCCAAGAGCTAGATATTTATTTGATTTTTTTAGCTTCGATTTTCTTAATAAAACAATACTACAAATAATTCCTGTTGTAATACCTATCAGGACCAATAAATCAAAAAAAGATAATTGTATGTTCACAAATTAAAATTCAATATTATTCGCAAGCTAGAGAAAATATTTTATTTCAGAATACTTAAATCCATTAAACGGAGTGACTACATGTATATACTTTGATGAGCTACTTTATAATAACATAAATATAATAGGCTACAAACTCCCTAAATAGTGAATAAAAATCTCGAAACTCAAAATACCAAGGACTAGCACTACTAACATTTTTTATCCCATGCTTTTGAAACAACATTTTTGTTCTTGTTAGATGAAAATATTGTGAAACAACAATGACACTTTTAAAATTTAAGCTATCTTTTATTTTAATTGTGTTATGAACTGTAGCAAGTGTATTGTTTCCAAAATTATCAATAATCACTAAAGAATCGGGAACATTATTTTTAATTAAATATTCTTTCATTTTATCTCCTTCATAAAAACCTTCTTTTCCAAGACCTCCGCTAACAACTATTTTTTTGACTTGACCATTTCTAAATAAATTTAAACCACACTCTAAGCGTTTTTGAAGTCGTTTTGATAATGTACCGTCTTCATTTACTTTATTACCCAAAATTACTGCTATATCAGCATTTTTTTCATTTTTAGACAAACCATCTAAACTCGTATACATTACATGTCCGAAAAACCATATCAGTAATATATTGATAGCTAATTTATATTTCTTTCTTTTCATAAAAATTTAATTGTTGAACATTTCTTTTTAACGATGTTATTAATCCTTTTTTAATTCAAGTTCTTCTATTAGTCTCTTACCACTTTCTATATCATGAGAAGGAAGAAAAATAACAGATTTATGTTGTGCTAATTCCAAAATCTGATTTCGAGTTTCGATACTTTTTTTATGGCTTTTTATGGTAGCAGAAAAAGTATTATCTATTAATCTATCCTGATTATAGATCAAGTCTCCAGCAAAAAAGAGTAATTTTTGATCATTTAATTTTAAAATAATAGAACTATGTCCTCTAGTATGACCTTCAGTAGCTACCATAATCAAATCTTTAGCTTTAGTTAAATAAGAAGTCTTGTTAAAGTTTTCATAGGTGTCTTCTAAACGAATAGTGACAAAATTACAATTAGGAGGAAAAAGTTTAGGAAAAGAGCTATCTTTTGTTTTCCATTCTCTTTCATTCACAAGTATAGGAGTATTAGGAAAATGTTTTAATCCGCCAGTGTGATCTATATGTAAATGAGTAAGTATAATTGTATCAATTGATGTATTGTTGATTCCAATTTTATGGAGTTGTTGGTGAATTTCTTCTTGTTCAGTTATTTCGAATTGCATTTGTTTTTCGAAATAATATTTAGAAATGAAGTTTAGATCTTTAAAATAGTTATGCTTTTTTATTTCAGCTGATAATCCAGTGTCTATTAAGAATAATCCTTCAGGATGCTCTATTAACCAGCACCAAACAGGTATAAGTGCTCCAAATTCTTTGTCCCAAAAAGATTTTAGAGTACTTAACACACCAGGATTCTTAGACAGTAAAACACTTTTTTTTACTGCTAATTGTCCAGTTTGTATAGCATGTACTGTTATATTTCCGGAGGTAGATTTAAAATTTTTTGTAATTATTTTCATTTTGAAAAATATCCCCTGTCAATTAGGTCAAACTGATTTAAAGTATTATTGATTTTTCTGAATATACTAAAATAAAAAAGATCGCTAACATTGTTAACGATCTTTAAACAAACAACTAAATTCTAAAACCTATAAAAGTTGAAGAAATTGTTAAGCCCTAAGACTAATATTATTAGAAGCAGTACTTATTTTCTGCTTTTAGCTTTTCAGCAATAGTATTACGTAACTCAACTACGTTAGGGTAGTTTGTATACTTTGTGAAACGTTTAAGTCCCATAAGCATCATACGCTGCTCATCTCCTTCTGCAAAAGAAACGATACCTTCTCTAGCACTTTGAGTAATGATTTCTACAGCGTTATATAAATATAATTTAGCCATAGCGATTTGCTCTTTTTGAGCATCTTCACCAAAACGCTTTACGTTTTTCTCAGTTCTTAAAATACCAGACTCTGCCATGTAGATCTCGATTAAGATGTTAGAAGCAGCAGTTAATAACTGTTGGTGCTTTTCTAAATCTGGACCAAATTTTTGCAATGCAGCACCAGCAACCATTAAGAATACTTTCTTTAATCTTCCGATGATATCTTTTTCTTCAGAGAATAACTCAGAGAAATCTGGAACGTCAAAAGATGGAATACCCATTAATTCATTTCCAACAGCAGTAGCTGGTCCTAATAAATCAACGTGACCTTTCATTGCTTTCTTAACTAACATTCCTACAGAAAGTAATCTATTAATTTCGTTAGTACCTTCATAGATACGAGCAATACGAGCATCTCTCCATGCAGATTCCATTGGAGTTTCTTCAGAGAATCCCATTCCACCAAAGATTTGGATTCCTTCGTCAGCACAGTTTTGAATATCTTCAGAAACAGCAACCTTTAAGATAGAACATTCGATAGCATATTCCTCAACACCTTTTAATTCAGCTTCTTGATGTGTGTTTCCTTCAGATTCACGGATAGCGATTCTATCTTCGATATTTTTAGCAGCTCTATAAGAAGCAGACTCACCAACATATGCGCTAGTAGCCATTTCAGCTAACTTAGACTTGATAGCACCGAACTCACCAATTGGAGTTTTAAATTGCTTACGCTCGTTAGCATATTTTACAGCTTCAGTAATTACTCTTCTTTGAGAATCTAAACAAGCAGCAGCTAATTTTATACGACCAACGTTTAATGCATTCATCGCAATTTTAAATCCACCACCACGCTCAGATAACATGTTTTCAACTGGAATTAAAGTATCATTAAAGAATACTTGACGAGTAGAAGAAGCTCTAATACCTAATTTGTGCTCTTCTTCACCTAAAGTAACTCCATTAGGATTGTCCTTATCATATTCTAAAATAAATCCAGTAATATTTTTATCATCTTCGATACGAGCAAAAACGATGAAAATCTCAGCAAATCCTGCATTAGAGATCCACATTTTTTGTCCGTTAATTTTATAGTGTTTACCATCTTCAGTTAACTCAGCAGTAGTTTTACCAGAGTTAGCGTCAGATCCTGCACCTGGCTCAGTTAAACAGTAAGCTCCAAAACGCTCACCCATAGCTAAAGCTGGTACATATTTTTGTTTTTGCTCTTCAGTACCATATAAAGTAATTGGCATAGTACCAATACCAGTATGAGCACCGAAAGCTGTACTAAAAGAACCTGTTCCACTAGAAATATAATCACAGACCAACATAGTAGAAACAAATCCCATTCCTAATCCACCATAAGTATCAGGAACTGCTACACCTAAGAAACCTAATTCTCCTGCTTTACGCATAGTTTCTTCAGTTAATGCATAATCCTTAGCCTCAAAACGAGGTTTATGAGGAATAATTTCACGGTCGTTAAATTCGATAACCGCGTCTCTCATCATTGTTTGCTCCTCAGTAAAATCTTCAGGAGTAAATATATCTTCGCAATTTGTTTCTTTTACTAAGAATTGTCCTCCTCGTAAAATGTCTTTATTTAATGTTTCAGCCATTTTTGTGTTAGTTTTTTTGATTCAAGAACCAAGAGTCATGATTATTTTAGTCTCGTTTGGAAGCTTGAAATCATTTTTTGTAATTGTTTAATTTTATGCTCTAATTCTTCAAATTGATCTTCAGATAAATAATTTTCGTTGAATGCAATAATCAGTTGAGTTTCCCATTCAAAAGCCGAACCTAAACTATCTTCTAGATATTTGTTAAAATGTTTATCAGTGCTCTTACTTGAACCTTCGGCTATATTGGAAGGAATAGAAATAGCACATCTATTCATCTGACTTACCAATCCAAATTTTTCAGAATCAGGAAATGTTTTTGTCAGTTTATAAGAATCAGAAACTAGACTTATACCTTCGTTCCAAATTTTTAATTTTTTGAAGTTATGCATTTGTCTTGTCTCTTGATTCTTACAAGTCTATTATCTTAATTTAAAAATTCGAAAATACCAGCAGCTCCTTGTCCAGTACCTACACACATAGTTACCATTCCGTACTTATTTTTCATTTCACGCTTACGCATTTCATCGAATAATTGAACAGATAACTTCGCTCCTGTACATCCTAAAGGATGCCCTAAAGCAATAGCTCCACCATTTACATTAATTATATCTGGATTTAAGCCTAATTCTCTAATTACAGCTAATGATTGAGAAGCAAATGCTTCGTTTAACTCAATTAAGTCAATATCATTTTGTTGTAATCCCGCTTGCTTTAATGCTTTTGGAATAGCAGCTACAGGACCAATACCCATAATTCTAGGAGGAACACCGGCAGCAGCATAGCTTACCATACGAGCAATTGGTTCAAGGTTTAATTCCTTAACCATATCTTCACTCATCACCATTACAAATGCAGCACCATCACTAGTTTGAGATGAGTTACCCGCAGTAACAGACCCATTAGCAGCAAATACTGGACGTAATCTTTGTAATCCTTCTATTGTAGAACCTTTACGAGGCCCTTCATCTTTAGTTACAGTAAACTTACGTGTTGCTTTTTTTCCTTTAGCATCGATATACGTTTCTTCAACCTCGATAGGAACGATTTGATCTTGGAAACGATCTTCAGCTTGTGCTTTTAATGCTTTTAAGTGTGAATTTAAAGCAAACTCATCTTGATCCTCACGAGAAATTTTATACTCTTGTGCTACAGCTTCCGCAGTATTACCCATTCCCCAGTAATAATCTTCATGTCCTGCATTTACAATATTGTAATTTAATTCTGGTTTAAATCCAGTCATAGGAACAGAAGTCATACTCTCAGCACCACCAGCAATAATACATTCTGCCATTCCAGATTGTATTTTAGCGACAGCCATACCGATAGTTTCTAATCCTGAAGAACAAAAACGGTTTACGGTAACACCAGGTACATCAACAGAATCTAATCCAATTAAAGAAATAATACGTGCCATGTTTAATCCTTGAGATCCTTCTGGCATTGCATTTCCTACAATTACATCATCAATACGTTTTACGTCAAACTCAGGAAGTTTTCCCATCATGTATTGAATTGTTTCAGCAGCTAATTCATCTGCTCTTTTAAATCTAAAACCACCTCTTTTTGATTTACCTACGGCAGTTCTATATCCTTTTACTATATATGCTGTTTTCATTTTATTTTGTGCTTTAGGCTCTAAGCTGTAAGCTTTTAAGCGCTAGGTTAAGTTTTTAATTTAGCCTATTGCTTTTGGCGTAAGGCTTAAAGCAGCGCAACTTTAGTTACGCAAAGGTTTACCAGTTTTTAACATGTGCTGAATACGCTCTAATGTTTTACGCTCTGTAGTTAGACTTAAGAATGCTTCGCGTTCGATGTCTAATAAATACTGTTCAGAAACTTTTGTTGGTTCTGATAAATCTCCACCAGCCATTACATAAGCTAGTTTGTTGGCAATTTTCTGATCGTGTTCAGAAATAAATCTACTAGCTTGCATAGAATCGGTAGCAACCATAAATGCTCCCAATGCTTGTTTACCTAATACTAATACATCTTTTCTTTTTACACTTTGGGTGTAACCAGCATCTGCTAAAAGTTTAGCATGTTTCTTAGCTTCAGCAATCTGACGATCTCTGTTTACCACTACAACATCTTTTCCTTGTTGTAATAACCCTAAATCAAATGCTTCGTACGCAGAAGTTGAAACTTTTGCCATACCAATAGTTAAGAAATATTCTTGAAGAACATTTAATTGAACATCACCTTTACGGAAAGTATCAGAAGCTCTTAACGCCATTTCTTTAGAACCACCTCCACCAGGAATAACTCCAACACCGAATTCTACTAATCCCATGTACGTTTCAGCAGCAGCAACAACTTTGTCTGCGTGTAATGATAATTCACAACCTCCACCTAAAGCCATACCATGAGGAGCAGCAATAACAGGAATTGAAGAATAACGCATACGCATCATTGTATCTTGGAAGTATTTGATCGCCATGTTTAACTCGTCATATTCTTGCTCAACAGCCATCATGAAAATCATACCAATATTAGCACCAACAGAGAAGTTTGCTCCTTGGTTACCCACTACTAATCCGTCAAAGTCTTTTTCAGCTAAATCTACGGCTTTGTTTAATCCAGCTAAAACATCTCCACCGATAGTATTCATTTTCGATTGGAACTCACAATTTAAGATTCCGTCTCCTAAATCTTCAATTACAACTCCTGAATTTTTGAATACTTCGTTAGATTTTCTAATGTTATCTAAGATGATAAATGCATCTTGTCCAGGCTTTTTAACCTGAGCTTTTTCATTTACATCATAATAATAGGTAGCTCCATCTTTTACTGTGTAGAAAGCAGTTTCTCCTTTAGCTACCATTTCAGTAACCCAAGCAGCAGGTTGTTTTCCTTCAGCTTTCATTAATTCGATACCTTTTTCAACACCTACAGCATCCCAAATTTCGAATGGTCCATTTTCCCAACCGAAACCAGCTTTCATGGCATCGTCAATTCTATATAATTCGTCAGAAATTTCTGGAATTCTATTTTGAACATAAGCAAACATTGCAGCAAAGTTCTTACGGTAGAATTCACCCGCTTTATCTTTACCACCAACTAATACTTTAAATCGATCAATTGGTTTGTCAATCGTTTTCGTTAATTCTAAAGTAGCAAAAGAAGCTCTTTTCTTAGAACGATATTCCATCGTATCTAAATCTAAAGTTAAGATTTCTTTTTTCCCTTCAGCATTTACTGACTTCTTATAAAAACCTTGTTTTGTTTTACTACCTAACCATTTGTTTTCCATCATTGTATTGATGAAATCTGGTAATTTAAATAAGTCGTGAGCTTCGTCGTCTGGACAATTATCATAAATTCCATTAGCAACATGTACTAATGTATCTAAACCTACAACATCTACAGTACGGAAAGTAGCTGATTTTGGACGACCAATTACTGGTCCAGTTAATTTATCAACTTCTTCAACTGTTAAACCTAATTCTTTTACTTGGTGGAATAAAGATTGAATTCCAAAAATTCCAATACGGTTACCAATAAAAGCAGGAGTATCTTTAGCTAAAACAGAAGTTTTTCCTAAGAACTTTTCACCATATTCCATTAAGAAATCTGTAACTTCTTGTTTACAATCAGGTCCAGGTACAACTTCGAATAATTTTAAGTAACGAGGAGGATTAAAGAAGTGTGTTACTGCAAAATGCTTTCTAAAATCTTCACTTCTTCCTTCATTCATAAATTTGATAGGAATACCAGAAGTGTTAGATGAAATAATAGTACCAGGAGTACGATATTTTTCTACTTTTTCGAAAACACTTTGTTTAATGTCTAAACGCTCAACAACAACTTCCATTACCCAATCTACATCTTTAATTAAATGTAAATCGTCATCAATATTACCTGTAGTAATTCTATCAGCAAACTTTTTGTTGTAGATAGGGGACGGTTTAGATTTTAAAGAAGCAGTTAACGCATCATTTACTAAACGATTACGTACAACTTTATCTTCTAATGTTAATCCTTTTGCTTTCTCTTTGTCGTTTAGTTCTCTTGGAACAATATCCAAAAGTAACACATCAACACCGATATTCGCAAAGTGGCAAGCAATACCAGATCCCATAATACCAGATCCTATAATCGCTACTTTTTTAATTCTTCTTTTGCTCATTATACTTGAATAGGTTTGATTTATACAGCTGTAGAAGACATATCATCGTTGTATATCTTTTTTTCAGCTATAAGTTTGTTTATGATTTCAGTTATTTTAAAAAATGTTTTGATTTCATTATCGGTTAAACTTTCACGTACCTTATTATTAAATTGGTATACATAACCTTTAGAAATTTCTCTTTTTTGTTTACCAAACTTAGTTAGCTTGATAATTACACTCCTACCATCGTCTGGGTTTTTCTCTCTTAGAATAAGTTTTTTGTCTTCCATAGATTTTAAAATTCTAGAAAGACTTGTAGGTTCCATTCCCATGAGGGGACCAAGAGCAGTTGAAGGAGTTCCATCTTCAAAATCAATATTAAGCAGTACAAAAGCCATAGCCATAGTGCTGTCATGCTTAGAGGCTTGCTCATTATACATTTTGGCAACAGCTTGCCAAGTTGCTCTTAATTGATGATCAATTGATTTACTTTTATCCATATTCTCGATTCCAAAGATAAGAAAATTTATTATGCATGCATAATAAATTGAAATAAATTATGCGTGCATAGTAATTTTTTAACATTAAATTAATTTGTAACATTTGTTTAGTAAGATGTACTAACTATTTGAAAAAATGTAAGTTTGTAATTGAAGATTACAGCTCAATAACCAAAAATCAATGAATAATTTATTAGAAATTAACAATGTAGTAAAACAATATGGAGGTTACACTGCATTAAATGATGTATCGATGCACATTCCAAAAGGAAGTGTTTTTGGTTTATTAGGACCAAATGGTGCAGGAAAAACATCTTTGATTAGAATTATTAATCAGATTACAATGCCAGATAGTGGTGAAATAATTTTAGATGGAGAAAAGTTAGCACCACATCATATTGAACACATAGGTTATCTACCAGAAGAAAGAGGTTTATATAAATCTATGAAAGTAGGAGATCAGGCTTTATATTTAGCTCAATTAAAAGGGATGAGTAAATCTGAAGCAAAAAAGAAACTGAAGTATTGGTTTGATAAATTTGATATTGGAGCCTGGTGGAATAAAAAAATTGAAGAACTTTCAAAAGGAATGGCTCAAAAAGTTCAGTTTATAGTAACGGTATTACATGAACCTAAATTATTAATTTTTGACGAACCCTTTTCTGGTTTCGATCCTATAAACGCACAATTAATAGCTAAAGAAATTCTTCAACTTAGAGATGAAGGAGCAACTATTATTTTTTCAACACATAGAATGGAAAGTGTGGAGGAAATGTGTGATTATATTGCTTTGATCAATAAGTCTAATAAAATTTTAGATGGAAAGCTGGATGATATCAAGCGCCAGTATAGGACTAATGTTTTTGAGATTGGATTAAAAACTGATAGAGCAGAAGAGGTGAAATTACAGTTAAAACAAAACTTTGATATAAGTCCGGCAAACTTTAAATCATTAAACGAAGGTTTAAAACTGAATGTGAAACTAAAGAGTAATACTGCAAATGATCTATTGTCGTTTCTTACGGCTAATGGAGAAGTAAATCATTTTGTAGAGTTAGTGCCAAGTGCAAATGATATTTTTATCGAAACTGTAAACAAAACAAATTAAAATGAATAAGTTAAAATTAATAATAGCACGTGAATTTATAGCTAAGGTTAAAAACAAGTCATTCATTTTAATGACATTTTTAAGTCCTGTTATTGCAATTGCCATGATTGGTTTAGTAGCATTTTTAACAAAAAAGAACGATGATAAGGTAAAAGAAATAGTATATGTAGACGAATCAGGTTTGTTTTTAGATCAAGATTTTAAAAGTACTAAAACTATAAAGTATGTAGATTTCACAAAATTAGGAGTAGATGAAACAAAAAAGAAAGTAGAAGAAGGAAATCATTATGGAATGCTACATATCCCTAAAATAGATAGTTTAGAAACATTAGCAAATTCTATAGAGTTTTATTCAAAAGATACACCTGGTTTAAGTGTAATTGGGAGTTTAGAAAGTAAAGTCAATACAAAATTGAGGGGTTTGAAAATGCAAAAGCTGGGTATTGATGAACAGAAAATAAAATTATCTAGAATTAAATCTGATATTAAATTATTTAATTTTTCTGGAGAGAAAACATCTAAATTAGCTAATGGAATTAAAATTGCAGCTGGTACCGTAGCAGGATATTTATTAATGATGTTTGTTATTATTTATGGAGCTGCTGTGATGCGAAGTGTAATTGAAGAGAAAACCAGTAGAATTATCGAGGTTATTGTTTCTTCGGTAAAGCCTTTTCAACTCATGCTAGGTAAAATTATAGGTAATGCTTCTGCTGGAATTTTACAGTTTTTTATTTGGGGGATTTTGTTATTTACGCTTAGTACTATTGCATCTGTAGTGTTTGGGTTTGATATGGGTGGAATGCAACAAGCTAATTTATCACCTGAGCAAACACAGGCTATAGAATCTATGGGGAATGATAAAGTTCAAATATTAATTCAAGAGTTATATAAACTACCAATTTTAAAATTATTCTTGTTATTTATCTTTTATTTCTTGGGTGGATACATGCTATATAGTTCGTTATTTGCTGCTGTAGGAGCTGCGGTAGATAGTGAAACAGATACACAGCAATTTATGATGCCAATAATGTTGCCTTTAATGTTAGGAGTATACGTTGGGGCTTTTACAGTAATTGATGATCCGCATGGACCAATTTCAGTAATTTTTTCTCATATTCCATTCACTTCACCGATAGTAATGTTAATGAGAGTGCCTTTTGGGGTTGCTTGGTGGGAAATTTTAGTATCAATGCTTATTTTAGTACTCACTTTTCTTGCTGTAGTATGGCTAGCATCTAAGATATATAGAGTAGGAATTTTAATGTACGGTAAAAAAACAACATATAAGGATTTATGGAAATGGATCCGTTATAGCGCATGATACAATAATAAATGAAAGAGGTTCATAAAATATTAAACTATACATTTCACTACAATGATCATATAAGTATTAGTGTAAAATCACTGCTCATTCTTGTAGCTGTGATTATGTTAGCATCCTTTTTCTTAAAAATATTTCAAAAATATATAAAAGGGAAATTACAGGCTCAAGACAAAAATAAATTTGATACTGTTTTTTCCTTTGGGAAATGGTTATTGTACATAATTATTTTCTTAATTACTTTACAAAGTTCTGGAGTTCAAATCACCGCTGTATTTGCTGCATCAACAGCTTTACTGATTGGTGTTGGTTTGGCGCTCCAGACTTTTTTTCAAGATATAATTTCTGGAATTTTCATTATCATGGATCAGAGTGTTCATGTAGGAGATTATATTGAAATTGATGGAAAAGTAGGTAGAGTAGTAGAGATTAAGCTAAGGACTACCAGAGCTGTAACTATAGAAAACAAAGTACTGGTGATTCCTAATCACATGTATTTAAAAAATAGTTTATACAATTGGACTCAAAATGGAAGTAAAACCAAAAGTACAGTTAAGGTTGGTGTTGCTTACGGTACAGATGTTCAATTGGTAAAAAAAATATTACTACAAACTGCGGAAGAGCATAAACAGATTTTAAAGAGTCCAGAACCTCTAGTTTTATTTAAAGATTTTGGAGACAGTTCACTAGATTTTGAACTGATCTTTACTATTCATAATAGTTTTCAGTTAGCTGTTATCCAGAGTGATTTACGTTTTAGAATAGAAGAATTATTTAGAGAACATAATATTAGTATTCCTTTTCCTCAAAGAGATGTACACTTATATACCAGACAATAACTAACTTTAAACTTAACGATATGAAATTTCAATTTTACCTTTTTGTATTCTCAATTTTCATTACAGGGTGTAAACCAACAGAAAAAAATAAGGATGAAAATAAAACAGAGGCTGTTGAAATTAAAAGCCCGTTTAAAGAAGAAGAGGTAAAATGGTTTAAAGATAAAGGTACTGCTTCAATTCAAGGAATAGCAAAGTTTAAATCTAAAGGCGGGGTTGTACGATTTGGAAAAGAGTTTAGAATAGAATTACAGCCGTATAGTGCATATACAAAAGAGCGATTATCTCATATTTATAAGAATAAGAATGGTGATTTTGTGTATATAGAAGATGGAGTACCAAAGTTTACTCCAGATCCTAAAGGATATCACGATACTAAAAAAACTATGTGTAACTCAGAAGGTGAGTTTGAATACAAGGATTTACCTGCTGGAACCTATTATGTAATTGCTTTTATGCTTTGGGATGAAACAGGTGGAGGTATTATGCGACGTGTTGAGTTGATTGAAGGAGAAAATAAAGTGATAGAAATGAAAAATTTTGAAGAATAAAATATTTATGAATTATAAAAATATGATTTCTTTGTTTTTTTAATAAATGGAATGTTTATTGATTAGAACTTTATAGAATCCCTAAATAGATTTAAATTTAAAGAAAAGTACACAAATAATATGTCTAAAATATTAATCATAGAAGACGAAGCTGCAATTCGTAGAGTATTAAAAAAAATTATTTCAGAAGAGAATGATGCTTATCAAGTAGAAGAAGCTGAAGATGGTTTAGCAGGAATCGAGTTAATTAAAAATAACGATTACGATTTGGTGCTATGTGATATTAAAATGCCAAAAATGGATGGTGTTGAGGTACTTGAAAAAGCGCGAAAAATAAAACCAGAAATCCCAATGGTTATGATTTCAGGCCATGGTGATTTAGATACTGCTGTAAATACAATGCGTCTTGGTGCTTTTGATTATATTTCTAAACCACCAGATTTAAATCGATTATTAAATACGGTAAGAAATGCTCTTGATAGAAAAGAGTTAGTCGTAGAGAATAAGCGTTTAAAAAAGAAAGTGAGTAAAAATTATGAGATGATTGGTGAAAGTGATGCCATAACTCATATTAAAGAAATCATAGAAAAAGTTGCAGCCACGGATGCTAGGGTATTAATTACTGGACCAAATGGAACAGGAAAAGAATTAGTAGCGCATTGGTTACATGAAAAATCAGATAGAGCTAAAGCTCCAATGATAGAAGTTAATTGTGCGGCTATTCCTTCTGAGTTAATAGAAAGCGAATTGTTTGGTCATGTAAAAGGTAGTTTTACTGGAGCAAATAAAGATAGAGCAGGTAAATTTGAAGCGGCTAATGGAGGAACTATTTTCTTAGATGAAATAGGAGATATGAGTTTGTCAGCTCAAGCTAAAGTGCTAAGAGCGCTTCAAGAAAATAGAATTTCTAGAGTTGGTTCTGATAAGGACATTAAAGTAAATGTTCGTGTATTAGCGGCTACTAACAAGGATCTGAAAAAAGAAATTGCTGAAGGACGATTTAGAGAAGATTTATACCATCGTTTAGCTGTTATTTTAATTAAAGTTCCAGCATTGAATGATAGGAGAGAAGATATTCCGTTATTGGTAGATTTCTTTGCAGATAAGATTGCAAAAGAGCAAGGGAATCCTAAAAAGGAGTTTTCAAGCAAGGCTATTAAATTATTACAAGAATACGACTGGACAGGTAATATTAGAGAATTACGCAATGTAGTAGAACGTTTAATTATTCTTGGAGAAAAAGAAGTTTCAGATAATGATGTAAAATTATTTGCAAGTAAGTAACTATTATTCTACAATAGTTACTTTACAATCAGAGAGTATATAGTTAAAATGTTCTACGTCACTATCGTTTAAGCTTAATACTCCAGTTACAGTTACTATAGTATCTGTTTCATAAGGTTGTTTAGAAGGAAATTGAAGCTCCACTGCAGTTTCAGGTCCTCCAACTCCACAAAAATAACATGAAGCCATAGGCCCTTTCGAGAGAATATAAATAGCTCCATTAGGGGCTAGATTTAAAAAATATCCTGTAATACTAATACGTTTTCCTTCTAAATTTTTAACAGATTCAGAAAACGTAGGATGTAAAAAGTAATCGTCATATTTCTTAAAATATTTTTCGGTAAATGTTACTTTAGAAAGATCTTCCCATGTAATGTTTTTCTGAGCAAATACTGGCGCTACAGATACAAAAAGAAATATGATTACAATACTATTTTTCATTACTCAATATTGTTGAAATTTTCATTTTTAAAATTGGATACACAGACAAACTTATGGAAATTATTGCTAATATAAGCACTAATAAAGCTATTGGGTACGTATCTGTAAAGGATAAACCTTGTAGCATACTCTGCTGATGACCTACTTTAAAAGTGTTTAATAAAAGCTTTAAAATTATTTTAATTACAATAACTCCCAATCCAAAAGCAGTGAATACAATGATAAAACCTTCATAGGTTACCATTTTTATCAATTGTGCATTACTAGCTCCGTATGTTCTTAATAGAGCTAAATCAAATGCACGATCTTTAACCATTTTGTAAAGACTAATAAAAATAGTTAAACCAGCTATAAATAAAATTAAATAAGCAATCCAAGTAATCGTTTTGAAACCAATTCCCGTGTAAGCATAGAGCTTATCCATTTCAAATTTTGGTAAAGCAGCTTGCATATTTGTTTGTTGGTTAATTTTTCTTGGTAATGTTAAAATTCCTCTTGGATTCTTAAAGGAAATTAATAGAGAAGTGATTTCTTGGTCCTCTTCATGCTCATCAGAATGTTCTTCATCATCGTCATGGTCTTTATGTTCTGTATGATTTTTGTGTTCATCAGAATGTTCTTCATGATCGTCATGGTCTTTGTGCTCTTCATGATTTTTGTGTTCATCGGAATGTTCTTCATGATCGTCATGGTCTTTGTGTTCTTCATGATTTTTGTATTCATCAGAATGTTCTTCATTTTTATCATGTTCTTCATTTTCATGATCATGATGGTCGTGAACGTCCCAAATACTTTCTAATTTTGTAATTATTAATCGATCAATTACTTTATATGTCGGTTTTAAAATACCAACAACAGTAAATACCTCTTCATGTACATCAATTTCATTTTCAATTAATCCATGAGAACTTAAAAAAGTATCTCCTACTGAAAGGTTGAGCTTATTGGCAACGGTAGAACCTATGATAGCTTCTAGGCTTTTATTGATTTTTTTTCCTGTCGCTAACTCACCTCCATATAATGATGTAAATTGATCAGATGTTCCAACAATTCTATATCCTTTATAATTGTCTCCGTAAGAAATTGGTACAGCAGATCCTATCATAGGATTTTTTGCTATTTTTTTTGCTTCCTTATAAGAAATATTTCCTGTAGGATCATCTAAGTGTAATACAGATGCTAATACCAATTGTAATGGACTTCCTTTGGCACCAACTACTACATCTATTTCTCCTAAATTATTTTCCGTTTGGTATTTAAAAGAAGATTTTAGTTGTTGTATTCCTAACAATAAAGCGATACTTAAAGTAAGAGTGAAGACACTAATAAAAGTATATAATGGTTTAGATTTTATATTTTCTAAACTCATTTTCCATACATTCATCATAAGTTTATTTGGTTTTGAAAGTAAGACTTTATCCTATGATCGTGTGTAATTACAATCAAGCTTGCTTGTGTTTGTTTCGCTTGTTGTTTTAGTAATTCTATTACAATTTTACAAGTTTCATCGTCCAAACTAGATGTAGGTTCGTCTGCCAATAAAATTTTAGGTTTATGTATCACTGCCATGGCAATACTTAATCGTTGTAATTGCCCTTCACTAAGTTTATTTATATTACTATTCTTGTATTCTAATATTTCTAGTTGATCTAATAATGATTCAATGTCTTTGTTTTGTACTTTAGACTTGCTAAAGAAAAGACGCGCTTGTAAATTTTTAAAAACACACAAAGATTGAATGGCATGTTTTTTTTGAAAAACAAGTCCGATATTTTTTCCTCTAAATTGATCTAATTTATTATTTGATAAAAGTTGTATTTCAGTATCATCTATGATTACTTTTCCTTCAGTAGGTTTAAGTAATCCAGCTAGTAGATGTAGAAAAGTAGTTTTTCCAATACCTGATTTACCCAAAATAAGTAAATCTTCTTTTGGACTTAAATTAATATTAGGAAAATGAAATAGTTCGCTACTATTTTGATATTGAAATCTGAGGTTTTCTGTTTGAATCATTTAATTAGATAGAACTAGTATTAGTTATACATATTGTATTGGCCACTGATCTTCTTGAGGAAATAACTGTGTCTTCCATAATTCAACTTCTTCATCGGTTAGTAAACATTCATTTAGATCAGTAATCATTTCTTCTTTTTCTAATTGTTGACCTATAAAAACTAGTTCGTTTTTACGATCACCAAAATCTGCGTCCCATTCTCCTTCTATTTGCTCTCTATTCTCTATAAAAGCTCCATAATTTACTCGTTCAGAAAAAGGCATACTTGCCCACCAAACTCCTGCACTATCAACTTTACAAGATCCCCCAGCGGAACTCCATATTAATGCCTGATCTTTTCTTGAAGCTAACCAAAATAACCCCTTACTTCTGATAATATTTTGCGGGAATTTTTGATTTAAATAATTTAAGAATCGATTGGGATGAAATGGCTTACTGCTTCTAAAAACAAAAGAGCTAATTCCATATTCTTCCGTTTCTGGAACATGTTCGTTTTCTAATTCTTTAATCCAACCCGCAGAAGCTTCAGCTTTTTCGTAATCAAATAAGTTTGTATTAATTACTTCATTTAAATCAACTTTAGATTGACTTGTTGGAATAATTCTAGCTTCAGGATTTAACTTTTGAATAATGGCACTAAGTAATTCCAAATTTTCTTTTGATACCAAATCGGTTTTATTCAAAAGAATAACATTAGCAAATTCTATTTGATCTGTCAATAAGTTTACAATAGTTCTATCATCTCCTTCGATATTAGTTAACTCTCGTGTAGCTAAATAATCAGAGCTTGAAAAATCTTTCAAAAAGTTAAATGCATCGACAACTGTAACCATTGTATCTACATAGCTAAAACGGCTCAAATCGATTGCTCCATCTTCACTCTCAAAACTAAATGTTTGTGCTACAGGAATAGGTTCACTAATTCCTGTACTTTCTATAATTAAGTAGTCGAATTTATTTTGTGAAGCTAGTTTTTCCACTTCAACCATTAAATCTTCTCTCAATGTACAGCAGATACAACCGTTAGACATTTCTACTAACTTTTCTTCTGTTCTTGAAAGTGTATTTTCATTTTCAATAAATTGAGCATCAATATTAACTTCGCTCATATCGTTTACAATAACAGCTACTTTTAAACCTTCCTTATTGTGTAAAATATGATTTAATAATGTAGTTTTTCCAGCTCCAAGGAAACCACTTAATACTGTTACAGGTAATTTTTTCATGTGTATACTTTTAGTCTAGTAGAAACTATTCAGTTTCCAACTCACTTAATTTATTCATTTTTTCGATTAAATCTCCTTGTATAGCTACTACAGCAGATTTAGGAATATTATCTTCATCAAATGGCCATGTACTTGTTGGATTTTTGATGTCTTTGGTTTGCTCACCTGGATGTTGTACACTTAAAAATAATGTTTTTCCATCTGGAGAAAACCAAGGTCCGGTTAACTCAGCATCTCTTGGTGCAGAAGCAACACGAATAACCTTTCCAGCATCTTTTCCGTATCTAGGAATAAGAAATAAACCATTATTTTTAAATGGCATGTATGGTTTGTCCTCTTTATTCATTGAACTTCCTGACATGTCAGTTGTCATCCATAAGTTTCCAGATAAATCAAATGCCAAGTTATCAGGACATGAGAAACCATTTTCTTCTCCACCTGCAATATATGTAGATGCTTTAAAAGTTAAGGCATCGAAAGCACCATTACTTTCTTCTATTTTCATGATGGAACCGTGAAAGTCATTTTTTTCTTTATTATTTGTAAGAGTAACAAGAATATTACCTGTTACAGGGTCTATTTCAATGTCTTCTGGCCTGTTTAATTCAGTAGCTCCTAATAATTTTGAAACTTCTCTAGCTCGAATTAAGACTTCAGTTTGATCTTTAAATTTTTCTTTTAGAATAGGTTGGTTTTCCCAATCTAGTGGCAACCATTTACCGTTGATAGTGTCTGCAACATAAAGAGTTCCTTCTTTTAAAGAACCTGGTTTAGATGAAATAAATTTATATAAGTGTTCATTATTTTTATCATCCCCTGTATAGGCTACAACACGTTTGTCTTTAAGTTCAAATAAAGTACAACATTCATGTGCAAATCTTCCTAGTGCAATATGTTTTTGAGCAGCCCCCGTTTTAGGATCTATTTCTACTACCCAGCCATAATGTTCAGGAGGATAATTGTAGAACTGTTCCCAACCATACCAGCCTGTTCTATGTTTTTCTTTATTATTTTCCTCATATTCAATTTCTCCAAAAAAACCGTCATAATTTTCCTCACAAGTGATGAAGGTATTCCAAGGAGTAATTCCACCAGAACAGTTGGCTAATGTACCTTTTACTGTTGTAGCTCCTTTGATAGGAGAATCCCAGTTTAACTGTATTGGTGTTTGAGCGGTGATACGTCTATTTAATGGATCATTTTTTACAATTTCCCATTTCCCATTTGTTTCTTTTATTCTAACTATAGTTCCTCCAACGGCATACATTTCTTTATCTACTTGCTCTACAGTTCTATGCTTCGACGGATTTTCATAAGCTCTATAGTCAAAATCAGATACAAAAAGTGGATTTATATATTCATGATTAACCCATAGTAAACCATCTTTAGGATTATTTTTATCTAATGGAATAAAACACGTAAAATCATTATTAAAACCAAAAGTATCTGAATTAGAAATAGGATCTCCCCATTTAATTATTGTATGATACTCTAAACCTTCGGTTAATAGTAAATCATCTTTATCAGATGGGGCTAAATTTTTTAAAACAACTTCTTTAAGTTTAGTAAGATAAACTTCTGCAAGTGCTTCAGGTTTAGAAGGTGTTGTTGTATTACCACAACTTGATAAAAGGGGAGGAGCGACTACTACCCCTATTCCTGCTTTGCCTAAAAATGAAATAAATTTTCTTCTATCGTATCCCAAAATGAAACTGTTTTAATATGGTTGATTTTTTAACTAATGAACTTACTTAAGTTAATGATTAAAAAATCGTCTTAAATTAATCTTTAATTACCACGCAAATGTATGGATAATACTTTTATTGCAACTAAGTTGCGATTTAGTTTAACAAAATTTAAGGTTCAGTAAAACTAGAGGAATTAATTGAAAAAATAAATACTCCTAATATTAAAAATAATAAAGGAGTATTTATATAAAGTTAGTTGATTTATGGTGTGGAAATTCTGTACTATATTTTATTGTAAAGCTCCAATAAATATTGTTGCAGCGATTCCAAAACCAGCTCCAGAAACAAAAATGTTCCATGTTGAGTGGTTTCCTTTTAGAATTTTTGAATATACAAATAATAATGCAGTAAAAATTGCAACAATAAATAGTTGACCTACTTCTATACCTAAATTAAAAGCAAATAAAGGTTTAATTATATTACTATTAAACATCATTACTTTAAAATTTGAAGCAAACGCTAATCCATGTATTAAACCAAAAACTAAAGCAATTAAATATTTCACATTTTTATTAGAAAATCTTCCTTCTTTTTGATAGTTCTTTATATTACTAATAGCAGTAATCATGATGGTAAAAGGAATAAGAAGGTCTATGATCTTTGGATTATCTGGGATAAACCCTAATGCACTAATTACTAATGTTACACTGTGTCCTATAGTAAAAGCTGTAATGATTATAAGAATCTGTTTCCATTGATTAAGTTTAAAAGCAGCACATAGTGTCATTACAAACAATAAATGATCATAAGCATTAATATCTACAATATGATGCCAACCATTAGTAAAGAAAGTAGTAAAATTATCCATAGTAATAAATATTAAAAAGTATATGAGAAAGAATTATCAACTTTAGTGCTTTCAACATATTTTGAAGCAAAGAATGGCTTAAAGCGTAACTCGATTCTATTAGATTGTAAGTAACCAAAAGCACTAAAAAGCAGCGTATTCTTTATGTTTATTTTATCTCCTTTTTTAAGTACTAAATCACTTTTGGAAAATTTTATGGTCAATACATTATAGGATTCTTGAACTTCAGAGGTTTCGTAATTAAAAGGTATTTTTCTATTATTAACTTTAATTTCATAAAACTCTTTAAAATAGTTTTCAATTACAGATTTATCTTTTTGAGTTAAATTAGACACGTTCATATCTCTACCAATATCAATTAGAAAATCATCGATAAACACTTTACATTCTACCCTGATATTTTTTTCTTTAGAGTTATACTCTATAAGAGAAGCGGTAACCTTTAAAGGATGTGTAAATGATGAAAAGCTTAAGAATAGTATAGATAGTAAGCAAAATGTATAAAGTTTGCGTTTCAATTGAATTACTTGCATGGTATATTTTGCGCTAATTTTGTTACTTTATTTTTTAGAATCTTAGAGTTTGTGTCTTCTGGATTATAAGCAATAGAAACTTCTTTAGAATTTAGGTTGAGTATAGTTTGTTTAACACCTTTTACTTTGGCTAATCCACCTTCAATTACTTTTTGACAGTTTTTACAGCCGGCTTTTGGTATACTCATTACGAACACAGAATCTTTTTCAGAAACATTTAAAACTCTCTTTTCAGGCCCGATTCTGTTACAAGAAGCTATTATTAATATGATTGAAGTTATAACTAGTATTTTTTCCATGATTTTATATCATTACAATTACTAAACAATTATTTAAATTCGGTTTTACTAAACTGCGTTTTGATGCAGTTTAGATTATATTATGGGGCATTACTGCGATTTAAATACTCTTACTATTAATTTCCCTTCTCTATTAAAGCCCCAATATGTAAAAACAATAGATTGTCCATCTGATCTTTTAACCTCGAATCTATCTCCCTCTTTTAATTTCCCATTAAGTACATCAAATTCAAATTCATCTTTAACTTCTGGTGGTAATTTAGCACCTTGAATATCTTCTCCTTCGTATTCGTAAATTAATTGAATAGGTGTAGGATGTTTAGCCCGAGATGAAGCCATTGTTTTAAATCGGGTTGATTGATCATCTGTTAATCCAGCTTTGGTTTCAGGACTCATCTGTAGTCTGGGATCAAATGGAACCAAAGCAATACCTACTTCCCTCAATTTTTTAAATGCAGTATCAAATTCTTCTCCACCATATGGATTCGCATAGTTGATTCTCATAAATGGATATTTAGTCTTAAGCTCTAACATCAATGGCACACATCGCTCAAGACAAGGGAAATTGTTGATAGTAAGTATTAATGTGTCTTCGTTTACATCAATTCTTCCTTCACTAGCTAATTTTTCAAGTAGAGGTTTCAATTGCTCTTCAGCGTGTCCCTTCTCTGGATTAGATTCTCGTTCATATGCTTGTCCTCCTATTGTGGCTACTGCCCTTGTGTGAGAGGGAAACCCAAAATCTCTTTGACTAGAAGGTTTTGTAGGCAAGGTTACTCCGGTTAATCCAAATCCAGCATCATTGTAGGGTAATCCAAATTGTTTGGCTCTAAAATTGACTTGTTCGAACACACGAGCAATAGTCCAACTTCCATGATCATTTGCATACTGTACCACTTCTCTAATTATTGGTTTAAAACCTTCTCCATAATTATTAAACATATTTTCTAAAGTACGGACAAATCCATCTACATTTTTTTCTGGTTCAGCTAATGAAAATCTTAATGAAGTTGAATTCCAGTCAATTTTTTTTTGAATTACTTGATTTTGAGTAACTGGCGAGGAGTTATTAATACCGTTTGAAAGGAGGGGACTACTTCTGTAAATCTCTTGCAGTTTCCTTTGAGAAACAGCTTCAGATCGATTATCCACTAACTGAAAGGTAGGAACACCTCCATTCAAATTCTGAGAGTTAGTAGCAGAAACTGATTGATTTTTAGTCTCTTGCGTCATGTTAGCGTGAGTATTCATAAAATTTCTTTTGTGTTTTATTTTATTGCCCATAACAAATATATAAAAAACAATGTTAACGCTACTATGTTGCGTTAACATGAAAAGTAAGTATGAAAGGGCATTTATATAAAGGGAATTAAAATCTTTTGCTTTAAATTAAAAAGGTCGGAATACTACATCCCGACCTTTTTAAAATTAAATTATCTTTTTAGAGATCAAAACGATCTAAATTCATCACTTTAGTCCAAGCTTTTACAAAATCATTTACAAATTTTTCTTGTCCATCATCAGCACCATATACTTCACAAATAGCTCTTAATTCTGTATTAGATCCGAAGATTAGGTCAGCTCTAGTTCCTGTAAATTTTTGAACTCCAGTAGCACGATCAGTACCTATAAATTCTTTATCGTCGCTTGAAGTAGCTTTCCAAGTAGTAGAAAAATCTAAGATATTAGTAAAAAAATCATTAGTTAAGCTTCCAATATTTTCAGTGAATACACCATGGTGAGATCCATTGAAATTGCCACCTAATACACGTAATCCACCCACTAAAACAGTCATTTCAGGAATAGACAATGTTAATAGGTTTGCTCTATCAACTAATACATCTTCATCAGCAACATTTTTAAGCTTAGGACTTATATAATTTCTAAATCCATCTGCTAAAGGTTCTAAATGGCTAAATGATTCTATATCTGTCTGTTCTTGAGTAGCATCACCTCTTCCTTGAGAAAAAGGAACTGAAATATCATAGCCCGCATTTTTTGCTGCAGTTTCTATCCCAATATTACCCGCTAATACAATTAAATCAGCCATAGAGATAGTACCATTGAATTCTTTTTGAATACCTTCTAGTGTATTTAAAACTTTGTGTAATTCAGTTGGGTTATTTACTTCCCAATTTCTTTGAGGCTCTAAACGAATTCTTGCCCCATTAGCACCACCGCGCTTATCTGAACCTCTGTATGTAGAAGCAGAAGCCCATGCTGTTTTTACCAATTCAGAAACAGATAAACCTGAAGCTAAAATTAATTTCTTTAAGTTGTCTATATCATCACCGCTCAATGTATAGTTTACTTTTGGTATTGGGTCTTGCCAAATTAATTCTTCAGAAGGAACTTCAGGACCTAAATAACGATCTATTGGCCCCATATCTCTGTGTGTTAGTTTAAACCAAGCACGAGCAAAAGCATCTTCAAAAGCTGCGTGATCTTTATGAAAACGTTCAGAAATTTCTCTGTAAACAGGATCTATTTTTAGAGCCATATCAGCAGTGGTCATCATTAAAGCTTGTTTTCCGTTAGGATCTCCTGCTTTAGGAGCCATTCTTGCATTAGAAGCTGCTGTAGGTGTCCACTGATGAGCGCCAGCAGGACTCTTAGTTAATTCCCATTCATAATTTAATAAAACATCAAAGTAGTCATGGTCCCACTGTGTTGGATTTGGCGTCCATGCGCCTTCAATACCACTTGTAATAGCATCATCTAACACTCCAGTTCCATAACTGTTTTTCCATCCCAAGCTCATTTGTTCTATTGGAGCACCATGTGGTTCTGCACCGACATATTTATCAGGATCAGCAGCACCATGCGCTTTTCCAAAAGTATGTCCACCAGCAACTAAGGAAACTGTTTCTTCATCATTCATTGCCATACGGGCAAAGGTGATTTTTATGTCATGTGCAGATTTTAGCGGATCAGGATTACCGTTAGGTCCTTCAGGATTTACATAAATTAATCCCATATGTACAGCACCTAAATGTCCTTCTAATTCTCCATCGCTAGTATCATAGCGTTCATCATTACCTAGCCATTGGTTTTCACTTCCCCAGTAAATATCTTGTTCTGGCTCCCAAACATCTTCTCTTCCTCCGGCAAATCCAAAAGTTTTGAAACCCATAGATTCTAATGCACAGTTCCCTGCTAATATCATTAAATCAGCCCATGAAATTTTGTTGCCATATTTCTTTTTTACAGGCCATAGTAACAAACGAGCCTTATCTAAATTTCCATTATCGGGCCAACTGTTTAAAGGTGCAAAACGATGTGTTCCAGATCCAGCACCACCTCTTCCATCACCAACACGATAAGTTCCAGCACTATGCCAAGCCATACGAATCATAAATCCTCCATAGTGTCCATAATCAGCAGGCCACCAGTCTTGTGAATCTGTCATTAAATCAATTACATCTTGTTTTAAAGCAGCAAAATCTAAACTATTAAAAGCTTCAGCATAATTAAAATCATTACCCATAGGGTCATTCTTTACTGCATTTTGACGTAATATGTTTAGTTTTAATTCATTTGGCCACCAATCTCTATTGGTAGTTCCGCCACCAGCTGGTTTTTGTTGTGCACTGTGAAAAGGACATTTAGTAATATCTCCTGTGTGTTTGTTACTTTCGTTCATTATGATAGAATTTTAAGTTTGTTCTTGCTCAAAACTACGACAAAACCTTGGATTGTTTTTATCTATATATTTTATATTTAAATAGTTTTTAATTATTTGATTGATTTATTTGTTTGTTTTGTAGTGTTTTATAAAGATACGATAAAAGCGTTTTGGTTAGTATTGAAATTTCTTATGATGAGATAGGATTTTCTTGTAGAATTTCATTTGTTCTGGGGAGATTACACAGTACTTTTGCATTTGTTTTTGAAAAACAATGTAAATATTAATTCAATTTAAAAAATTAAAAAATGGCGACATTAGTTGGAAAAAAATTCCCAGACTTAAACGTTGATGCAATGAACGAAATGGGAGACACGTTCAAATTAAACGTTTTAGAAGAGGCAGTAAACAATAAGAAGAAGGTAGTTTTATTTTGGTACCCAAAAGACTTTACTTTCGTATGTCCAACAGAATTACACGCTTTTCAAGCTGCATTACCTGAGTTTGAAAAAAGAAATACAATTGTAATTGGAGCTTCTTGTGATACTCCTGAAGTACACTTTGCTTGGTTAAACCAATCTAAAGATAATGGAGGTATTGAAGGTGTTACTTATCCGTTATTAGCTGACAGTAACCGTAATTTATCTTCTATATTAGGTATTTTAGATATTACTAATGAAGTATATGATGAAGCTACAGGTACTGTACAAGTAGAAGGAGATAACGTAACCTATAGAGCTACTTATATTATTGATGAAGAAGGTACAGTAGTACACGAAGGTGTAAACCATATGCCAATTGGTAGAAATGTAAATGAATATTTACGTTTGATTGATGCGTATACTCACGTACAAGAAAAAGGTGAAGTTTGTCCGGCTAACTGGGAAGAAGGAAAAGCAGCTATGCAACCAAATGCAAAAGCTACTGCTGAATACTTAGCTGTAAACTAATATTATAACAATATATCAAAGGAGAGTTTCAGATTTCCTGAACTCTCTTTTTTTAAAGAATACAAAAATGGTACAAGAATTAAATAGCGATAATTTAACGAATATCGTTTCAGAAAATAAAACTGTAGTAGTACAATACTCTGCAACTTGGTGTGGTAATTGTAGAATTATGAAACCAAAATTTAAAAAATTAGCAAACGAGAATGAAAATGTTTCTTTTGTAATTGCTGATGCTGAGAAATTTCCTGAAAGTAGACAATTAGCTACAGTTGATAACTTACCTACATTTGCAACTTTTGTTGACGGTAAATTCGTAAATCAAGTTCAAACAAATAAGTTTGAGGTGTTGAAAGAATTAGTAGAAGAAGTAATATAATTATGAAGTTACCAGTAATTAAACATTTGACTTCGTTTATCGAAGAAAATGATCAGGATTATGTTATTGAAACAATTGAAACTTTAGAAGCCCTAACTGAAGTTCCATCATTAAAAGATGAAGAATTAGATGTAATTGGAGAGTTAATCTCTAACATGTATGGAGCTTTAGAGGTGGATAAAATGCTAAAGGAAGGAACTCCAAAAAAAGAAGCCTTAAATAACTTTATGCAACGAGTTTTAGGCTCTATAGATAAATAAAAATCCTAAGTTTTAGCTTAGGATTTTTTTTGATTAATATCTTACAGTTCTATTTGTAATATTTTCGTCATATTTTTTGGCAAACTTTTTCAGTTTTTCTGTGTCAATATTTCCGTCTAAATCAAGAACTTTATTTTTTAATAAGGTTTTGATTACATATTTCCAACCTCTGGCTCTTAATCTACTAGACTCAATTTTAATTTCATCTCTAGAGAAAAATAACTTTTTAAAGTCGTCTTCAATATAACTGTTAGTTCCATTCCTGTCATGAATGAAATCAGCAATTTCCTCTTCATCTTCAAGAGAATATAAGGTGATTTCACTTCCTAAAGATCGTTTTTCATACTTTAGTATTTCTTTTCCATCAACTAAAACTTTTCCTTTTTTAAGTTTCACTTTTTGAGAATATCCATAAGAGGATATAACAATTGCAATAACTAATAATAGTAGATTCTTGTTCATAAATATAATTTTTAAAAGCTACTAATATAGTTTTTTTATGAGAAAAAAATGTATTTTCAAAAAATGAAAATAAAATGTATGAAAACGACTATTCTTAACCTCACGCTATTTTTTACAACTTTACTTATTTATGCGCAAAGACCAGTAGCGGTGAGATCTATTCCTCAAGCCTTGGAAGAGATAGAAAAAGGAAATAAAATTTCATTATCCTTACTGGATGATAAAGCAACTCAATTTCCAGAAGATTTTTTTAAAATCCCTAAAGAAAACATAGTAGCACTAATTATAGATGGTTGTGGTTATACTTCAATTCCAGACAAATTAGCTGACTACAATGAAATAAGTTATTTCAGATATTCTTGGTTTCGCTTCACAGAAGCACCAATTTCTACGATTCCTAAAGTTGTGTTTAAACTAAAAAAATTACAGGCATTAGTATTTGAATCAAAAATAGAAGGAGAGATTTCAGAAGAAATAGGAGAACTTAAAGATTTAAAATTACTGGAATTATATCGAACAAAATTAAAAGAGTTTCCTAAAGCAATTTTAAGGTTAGAAAACCTAAAAGTACTAAACCTTTCTTGTGCAGAGTTTGATGAAATTCCAGAGGAAATATATAAATTGAAAGGATTAACAAAGTTAACATTTGATGGTGGTGCTTGTGGAGCAACTCCTATCAATAAAATTCCAGAATCTATAGGAAAGTTATCTGAACTCAAATCGATTAATTTTGGATATGTAAAAGGAGGATTAGGTTATTTACCAAAATCATTTTTTAATCTTAAAAAGCTAGAATATTTTGGATGTTATGGTTGTGGATTAAAAGCGTTTCCACCACAATTAGGACAGCTGAAAGCACTGAAAAGTATACAATTGACCAATATGGATAGCTTTGGTTTGCTACCAGAAAATTTGTTTACTTTACCAAAAATGAAAAGTTTTACGCTTTTAATTTCTGGAGGAAAAGCAAGTAAAGCTTTAGTAGATCAAAAGAAAAAATTAAATACTTGGGGAACAAAACTAGATAAATACGAAATTGAAATTGAACACTGGGAGTACTAGTATTCTATTATTTTCTTATGCAGTATAATAGAATAACAACCATCTCATAGTTTAACTTAAGATGGTTGTTTTTTATAAGTATTAATATTTTTCAAGAACGATTAGGTTTGAATCATAATGTAAATAAAGTTTTCCATTCTTAATATTATATTTATCTACTTTATAAATTTGAAATAACAATCCCCATTCAGGTTCAGCTATTAAAGTAGTTGTAATGTAGAAAGTAATGGTATTATTGTCACCTAAAGTATAATTACCACCTAAAGAATTAGTGACTGATTTTCCTGACACTTCTCCCTTACCATCCTCATCAGGTAATGTAAGTTTAATATTAATATCACCATTATTGATATTCGACCAAGTATTTTCTTCAGTTTTAGTTATTTTTTTGCCATCAATAATATAGTGGATTACTTTCCAATTGCCTTCAAGGTCTGAACTGTCTGAGAGACCATTATCTTCATTGTTAGAACAACTAGTTATTCCTGTGAAAAAAAGGCATAAGATTAAAAACGTAGTTAGCTTTATAAGCTTTTTCATAATTTTAAATTTAATTTATATTCTATAAGATGCTTAAGTATAAAATTGGTTGCATAATTTTTAGGGATTTTCCTACTGATAAAAATTGTTATAAGTATTTCATTAAATAACTAGGATATACCATCTACTTGTAGAATTAGTTTTTTTCTAGAACTATTGAAGTGGTATCGTAATATAAATAAAGCTTTTCTTCTTTTATTTCATAACGATTTATTTTATATGTTTTAAATAAATCAGTCCATTCTGGTTCTGTTATTTCTGTTGTGAAAATAGAGAAAGCTATCGTATTGTTTTTCCCTAAAGTGTAATCTCCAGTTAAAGAATTAGTAACTGATTTCCCTACAACTTTTCCTTTATGATGTCCATTTATAGGTGCAAGTTCTAGAGTAATATCTCCATTATTGTAATCTGGCCAAGTAGGTTTATCATTTTTAGTAATTGTATTACCGTCAACAATATAATGAACGACTGTCCATTTACCTTCAAGTTTTGAACTGTCTGAAATAATATTGTCTTTATCATCAGAACAACTCATCATTCCTGTTAAAAAAAGGCACAAGGTTAAAAACATAGTTAGCTTGATAAGCTTTTTCATAATTTTTAGATTTAATGTATATTACATAGATGGTGATATTTAAAAAAGGTTGCGTTATTAGTGTTATAGTTTGCAAGTTTTTTTTAGTGCAGAAAGTTGATTGAGTCCCATAAACAAAACAATTAAAGCTATAAATCCTATAAGACGATTACCAATTGTTGAAATTTGAAAAGGGGTGAAAATTAGAATAATACCACTTCCTAAAACCCAAAGAAAGTCTTGTAGTATAATCCATTGAACTGCAATTTTTCTTTGTTTTTTAATTTCATAGACAATTGTTCCTGTGAAATAAAGTAAAACAACGCCGATAACCCAAAATACAGTAGTGTTTTTTAGATTGAATAATGTAGCTATTTTAACATGAGCAACTGTTAAAATAATTCCTGACAAACCAGAGAAAATAGCATTTGCCAAAAGAGATTTTTGAAGAGTATTCATGATGTAAAATTTTGATTTACACAAAATTTGTTCATTTACCTCATTTTTCTCTTAACAAATGGTAAGAAATGAATTAACTTATATTTTTTCGAAGTCTACTTAAGGATTCAGGAGTTACTCCAATCATTGAAGCAATATAATGAAGAGGGACATTTTTGAATAAATCAGGAGATTCTTTTAGTAATATTTCATAACGTTCTAAGGCTGTTGTATGCAATTGAGCAAACATACTTTTTTCTAATAAAGCAAAAGAGTGTGCTAGTAATAGATTATCAAACTCTAACCATTTGATTTCTTGTTTACACAATGCAAAGTGTCTGTCTCTTGATATAGTTTGCAGTGTGCAGTCTGTAATAGCTTGTATATTCCAAAAGTTACTAGTTTGAAAAACAAAGCTAGCTACCGAAGTAATAAATTTTCCTGAAGCCCCAATCCAAAGTGTAATTTCTTTACCATCAACTATATTATACATTCGTAAATAGCCCGATTCAATAAAAGCCATTTTTTTACATATTGAATCTGATTTTAAAAAATATTCTCCTTTCTTTAAAGTGGTAGGCTCAAATTCATTTGTAATTTTATCCAGTACTTCATTGGTTACACTAATAGTAGTTGTAATACAATCCTTAAGTGATTTCATTATATGTTTTATTAGCCAGGTAAATCAATTCGATAAAGATTTTTACCATGTAATTCAATAATTTTATTTTCTATGTATTGAAGTATATCTGGGCAATCATGTTTATAATCTTCACAAGAAATTACTTTTTGTTTATCATTTAATTTGATAGTAATTTTTAAATTACTGGTACATGAATTTTCGCAAGCGTAATTTTCTTTTAAGTGCCATATATTACTTTGTTCTAATTTCAGTATAAATTCCTTTAATTGATATTGTGAGATTTGTTGTTCGGACTTTTTATGATATTTGAGTAAAGTCCTATCATTTTCTTTATAGGGAGTGTTAGATTTTTCTGGTAAGAAATATACCGTAGTGTCTTTCAATATAAAGGAGTCATAGTGAAATGCTCCACGTTCTACAGTAATTTCAAGAAACTTTTGTTGTTTTACCGCTTTATCATTTTTTGGTAAGCAACTTATATAACTACAAGAAACTACTATTAAAAACAGAAGCATCTTTTTCATTGTTAGTGATGTGTAAGTTGGGTAATAATTTCTTTATGTTGTGGAAATACTTCAATTAGTTCTTTACGTGTTGGTAAAACAAAATCACTAAAATCAAAACCAGGAGCTACTGTACAACCTGTAAATGCAAAAGAGTCTTTTTGTATTACTTCAGCTGCAAACCAATATTGTGCTGGAACTACAAACTGAGGAACTTCATCATTTAAAATATCATTTCCAATGCGTATGAAACTGTATTCTCCTTCAGGAGAAATCATGTGTAATTTCAGTGTTGTACCTAAATAAAAATGCCAAGTTTCATCTTGATTGATCTTATGAAAAGCAGAAAAACTTTCTGAGGTTAACAAAAAATAAATGCTGGTAGAGTAATTTCTATCTCCAGTAAAATAATTAGGTAAATTTTTATTTTCAATTTTACCTTCACTTCTATAAGTTTCTTTAAAATATCCTCCCTCAGGGTGTTTTTGTAAATCGAATTTTTCAATTAATTGTTGAAGATCCATATGTAATTTAGAACAATTTAGATAGATAATACTAAGATTGTATTAGTATTTGTTTTGCTTTTAATTTATAGTCTAAATATAGTGCTTTATTTATTGCTGACATGTCAATGAAATTACCAACATATATCATTTCTAAAACAGTAATGTTACAGGTTTGCATTCTAGGATATTCTTCACCTTTATCAATACAGTTTACTTCAAAATTTCCTTTAGCGTGCAATACCATTTCTCCATCTATTACGTTTTGATAAATAAAATTAAAGTTCAATATAGCACTGTTATCATCTAATAATTTCACAGACATTTCAAAAGGTCTGTCAGATACTTTGTACTTGTCATTACTTATCGTGTAGAAATGTTGTTCAAAAGCATGAACTCCTATGAGTTGAATACGAGGACTTAACCATTCAAATTTATCTTCACATAATAATTCTCTAACTAATGAAAAATCGGTGTTCTGACTTTCAAATAAGTAGAAGAATCTATGAATCATAGCCTTGATTCTATATATTCTAGCTTGTTGCTCACGTATCATTTTTAAGAGGGTATTTTCACTATGTTTATTAACGTATGTTAATATGTCCAATATAGTAAAAATAAAAATGTTGTAGCGTGAAAAATAGAATTTTGTTTGTTTATTGTTTCATTTCTTTGATTGCTAATAACCCAATAAAAGTGAGTAGACCATTAAGAATAAGAATAAAAAAACCAAAATCAAAACCTAATTCTGTTTTACTATAGTCACTAATAAAATAGGTAAGTACTGGGGCTAGAATACACACCAATGGAACTAATTTATCTTTAATTTTTAATTTGGTAAATAGGCCAAAAGCATAAAGTCCTAATAACGGGCCATATGTATACCCCGCAAATTTAAATATTTTGGAAATTACACTTTCGTCAGCAATAAAATATTTAAAAATAAGAATAGTAAGGACTAATATAACAGAGAAAGTAATATGAATTTTTTTTCTGATTTTTTCTTGCTCTTGTTCGTCTTTCTTCTTGTCAATTTCTAAAATATCAATACTAAAAGATGTAGTTAAAGAGGTTAGTGCACTATCAGCACTAGAGTAAGCAGCAGCAATTAAACCTAATAGAAAGAATAGGGAAGTGGCTAAACCTAATTCGCCGCTCATAGCCAGTGTAGGAAAAAGTTGATCTTTGTGTGCATCAATTCCATTTTGATGTGCGAAATCAGTTAATAAAACACCTAATGCTAAAAAGAAGAAATTTACAATAACCAAAACAATAGTAAACCAAAACATATTCTTTTGTGCGTCCTTTAAACTTCTGCATGTAAGATTCTTTTGCATCATATCTTGATCTAATCCTGTCATAACTATAGCTATAAACGCTCCAGAAAAAAATTGTTTCCAAAAGTAATTTCCAGTTTTAATATCGTCAAAGAAAAAAGTTTTAGCTAATTTGTTTTCCGAAATATAGCTAAGTAAACTATCAATTTGCAAAGCATCTTTAATGGAAATGATACAAACTCCAACAGCAATTAACATAAATAAAGTTTGCAATGTGTCTGTCCAAACAATAGTTTTTATCCCCCCTTTAAATGTATATAACCAAATCAGTAGAATAGTAATGGTAACGGTAATCCAAAAAGGAATTCCATAAGCATCAAATAATATTAACTGTAATACATTAGCAACTAAAAATAAGCGAAAAGAAGCTCCAATAGTCCTAGATAATAAAAAGAAAGAAGCTCCTGTTTTATATGAACGTCGACCAAAACGATCATCTAAATAGGTGTAAATTGAAGTCAGATTTAACTTGTAATATAGAGGGAGTAAAATCAAACCAATTACAGCATAACCAATTACATATCCTAAAACCATTTGCATGTAAGACATTTGCTGATTTTCCACCCAACCAGGCACAGAAATAAAAGTGACACCTGATAGTGATGCGCCTATCATACCAAAAGCGACTAAATACCAAGGAGATGAATTATTCGCTTTAAAAAAGGTTTGATTGTTAGCAGATTTTCCTGTGATATAGGCTATACAAACAAGAGTAGCAAAGTAAGCAATAATTAAAATGGCTATATGTAAAGGCTGCATTAATTTTATTTTATATGAATTGCTAATATAGGAATAAAAGAAAAGTGCCGATAGTCATATAGCTACCGACACTTCACATAAAATAATCCCCAATTAAATTTGTTAATCTATATGTAATACTGTTTTATTTGTTTGCTTACGAACTTTCTTTAAATTTTTCATAAAGTCGTCTTCAGCTCTAAATCCTATGGGCATGACCAAAACAGACCTTAAGTTTTTAGCATGTAGATCTAAAAGTTCATCATATTGTTCAGGAATAAAACCTTCCATAGGGCAAGCATCTATTTTTTCGACAGCACAAACCGTCAGTAAATTTCCTAAAGCAATGTATGCCTGATTTTTATTCCATTGGAATAATTCTTCCTGAGTTTTCTGTTCAAAACTTCCCATAAGCATATTTTTAAAAGGCTCTAATATCTCATCAGGTGTGTTTCTAATATCTTTTACTAAACGAAAATAATTTTCAACATCTTTTACTGTATGTTCTTTAGGAACACATATAACCAATACATGAGAGGCTTGTGCTACTTGTTGTTGATTCCATGAATGTTCAACAAGTTTTTTTTGTAATTCTTTATTTTTGATTACTACAAGAGAAACAGGTTGTAACCCATATGATGTAGCGGTTAAGTTAAAAGCTTCAGTAACAACTTTAATCTGTTCTTCTGATAGCTGTTTGTTTTCATCAAATTTTTTTACAGCATAACGCCATTGTAAACTTTCTAGAGTAGTACTCATTTATTTTTAGATTTAAGTTGTTAAGCAAAATTAATACTAAGTTTCCCAGGTAAACAAGAAGTTACCATCGAAAAAAATTATATCAATTATGGAAATAATTATGATATATGTTCATCAATGATTTTTAAGAATGTAGCAGGTTCTGGTCGTACTCTATAATTATCAGTTAAATCTGCATAGATAATTTTGTTTGTTTTGTCCGTAATAATTACCGTTGGTAAAACTACATCAGATTCGTAACCCAAAACTTGAAATCCCATAGGCAAACCATTCTTGTGTAAAAGTTGGAGCTTATCTGCATTTTTATTTTCAATATCTACTAAAAAATGAAACGGAACGTTGTGTTTTTTTGCCAAACTCTCTGTAAAATGATGAGGTTGAGAGCTTATTAAAAAAACTTCAGTATTTCTTTTGGTCAGTTCTTTGTATTCATTGGCAATTTCTTTAATCTGAGCCATACATAATGGACACCAATTACCTCTATAAAATAATAGAACTTTAAAATCACTTTGATAATCAGTTATAGATGTTTCTTCTTTATCTGAAGTGTCAAAAATTAATTCTGGAAGAGTTTTTCCAACTTGTATGATGTGAGTGTTTCTTTTTTCAAATTTGGAATACCAAAATAAGTACGTTAACCAACCTAAAACTAAAATAGCAGAAGCGATAATAGTTGTAATATCTTTAGTGTACAACGCAAAAAAGAACCCTATAAACATAGGTGTAGTGTACCCTATTAAATTAGGACTAGTTCTAGCTACAGGTTTAATAAAAAGCAAACTGAAAAATAAAACAATAGGAATAGAAGAAAGTAGTAAGCTAATAGTTTTATTATTCAACTGAAATAAAATTAAAGTTCTAATTAAAATAATTAAAGCAACGGTAGGTAATAACGTTACAAAAGTAGATTTCAACAAATTTTTCATACTATTTTTGGTCGATAAAAAGAAAGAACATTACAAAAAGTATTTTTTATATTTTTACAATCTAGAAAAAGAAAATAACGTTATGAAAGAGCAACTACTGCATTATGTATGGCAATACAAACTATTTAATACAACTAAATTAACTACTGTTTCAGGAGAACGAATTAGAATTTTACAATCAGGTGTATATAATAGAAATTCGGGGCCAGATTTTTTGAATGCTAAAATAGAACTAGAAAATTTATTATGGTTTGGACATGTAGAAATCCATATTAAATCGTCTGATTGGTATGCACATCATCATGAAAACGATACAAATTATGATGCTGTCGTTTTACACGTTGTTTATGAGCATGATGTAGAAGTGTTTACTTCTGGAAATAGAAAACATTATACTGTAGCATTAAAAGAACTTATTGATCAGGATATTCTAATTGGTTACGAGAAATTATTTGCAAAAGAGAAGCAATGGATACCTTGTGAAAGAGAAATGTTAAGTGTTGGTAATTTTACGCTGAAAAATTGGTTAGAACGCTTATATTTTGAAAGACTAGAACATAAATCCAAATTTATTACTGATCTTTTAAAGACTTCAAATTTTGATTTTGAAGCTGTTCTTTTTAAGCTACTGGCTAAAAATTTTGGATTAAAAGTTAATGGAGAAGCGTTTTTAAAGTTAGCTGAATCCATAGATTTTTCAATATTAAGAAAAGTAAGATTTGATGCACATAGTTTAGCTGCATTATTATTTGGTCAAGCAGGTTTTTTAGATGAAGATTTAGAAGAAAACTATTATTTAAAATTAAGAGATGAATACAAGTATATAAAGCATAAGTATCAACTAAAGACGTTACCGAAACAACAGTTTCAATTTTTTAGAATGCGGCCTAATAATTTTCCGACCATACGGCTAGCACAATTAGTAGCGTTGTATCATAAAACTAGTAGTTTGTTTTCAGAACTTATGCATATTGGGAAATTGGAGGATTATTACAAGATTTTTTCTATCGAAGTTAATAATTTTTGGAAAAAGCATTACACTTTTGATAAAGTCTCTAAACAAACATCAAAGCAACTAACTAAACCATTTATAGATTTACTATTAATTAACACAATTATTCCGTTAAAATTTGTGTATATGAAACAAATAAATCAATACGATGAAGAGGAATTATTAAGCTTAATTCGAAGTATTAATGCAGAGAAGAATACTATTATATCTAAATTTATGGATATGGGTATAGCTGTAAATAGTGCGTTAGAAAGTCAATCATTATTACAATTGCACAATAATTACTGTATAACTAAGAGTTGTTTATCATGTGCTATTGGCAATTTCTTGATAAGAGGTAAAGAATAATTTACAATTACTTAAAAATCATTATTTTATTATATGTTACATTTATAAAATGTTTTAATTCTAAATACAAGTTGTAAATACAATTAAATTGAGCTTAAATACTAAAGAATACTACAATAGAGATTTATCGTGGTTGAGATTTAACCATAGGGTACTTCAAGAAGCAAAAGATTCAAGAAATCCATTATATGAAAGAATAAAATTCTTAGCTATTTTCTCTTCTAATTTAGATGAGTTTTTTAAGGTTAGAGTATCGGACATTAGACAAATTAAAGAGATAGATAAATCACTTAGAAAGAGATTGATATCTAAGCCTAATAAGCTTTTAAAGCAAATAAAAAAAGAAGTTGATATACAACAGGGAGAATTTGGAGATATATTTAGAAATCAAATCATTCCTGAATTAAAAGAAAATAATATTATTCTTATTGATGATAAAAACCTTACTCAAAGTCAACAAGAATATTGTGTAACATTTTATGAAGAGCTGATAGCTAATAAACAAATAGAAGTTAAAGAAGAACTTTTTGTAGAAAATGAGAAGCTATATCTGTATGCATTAAAAGATAAACGTAGTCTATGGGTTAAGATAAATAGAATACCTCGATTTGTTGTGCTACCTAAAGAAAAAGAACAATCTCATATCATTTTTATTGATGACATCATAAGATTTAATCTGTTGAAAAACTTTAATGTCGATTTTTATGCGGTTAAAGTATCTAGAGATGCAGAGTTGTACATAGAAAATGAATTCTCAGGAAATTTATTAGAAAAAATAAAGGAAGCATTACCTAATAGAAATACTGGGCAAGTGACTCGAATTCTGGTTAATGAAAGTATTCCTAATTCATACTTAAAACAATTAAAAGTTGATTTAGATGTAAATGAAACAGACATTATAAAAGGAGGGAAGTATCATAATTTTAAAGACTTTTTTGCATTTCCAAATCCAACGTCTAATGAAGCGTTAAGTTTTACAAATTTACCACCTTTAAAAATTACAGAATTAGAAAGCTATAATTCTTTATTTGATGCTGTTTTAGAAAAAGATCGATTGTTTTCTTACCCTTATGAATCATTTGATAGCTTTTTGAGATTTATTGAAGAAGCTTCAGAAGATCAATTTGTAACTACCATTAAAATGACATTATATAGAATGTCAAGCGATTCAAAAGTAGCAGAAGCATTAATAAAAGCTGTTGAAAAGAATATAGATGTAACCATATTTATTGAAACAAAAGCTCGATTTGATGAGGAGAATAATATAAAATGGGGACAAATTTTACAAGAAAAAGGAGTAAAAGTGCATTACAGTTATCCTGGAATAAAGGTGCATTCTAAAATTTTATACGTAAAACGTGTAAAAAATAATCAAGAGCAAGAGTTTAGTTATATAGGTACAGGTAATTTCAATGAAAAAACAGCTAAAATTTATACGGATTTTGGCTTGTTAACTTCAAAAAAGAAAATTACAAATGATATATCAAATGTGTTTGCTGTATTAGAAGGAAATTTAATAATTCCAAAAACAAAAAAGTTATTAGTTTCTCCATTTAATACGAGAAGTGGCTTTACAGAGCTAATTCAAAATGAAATTGATGCAGCAGAAGAAGGAAAAGAAGCAAATATTATTCTGAAGATGAATAGCTTGCAAGATGAGAAACTTATCAAACTTCTATATAAAGCAAGTAACAAAGGGGTGAAAATAAAAATTATCTGTAGAGGTATTTGTTGTTTAGTACCTGGGATAAAATTACAAAGTGAAAATATTGAAGTTATTAGTATTGTAGATCGATTTTTAGAGCATGCTAGAGTATTTATTTTTTCTAATAAAGAGAAAGAAAAAGTGTTTATAGGATCTGCAGATTTTATGACTAGAAATTTAGATCATAGAATTGAAGTGGTTACTCCAATAACTGATGTAGATATAAAGTTAAAAATTAAAGAAATTATTAATCTACAATGGTCTGATCAAACTAAAGCAAGAATTATAGATCAAGATCAAAATAATATTTATGTTAGAACTGAAGAAAATTACGAAAATAGTTCACAGCATAAAATTTATGAGTTTTTAAAAGCATATAATAATTGATCAATGTTAACTTTTCTAATATTTATTCTAAGTTAATAACCGTTCTAAATCCTTTATGATTAGAAGATGAATCTAAACTATTTCCCATTCTTGAAGAAATTCGATAGCTAGCACAATAACTCACATTACATAAAAAAGAGCCCCCTTTAATAACTTTCTCATTTCTTGTATTTATGGGATTATTAGGTCCCATTGGATTTATTATATTTTTATCTTTAATTTTTTGATAATACTTTGGATCATACCAATCTGATGTCCACTCCCATACATTACCACTGGTATCGTATAAACCATTACTGTTAGGTGGATAACTAGCCACTGGAGAAGTATATACGTAACCATCTGATTTATTGTTTTTTTGAGGGAAAACACCAGTGTAAGTGTTTGCAAAATTAGCAACATTTATGATGTCATTTCCCCAATAGCATATAGAGGTTGTATTTCCTCTTGCTGCATATTCCCATTGTGCTTCTGTAGGTAAGTCCCTTTTAGCCCATTTACAATAAGCTATGGCATCTTCATAAGCAATATGTACAACAGGATGATTTTCTTTGCCAATTATATCACTTTTAGGACCATTAGGGTGTTTCCAGTTAGCTCCTTTTTTCCATAACCACCATTGAGAGAAGTCGTATAAATTCTTCACACCATTTGGACGCTCTTTAAAGACTAAGGAACCTGGTTGGAGTAAGGAATCATGAGGTTTTTGAGTCCCAGGAGGTAATTGTTTTTTAATTTCTTCCCAGTCTACTGGTCGCTCAGCAAGAGTAATATACCCTGTTTCATTTATGAATTTTTGGAATTGCTTATTAGTAACTTCCGTAATATCTATTAAAAAACTTTTTAGAGTTACTGTGTGACGCGGTTTTTCATGGTGCATAGCTGCATCATCTTCATCTAAAGCTCCTTGTTGAAATTTGCCTCCTTTAATAAGTACCATACCTTCTGGAATTTTAAGAACAGTCTTATTTTCTATATCGTTTTGTTGAGATTTGGTGTTTTTTTTACAACTAAAAATACCCAATATAAAAAGTGAAAGTATAAATGAATAGAAATGTTTTCTCATAATTTTATGTGATGGTAAGTAATATCTTAAAAGATAAAAGTAGTAAATAGGTCGTTTAAAAAAGCATTCTAAAGCTTTTTTAAACGACCGTATCTAAATTTTTTCGATTAAGAATTTGAAAGTTATTTTTTTAATAATTGTTTTATCGTTCTTTTACCATCTGTAATAATCTCTGCAAAATATTTTCCTTTGTCAAGTTGTAAATCATAAATATTAACGTTATCACTTTCTTTAAAAGTATTAGAGTATACCTTTTGACCTAAAATATTGTATAAGGTTATGTTTATAATTTTATACGTATTTTGAAACTTAAATTCTATGGTATTTTCAAATGGATTTGGAAAAATAGTAATTAAATTATTCTGTATTGTTTCAATATCAGTGACAATACTTTCTTCAGTGCTATTTTCTACTATTGATCTAGAAGAGATATTTTCACAAGCAGTGATAACTACATCATCTAAATACACTCGATCTCCATTCCCAGAAGCATCAGCTCTAAAACGAATTCTGGTGTCAGAAGAAAAAGGACCTGTAACAGTTACTTGATCATTGTAACGCGTGTCATTGTCAAATTCATCTGTAAAATTCCACTCTTCTACAGTAGTAAAACTAGCACCACCGTCTGTAGAAATTTGTAACCAAAAATCCTCATTGGCATTATCCATACTCACACAGTAATAAGAAAAAGCAACAGTAATAGATTCATAGTTACTGGCATTAATAGCATTTGTTGTAGTTACAGAAGTATCTGTATTGTCTCGTAATCGAATGCAGTAATTTCCTGAGTTTGCATAAGGAGCGTCACTAATATTTCTACGTGAATCGGATCCACCATTATTCCAAATTCCCCATCCGGTTTCAAAGTCTTCTGAATTGACAGTCAAAGTAGTACAATTATTATTTCCACCACCACTACTATCTGTTTCAATAATTTCAGGTAAGTCAACAGTTTGTCCGTTGCTTCTAAAAGTAGGCAAAGGAGCAGATATATCTATTAGATAGTTACGAAGATCTGTACTTAAATCATTAGCAACAGTAAGTATACTATTATCGGGAGATCCTTCTAATAAATTCGTATTTTCAGAAATATCATTATCTAAATCATACAGTTCATATGATTCATTTTCATAGAAATACGTAAGTTTATACTGACCTTTACGTATTATAGAAGCAGGTCTTTGCTCTCTTTGAGCATTTATAGCATATCCAGGAAAATGCCAGAAAATACTCTCTCTGTTTAAACTTGTGTCAGTTCCATTTAGTATAGGCCATAAACTTTCGCCATCAATATCGTAGTTTGAAGGTAAGGTAGCTCCTGCCATATCTGCAAAAGTGGGGTACATATCAAAAGCTTGGATAGGTGTGTTATTTACTGCTCCCATGTTGGCAAGTAATCCTTGGGACCAAAGAAAACAGGTAGCTCTTATTCCTCCTTCTTTATACTCTCCTTTCATTCCAGTCAATGGTTGGTTATCTTCAGGACCATTAGCCCCACCATTATCTGATGTAAAGTAAACTAAGGTATTAGCAGATAGCATATGACCAGGATTCCTTGGATCTGGTGTAGTATTTAAATAGTTTATAATTCTACCAATTGCTTGATCCATTCCTTCTAAAATTGCTGCTTGTCCTACATTATCATGTCCCATTTGACTAGTGGGTTTAGCAGCGTACTTGGCATATAAATCGGCTCGAGCATTAGCTTGTCCCCATGGGCTATGAATAGCATAGTTACTAAAATGCATAAAGAAAGGACTATTACTATTAGTATTCATAAAATCAAAAGCAGCCTCAACCATAGCGTCTGTAACATGTTTAGGGGTACCGTCTAAAGAAGTATCTCCTGCTAATTCTAAAGATTCATTAGCTGTGTAAGGATCTGCATATGCGTCAAGTTCTATACCAATTCTTGCGCCGAATCTCCAAATACCATTATTTCTTTGAACAGCGAAATAACTACCAGGTGTTCCGGAAAAATTACCACCATAATTATAGTCAAAACCTTGATCAGTAGGATCATTTCCAGTAATACTTCCACCAACATGATATTTTCCAAAATGTGCAGTTGTGTAACCAGCTGTTTTTAAAGTTTCAGCGATGGTTATAGAATTGCTGGGAATTTCATCTTCTCCATTGGTAAGTATGCCTTGATTTGGAGCTACTAACAAAGTAGTATCACCGCCTCCATTTAAATCTCCAACAGCGAAAACATTATTAGTTGTCCGAGAGGCCCATTGCCCACTTAGTATAGCGGCTCTAGTGGGAGCACAATTAGCACCATTTACATAAGCATTAGGGAAAGCAATTCCTTCATTAGCTAATAACGCAATATTAGGCGTTTCATAAAAATCACTAGGATTATTCATAGAAGTCTCGTTAGATGACGTTTGAGACCATCCCATATCATCTGCAATAATAAAAATGATATTAGGAGACGGAGTTTGTTGTGAATAAATTTTAGTTAAACAAGTGATTGCGAAAATGTATAGTATCAATTTCTTCATAAGATATAGTTTTAATAATTTTAAACATGAAGAAAACTCAAATAAACCAAGGTGTTTATATAATAAAAAATGAAAGTATAGCAAAACGGATTATTTGCTATTCTAGTGTAGGGATAAATTAAAGCTATAAAAAAAAATAGGTATCAGATTTTTAGATCGATTAATGGTTTTGATATTATGTTAAATGATAATTATAGTTTCGATAAATAGTTTGTTTTTAAAAGATGAATTTACAGACGGTTTAATAGTGGTTGCGAATTAATTTAATTGTATTTAACATTAAAAATTAAGTAGCCATGAAAAACTATATTTAGTTATACTATTTCTTGTCTTACACTTTATAAATTTCAATGATCAATTAAAAAAAGATCGTAAATTTTAACTTACAATTACCTGATCATACTAAGGCTAGATTTATAGATCAAGATCAAAATAATATTTATGTTGGGGCAGAAGAAAATTATGAAATTAGTTCACAGTATAAAATTTGTGAGTATTTAAAAAGTAGAAACTAAAATAGTTTCATTACTAGCGAAAATAGATTAAATAATATTTTTACAATAACTTAAAAAAGATAATATTAGTTATAATTATATATTTGTAATTAAAATCAAATAAAATGAGAAAAATATTTATTGCTGTTGTTTCAATTTCTTTGTTAGTAATTGGATGTAAAACTGAGAATGGAACTTCAAAAAATACTACAGTTGAAACAAATAATGATACTGAAACACAAAACACTTCATCTGATACTGATGATAATAGTGGGGATGCTATTTGTTTATTAGACAAGCTTTCTGTTAGAGAAACACCATCATCAAAAGGAACTTGGGTAACTTCTATGAGTTTAGGAGAAAAAGTATACTGCACAGGCGAAGTTCATGTAGATTCTGTTTCTAAAAAAGAGTATTACAAAGTAAAGTTAATAGATGGAAAAGAAGGTTGGTCTAGATCTCCATTTTTAGCTGTAAATGGTAAAGTAGGAGTAATTACCAAAGATGCTAGTATTTATAAAAGACCTGATTTATTAACTAAAACAGATAATAAATATAGTCCTATGGATATTATTGCAGTAATGTCAACTCAAGATGACTGGGTACAAGTAAAAGGAAAAAGAGCAACAGGGAAGTATATTGAAGAGGTTTGGATAAAGTCTAATAATATCTCAGATAAATCTGTAGATATTGCAACAGCAAAGTTTGCTAGTATTGCTATGACTAAAGGATCTATGACGGATAGAATTAAAGAACTACAAGAAATTGTAGGTAATCAAGACTTTTCAGAATCTAGTTTCATTGATTTAATCAAAGATAAAATTAGAGACTATGAGGCAAAGAATGTTCCAGTAGATGTACAAGATGTAAAAGTTGATGAATAGATAGAAATAATCTAATTTATACAACTTTATAAATAAATAAAAATCCCAATGAGAAATCATCGGGATTTTTTATCTTATTAAGATCACACTTTTTTTAGTATAAACTTTTATATTTTACAGGATTAGATTCGTGCATAATATCATAAATCTTTTCAAAAATATCTTCTGCAGAAGGTTTAGAGAAATAATCTCCATCAGTACCATAAGCAGGTCTATGCGCTTTAGAAGTTAATGTGTGTGGTTTGCTGTCTAAATGTACATACGCATTTTGCTTCTCAACAATTTCTTGTAGTAAATAAGCAGAAGCACCTCCAGGTACATCTTCATCAACAATTAACAAACGATTAGTTTTTGCAACAGATTTTATAGTATCTTGATTTAAATCAAATGGTAGTAAACTTTGTACATCAACAATTTCTACACTAATATTTACTTGAGCTAAATCACTTGCTGCTTCTTCAACTAATCTTAAAGTAGAACCATAAGAAACAACAGTAATATCTGTACCTTCTCTTATAACTTCTATTTCCCCAATAGGAGTTTTAAAATCTCCTAAGTTGTTAGGGCGCTCTTCTTTTAGTCTATAACCGTTTAAACATTCAATTACTAAAGCAGGATCATCACCTTCTAATAAAGTATTATAAAAACCTGCAGCTTTGGTCATATTTCTAGGTACCAATACATGTATACCTCTTATGTTATTAATAATTCCTCCCATAGGAGAACCAGCATGCCAAATACCTTCTAATCGATGTCCTCTGGTACGAATAATTAAAGGAGCAATTTGTTTACCAAAAGTTCTATAACGTACTGTTGCTAAATCATCACTCATAATTTGTAATGCATACAATAAATAATCTAAATATTGTATTTCAGCAATAGGACGTAAACCTCTTAGAGCTAAACCAATTCCTTGTCCTAAAATAGTAGCTTCTCTAATACCAGTATCAGAAACACGAAGCTCACCAAATTTTTCTTGAAGTCCTTCTAACCCTTGATTTACATCACCAATATATCCTGAATCTTCACCAAAAACTAAAACTTCAGGGTGTTTTTGTAAAATAGCTTCAAAATTATCACGCATTATAATACGTGCATCCACTATATTTTTTTCACTATCGTAACTAGGTTTTACTTCTTTTACTTTTACAGCTGCTTTATCTGTTTCACTTAATAGATGTGTAGAGTATTTTTCATAAGCATCACCTATACGTTCTTTAATGAAATTTTGCAGTGCTATTTTTTCAGGGGAATTTTCATCACGAAGTAATCGCAAACTTTTTCGACAAGCAACTAAAATATCTTTACGGATAGGTTCTACTATGCTTGTAAGATCATTTTTGTATTTCGTTATGAATGTACCATTTTGGCTTTTAGCAGCTACTTGATCTAAAATTGTTGCTGCTGCATTTAGCTCTGATTTTATTTCATTAAGAAAATTATTCCAAGCATTACGTTTAGCGGTACTAACTTCCTTTTTAATTTGCTTATCTATAACTTTTAACTCTTCCTCACTTTCAACAAAACGTAATACATTTCCTGTTTCGTCATTTAATTCGAACTCAAGTATCCATTGTCTCATTTTAGTGATACAATCAAAGTCTTGTTCCCATTGTAATCTTTCTTTAGACTTATATCTTTCGTGAGATCCAGAAGTAGAATGTCCTTGAGGTTGCGTTAATTCTTTTACATGTATTAATACAGGGATGTGTTGTTCTCTTGCAATTTGAGAAGCTTTATTGTATACATCAACAAGCTGAACATAATCCCATCCATTAACAACAAAGATTTCATAACCATTAGCTTCATTATCTCTTTGAAATCCTTTTAAAATTTCTGAGATACTTTCTTTGGTCGTTTGATGTTTTGCATGTACTGAAATACCATATTCATCATCCCAAACACTCATTACCATAGGTACTTGAAGTACACCAGCAGCATTTATGGTCTCAAAGAATATTCCCTCACTTGTACTAGCATTACCAATAGTTCCCCAAGCAACTTCATTCCCTTTATTTGAAAAATTTGTGAAATGATCTAAATTTTCATTGTTTCTGTAAATTTTAGAAGCTTGAGCTAATCCTAATAAACGAGGCATTTGTCCTGCAGTAGGAGAAATATCAGATGAAGAATTTTTTTGTGCTGTTAAGTTTTTCCAATTCCCATTTTCATCAATAGAGTGTGTTGCGAAGTGTCCACCCATTTGTCTTCCTGCAGACATTGGTTCTTGTACAATATCAGTATGCGCATATAAACCTGCAAAAAATTGTTGGGCAGTTAACTCTCCAATAGCCATCATAAAAGTTTGGTCTCTGTAGTATCCAGATCTAAAATCTCCATTTTTAAAGGCTTTAGCCATAGCTAACTGAGGAACCTCTTTACCATCACCAAAAATTCCAAATTTTGCTTTCCCAGTTAGAACTTCTCGCCTTCCAAGTAAACTACATTCTCGACTTAATTTTGCTATTTTGTAATCGTTTAAAACTTCTTCTTTAAAATCTTTGAATGATATTTCCTTTGAATTTGAAATTTCTACTTTAACGCTCATATATAATTAGTTGGAATTACTGCAAAGATAGTTTTTTAAAATGAAATTAAAAAATCGGCTTTTTTTTGAGTTAAATTATGAAAAATTCAAAATAATAGATGTTTTAGTGATATATCTATAATATTCCTCTGCGCAAAAAATTATAAATTCTATCCAAACTTGTAGTTACAATAAAACGAATTTTGTTTGGATATGCAGGTTTAGTGATTTCAAAACCTTGATTTGTATATATAGGGAAGTATAATTCAAAAATATTAGGGACAAAGTTTAAACGAATACCATTTTCATAGAAAAATCGGGGGTATTGATTTTTACTTTTTAACATAGCAGCATCATTATATATTTCAACCCATTTCCACATACTGATACTTGTGTTGGCTGCTAAAATTGCTTGATTTGCAAAAGGAGATTCATTAGGGAAGAATGATTTAAAACCTGCATCTGAAATAATAAATTGTTGGCTAAATAATCCTGAGTTTTCTGATCTACCAAACAAGTTTTGTTCAAATAAATAATCTGGACTTCTATTTAAACCAAAGCTGAAAAAATCACCTTCTGAATTATTCCAGAGAAAGAATCCTCCGAATAAACGAAGGTTAAAACTACGTTGTTGGTCAAAGAATTTTAAGTAACGAATATCAGTAGAGAACTTACTAAAATTGTCTCCAAATTCTGCATTTATTGCATATTGAAATCTTCTAATTACATCTGGTTTACTAAAAATATATCTGAAGTTTAACACACTATATCTATCGTCTTCTACTTCAATATCTTCAGGATTAATCTCTCTATCTACATAAATAACTCTTGTAGTCAATGATTTGGTACCTACATCTCTTAACGTATTTCTTCTGAACTGAATATTTACAAAAGGGACAAATGTATTATAGCTTAACTCTGGAGCATAATGGAAGTTACTTCCACTAACTCCGTAGCGTATTTTATAAATTTTAGACTTCTCGAAAAAATGATCATACCCAAAAGAAAAAGATCCTGTTAAATTTTCACTTCTAAAAGCATAGTTTGGAGTTAAGCTAAAATCAAAATTATGACGAATAACTGCTCTATTGTTAAAATTGACTCCTAAGATCATACCATCGTAAAGATTAAACCTTACATTCGGATTAAAGAATACTTGATTGTAATTGGGATCTTCAATATCGGTTAGAAAACGAAACTGAATAGGTTTACTTACAATAGCATTACTAGGTTTCTTATAATTATTTAGAGAGTTGTATTCAGGATAAATTTGTTCATAGTTTAAAGCTAATTTATCATATTCGCCATTTTTAATGGCTATAGTTTTAATGCTATCAACTCCAGTTACCCATTTTTTTAATTGTATTCTTTTATTATTTATTGCATATAGTGAAACAGGAGCAGCAATTTTTCTTTTATTTTTTATGGTAACTAATAGTGAGTCTTTTGTTTTATTAGGTTTTACTTTTTTGATTTTGTAGTCAATTTTTTCAGTTGTATTGATATAATCTCCAAAAAACCAACTTAAATCTTTAACCGTATTATGTTCAATAATCTTCTTAAATACATCAGAATTGGTGATTTTTAATCTATGGTTTTTATAGTAATCTTGGAATGATTTTTTTAGTACATCTTCACCAATGAAATCTTTTAAATATTTAAAACCTAGCCCAGCTTTATAAGGACTAACTACTTTTCTATTGAAATTTGATAAAGAATCTGCTCTTGTCGTTAAGGCTTGGTCAAAAAATCTACGAGCACTAAATTGATAGAAAAAGGCATATTTATCGTTTTGCTTCAGTTTAGCAAAATTATAATCCTTAAATCCCCAAATTTTAGAGAATCGTCCAAATACAGTGATGTCAGGATAGTAAGTATTGATATACTCCATCATCAAAAAAGTTTGGATACCATCACATAACCAGTAATCTTTACGTTTGTTTAGTAATAATACATCATCAATATATTTTTCGGTTAATGCTTTAAAAAAACGAACTTCCCACTTGAAGTTTTCAGGATAAGGCCTTAACCAATTTGGAATACCATAAATGTCTCGTAATGAGTTTTTATTTACAGTATTTCCATCAACTAAAATTTCAGTATGTGGGTGTGAGCCTGTAAAATTTTCTATAAAATCAATTTGTTTATTTACAATTGAATTTGCAGTTTTTAATTCTATTCTTTTGTCAAAAAGATCTGTTTTTATTTGGGAGTTTTTAGTTTTAAATATGGTGAATTTTTCTCTTTTGCTAATGCTTAGAATAATATCTTTTTTTCTTTTTCCAACTAAGTAATAACTTTTGTAATCTTCTTTTTGTGTTTGATATTGATATAAATTACTTTCTAAATATAGTTTTTCGGGAATAGTAATTTCTAGTACATAATTAGCAATGTTTTCATAAAGATCATCCATGTTTAAGTTACTCATAAGTTGCCATTCTGTATTAAAAACAGCAGGAGTGAGGTACCAAAAACGTAAATGATATCCATCTTTGGTTCTTCCATATCCAGTATATCTAGCTTTAGGAATTTTTACGGTGTAGCTCGCTTTTATTTCTATACTATCTTTAGGAAGTAAAGCTTTGTTTAATTGAATTTCAATAATATCATCATGATTTTTTACTTCTTGGTAATCAACTTCTTTGTTATTGGTTAGAAGTGAAGTTATTTTTGAGAATCCTCTATCACTTTTTTTAGAAAAGTAAAAATCTTTTTTATAATCTTTAATCAATCTTTTACCTAAAGGAGTTTCTTTGTCTTTAAAACTATTACCCCAATTGTGAAGATATATTTCTTGTAGTGTTTTTTGAGAGGTATTATGATATATTATACTTTGCTCAATATGAATTGTATGTGAAATAGTATCTAAACTTGCTTTTATTTTTATAGCGTTTTCTTGTGCTAATATTACATAAGAAACTAGTAAAATGAATAGGTATGTGGACTTTTTTAAAATCAAATAATAAGGGATAAAAAATAAAAACTCGCTGTTTAAACAACGAGTTCAATATAGAGTTTATTTTGTTAAAGCAAAGCCCAAAAAGTGTTAATTACACATTATAATTAGAAGTTTGGTTTTAACTGATATTTAGCATAGAATTTATTAAAGTGTTCAACTGCCTCTTCAGCTGTATCAACTACTCTAAATAATTTTAAATCACCAGGACTGATATTACCTTCTTCAAGAAGCGTGTTTTGAATCCAGTCTAATAATCCACTCCAGAATTTTTTTCCAACTAAAACAATAGGAAAGCGTCCAATTTTATGTGTTTGGATTAAAGTAATGGCTTCAAAAAGTTCATCCATAGTACCAAAACCTCCAGGCATCACTACAAAACCTTGAGAATATTTTACAAACATTACCTTACGAACAAAAAAGTAATCAAAGTCTAAACTTTTTCCAGGATCAATCCATGGGTTATCATGTTGTTCAAAAGGAAGTTCAATATTTAAACCTACAGAAGTTCCTTTCCCTCTATTTGCTCCTTTATTACCAGCTTCCATAATTCCAGGTCCACCACCAGTAATTACTCCGAACCCACTTTGTGTAAGTTGAAAAGCTACTTCCTCAGCTAATTTGTAGTATTTATGATCGGGTTTAGTTCTTGCTGATCCAAATATAGATACACAAGGTCCTATACGGCTTAATCTTTCATAACCATCTACAAACTCAGACATAATTTTAAATATAGCCCAAGAATCATTGGTTTTTATTTCATTCCATGTTTTTTGTTGTAGTTTTTCACGGATTTTTCTATCGTCGTTTGTCATTTTTCTTCTTTTTTTAGGACTTGCTAATTTAGTGCTTTTTTTAGATTAAAAGTTATTATAGAAACAAATAAAGAAGAAACCGCAGTTTCTTCTTTATGTTTAAAAGAAAAATTTTCCCCTTCATATTTTACTTTTCATATTAATTTCCCCGAAAAACGAAATAAAGAATCTAACTTTATGTTCATACTTTTGTAATTTGTTACCTTATTAATTGAAGAAAAATAAAAAATCGCCTAAAAATTACTTTCTAGGCGATCCCATAAATATTATCTAAATATAGATATAAAAAGTTTACTTAATTTATTAATAATAGCATTCTTTAATCTTTCCATATTTACCAGTATCCTCATCCCATCCATAACGATAGAAACAATTACATCCAGGATGTGTGTTAGTGTCACATTCACGAGTGAATTCCGCAGGTAAACTTCCTCCAAAAACGTTTTGTTGTTCATTTTTGTTTAATGTTTTTCCTAAACTTAAAATTGATTTTTTCATAATAATCTGAAATTTTAAAATAATTAATTAGCTCCTTGAACATTTTAAGACACTCATAGTTTATGTCTATTTTTAGCTAAAAATTATAGTGTAATTACTTTATAGTGCAGAAAATGAACAGTTGTTACCCTCTTTTCTTATAAAAAAATAATGTAATTAGAAATAAGCTTATAAAAGCTACTAAATAGGGTAAATATTTTGTGTTAGAAAAAGTAGGAGAGGTGTCTCCAATTAGAATGAAAGAAGCCCAGTAATAAGGTGATTTTTCAGATAAGGAATGTGTTTTTAAGTATTCACGTTTTGCAATACTTATAGCTTCGGTTTTAGATACTCCTTTATTTAAGTATTTATAAAATTCCTGCATTAAATAAGTTGTAGAGCTATCATTTACATTCCATAAAGAAGAGATAACTGAGTTCGCACCAGAGTAGAAAAAACCTCTAGCCATATTTAAAATCCCTTCTCCTTTTTTAAGTTCTCCTAAATTAGTTTCACAAGCACTTAATACCACCAAGTCAGCATTTGTTTTATGGGTATATAATTCATGAAGCTTCAATGTGTCTTTAGCAAAATAAACTTCAGGTGTATTCGAAGATTTAGCATGAGTAGCTAAGTGGATAATTTTATAATTGTTACTATGGTTTAAAAAGTTGTATTTGGTAGCGTTTTTATTTGTAAAAAGATCAGCTTTTAAGTTAGAATTTATTTGATTTAGTTCTTGTTCTGAAGAAGTTAAAGACTGTAAGTTCTTATTAGAAAAGTGTATTGGAGCAAAAGCGATAAGTTCTTTAGAAATTTTTCGCTTAATATTTTGATTAAAATTAAGAAACGAAGCTGAGTATGCATAACTAATGTTATGATCTTCTACCAAATATCCTAAACTATCAGATTTAATATTGAGAGATTCAAAAGGAATGTTTTGTAAAATGCCCTCAGTAATAATTATCAAATCTTTGTTTTTGATGAGAGTTCTAATCTCATCAGTCGGAAATAAATAATGATATAATTTATTAGAGGTTTTAGAAAACTGTTGTAATTCCTTTTTTTGTGTTAAAGGTTTGCTGATAAGTTTTTTATAATTATTTAAGGTTTTAGTAAACTCAGGAGTTAAATCTATTTTAAAAGAATAACTATTTTGATTGGAAATTAATAAACCAATAAGAGTATTTGTGTGTTCAACATCCATATGATATGATGTAATAATGGCGTGTTGATCCAATTCTTTTTTGGTTTCTTGGAGTGTTATAGCCTCAATATTATTTTTCTTTAAAAAAGAATTAGGGTATAATTTTTTTATAGAATCTTGGAATTTCTCATAGGAAACTTTTAGTGAAAATAGTTCGTTTTTAAGTTTATTAGAGTTGATGTTTGTTTTGTTCTCTAGTTCATGAATTTTTTTTCTGAAGTCAATATCATTTTTAACAATATGCTTAGGAAGGTTTAGAGTTTCGTTGTTTTTTTTAATGCTTTGTGTTAGTAAAAAAGCTTTATTATTTTCAGAATATCTAAAGATAGCATCATCATCATTTAAGTAATAAGCTGCTAAAATTCCTACACTAAAAATCTCAGAGATTTCTTCTCTCCATAAAAATTGAGTGTTGATTTCTATATTTGATTTTAATACTACAGAAATATATCTATTAGCAAAATCAATGTTTTTTAGAATTTCTTGTAAAAAATCAATGTTTTTTGTTTGGTTGTATGCATTCAATAAAATTCTACTTTTTAATTGTAAAGCGCTAATTGTAGATCGTTTATCCCTTGAATTTATAATTTGATATTCATCAAGATCTTGTAAAGTTTGATTTTTGTGTAATTTTAAATTTAAAGCTATTGATTTGTCTACATGTTCTAATGCCTTTTCAAATTTCTTTTTAACATTAAAATAGCGAGCAATATTTCTGTGTGTCTCTTTTTGGTTGATTTTGTTTATAGAATCATAAGAGAGACTTTGTCTTAAAAAATAGAGACAACTATCATTTTTTTTATTTAAATACAACTCACCGATATTTAGAAAAGTATAACTTAATGTAATTGAGTCATTTTTGGCTAATGCTTTTTTGAGGTTCTTTTTATAATAATATCTAGCTTTATTAAAGTTGTATTGATGTTTTAGTGCGTATAGATTAGCTAGTCCGTTATTAACAGCGTATACAAATGAACTATGAATCTTTTCAGGATTTTGTTTAATTATACTATCTCCCTTTTTTAAGTATTTTAAACCAAGGGTTGTTGCATAGTCAGAATCCATTTTATTACAATTATCGGATAGTCTACAATATTGAGCAACAATAGCAACTTTAGGTGCAACTTTCTCAAGAATAGGTAACCCTTTTAGGTAGTAATCTATGGATTTGTAAAAATCTCCTTTTCTGAAATAACATTCACCTGTTTGACAATACGATTGTGCAATTTTTAAAGGAAATACATTTGTATTTATTGCTTTTTCATAATAGGCGATAGAGGTGTTATAATCTCCGTTTTCGTAATAAAAACGTCCTAAATTGTATAAAGCATTGGTGTATTTATTATTAAATATTTCTAGATTATTAAGTATGTTAACTTCCTGTATTCCGTATTTGATTGCTAAATCATATCTTTTTTTATGTTTATATAAGTAGAAAGAAAAATTATGCGCAACTTCAGCATATATTGAATCTTTTTTAGGAAATAGAGAAAGTATACTGTCAATTTTTTGCTCGTTGAAATTGATAGTTTTTCCAGATGCAACAATTTGTTTATAAGAATATTGAGAACTAGCTCCCATAGAATAGAGAGCTAGTATAAAAATAGTGAATCGTTTTAAAATTTTAGTCTCTAATATCTCCAAGGTACATTAAATCTCTTATAGTTTCACAGTTTTGAACACTTGATGCAGCTAATAAACCTGAGGCTCTAGCAAAGTCATCTAATTGATCATCATAAACTACTACTAATCCAGGTTTACCTTCTACAGGGTCATTAATTCCAGCCCCATCGGTTCGTGGAATCACTATTAGATTTCTAAACTCAACTGTTTCAGCATCTACATTTGAATTACAAGCTTCAATTGAACCAATTGTTACACCAAGTATGGATGCTACTGTATTTCTTCTACTTCGTTTTTCTGCAGACGTTAAACCTTGAGGGTATAGTAGTACTACATAAGAAGAAGTGTAATAATTAATCTTAGTCTTTGTTTTTGTTTTTTGGTTTAAAATTTTAGAAGATTTATCTGTTTCAACTATTAGTTCTTCTTCTACAATTTCTTCATTTTTTTCACAACTAATTGTACACGTAAATACAAGTAGCATTATCAAAAAAAGTTTTTTCATTTATTAAATAATTTAAAGTTTTTTTAGATACTTATTGATATACTAGGTTTTTTAATCATAGGTATCTTTGAATAAAACACAATTGTTTAAATATTAAAAATTAGCTCCCATATAAAAGAGAGCTAATATAAAAATCGGTTAAGAATTAGTTTCTAATATCTCCAAGATACATTAAAGCTCTTATAGTTTCACAAGTTTGAACATTAGAAGCAGCTAATAATCCAGATGATCTTGCAAGACTATCTAAATCTTCTAAATTTATAGTTACTACATAAGGAGGAACGTCACCTTCTACAGGATCATTAACTCCAGCACCATCAGTTCGATTAAATACGATTAGATTTCTAAATTCTACAGTCTCAGCATCAACATTTGCATGACAAAACTCTATTGAAGTAATAGTTACGCCTAATCGACTAGCTAATAAGTTTCTTCTATTTTGTCTTTCAATAGCTGTTAAACCCTCAGGATATAATAAAACTACATGAGTAGAATACTCATTGTTGGTAGTTCTTTTTGTTTTTTGTTTAAGATTTAAGAGTTTAGGTGTCTCTTTAGCTTCAATTTTTATTTCTTCTTCAATTACAACTTCTTCATTTTTTTCGCAACCAATTGTGAATACTAGTGCTAATAACACTAGTAAAAATAATTTTTTCATTTTGTATAATTTTATGTTCCCCTATTAAGTATGTAAAACTTAAAAATGTTACCCACGCAAAAGTATAAAAATTTTATTTTTGCTTAAGAATTAGATAAAATGGATAGTAGCTTTTACTTAAATGCTCTTGAAAAAGGAGATTCTAAAGTAATTTCAAGAATTTACAAAATTAATTTTTCTCAAGTCAAACGATTTATTCTTCAGAATAAAGGAGGGATGGAAGATGCAGAAGATATTTTTCAAAAAGCATTGCTTCAAATAGCTGTTCGTCATAGAAAAGAAGGAATTGTAATTAAGAGTAGTTTTGACGCCTATTTATTTACAGTTTGTAAAAATTTATGGAGAAGAGAATTAAATAATCGTAAAACAAGGGTAACAAATAACGAAATAGTAGAACAGGTAAGTGAAGCTAGAGATAATGCTAGTGCAATTATAGAACAAAAAAGACACGAATTGTTTTTAGAAAAACTGAATGAAATATCAGATAATTGTAAAAATATCTTATCAATGTTTTTTGCTAAAATTTCTTATGCAGAAATAGTTGAGAGTACAGAATATAATTCTGAAACAGTTGTAAGGCAACGTGTTTTTAAATGTAAGAAGAAGCTTACAGAGCTTATAAAAAAAGATGAAAGATATAATTCATTACGAGAATTATGAATATAGAAGACGATATTTTAATTGAACAATTTTTGAGAGATCAACTTTCTGAAGAAGAAAAACAGTTTTTTTTAGAGAGGATTGATACAGATGATAATTTCAAAAAGCATTTTATATTTGAAAAGCAACTTTTTGAGTCTTTAAACGAAGATTCGTGGAGTACAGTTGAGAATACTAATGCATCAGAAATTGAAGAATACAAAACAATTTTTGAGAGTGAAGAAATCAAAGCGTTGAAAGAAGTAATAAAACAAGCTTCTAAGAAGAAAGATAAAACGAGTAAAATAAGGATTATTACGTTAATTTCAGGATTGGCTGCTGCTGTACTAATACTAATAACATTAAACGTTTTTCAAAATTCACCAGTAGATGTAGATACCATATACAATAATAACATTGAATTACAGAAACTACCTTCATTTATTACTAGGGGAGGAGAAACAGACACCTTACTAATTAAAGCAGAAAATTTATTTAAAGAGAAAAAATATAAAGAAGTTATTACTCTTTTAGATGAAGTTCTTAGTAAAGAAAAAGAGAACAGTAATGTATATTTATATAAGGCTATTGCTCACATTGAACTAAACGAGTTTGATGCAGCTGAATCTGTATTAGATACCTTAATAAAAAGTGAATTAATAGATGCAGAAAAAGGATATTGGTATAAAAGTTTACTATACCTAAAATCTAAGAAAATAAAAGAAGCAAAAGAGGAATTAAAAAAAACTGTAGATAATACTTTCTATAATCATAAAAAGGCAAAAAAAATATTAAAAGAATTATAGGTTAATGTGTTAATAATAGTGGTGGAATAAAAAACGCCATCTGAAATACAAACGACGTAAAAATTAATAGAAGTCATAGTGCTAAGCTAACTTAGGTAAGACTTATGGAAATTTATAATTTTTACAATAGGTTATAACTCCTTTTTTAAAAACTTAGCAGTATAACTTGATTTATGTTTCGCAACTTTTTCAGGAGTTCCAGTAACTAAAATTTGTCCACCTCCTTTACCACCTTCCATTCCTACATCTATTATGTGGTCGGCAAGTTTTATAACATCAAGGTTATGTTCAATAATTAATACTGTATTCCCTTTATCAGCTAACTTGTTTAAAACCTCCATTAATACTCTAATATCTTCAAAATGTAATCCTGTTGTAGGTTCATCTAGAATATAAAAAGTGTTTCCTGTATCTCTTTTGGAAAGCTCAGAAGCTAATTTAATGCGTTGGGCTTCACCTCCAGACAGGGTTGTGGATTGTTGTCCAAGTGTAATATATCCTAGTCCAACATCTTGTATTGTTTTAAGCTTTCTATATATTTTAGGAATGTGCTCAAAGAAATCTACCGCTTGATTAATGGTCATTTCTAAAACATCAGAAATTGATTTTCCTTTATAACGGATTTCTAAAGTTTCTCTATTGAATCTCTTTCCCTGACAGGTTTCACACTCTACATGTACATCAGGTAAAAAGTTCATTTCAATTACTCTAACACCACCACCTTGACAAGTTTCACAGCGTCCCCCTTTTACATTAAAACTAAAACGTCCGGGTTTATAACCACGTATAGATGCTTCAGGAGTTTTAGAAAATAAACTTCTAATTTCTCCAAAAACACCTGTATATGTAGCAGGGTTAGAACGTGGAGTTCTACCAATTGGAGATTGATCTATATCAATTACCTTATCAATGTGTTCTAAGCCCTTAATACTTTTATATGGCATAGGTTCTTTTACACCACGATAAATATGAGCATTTAAAATGGGGTACAAGGTTTCATTGATTAGAGTAGATTTTCCACTACCAGAAACACCAGTAACACAAATCATTTTTCCTAAAGGAAATTCAACAGTAACATTTTTCAAATTATTACCTGTTGCCCCAGATAATTTTATAGAGTTACCATTTCCCTTTCTTCTCTGTTTTGGAACTTCAATGGTTTTTCTTTTGGATAAATAATCCGCTGTAAGAGTAGCGTGTTGTTTTAAATCGTCAAAAGTTCCTCGACTTACAATTTCACCACCATGTCTTCCAGCACCTGGACCAATATCTAAAACATAATCTGCATTTTTAATCATATCCTCATCGTGTTCAACAACAAGAACAGAGTTCCCAACATCTCTTAGTTTTAATAAAGAATCTATCAACTTTTGATTATCTCTTTGATGCAAACCAATACTAGGTTCGTCTAAAATGTACAAAACACCAACTAACTGAGAACCAATTTGAGTAGCTAAGCGTATACGTTGCGCTTCACCTCCAGATAATGATTTAGAAGTTCTGTCTAAGGTTAAATAATCCAATCCAACATCTAATAAAAACTGAATTCTAGTTCTAATTTCTTTGATGATCTCAGAAGCAATTTGAAGCTGTTTTGTATTTAATTTACTTTCAATATCTGAAAACCAAGAAGCCAATTCTTTTACATCCATTTGTGCAAGATCACTAATGTTCTTGTCTGCAACTTTAAAATGTAAAGCTTCTTTCTTAAGTCGTTTACCTTCACAATGAGAGCATTTGATTTCATCCATGAAACCTTTAGCCCATCTTTTAATCGAAGTACTATCAGAATTTTTATATTGATTAGTAATAAATGAAATAATACCTTCAAAATCAATTTCATAATTTCTGGTAACACCAGCAGTTTTAGATTGAATTTTAAAAGTCTCTTTACCTCCATTTAAAATTACATCAAGAGCTTCTTTAGGAATGGAGTCAATAGGATCAGTTAATTTAAACTTATAGCGTTCTGCTATGGTCTGTAATTGTTTAAAAATCCAACTATTTTTTTGTTCTCCCAGTGGTATAATTCCTCCATTTTTTATAGATACTTTTCCGTCTGGAATTACTTTTTTTAAGTTAACTTCATTAGTAATACCTAAACCGTTACAATGTTCACAAGCTCCTTTAGGAGAATTAAAAGAAAAAGTATTTGGTTCAGGGTTTGGATAGGCTATTCCTGTTGTAGGGCACATCAGTTCTCTACTAAAATACCTTGGTTTTACATCATCAACATCAATAACCATTAAAATATTATCACCAGTATATAAAGCCGTTTTTATCGTTTCTTCTAAGCGTTTTTCAGCTTCAGAATTTACAACTAATCGATCAATAACTACTTCAATATCGTGCGTTTTATATCGATCTAGTTTCATGCCTTTTTCAATTTCCCTAATTTCACCATCAACACGAACTCTAACAAATCCTTGTTTAGATATTTGTTCAAATAATTCTCGATAGTGACCTTTTCTAGATTTAATTAAGGGAGCAAGAATAGCTACTCGTTTATCAGAAAAATCTTTTAAAATAAGTTCCTTTATTTGCTCATCTGAATAGCTAATCATTTTCTCACCAGTATTGTAAGAATAGGCATCAGATGCTCTGGAAAATAAAAGGCGTAAGAAATCATAAATTTCAGTAATTGTTCCTACAGTTGAGCGTGGACTTTTGTTGGTCGTTTTTTGCTCTATGGAAATAACAGGAGATAAACCATCAATTTTATCAACATCTGGTCGTTCTAATCCTCCTAAGAATTGTCGTGCATATGCAGAAAACGTTTCAATATATCTACGTTGTCCTTCCGCATAAATAGTATCAAAAGCTAATGAAGATTTACCACTTCCACTTAGTCCAGTAATGACTACTAGTTTTTCGCGAGGAATTTTTACATCTATATTTTTAAGATTATGAGCTCTAGCTCCATAAACTTCAATGAATTCTTGTTCTTTCAAAGTATCTATTTTGCAAAAGAACAAAATTATTAAATAGAATCCATTAATCAACATCTATAATGAATTTGTATTTTAGCTAAAAAGTAATTATGAAAATAATTATAATTTTAAGTCTACTAATAACTTTTAATTTTTATGCACAAATACCAGCTCATATCAAAAGTGAACTTACTTCTGAGCATGTACCTGTTTTAGCAACAAAATTTAGTATGATTCCTCCTAAAGGATTTCAAATGGAGCCCTTAGTTTCTGGGTTCGTAAAAGAAAGTAGAGATGTAGCTTATATAGAAATGCTAACAGTTCATAATTCGTTTAAAAAAAGAATTTCAGTTAAAAATTTTGAGCAATTTGGAGAGAATGTAAAAATAGATCGTTTTAAATTCAATACAAAAGATGCGATATGGGTTAGTTATGAAAGTGAAGAATATCCTGGCATTAAAAAACAAAAGAAAATTTTATATGTAGATTTTGATGAAAAGACGCTTTTAACTATTGTTGGAGATTATAGGATCTCAATAAAAGATGAAGTTGAGAAAGAGATCCAAAAAAGTATGTTATCAGTTGTATTTACACCTCAAAAGAAAATTGTTTTTTCTGATAGAGTAGGAGGAAACGTTGATGTGGAGAAGTTTGGTTTAAAGAGGTCAGGATATTGGGCGAATAAACTAACATATAAAGGAGATGGTAAAGAGAAAAAATTATCTTCTACTAAGATTCATGTAACAATTAAGCATGATTATATTGATAGTAGTAATCTAACTCAATATAAAAAAATAGATAAAAGAGTTTTTAGTTTATCTTATAGTAATAGTAAAGTAAAATCAGATACTCCTGTTGATATTAATCCTATACAGATTGATGGTTTAGAAGGGTATGAGTTGGAATATTATAAGAGAGATAAAAAAGGGAATATCATCCAAGTTTGTAGTACCGCAATAGTTTTTAGAGGGGATACTTATTATGCTTTACAAGCTAACTACAGATCTGATATTTTAACTAAGAAAGAAGTACAATATTATAAAAATACGTTTAAGGAATTATTTAATACTTTTAAGCGCAAATAATAAATTCAAAATAGAAATGGTAAAATCAATCAGGCATTTTTTTGAGCGTTATGGTTTTGATGTATCCTCTAGGTTCGCAGACCGATTAGGAATGAGAGTGGTAAATGTTCGATTATTTTTCATTTACTTTTCGTTTGTCACTGTTGGTTTATCATTTGGTTTATACTTAGTTTTTGCTTTTTTGTTGAAATTAAAAGATAAAATTTATACCAAAAGAACTTCAGTTTTTGACTTATGATAAAGTTGATTTTTAGATCACGTTTACATAAAGCACTCTTCTTAACAACACTAATTTTTTTATTAGGTTTGTTAGGATACTTATTACTATTTGATTACTCGTTTATAGATGCGTTATATATGACAGTAATCACGATAGCTACTGTTGGTTTTGGAGAAGTGCATCCTTTTTCATCAGAAGAAAAAGTATTTACAATCTTTTTAATTATTTCTAGTTTATTTACTTTCGGATACGCGGTATCTTCTTTTTCAGAATATTTGATAAGTGGTGAGTTATTTGAACAACTTAAAATTAAAAAAGTGCAAAAAAAAATAGAACAATTACAAGGACATACTATTGTTTGTGGTTACGGAAGAAATGGAAAACAAGCATTAACAAAACTCACAGATTTTAGAAGAGATGTGGTAATTATAGAAAAAGATAAAGAGCTAATTCAACATTTAGACGGGAATAGAATTTTAAATATCGAAGGAGATGCTACAACAGATGAAATACTGTTAAAGGCAGGAATACAAAAAGCAGAAAACTTAATTACAGCTTTACCTTCAGATGCAGATAATTTGTTTGTAGTGTTAACTGCCCGTCAATTAAATAAAGAGTGCAGAATTATTAGTAGAGCTTCACAAGAGAGTTCTTATAGTAAATTAAAAATTGCTGGAGCAGATAATGTAATTATGCCAGATAAATTAGGAGGTGCACATATGGCTTCTTTAGTGGTAACACCTGATGTGATAGAGTTTGTAGACCGATTAACTATAGAAGGAGATACAACTGCTAATTTAGAAGAAGTAGCTATTGATAGTTTACCTGAAGAGTATATTAACAAAACTATTTTAGATCTTGATCTCAGAAAAAAAACAGGTTGTACAGTAATTGGTTTTAAAACAAATGAAAAAGAATATATTATAAATCCTGAAGCTTCTTTACAACTTACCGCAGGTGGTAATTTAATAGTATTAGGAAGACCTGAACAAATAATGAAATTAAGGGAATTGTTTTAAACTATTTTATAAGAAAAATACAAAAAAAGATATGCAAATAATTAAGAGAAAACTAACTTTAAAAATAGTTTTAACTCGAAAAACTTGTTAAAATTTTAGTTTTTTATGATATTGCGCCCCACTAATTCAACTAAATTATTATATATACATGATGAATAAAAGACTACTAGCGTTACTATTTACTATAGTACCAATGCTAACTTTTGCCCAAGAAAAAGGTTTGGATCAAAAGATAGATGAAGCCTTCAAACCAATTTCTGATTTTTTTAATGCTGTAATTTTCTTTTCTCCAATAGGTGACACACCTTTTGTTTTAATATTATTAGTATTCAGTGCCGCATTTTTTACTATTTATTTCGGATTTCCAAATATTAGACATTTCTTAACTGCAATTAATGTAGTTAGAGGGAAATACGATGATGTTGATAAAGCAGTAGTGGAAGAAGCATATGGAGATGTTACTCCAGGTGGAGATGCTATTGAAACAATTAGAGATGAAAGTAAAGAAGGAGAGGTAACTCACTTCCAAGCATTAGCAACAGCGGTATCAGGTACTGTAGGTAACGGAAATATAGCAGGAGTTGCCTTAGCAATTGCTTTAGGAGGTCCAGGTGCAACATTTTGGATGATTGTTTGTGGTCTTTTAGGAATGTCTACAAAGTTTGTTGAATGTACACTAGGAGTACAATATCGTGATGTAGATGAAGAAGGGACTGTATATGGAGGACCAATGTATTACCTATCTAAAGGTTTAAAAGACAAAGGTTTTGAAATGTTAGGTAAAATAACAGCAGTGTTGTTTGCTATATTCTGTATTGGAGGATCTTTTGGTGGAGGAAATGCAGCACAATCAAACCAAGCAACTATAGTAATTAAAGAATTATTAGGATTAGATAGCACAGGAGCTGGGGCGATTATAGGAGTTGTATTAGCTGTTTTAGTAGGTATAATAATTATTGGAGGGATTAAGCGTATAGCAACTGTAACAGAGAAGGTAGTGCCATTTATGGCAGTACTTTATATCTTAGCATGTCTCTATATTATTCTTAGTAACGTTTCTTTAGTTGATGACGCATTTGGACTTATTTTTAGTCAAGCTTTTAATCCAAAAGCCATTGGTGTTGGTGGAGTAATAGGTGTCTTATTGGTAGGATTCCAAAGAGCAGCGTTTTCAAACGAAGCAGGAGCTGGTTCGGCTTCAATAGCACACTCAGCTGTAAAAACTAAGTATTCTGCATCTGAAGGTTTAGTAGCTTTATTAGAGCCGTTTATTGATACAGTTGTGATCTGTACTATGACTGCTTTAGTAATAATTATTTTTAACACTGGAGGTGTTTTTCAATATGGTGGAGACGGAACAGGGGCTGTTTTAATTGATGGAGTAGCTTATGAAGGAGCTGGAATCACAGCTAGAGCTTTTGCACAATATATTCCTTATTCAAATGTATTCTTAACTATTGCAGTAGTATTATTCGCTGTTTCTACAATGATTTCTTGGTCTTACTATGGATTACAATCATGGAAATTCTTATTTGGTAGAGGTAAAAAAGCAGATTTAACGTATAAATTGTTATTCTTAACATTTGTAATTATTGGAGCAGCTGCTAGTATGGGATCTATTTGGGCATTTTCAGATGCAATGATTTTTGCAATGGTATTCCCTAATATGGTAGGTTTGTATTTCTTAATGCCTGTAGTTAAGAAGCAGTTGAAAAGATATTTAGATGCTATTAAAGGGTAATTCCTAGATTAATAATAAAAAATGAAATATTTCAAATCCCATTTCTGGTATACAAAAAGCCAACGAAATGGGATTTTTGTTTTAATAGCTGTCATTATAATTCTACAAGTTATTTATTACTATATAAATACTAGGCCTAATATAGAACTTGATTTAGAAACCAAAGAGGTAATAGCATTTCAGTCAGAGATAGATAGCTTAAAATCGCTAGAAAAAACAAAGAAAACAAAATTGTTTCCTTTTAACCCTAATTTTATCACAGACTATAAAGGATATAAACTAGGATTATCAACAGAAGAAATTGATAGATTACATAAATTTAGAAGTCATAATAAGTATGTGAATTCTGCTAAGGAGTTTCAAAAAGTCACTAAGGTATCAGATAGTCTATTAAAAATTATTTCACCATATTTTAAGTTTCCTGATTGGGTTAAAAAGAAAAAGCAAATAAAATCTGCTAATTTTGATAGTGTTTTTTCATTAAAATCTGAAAAAAGAGAGGCATCAACCACAGATATTAATATGGCTACCCGAGAAGATTTTATGGTAGTAAATGGTGTTGGAGAAGTAATTTCTAATAGAATTATTAAGTACCGTTCTAAATTAAAAGGATTTACATTTGAGAATCAACTTCAAGAGGTGTGGGGGATAGATGAAGTAATGGTTGAAAACATTCTAGAAATCTTTTCAATTCAAAGTAAACCTAAAATAGATAAAATTAACGTTAATACCGCAAATTTTAAGCAAATACTACACCTTCCTTATATTGATTATGAGCTTTGTAAGAAAATTTTTGATTACAGAGATGAAGTTGCTGAGCTTCAAAGTATAAAAGAATTAAGAAATATTAAAGAATTCCCTCAAAACAAATACGATAGAATAATCTTATATTTGAAGGCAGAATAAACAAACAAAACAAACAACTTAAATTAAAACAAAATTACAGTATGTATTTTACTGAAGAACACGAATCATTTCGTAAAAGTTTTAGAGACTTTTTACAAAAAGAAGTAGTTCCTTATATTGAGAAATGGGAGGAAACCGGTACAATTGATCGATTTATTTGGGAAAAGTTTGGAGAGATGGGATATTTTGGTCTATACCAACCAGAAGAATATGGCGGATTAGATTTAGATTTATTTTACACCGTAATTTTTCTTGAAGAGCTACAAAGAATAAATTCTGGAGGTTTTGCTGCTGCAATGTGGGCACATGCATATCTAGCTATGACTCACTTAAAAAAAGAAGGTGATCATAGAATAAAAACAGAATATTTAACACCAAGTATAGAAGGTAAAAAGATAGGATGTCTATGTATTACGGAACCTTTTGGAGGAAGCGACGTTGCAGGTATGAGAACCACTGCAGTTAAAGATGGAGATAACTATGTGTTAAATGGGTCAAAAACATTTATTACAAATGGAGTGTATTCTGATTATTTAATAGTAGCAGCTAAAACAAATCCTGAAGATAAATATAACGGAATGAGCATTTTTGTTGTAGACAGAGATGTTAAAGGAGTTTCTGCAACAAAATTAAATAAGTTAGGATGGAGAGCCTCTGATACTGGAGAAATAGCTTTTGATAATGTGATAATTCCTAAAGAAAACTTAATGGGAGAAGAGGGAAAAGGTTTCTCTTACATCATGCAACATTTTGCTTTAGAAAGATTAATCATGGGAGTTAATGCGCATGCAAGAGCAGAATATGCCCAGGAATATGTTGTTGATTATATGAAAGAAAGAGATGCTTTCGGGAAAAAGATAAGTGAATTCCAGGCATTAAGGCACAAAGTTGCTGAAATCGCTTCTAAAGTGGATATGTGTAAAGAATATAACTATTCAATTACTAATAAATTGAACAATGGAACATATGCTGTTAAAGAAGCTAGTATGAGTAAATTATTATCAACTAAAATAGCTGATGAAGTAATTTATGATGCTTTACAATTGTTAGGAGGATATGGTTATATGGAAGATTATCCTTTAGCCAGAATGTTTAGAGATAGTAGATTAGGTCCGATAGGAGGTGGTACCTCTGAAATCTTAAAAGAGATTATCGCAAAAATGGTTATCGATAAAAAAGAATATAAGCCAGCTACGTAAATACCATTTTGCGAAAATGCGTTTTTCGCATCGCCAAAATGGTTATCGATAAAAAAGCACAAAATAATATTAATCTACTATTTAGATAATATAATTGAAAAGAGGATACTTTTAAGTATTCTCTTTTTTTTTGCTTCTAATTTTGAGTTTAACTCTTTTTGAGGTATGAAATTATAGGAATAGTTTAATTTATTAACACGAAATCGATTTCGTTTCTATATCGATTTCGTTATGTGGATTTCATTAAATAAATTGAAAAAAACAAATAAACCAAATCAAAATGAAAACCCTTTTTAAATTTTTGATAATCATATTGTTTATCAATTATTCTTGCTCAGATACAGAAGCAAGAGTAAATTCAAATGAAGCCCAAACTTCAATATTAAATGAAGATGATCAAAAACTTGTTGTAGCAAGGCAAGGTTTAAAACCAATAGGAACAGGTGTAATGATGCAAGCCTTTTATTGGGATGTTCCAGCAGGAGGAACCTGGTGGGGAAAAGTAGAAAGTAAAGTACAAAGTTGGAGTAATGCAGGAATAGATGCTATTTGGCTACCTCCAGTGTCAAAAGCGCAGAACGGAGCCTTCTCAATGGGATACGACCCTTTTGATTATTATGATTTTGGGCAATACGATCAAATGGGGAGTGTAGAAACTCGTTTTGGATCAAAAACGGAGCTTCAAAGCTTGATTAGTGAAGCGCACAATGCTAGATTAAGTATAATAGCAGATATTGTAATTAATCATAATAGTGGAGGAGAGTTAGAAGATAATCCCTATACAGGAACACCTTATTACACAGATTTTAATCCTAAATCAGGGAAGTTTTTTAGAAGTAATAGCGATTTCCATCCAAATGCTAATTGCAATAGCGATTCAGGTGTTTTTGGAGGATTTCCAGATTTGAGCCATTGTCAGCCTTATGTTCAAGATTGGTTATGGAAAAGAGAAGAATCTGTGGCTAAATATTATAAAAATGTAATGGGATTCGATGGTTGGAGATTCGATTATGTAAAAGGATTTGAACCTTGGGTAGTTAGAGCATGGAAAAACGCTGTAGGAGGGTTTTCAGTAGGAGAATATTGGGATGGAAATGCAGGAACATTAGATTGGTGGTCTGGAGCTGCTGAGGTATCAGCTTTTGATTTTGCTTGTTATTACAGAATGAGAGACGCCTTTGAAGGGAATAATTTAAATAGGTTAAATGATGATATGCTTTGGAAGAGAAATTCTACTAAAGCTGTAACATTTGTAGCAAACCATGATACAGACGAAATAATCAACAATAAAATGTTAGCTTATGCTTACATATTGACTCATGAAGGTTACCCAACAATTTTTTATAGAGATTATGAAGAATGGCTTAGTAAAGAAAGGTTAAATAATTTAATTTGGATCCATAATAATCTAGCAGGAGGAAGTACATCTATTTTATATACAGATACTGATGAATACGTAGCAAGAAGAAATGGATATGGTAACGTAGGGTTAATCGTGTATATAAATAATTCTAATTCATGGAAAGAGCGATGGATTGAAACAAATTGGTCAAATACTAGAATAAAAGATTACACAGGACATTCTAATTGGCAACCTGTAACTCAAGGAGGGAAATGGGTAAAAATCCAAGTTCCACCTAAAAGTTATTCTGTTTGGGCACCAAAATAAATAACTGATTAGTTGTTATATGTAATTAAATATGTATCTTTGCAATCCTTAAAAATAAGAATTTAAATTTAGAGTCAGTTAATTAACTGATTATTAATATAAAATATTAAGATACGTATGAGAGGAGGTGCAAAAACATGTTAATTATTCCAGTTAAAGAAGGTGAAAATATAGATAGAGCTTTAAAACGTTATAAGCGTAAATTTGATCGTACTAAAACAATGAGAACTTTACGTGCACGTAAGCAATATACTAAACCATCTGTAGCAAAAAGAGCACAGAAAATAAAAGCATCTTACATCCAAAGATTAAGAACGCAAGAAGAAGTAGGTTAAGCCAAACTTTTCTTAGTGAAATATTAAAGAGCCCATACAAATTTTGTATGGGTTTTTTATTTTTCTATATTAGATTTTGATTAATGAAGAATTGACTATATGTATATTAAACACTTCCTGGATTATCTTTCGTTAGAGAAAAAATATTCAAAGCATACAGTATTGGCCTATAAAACAGATTTAATAGCTTTTAAAGACTTTTGTGCTGTTGAGTTTGATCAAGAAGAAATTGAGAATATACATTATAATCAAATTAGATCTTGGATCGTATGTTTAGTAAATCAAAATATCTCTAATCGATCAATAAATAGAAAAATTAGTAGTCTAAAAACATTCTATAAATATCTACAAAAAATAGATGTAATTAAAATTAACCCACTTTCAAAACATAAATCCCTTAAAACTCAAAAAAAGATAGAAGTTCCTTTTTCTTCTGATGAAGTAGAAGAGGTTTTAAATAAAATATCAGATAATGATTTTCTATCTGTGAGAAATAAGTTGGTTGTGGAGTTGTTTTATTCTACAGGTATGAGAAGGGCAGAATTGATTAATATCAAATTATTAGATGTAAATATTGAGACAAAGGCAATTAAAGTTTTAGGGAAAAGAAATAAAGAAAGATTAGTTCCTTTATTACCTTCAGTTGTTAAAACAATCCAAGTGTACTTATCGATAAGAGAAACGATAAATAGTTCAAATGATTACCTTTTTATAACAGAAAAGGGAAATAAAATTTATGAAACACTTGTGTATAGAGTAATAAATCGTTATTTTAGTGAAGTCTCGACAAAAATAAAAAAGAGTCCGCATATTCTAAGGCATACTTTTGCTACACAATTGCTTAATCAAGGAGCGGACTTAAATTCGGTTAAAGAATTACTAGGACATTCAAGTTTAGCCTCAACCCAAGTTTATACTCACAATAACTTGGAACAATTAAAACAAGTGTTTAACAAAGCTCATCCTAGGAGCAAATAAAAACATTGAAAATTATGAAGGTATTCACACAATCTGTAAATTTTAAAGTAGACGGAGATTTAGTCAAGTACATTGAAAAAAAAGTAGGTGGATTAGATAAATTCCATGACAGAATTGTAGATGCAGAAGTTTTTCTGAAGGTTCAAAAAACGAGTGATAAGGAGAATAAAATCACCGAAATAAAAATTAATATACCAGGTAACGAGTTAATTGTCAAAAAGATGACAAAGACTTTTGAAGAAGGGGTAAGTGTAGGGGTAGAATCGTTAAAAAGGCAATTAAAGAAATCTAAAGAGAAAACAAGAACATCATTAGTTTCATAATAATGTAAAAAAAACCTAAAAAGTTTTATAAATTCAAAATTAGTTTTTACATTTGCAGTCCGTTAGAAATAACGGATTGTTTTTTTATAACAAAAGCCGATATAGCTCAGCTGGCTAGAGCAGCTGATTTGTAATCAGCAGGTCGTGGGTTCGAGTCCCTCTATCGGCTCAAAAGAAACAAAAGTTCATTAAAATATTTTTAAGATTTAAAGGGGAGATTCCAGAGCGGCCAAATGGGACGGACTGTAACTCCGTTGTCTTTCGACTTCGCAGGTTCGAATCCTGCTCTCCCCACAAAATCTTAATCAATATTGCGGGAGTAGCTCAGTTGGTAGAGCGTCAGCCTTCCAAGCTGAATGTCGCCGGTTCGAACCCGGTCTCCCGCTCTAAAAACCATTTACGAGTTACAAAGAAAAAGAGTATCGTAAATCTTAATCGGCAATCGTAAATGAAAAGCCGGTGTAGCTCAGCTGGTAGAGCGCATCCTTGGTAGGGATGAGGTCACGGGTTCAAGTCCCGTCATTGGCTCAAAAATAAATAATAGAGATTACGATAACACTAAATATATTTAACTAAGAATTAAAATTAATAATCATGGCAAAAGGAACTTACGATCGTTCGAAACCGCACTTAAACGTAGGTACAATCGGTCACGTAGATCACGGTAAAACTACATTAACTGCTGCTATTACTAAAGTATTAGCTGATGCAGGATTTTCTGAACAAAGAGCTTTTGATCAAATCGATAATGCTCCAGAAGAGAAAGAAAGAGGTATTACAATTAACTCTTCTCACGTAGAATATGCAACAGCAAACCGTCACTATGCACACGTTGACTGTCCAGGTCACGCCGATTATGTAAAGAACATGGTAACTGGTGCTGCTCAAATGGATGGTGCTATCTTAGTAGTTGCTGCTACTGATGGTCCAATGCCTCAAACTCGTGAGCACATCTTATTAGGACGTCAGGTAGGTATTCCAAGAATTGTAGTATTCATGAATAAAGTGGATATGGTTGATGATGAGGAATTGCTAGAATTAGTAGAAATGGAAGTAAGAGAATTATTATCTTTCTATGAGTATGATGGAGATAATGGTCCTGTTGTTATGGGTTCTGCTTTAGGAGCTTTAAATGGAGAGCAAAAGTGGGTTGATACAGTTTTAGAATTAATGGAAGCTGTTGATACTTGGATTGAAGAGCCACCAAGAGATACTGAAAAAGATTTCTTAATGCCTATTGAAGATGTATTCTCAATTACAGGTCGTGGTACTGTTGCAACTGGTCGTATCGAAACTGGTATCATCAACTCTGGAGATCCTGTAGATATTATTGGTATGGGTGCTGAGAAGTTAGCTTCTACAGTAACTGGTATCGAAATGTTCCGTCAAATTTTAGATAGAGGAGAAGCAGGAGATAACGCTGGTATCTTATTAAGAGGTATTGCAAAAGAAGATATTAAAAGAGGAATGGTAATCTGTAAGCCAGGTTCTGTAACTCCACACGCTAAGTTTAAAGCTGAGGTATATATCTTAAAGAAAGAAGAAGGTGGTCGTCACACTCCTTTCCACAATAACTACCGTCCACAATTCTACGTGCGTACAACTGACGTAACTGGTAATATTAACTTACCTGATGGAGTAGAAATGGTAATGCCAGGTGATAACTTAACTATTACAGTTGATTTAATTCAGCCTATCGCATTAAATACAGGTCTTCAGTTCGCTATCCGTGAAGGAGGTAGAACAGTTGGAGCTGGTCAGGTAACTGAAATTTTAGACTAATAAGAAGTTAGTATATAAAAACAATAAAGGTGTCCCAAACCTTGGGATACCTTTATAAATAAACGGGTTTAGCTCAGTTGGTAGAGCACTGGTCTCCAAAACCAGGTGTCGGGAGTTCGAGCCTCTCAACCCGTGCAAATTTTACAAGTAATGAATAACTTTATACAATACATTAAAGACTCTTTTGAAGAATTGAGTACTAATATGACTTGGATTTCTCGTGAAGAAGCTCAAAAGTCAACTGTTGTAGTAGCGGTTTTTACAATCGTTTTTGCTATTGCAGTTGCTGCTATAGATAAAGTTTTTCAAACAAGTTTAGATAAATTTTTCAATTTATTTTAGAAGATGGCTGACTCAGTAATGAAATGGTATGTCGTGAGAGCGATAGGAGGTCAAGAGAATAAAGTAAAGTCTTATATTGAAACTGAGATCGCCAGACACGGTTTATCTGATTATGTAAGTCAAGTAATTGTACCTACTGAGAAAGTTGTTCAGATAAGAAACGGTAAGAAAATAAATAGAGAAAGAGTTTATTTTCCAGGTTACATAATGGTCGAAGCTAATTTAGCTGGTGAGGTTCCTCACGTAATAAAAGCAGTTACTGGTGTAATTGGTTTTTTAGGTGAAACAAAAGGAGGTGATCCAGTTCCTATGCGTAAATCAGAGGTTAATAGAATGTTAGGTAAAGTTGATGAACTATCTGTTAATGAAGAAAACGTAGCTATACCTTATGTAGTAGGAGAAACTGTAAAAGTAGTAGATGGACCTTTTAATGGATTTGATGGAATAGTAGAGAAGGTTAATGAAGAGAAACGTAAGCTTGAAGTAATGGTGAAAATTTTCGGAAGGAAAACTCCATTAGAATTAAGCTACATGCAAGTAGAGAAAATATAACTGTTACACATATATTTTGGATGTATTAGAGCTTCCACAATAATACATTATTAAATCTTAAACAATGGCAAAAGAAGTAAGTAAATTAGTTAAACTACAAGTTAGGGGAGGTGCTGCGAATCCATCGCCACCAGTTGGACCCGCTTTAGGTGCTGCCGGAGTTAACATCATGGAGTTCTGTAAGCAATTTAATGCTCGTACACAGGACAAACAAGGTAAAGTTTTACCTGTAGTGATTACAGTATATACTGATAAATCATTTGAATTTGTTGTTAAAACTCCACCAGCTGCAGTACAATTACTAGAAGCGGCCAAAATTAAGAAAGGTTCAGGAGAGCCTAATAGAAACAAAGTAGCAAAAGTATCTTGGGATCAAATTAGAACTATTGCAGAAGACAAGATGGTTGATATGAATGCCTTCAAAGTTGAGTCTGCAATGAGAATGATCGCTGGTACTGCACGCTCTATGGGATTAACAGTAACAGGTGATGCACCTGAATAAACTTTAAAAAGATATTTAGAAATGGCAATTACTAGAAAGCAAAAAGAAGCTCGTGCTAAGATAGATAGCTCTAAAGTTTATGACTTAAAGGATGCATCAGCATTAGTAAAAGAGATCACAAACGTAAAGTTTGACGCATCTGTTGATCTAGCGGTACGCTTAGGAGTAGATCCTCGTAAAGCTAATCAAATGGTACGTGGAGTTGTAACTTTACCTCACGGGACAGGAAAAGATGTAAAAGTATTAGCGTTAGTTACTCCAGATAAAGAGGCTGAAGCAAAAGAAGCTGGAGCAGATTATGTAGGTTTAGATGAATACTTACAGAAAATTAAAGGAGGATGGACAGACGTTGATGTTATTATAACTATGCCTAGTGTTATGGGTAAATTAGGGCCTTTAGGGCGTATTTTAGGACCTAGAGGGTTAATGCCTAACCCAAAGACTGGTACAGTTACTATGGATGTTGCAAAAGCAGTAAAAGAAGTAAAAGCTGGTAAGATTGACTTTAAAGTTGATAAAACTGGTATTGTGCATGCTGCTATCGGAAAAGTATCATTTGATGCTGATAAAATTTTCGAAAATGCAAATGAACTAGTTCAAACACTTATTAAATTAAAGCCAACAGCAGCAAAAGGAACTTATATTAAGAGTATTTTTATGTCTTCAACTATGAGTCCTAGTGTTCCTGTAGATGTAAAGTCTGTATCGTAGGCAGTTAAAATGTATCAATTATGACTAGAGAGGAAAAATCACAAGTAATACAAGATTTAACAGCGCAATTAGCAGATACTAACACTATTTATCTTGCAGATATTTCAGGTTTAGACGCAATAACTACATCTAACCTACGTAGGGCTTGTTTTAAAGCTGACGTTAAATTGGCTGTTGTGAAGAACACATTGTTAGAGAAAGCAATGGAAGCTTCAGATAAAGACTTTGGTGAGTTACCAGAAGTTTTAAAAGGTAATACTTCATTAATGATTGCAGAAGCTAGTAATGCACCTGCAAAAGTAATTAAGGAGTTTAGAAAGAAGTCGGATAAGCCTCTTCTTAAAGGAGCTTATGTTGAAGAAGCAATTTATGTTGGAGATGATCAACTAGATGCTCTTGTTAACATCAAGTCTCGTGAAGAACTTATTGGAGACATCATTACATTATTACAATCGCCTGCTAAGAATGTTGTTTCAGCATTACAATCAGGAGGTAGTAAGTTATCTGGTATCTTAAAGACGTTATCAGAGAAATAATTAAGCGCACTAATAAACAATAATAAAGAATTAAAACAATTAAAATGGCAGATTTAAAAGAATTCGCAGAACAATTAGTTAACTTGACTGTAAAAGAAGTTAATGAATTAGCAGATATTTTAAAAGAAGAATATGGTATAGAGCCTGCAGCAGCAGCTGTAGCAGTAGCAGGACCAGCTGGAGGAGCTGGAGGAGATGCTGGTGAAGAGAAAACTGAGTTTGACGTTATCTTAAAAGCAGCAGGAGGTTCTAAATTAGCTGTAGTTAAATTAGTTAAAGAATTAACTGGTTTAGGATTAAAAGAAGCTAAAGGTATCGTAGATAGCGCTCCAGCACCAGTTAAAGAAGGTGTATCTAAAGATGAGGCTGAAGGTCTTAAGAAGTCTTTAGAAGAAGCAGGAGCTGAAGTAGAGTTAAAGTAAGCTTACTCCCCACAATAAAGTGGGATAACAAAATTCAGGTTTAGGTGCTAGGACATTAAGTTCTAGCCCTAAACCATTTTGTGTATATATTTGTTCTTTTACATCACAACTTAATAACTTGTGTTTATTTTTTGACTTTTTTCTATTGATTATTAAATAGTTATTTTTTAAATTAAGTCAGAAAACTAGAAAAAAAACTTTATTAGTTTTAATAAGATATTTTTAATTCAAAAATAGTTACTCTTTTGGCAACGACAAAAACTACTAAAAGAATCAACTTCGCATCATCTAAAATAGGAACTGACTATCCAGATTTCTTAGATATTCAGATAAAATCTTTTCAAGATTTTTTCCAATTACAAACGAAAGCAGAAGAGCGAGGTGAAGAAGGTTTATATAAAACCTTCATGGATAACTTCCCAATCACAGATACAAGAAATCAATTCGTATTAGAATTTTTAGATTACTTTGTTGACCCTCCAAGATATAGCATTCAAGAATGTATTGAAAGAGGATTAACATACAGTGTTCCCCTAAAAGCAAGGTTAAAGTTATACTGTACAGACCCTGAACATGAAGATTTTGAAACCATTGTTCAAGATGTGTACTTAGGAACTATTCCTTACATGAGTGGATCGGGAACATTTATTATTAATGGAGCAGAGAGAGTTGTTGTATCTCAATTACACCGTTCACCTGGTGTTTTCTTCGGTCAGTCTTTCCATGCCAATGGTACAAAGTTATATTCAGCAAGAGTAATTCCTTTTAAAGGATCTTGGATAGAGTTTGCTACTGATATTAATCAGGTAATGTATGCCTATATTGATAGAAAGAAAAAGTTACCTGTTACAACTTTATTTAGAGCAATCGGTTACGAAAGAGATAAAGATATTCTTGAAATTTTCGATTTAGCTGAGGAAATAAAAGTATCTAAAGCAGGACTAAAAAAGGTATTAGGAAGAAAATTAGCTGCAAGGGTATTAAAAACATGGCATGAAGATTTCGTAGATGAAGATACTGGAGAAGTAGTATCTATAGAGCGTAACGAAATTATTTTTGATCGTGATACAATCTTAGAGAAAGAACACGTAGATGAAATTATAGAGGCAGGTGCTAAAACTATCTTACTGCATAAGGAAGATAACCACATGGCCGATTACGCTATAATTCATAATACATTACAAAAAGATCCAACTAACTCAGAAAAAGAGGCAGTTGAACATATATATCGTCAATTACGTAATGCTGAACCGCCAGATGAGGAAACAGCAAGAGGTATAATTGATAAGTTATTCTTTTCTGAACAAAGATATAATTTAGGAGAAGTAGGTCGTTTTAGAATGAACACTAAACTTCAATTAAATGAGGATATAGATCAGAAAGTATTAACAAAGAATGATATCATTACTATTGTTAAGTATTTAATTGAGTTAATCAATTCAAAAGCTGAAGTAGATGATATTGATCACTTATCTAACCGTCGTGTACGTACAGTAGGTGAGCAATTAGCAGGACAGTTTGGTGTCGGTTTAGCACGTATGGCACGTACTATTCGTGAGCGTATGAACGTTCGTGATAATGAAGTGTTTACTCCGATAGACTTAATTAATGCGAAGACATTATCTTCGGTAATTAATTCTTTCTTTGGAACCAATCAGTTATCTCAATTTATGGATCAAACTAATCCATTAGCAGAGATTACACACAAGCGTCGTTTATCTGCTTTAGGTCCTGGAGGTTTATCTAGAGAAAGAGCTGGTTTCGAGGTTCGTGACGTTCACTATACACACTATGGTCGTTTATGTCCTATTGAAACACCAGAAGGTCCAAACATTGGTCTTATTTCTTCTTTGGCAGTATATGCTAAAGTAAACCCAATGGGATTCATTGAAACTCCATATAAGAAAGTAACAGAAGGTAAAGTCTTAGCAGAAGATCCAATTTATTTGAGCGCAGAAGAAGAAGAAGGAATGAAGTTCGCTCAATCAAATATAGAGGTTAGAGAAGATGGTGCCATAGATAGAGATAAAGTAATTGCAAGAGAAGAGGGAGATTTCCCAGTAGTAACTCCTGAAGTTGTAAACTACATGGACGTTGCTCCTAACCAGATTGCTTCTATTTCTGCATCATTAATTCCTTTCTTGGAGCATGATGATGCAAACCGTGCTTTAATGGGATCAAACATGATGCGTCAGGCAGTACCATTATTAAGACCTGATTCACCTATTGTTGGAACTGGTTTAGAGCGTAGAGTAGCAAAAGATTCTAGAATATTAATCAATGCTGAAGGAGCTGGTGTAGTTGAGTATGTAGATGCAAACACAATTACCATAAAGTATGACAGAACTGATGATGAAAGATTGGTAAGTTTTGATACTGACGAAAAATCGTATGATTTAATTAAGTTTAGAAAAACAAACCAAGGAACAAATATCAACCTTAAGCCAATTGTTAGAAGAGGAGACAGGGTAGAAGAAGGACAAGTTCTTTGTGAAGGTTATGCAACTCAACAAGGTGAGTTAGCTTTAGGTAGAAATATGAAAGTAGCCTTCATGCCTTGGAAAGGATATAACTTTGAGGATGCGATTGTGATATCTGAAAAAGTAGTTCGTGAAGATATCTTTACATCAATTCATATTGATGAATATTCTCTAGATGTTCGTGATACAAAATTAGGAGCAGAAGAGCTAACAAATGACATTCCTAACGTTTCTGAAGAGGCAACTAAAGACCTTGACGAAAACGGAATGATTCGTATTGGAGCAGAAGTTAAGCCTGGTGATATTTTAATAGGAAAGATTACACCAAAAGGAGAATCTGATCCAACACCTGAAGAAAAATTATTAAGAGCAATCTTTGGAGATAAAGCAGGTGATGTAAAAGATGCATCATTAAAAGCTTCACCATCTTTAAAAGGTGTAGTTATTGATAAAAAACTATTCAAGAGAGCTGTTAAAGATAAGAACAAGAGAGCTAGAGATAAAGAAGCTGTAGCTACTTTAGAAGCATCTTTTGTTTCAAAATTTGAAGATTTAAAAGATCGTTTAATTGAAAAATTATTCAATCTAATAAGCGGAAAAACTTCTCAAGGAATTTATAATGATTTAGGAGAAGAAGTTTTACCAAAAGGTAAGAAGTTTACTCAAAAAATGTTAAACTCAGTAGATGATTTTACACATTTAAATGGAACTTGGACAACAGACAAAGACCTTAATCAGTTAGTTGGTGAATTAATTCACAATTACAAAATTAAAGTAAACGATTTACAAGGAGTTTTAAGACGTGAGAAGTTTACAATTTCTGTAGGAGATGAGTTACCAGCAGGTATTTTAAAATTAGCTAAAATTTACATTGCAAAGAAACGTAAATTGAAAGTTGGAGATAAAATGGCAGGACGTCACGGTAATAAAGGTATTGTTGCTAGAATTGTACGTCAAGAGGATATGCCATTCTTAGAAGATGGAACACCTGTAGATATTGTATTAAATCCATTAGGGGTACCATCTCGTATGAATATTGGTCAGATTTATGAGACTGTTCTTGGATGGGCAGGTCTAAAATTAGGCCAAAAATTTGCAACACCTATTTTTGATGGAGCGTCTTTAAATGAGATTAATGCACTTACAGATGAAGCTGGAATACCTAGATTTGGTCATACTTATCTATATGATGGTGGAACAGGTGAGCGTTTTGATCAACCAGCTACTGTTGGAGTAATTTATATGATTAAGTTAGGACACATGATTGAAGATAAAATGCATGCCCGTTCTATTGGACCTTACTCATTAATTACTCAGCAACCATTAGGAGGTAAAGCTCAGTTTGGAGGTCAGCGTTTTGGAGAAATGGAGGTTTGGGCTCTTGAGGCGTATGGAGCATCTAGTATTTTACGTGAGATACTTACAGTAAAATCTGATGATGTATTAGGTAGAGCTAAAGCTTATGAGAGTATAGTTAAAGGTGAAACTATGCCAGAACCTGGATTACCAGAATCATTTAACGTATTAATGCACGAACTTAAAGGTTTAGGATTAGACGTTAAATTAGAAGAATAATAATTAATCAAACTTGTTATTTCTTAATAGAGTAACAAGTTTGATTCAGTGTTTACATTTATATTTTTTAATAGCGCTTAGCTATTAGCTTTAAGCAGTAAAGCAAATAGCCAAAAGCTTAAAGCATTTTGCAAAGCAAAATAATATTATGGCAAGAAAAAACGAAAAATACACTGTTAAGAAATTTAACAAAATTTCAATTGGTTTAGCATCTCCTGAGTCTATTTTAGAAGCATCTAAAGGAGAAGTTTTAAAACCAGAAACAATAAACTACCGTACGCATAAACCCGAAAGAGATGGGCTTTTCTGTGAAAGAATCTTTGGTCCTGTAAAAGATTATGAATGTGCTTGTGGTAAATATAAAAGAATCCGATATAAAGGGATTGTTTGTGATCGATGTGGTGTTGAGGTAACTGAAAAGAAAGTTCGTAGAGATAGAGTAGGTCACATTAATTTAGTAGTACCAGTAGCTCATATTTGGTACTTCAGATCTTTACCTAACAAGATGGGATATTTATTAGGATTACCATCTAAGAAGTTAGATATGATCATATACTATGAGCGTTATGTAGTAATCCAACCTGGTATTGCTAAAAATGCTGAAGGTGAACCATTACAAAAATTAGATTTCTTAACAGAGGAAGAATATTTAGATATTGCAGATTCTTTACCTCAAGACAATCAATATTTAGAAGATTCAGATCCTAATAAGTTTATCGCTAAAATGGGGGCTGAGTGTTTAATTGAATTATTAGCTCGTATCGATTTAGATGAGTTATCTTACCAATTAAGACATAAAGCTAATACTGAAACTTCAAAGCAACGTAAAAATGAAGCATTAAAGCGTTTAAATGTTGTAGAAGCATTCAGAGAGTCTCAAAAGAATAGAGAGAACAAACCAGAGTGGATGATCATGAAAGTGGTTCCAGTAATTCCACCAGAATTACGTCCACTAGTTCCATTAGATGGAGGTCGTTTTGCAACATCTGATTTAAATGATTTATATCGTCGTGTAATTATCCGTAACAACCGTTTAAAAAGATTAATGGAGATCAAAGCTCCTGAAGTAATCTTACGTAATGAGAAACGTATGTTACAAGAATCAGTAGATTCATTATTCGATAATACACGTAAAGCTTCAGCGGTAAAAACAGAATCTAACAGACCATTAAAGTCTTTATCTGATAGTTTAAAAGGTAAACAAGGACGTTTCCGTCAAAACTTATTAGGTAAGCGTGTTGATTATTCTGCACGTTCTGTAATTGTTGTTGGACCTGAATTAAAATTATATGAATGTGGATTGCCAAAAGATATGGCGGCTGAGTTATACAAACCTTTTGTAATTCGTAAACTAATCGAAAGAGGTATTGTAAAAACAGTAAAATCTGCAAAGAAAATTATAGATAGAAAAGAGCCTGTGGTTTGGGATATTCTTGAAAATGTAATTAAAGGACATCCAGTATTACTAAACCGTGCTCCTACGTTACACCGTCTAGGAATTCAAGCATTCCAACCTAAATTAATTGAAGGTAAAGCGATTCGTTTACACCCATTAGTATGTACGGCATTTAACGCCGATTTTGATGGAGATCAAATGGCGGTTCATTTACCTTTAGGACCAGAAGCTATCTTAGAAGCGCAATTATTAATGTTAGCTTCTCATAATATTTTAAACCCTGCAAATGGTGCACCAATTACAGTACCATCTCAGGATATGGTATTAGGATTATACTACATGACTAAAGAGCGTAAGTCTACTCCAGAATTAGAAATAAAAGGAGAAGGATTAACTTTCTATTCTCCGGAAGAAGTTACTATCGCTTACAATGAGAAGAAAGTAGACTTAAATGCTGGAATCAAAGTACGTACTAAAGATTTTAATGAAGAAGGTGAACTAACTACTCAAATTATAGAAACTACTGTAGGTAGAGTCTTATTTAATGAAGTAGTTCCTGAAGCAGCAGGTTATATCAATGAGGTATTAACTAAAAAATCGTTAAGAGGAATTATTGGAGGTATCTTAAAAGTAACAAGTATTCCTGCTGTTGGTGAATTCCTTGATCAGATTAAGAATATGGGATATAAATTTGCCTTCCAAGGTGGTTTATCATTCTCATTAGGAGATATTATTATTCCTGAAGAAAAGCACACCATGATTGCTGAAGCTAACAAAGAAGTGGATGGAATCATCATGAACTATAACATGGGTATGCTTACTCAAAAGGAACGTTATAACCAGGTAATTGATATTTGGGGTAGAACCAACAATCAATTAACTGAATTATCGATGAAGCGTTTACGTGAAGATCAACAAGGATTTAACTCAGTATTTATGATGTTAGATTCTGGAGCTCGTGGATCTAAAGAGCAGATTCGTCAGCTAACAGGTATGCGTGGATTAATGGCAAAACCTAAAAAATCTACAGCAGGTGGTGGAGAGATTATTGAAAACCCAATCTTATCTAACTTTAAGGAAGGACTTTCAATTTTAGAATACTTCATCTCTACGCACGGTGCTCGTAAAGGATTAGCAGATACGGCCTTAAAAACTGCCGATGCAGGTTACTTAACTCGTCGTTTAGTTGATGTATCACAAGACGTAATTGTTAACGAAGAAGACTGTGGAACATTAAGAGGTTTAGAAATTACTCCATTAAAGAAGAATGATGAGATTGTTGAATCTTTAGCAGATAGAATTGAAGGTAGAGTTTCTTTACATGAAGTATATCATCCAGTAACTGATGAAGTACTTTTACAGGCAGGTGAATTAATCACTGAAAAGTCAGCTAAAAATGTTCAATCAGCAGGAATAGATAGAGTAGAAGTTCGTTCTCCATTAACATGTGAATCTAAACAAGGTATTTGTGCACAATGTTATGGTAAGAGTTTATCTACTGCTAAGAAAGTTCAAAAAGGAGAAGCGGTTGGTGTAATAGCAGCGCAATCTATTGGAGAACCAGGTACACAGTTAACGTTACGTACATTCCACGTTGGAGGGGTAGCAGGAAACATTTCTGAAGATAATAAGCTAATCGCTAAATTTGAAGGTAATGTTAAAATAGAAGACTTACGTACTGTTAAAGGTAAAGATAATGCTGGAGAAGAAATTGATATTGTAATTTCTCGTACAGCTGAAATCAAAATTTTAGATAAAAAGACAGGAATTACGTTAAGTACAAATAATATTCCTTACGGTTCTATCATCTTTGATAAAGATAGAAAAGCAATCAAAAAAGGAGAAGCTGTATGTCAATGGGATCCATTTAATGGAGTTATTGTTTCTGAATTTGGAGGAAAAGTGAAGTTTGATAACTTAGAGCAAGGTATTAACTACTCTGTAGAAGTTGACGAACAAACAGGATTCCAAGAAAAGGTAATTACTGATTCTAAGAACAAAAAGATTATTCCTTCATTGATCATCGAGGATGCTGATGGAAATGCTTTACGTTCATACAGTTTACCAGTAGGTGCACACTTAATGGTTGAGAATGGAGAAATAGTAGAAGAAGGTAAAACATTAGTTAAAATACCTCGTAAATCAGGTAAAGCTGGAGATATCACAGGAGGTCTTCCTCGTGTAACAGAATTATTTGAAGCACGTAATCCTTCAAATCCTGCTGTTGTAGCTGAAATTGATGGAGTTGTAGCCTTTGGTAAAATTAAGCGTGGTAACCGTGAAATTATTGTAGAATCTAAAACTGGTGAGATTAAGAAATACTTAGTGAAGTTATCGAACCAAATTTTAGTTCAAGAAAATGATTTCATTAAAGCAGGAATGCCATTATCAGATGGTGCTACTACACCAGCAGATATTTTAAGAATTAAAGGCCCTTCAGCAGTACAAGAATATCTTGTAAATGAAATCCAAGATGTATACCGTTTACAAGGGGTGAAAATTAACGATAAGCACTTTGAGGTTGTAGTACGTCAAATGATGCGTAAAGTTAGAATTATTGATTCTGGAGATACATTATTCTTAGAAAATCAGTTAATACACAAAAACGACTTTATACAAGATAATGATAAGATTTATGGAATGAAGGTTGTTGAAGATGCTGGAGACTCAGATAATCTAAAACCAGGACAATTAGTAACTGCTAGAGATTTAAGAGATGAAAATTCAATTTTACGTAGAGCAGATAAAAATTTAGTAGTAGCAAGAGATGCACAACCTGCTACAGGGGAGCAAGTATTACAAGGTATTACTAGAGCGTCGTTACAAACTAAATCATTTATCTCTGCAGCTTCGTTCCAGGAAACAACCAAAGTGTTAAATGAAGCAGCTGTAAGTGGTAAAATAGATAATCTAGAAGGTCTAAAAGAAAATGTAATTGTTGGTAAACGTATACCTGCCGGTACAGGTATTAGAAGTTATGAACAAATCATTGTTGGACCTAAGGATGAAATCCAAAAAAGTTTATAATTAATAGCATAAAAAAGACCTCTCAATTAAGAGGTCTTTTTTTAAATAATAGGATATGGAAGAAAAAAATAATGATCCGCAAATAAACATTGAATTAGATCAAGATATAGCTGAAGGAACATATAGTAATCTAGCTATTATTAATCATTCAGTATCAGAGTTCATTGTAGACTTTATTAATATTATGCCAGGAGTGCCTAAAGCAAAGGTGAAATCAAGAATAATTTTGACACCGCAACATGCAAAAAGGTTAACTAAAGCATTGTTAGAAAATGTTAGAAAGTTTGAGCAAGCGCATGGTGAAATAAAAGAATATGAACACCCACCAATACCCATGAATTTTGGAGGTACCACGGGAGAAGCATAACAAATAGTAAATCGAGATTTTAAAAAAAGTCTCGATTTTTTCATTTTATTCAATATTATAATCTAAAAGTATATTTTTTTTTAAATTATGATTTAAAAAATTATATTTGCACCTAATGATTGAATAAATTACATTTATTTTATCCATTCCAGGCTAATAGTTATTACAACTATACTACTACGTGTAAAATAATTTGATTATTGAGTCCGTATCCCCAAACAAAGGAGATCAATAAAATTTATGTAAAAATAGTATAATGAATACTTTTTTATGAGTGGTAATTCCTTAGTAACTGTAGAAGAATACCTTAGTAAGGTATATATAGTTGTAATGTTTATATGCTTAAGTGTACAAGCCTTTATTTTCTTAAAAAGAAATGGTCTGGTAATTGCTACTAAACTACATAAATCAAAATTATTTTTTTATAAATTAAATAGTATTACTTTTATTAAAAATACTATTACAAATAGTACATTGTGTTATATACTAGCACAACTAAATTTAAACTTGCTGCTTTTTTTAGCAAATGAGACAAGTCTTAAAGAGCGTAGGTTTAAGGAATTTATTTTAGTATAATGAAAAGAATAATGAAAGATAAAATAATAGTATTTCTTGTATTGATATTTACAGTAGTTGTGCATTCGCAACAAGATCCTCAATATACCCAATACATGTATAATACCATGAGTGTTAATCCAGCTTACGCAGGGTCTAATGGACACACAGTTATTACAGCATTAGGAAGAACTCAATGGGTTGGTTTACGAGGAGCACCAGATTCTCAAACTTTAAGTTATGATACACCATTGGGATATTCTGGAGTAGGTTTAGGAATTAATTTAACAAATGACCGTATAGGTCCATCTAATGAAATATACTTAGATGCAAATGTTTCTTATACAATTCGAACGAGTGATGAAGGAAACTTAGCTTTTGGTTTAAAGCTAGGAGGGCGTCATTTAGCGATAGATTGGAGTAAAGGAACCGCACAACAACAAGAAAGAATTTTCGAAGGTAATATAAGTAGGTTTTTGCCTACTATTGGAGCAGGAGTATATTTTTATAAATCCAACTGGTATGCTGGTATAGCAATACCAAACTTTTTAAGAACATCACATTACGATGATACCATTTCCACATCTAGCTTTGGAGATGGAGATGTAGCCAATGAACGTTTACACCTTTTTGGTATTCTTGGTTATGTTTTTGATTTAAGCGAAACATTAAAGTTCAAACCTGCTGGTTTAGTTAAAGTGGTAAATGGTGCACCACTATCTATTGATGTTTCTGCCAATTTTCTCTTTTATGAAAAATTTGCTGTAGGAGCAGCTTGGCGTTGGGATGATTCTGTTAGTGCTTTATTAGGCTTTCAAGCATCTAGAACATTAAACATTGGTTTTGCTTACGATTTAACAACTTCAAATTACAGTAACTACAATTCGGGGACATATGAATTAATGTTACGTTGGGACATATTCAGGGAGCAAATTATGAAATCTCCCAGATTCTTTTAATCTAATCTATTTCAATGAAGAGAGTATTAATTTTAATTTTATTATTTACATCAAGCCTGTCCTGTTATTCACAGCGTAGGTATGCAGCAGATCGTTACTTTAAAGAGTTTGCATATAAAAAATCTGCTGAGTTGTATAAAATTTTATACGAAAAGGGGGACGATTCTCAATTAGTCATAAGTAGACTTGGTGATTCCTACTATTATAATACTAAATCTGAAGAAGCAGAAAAATGGTACAAATTATTATTCGAAAAATATACAGAAGTACCACAAGAGTATATATTCCGTTATGCACAAACTTTAAAAAGTAACGGTAAAGTACAAGAATCAGATCAGTGGTTAGAAAAACTTCGACAACTAGATAAAGGAGATTCAAGAGCACAAGCTTTAATAAATAACCGTGATTATTTTGTGGAGTATTCCAATACACAAAAAACCTTTGTAAATATTAAAAACTTATCCATCAATACGAAGTATTCCGATTTTGGTGGTTTCATTTATGGAGATAAACTATTCTTTGCCTCTACTAAACCAGGAGACACAAAATACAGTAAAAGAATTTATAAATGGAATAACCAACCCTTTCTAAATATTTATTCTGCTGAGGAGCGTTTTAGTGATGTAAGCGAAGGTTTAGAATTAGATAATGTAATTAAGTTTCCAGACATCAATACACGTTATCATGAATCGAATGCTATTTTTACTAAGGATGGGAAAACAGTCTACTTCACTAGAGATAATTTTGACGGGCAAAAATTAAGAGGGGATAAGAAGCAAGTAACTCATTTAAAAATTTACAAAGCAAGTTTAGTTGAGGGGGTATGGGGAGAACTAAAAGAACTACCTTTCAATAGTGATTTATATTCTTGTGGTCATCCAGCATTAAGTGCAGATGAAAAAACATTATATTTTGTATCTGATATGCCGAACGGATTTGGAGCTACAGATATTTATAAAGTAGCAATACAAGATGATGGTAATTATGGAAAAGCTGAAAACCTCGGAAAAAACATAAATACAGAAGGAAGGGAAATGTTTCCTTTTGTTGATGATGAAAATACCATGTATTTTGCTTCTGATGGACATCTAGGTTTAGGAGCATTAGATATCTTCGAATCTAAAATTTCTCAAAATGAATTTACAAAACCGGTAAATGTTGGAGCACCCTTAAATGGACCATTAGATGATTTTGCCTTTGTGATCAGTGAAGATAAATCGTACGGCTATTTTTCTTCGAATAGAAAAGGAGGAAAAGGAGATGATGATATTTATAGTTTTGTGATCTATCAATGTAAAGAAGATATTACAGGTTTGGTTACAGATGCTAAAACTGGAAAGCCAATAGAAGGTGCTACAGTTCGTTTAATTGATGAAAAAGGAGAACCTATTAAACAGCAAGTAACAAAAATAGATGGTCGTTACCTTTTTGAAGACATCGATTGTGAAAACAAGTTTACTGTAGCTGCGACTAAAGAAGATTATAGAAACGATCAAAAAGCTACAGAAACACAAGATGAAGATAAAAAATCAATTGTTGCTGATCTAACCCTAGAATCTTTAATCGTAGAAAAACCTAAAGAGCAAGCTCAAATTGTAATTAATCCGATATACTTTGATTTTGATCTCTATAATATAAGAGAAGATGCGGAGTATGAACTAGAACACATAGTAACTGTTATGGAGAATCATCCTGATATGGTTATTAAGATAGAATCGCATACAGATAGTAGAGGAACAAAAGCCTATAATAGAACGCTATCAACTAACCGAGCAAAATCAACAAGAGATTATTTAGTATCAAGAGGGATAGCAGCAAATAGAATTGAAAGTGCTATCGGATACGGTGAAGATCAATTATTGAACGATTGTGATGATACCAATCGAAAAAAATGTTCAGAAGAAGAACATCAAAAAAACAGACGTTCTTATTTTTATATTGTTAAAGGTGGAAAAAGCATTTCATCAAACAATAATTAGAAAAATATAAATAACAAGAGGATTTTTCCTTAAATGTTAAAATTTAGAAAAACATTAACATATGTTAATGTTTTTTTTTATATTAGCAATGTTAGTCCTCACCAAAATCAATTCAATAAATCTATTTGATGGTAATCTTTCTTAACTATATGATAATTAAGAAGAATGCAAAAAAAACTCTAAAATATTTTAATCTGTTAAAATTTGTTAAATGAGTTTTTTATATTATATTAGTATCGAAATAAAGAATTAGATAACACTTAAAACACCCCGAACTCTATGCGTAAAAAATACTTTACAAACTGACTTCAATTCATGCTCTTTTAATAGATAAATCAATTTATATTTTTTAAGAGAATAATAGCTTAAACTAAATACCAAACTAATCTACTATCTTATTATAAATAGTATCTCAGTATTATTTATAACAAGTAATAGATATGCACATACATATACATGTAAGTTTTTAACAATAGAATTAACGTAGAAATATAAACCCCGCAATTGTAACACTTTGGCGAGCAGAAACAAAAGCAGGGCAGGAAATAATAATCAATATAATACTGACCATTATGTTTAAATGTATTAATGTCATATTATCAAGGAGTTGTAAATCCAAATTCCTTGAAAAAATGATAGTATTACTTAAATTATTTTATAAGCAATCACTATCCGATAAAAAAATAGCTCACAAATATACGAAAATTAAGGCATTTTGTGGCTTTTTAACTACTGTTTTTAAAATAATTTATCAGTTTCTTGTAAAGGAAATTAAAGAATTGCAATCCAGTTTTGTGTTAAAAACATATTTGCTTAGTTTCTTTAATAGTTGGTTTACTCATAATAGATTAAGTGTTAATAGATTGATGCTGATGATACTTATATCATTAGGGCCAATTTTTTCTCATGGTCAGGCCACAACACCTTTTAGCTGTCCAAGTGATTTTTATCAGGTTATAAATGGAGAGTTAAGGCCTTACAATCCAGCAAATGGTACTTATGGTACTGCTATAAGTATATTAGAAGTATATAATGCTGGTGGATATAATACAACAGACGATTATTTATATGCTATTATAGAAGTTGGACAACCTTTAGCAGGGCATTTAATACGTATAGATAGTAATGGTGATTTTGACGATCTAGGGGTATTAGATACAGTAGGTAGTGGTAGTTATATTGCGGGTGACGTAGATGATAGCGATAACTTATACCTACGTGACGGTCGCGGATTACGAATGATAGAAGATATTTCTACACTTCCAGTTGCTCCTTTAGCAACTGTTCCAACAGTCTTTTTAGGAAATGCATCATGGACATCCAACCCAGGGCAAATGAATCCATTAGACATCGTATTTATTAACGATGTGTTTTATGGAGTTGATGAATCTAATTTGTATAAATGGGATGTTGGACCTTTACCAGCTGCAGATGGAGTTAGAGATATTGTTTCCATTACAAATTTACCGACAACAGGTAGTCAAAATTATGGAGCAGTATATACAGATAATCAAGATAGATTATATGTCTCTAATAATGACGGAGGTCTATATCTTATAGAGAACTACACAGGACCTTCACCCAATGCAGTTTTATTATCAAGTACAGATAACGTAACTCGTAATGATGGTTTTGCTTGTGCATCAGGATCTTCTGCAATAGATCAAGATGGAGATAATGGCTTAGATCCTTTCGATTTAGATCTAGATGGAGATGGATTACGAAATATTGATGAAGCACCTTCTGATCCTTTTGAGGATTTAGATGGTGATTCTGTTTTTGCATATTTAGATGATGATGATTCTGTAGCCACTGGTGGTTCGGTTGGAAATGCTAACGGAATAGTAGAGCCATCTTTCGATACTGATGGTGATGGAATTCCCGATTTTTTTGATTTAGATAGTGATAACGATGGTATTTATGATGTTGTAGAAGCAGGTCATAATTTACCACATACTAATGGTAGAATTACAGGTCAAGAAAGTGGCTCAGGAGCTAATGGTCTTTTTGATGGTGTGGAAACTGCTCCCGAGTCAGGAATGTTAGATTATACTATAGTAAATACAACAGCAGGAACACCAGATTTCCAATCAACAGATTCAGATAATGATGGTTGTGCTGATGCTATTGAAGGTGCAGGAAGTTTTACGGATAGTGATATTACAGCGGGTCGTTTAAATGGAGGTGTAAATGGGGACGGAGTCCCTACAATAGCAGGAAGTCCTCAAAATACAGCTGCAGTAGTTACCAATTCAAGTGATAATAGTGCTTGTACTGTAGCAGATGATGGAGATGGTATTCCAGCGAGCGTAGAAGATGCAGGTCCAAACGGAGGAGACGGAAATGGAGATGGAATATTAGATTCAACTCAAGCAAATGTAACTTCAATTCCAGATGCAACAGGAACAACATATGTAACTTTAGAAGTACAAATAGCAACCACTGGTGATTGTACAGACATTAGCTCTGTAGAAATTGTTAGCGAAGCAAGTTTAGATCCGTTAGGAGATCCATCATTTAATTATCCTTTAGGGTTAGTACGATTCACGTTAACCTGTGATAATACTAATGATGATGCTGATGTCAAATTCTTTTGGCATGGATTAGATGCGGTTGCAGATGTAGATGCATATAGAAAATACGGACCAACAACACCTACTGCTGGGGATGATGCATTTGGAGTGAACACAATTAGTTTTACTCAATCTTCACAAAGCGTAGGAGCAGATTTAAATGTTTTTACTGCAGATTACAGAATACAAGATAATCAACCAGGCGATAGTTCAAATAGTGGAGGTTCTATTATTGATCCGACAGGACCAGCCATAGCTGCCAGTACAACCGGCCCAACAATCGATTTAGACGGAATTAGAGCAGGAAATAATTATGAAACTAACATACAACCTGTATACTTTAGTATATATAGTACGTCAATACAGCCTACTTTAACTACAGTTGGAAATGAAATAGTTTCCGCAACCATAGACTTTACAGGGAATGTAGATCAGTTTGAACTTATATATTTAGCCAGTCCGCAGTTTACAGATGGTGTCCCTGGAGCAGATCAAGAATATAGATTTTCTGCTCCCGCTGAAACCCATACACATACCTATAGCGGTTTCCAAATTACGGTTAGTAGAACAGGAGCAAGCTTTACCATAACAAGTACAGCAGGAGGGAACATTCCTAATGCAATATTTGAAGAATTTTTACAAGATTTTCAATATGGTAATGATAATGATGGAGTAAATAATTTTCCAACATATACAGATGGTGTACGTACCATGACGGTAACTATTACCGATACCAATACAGCTACAGCATCTGCACAAACAACATTAAGGATTTTTACTACAGGGCCAACTGTAGTAGATGAAGGAGGCACTATTGCAGGAAATAGTACAGGAACAATTACAGGAAATGTATTAACAAATGATAGTGGAACTTCTGCTATCACCGTTTCAGAAGTAGATGTATATCCAGCAGCTGTAGGAAATACGTATACTACATTATATGGTACAGTAACCATACAATCTAATGGTAGTTATGTTTATGATGTAGATGAAAACAATACTTCTGTAACTGGATTACGAGGAGGAGAAAGTTTACAAGACATCATCTCTTATACAGTAGAAGACGCTATTGGAATTACAGATTACGGAATACTAACCATAACTATTGATGGAGTAGATGAGGCTCCAGATGCAGTAGATAATGAAGATTCACTCACTGCATTTGTAGATTTTAGTGCCGAAGGAAATATAATTACAGATATAGGAACCAATGGGGTAGATGCTATCGATAGAGGGCTATCTACACTAGTTTGGGAAAATGAGTTTGTCCAAGGAGCTTTCTTTACAGGTCTTTCTAATCCAATTGGAGGCTCAAGTGTAGTAGTAGATGGTGTAACATTAAACTTTACCTCAACAGATCCGAGCGGGTTTGGATTTCCAAATGAAAATCAAACAGTTAATCTTACTGCAACAAATGGAGGACATACAGGATATTTAGGGTATGCAATTGATGGAGTTACAAACCCGTCTGATGATACAGTTTTAGTCATAGATTTTAGTGAGCCTGTATATAATTTAGGGTTTTTAGTTGTTGATATCGATTTCTCACAAGGAACGTCATGGCAAGATTTAATCCGAATAGAAGGGAACTTGAATGGAACAGATTCTAACTATAAATACGTAACTACAGGAGGAGTAGTAGATGCAGGAAACAATACGTTCTATGGAATAGGAAGTGCAGTACCTAGTGATGCTACTGGAAATGTAAATGTATTTTTTGAAGAACCAATAAATCAATTACGATTAAGTTATAATTATGGTCCTAATGCAACAGATGCAGATCAAGGAGGGCAGATTGCAGGAATTTCAGACATCTACTGGCAAGGTGGTTCAAGTAGCATTACCATTACAGAAATAGACAGTTCACCTGTAGCCGCTACCGGAAGTGCATTTACAGGTATGTATGGAACTATAACAGTATTTCCAGACGGAACTTATATATACTTACCAGATACAGCAAATCCTGTAGTACAAACATTATTAGTAGGACAAACATTAACAGATACCTTTAACTATACCCTCTCAGATGGGGTGAGTACAGATAACGCAGATCTTATTATTACTATTAACGGTTCAGATATTGATTCTGATGGAGATGGTCAATCCGATCGTGCAGATTTAGATGATGATAATGATGGAATTTTAGATGAAGTAGAATGTGGAGATCTAAATGTAACAGGGCCTATACCTATTGATATTTCTAAAATAGCAGTAATTAGTGGTAGCGCTTCTTTTGATCCAACTAATGATGATACCATAGAATTAACACCTGATGGAAATAGTCAGGCAGGAACGGCAATGTCTACGTTTCAACTAGATATGCGGGAAAGCTTTACACTAACCTACAGCTTAAACTTTGGAACTAATAATGACTCTAATTTAGGAGATGGAGATCCATTTGGAGGATCAGGATATAATGTAGGAGGGGCAGACGGTATCGCATTTGTATTGCATAACGATCCAAATGGAAGTGCTACAGTAGGACAAGCAGGTGCCGGTATTGGAGCATCAAATATTGTTAATGGATTAGCTATTGAATTTGATACCTTTGATAATGGACCTTTTGGAGCAGATGAAGGTCCAGTAGCAGGGTTACCAATGCAAGCGGGAGCTACTAGAAAATTTGATCATACCTCAATTTGGGATACAGATGCAGGAACAAATCCTTTTGGAGGCTCACCAGGAAACCCATTTGATCACATCGGAGATTTACCAGTAACACAAGTAGGTCCTGGTGGAGAAGTAGAAGATGGAGCATTTCATAAAATTGTAGTGCATTGGGATGCAACCAATCAAGTACTATCATGGGCGGTAGACGATGTATTTGTAGGTAGATTTACAGATGATATTATAACGAATAGACTAGGTGGAGGTAATTTTGCCTATGTTGGAGTTTCAGCTTCAACAGGAGGATTAAGAAATAGACACCAAATTACGGTAGATAGTTTTGTAGGAGAATTAAACTATTGCGATACAGATATGGATGGAACTCCAGATTACTTAGATCTGGATTCTGATAATGATGGCTGTCCAGATTATGTAGAAGGAGGAGGAACCTTTACGGTTGCTGCTGATGGACAAACTGCAGGAGGAACACTAACCGATGGTAATGGAGGTACAGTAACTACCAATTTAGGAAATACCATAGGGTCAGATCCAGCTACTGATTTAGGAGTGCCTACAGTAGCAGGTACCGGACAAACTGTTGGGATAGCACAAGACGGTACATTAGAATTATGTACAGATTCAGATGGAGATACAGTTCCAGATGCTGTAGATTTAGATGATGATAATGATGGTATATTAGATACAGATGAATGCAATTTTGTGACAGGAGATGAGTGGTTTGATTTTGTGATTTCATATAATCCTATAGGTTCAAACCCTGTAGCAGTAAGTGATCCAACTCAAGCTCTTGGCCCTCCAAATTATGATGGAGATGCTACAGATAATCCAGAACAATTTGTAGCACTTGGAGATGTAGGTAGTGAACTATCTATCGGGTATAGTGGTGCAGTACTAACAAATACAGGTGATGCTAGTGGAGATTTTCAGGTTACAGAACTTGGTGCAGCTGAAACATCAGAAGTACGTTTAAGACCTACAGCAGCAACTGCTGCGTTATTGACAGCATTTACTCCAGATGGAGATGGTTATTATTCTGTAGGTAACTTTACAGGTACCACTCCATTAGATATCGATGCTGTTTTCACAGGATTTGCAGCAGGTCAATTAGAATTTGATGCAATTCGATTTATAGCGATCAATAATGCTGGAGCGCCTAATATCGGACCAGATATTGATGCTGTAGAAGCTTTATCTTATAGGGTTTTAGCTCCTGTGTGTGCAGATACAGATGGAGATGGCTTAATCAATAGTTTAGATTTAGATAGTGATGGCGATGGCTGTCCAGATGCGCAAGAAGGAGATGGAGGATTTACTTCAGCAGATTTAGTAGCAGCTGGAGGAACTTTGCAGGGAGGAAACTCTGGAGGTAGTTATACAGGTCCCTCTAGTACACCAGTTACAGATAATTTAGGAAATACTGTAGGTACCACAGCTGGTGTAGACCTAGGTGTGCCAACTATAGCAACTACAGGACAAGGAGCAGGAACAAGTCAAGATGGGATACAAGAAAACTGTACAGATTCTGATGGAGATTTAGTTCCAGATATAACAGATTTAGATGATGATAATGATGGTATCTTAGATACTGATGAGTTATGTCAATACGGGCCAGATGATCTAGTAGTAGACCTTAATGTTATTTTAAATAGAAACATCGCTTTAAGTGGTGGAGGTGTTGGAACATTTGGGGTAACATCAATAACAGGCGGTTTAGAAGGATATACATTTGATGATAATTTAGGAGGCGTTACCTATTATAATATAACAGAATGGACAGGTGATCTTTCAGCATCGATTGGAAGCTTTTTCCGTTTCGGAATGGCAGCGAATGATTTAGGATTAACTTTTTATCAAGATACACAAGACGTTCGTATTGTAGGAAATGGAATGACATTATCTTATGATTTCAATAGCGGATCATTTTTTGATGCCTATCCAAATCCTGCTGATTGGAATGAAGTATTTGATTTTGATGTACAATTAACGGCAGCAAACTTTGGAACTGATGATGCTACCTTTAATAGTGTAATGAGTAATCTAACTATGATTCAAGTTAGAGCTGAAATCTGGACAGGTATCACGGCAGTAGAAACAGCACTTGTAGGGGCAGATTCAACATATTCAGGAGGAAGTCCAGTACGTTGTGATTCAAGTACAGATGATTTTGATAATGATGGCATACCTAATAATTTAGATTTAGATAGTGATGGTGATGGTTGTTCAGATGCTTTAGAAGGAGGAAGTTTAACCATTATGCCTACAGATTTAGCCACGGCTGGTGGAACCTTACAAGGAGGAAACTCAGGTGGAAGTTATACAGGAACTTCTCCTGATCCAATTACAGACAATTTAGGAAATACAGTAGGTACCACAGCAGGAGTAGACTTAGGAGTACCAACCATAGCAGGAACAGGACAAACTATTGGATTTACCTTGGATCCAACCGATTTTACTTCTTGTGGAGATGATGATAATGTAGACTCAGATATAGAAGATGCAGGACCAAATGGAGGAGATGGAAATGGGGATGGAACACCAGATAGTTCACAAACACACGTAGCGTCTATTCCAGACGGTTCAGGTAACGGTAGCTATGTAACTATTGAGGTTACAGGAGATTGTGATCAATTCTCTAGAGTAGTCATAGAGCAAGAATCAGAACAATCAATGGAAGATCTTCAATACGATTACCCATTTGGTTTGGTAGATTTTACCTTACAATGTGGTGCCGTAGGACAAGAAGCAACCATAAAATATTATTGGCACGGAATTAATTCTCTGGCTAATATAGATGCAGTTAGAAAGTTTGGTCCAAGTACATTTGGTAGTCCAATATTTGCATATACGAGTACTATTGCAGGTAGAACAGAAGCCGTAGAAACAATTAACGGAAATCCTGTATATACGACAACATATACAATAAGAGATAACGCATTAGGAGACGAGTCGACAACAGATGCAGAAATTGTAGATCCAGTAGGACCTGCTTTCTCAGTAGATAGTGATTCTGATGGTATTCCAGATACCGTAGATTTAGATGATGATAATGATGGTATTTTAGATACAGATGAAGCAGATTGTGGTACTGCAGGTAATTTATTAATTATCTATGATCATAATAATGGTACTGGAGCAACTAACGATACAAATGCTACAGTTACAGCTTCTTCTTTTGTAGCTAGTGGTAGCCAAGAAACAGTAGGAGCTGGGCTTACTTTAGAGCCAAGACAATCAGGGCAAACTTTCTTACAACTTATAGGAGTAGATCAAACTACATTTGCTGGTGCTGTTACAAATGCTGATTATGTACAATTTGATTTTACAACTAGCACAACTTCGCCAGGTGGAATCCTTAATAATTTTACACATAATATTTTAACACCGCCTATTGTACCAGCGCAACAATTTGAACACAAATTGGCAATAGTTATAGCAACACAATCAGATTTCTCAGATCGTGTTACATTAAAAGAAGACTTTATACCAGGTACTACACCTACCTTTATAATAGAACCTCTAACAAGATATATCTTAGAACCATCTACACAATATTTTGTAAGGGTGTACTTGTATGATGCACCTGTATCAGCTAGTAATACAGCATCATTTGATGATTTCGGTTTCCAAATAGACACCTGTTCTATTGCTATAGATGCAGATGGAGATGGAATACCAAATATGTTTGATTTAGATTCTGATAATGATGGTTGTCCTGATGCTTTAGAAGGAGATGGAGGATTAACATATACAAGTTTAAATTCAGATGGATCTATAAACACAGCAACAAATCCTGTAAACAACAATGGTATTCCAGTAGGACCAGGAACAGCAGGAAATGGAACAACAGGTCAAAATAGTGTAAGTGCTACAGATAATGCAGTAACAGCTGCAATTTGTGATCCATGTAATCCTGCAAATCCAGACTTTACTGATGCGGATAGTGATGGTATTGCAGATTTATGTGATGAAGATGATGATAACGACGGTATTCTAGATACTGATGAATGTGTAATTAATTTTATTACTATTCGTCCATTTGATGATTTAGGTATTCCAGATACTAGTCTTAATAATACAATAACAGATGTAGATGTGAGTACGAGATTAGGCTTACCAGCAGGTAGTGTTTTAATTTCTGCTACAGGATTAAATAGACCAGATGCCAATCCTAATTTATTTGTAGGAGATACTTTTGCAGGAACTCCATCAACATTTACAATAACAGGAACAGCAGCCTCTAGAGTTCGTGCTAGATTAGAACACGGAGGAGTAATTCAAACTGGAGGCAGAACTGATGTAGTTGAAAGTTTAGATGGAACACCATATGAATTTACAACAACATTAACAGGAGACTTTACAAACATAAGCCTACCTCCTAGATATGAAATTTTAAATATTACAGCAACCAATAGTAATAATGGTAGCAGATTCACTTGGGAATCAACAAGAGCAGGAGTAACAAACTTTAGCTTTAGTTCTAATGATACAGGAGACGATAGTGCTATCTTCCTTGCCTTATCTGTAGATCCAGATTTTGACGGTGATGGATTAGCAGATTGTTTCGATTTAGATTCTGATAATGATGGTATCTATGATGTAGTAGAAGCAAACGGAGCAGATGCAAATAATGATGGTATTGCTGATGGAATTGTAGATTCAGTAACAGGTATACCAAGTTCAGCAGGTAGCGGATTAAGCATACCAGATACAGATGCAACAGACAGAGGAAATCCATACGATTTAGATTCAGATGATGATGGATGTTCAGATTCAAATGAATATTATAATAGCGCTACTGCAGATGGTGGCGGAGGTCAGTTCGGTAATGGAACAACAGACCCAGCACCTATTAATGCTAATGGTACTGTAATTGCAGCAGTGTACTCAGGTACGGCTGCAGATACAGATAGTAACAGTGTAGCAGATTACGTGGAAGGTTCAGCAGGAGCACCATTGCCAAATCCTGATGGAGATGCTTTAGCAAACGCTTGTGATGATGATGATGATAATGATGGTAATGTAGATACTACAGACACAACAAATCCAATTACACCTCAAGCTGTAGACGATACAGGTTCAGCAACGGCAGGAGCAGTAGCTACCATTCCAATTTTAACGAATGATGATTTTACAGATAATACAGACGGTAATGGAGATCCTGATAATGGAAATCCAGCAAGTATAACAACACTTACTACAGTTCCAGGAGCTAATACTACTGCAGGTGGTATCATTGAATATGATCCTGCTACAGGAGAGTTAGATTATATTCCATTGGCAAGTGAAGGTGGAACAACAGTTACTATAGAATATGAAGTTTGTAATGATATTACAGGAGACGGTGCTACAGCCGATGATATTTGTAGCAGAGCAATAGTAAGTATCACAGTTGCTTTTGGAGATACCGATGGTGACGGAGTTTTAGATAATGCTGATATTTGTCCAGGTAGTGATGATACCTTAGATTCAGATAGTGATGGTATTCCAAATGGTTGCGATGATGATGATGATAATGATGGAATAGTAGATACAGATGAAATAGCTTGTAATACAGTTACCAGTTCAACCTTTACTTTAGGTTGGGATCCAAACCTTATTTCAGGAGCTGGAGGATCTAGTAATAGTGGTAATACTGGAGTAGAAAAAATAAACCGTTACGAAGCAAACTTAGTTGATGCTACACGTTATCAATTAAATACTTTACCAGCAACAATAGGTTCAGGATTTACAGATGAGTCAGACATTACGAACGTAGCTAATTTTGTAGACGGTCATGGATATTTCTTTGTAAGTGGAGCAGATGCTCCAGATGCTGCAACAGCAGCTACAAATGGAGATTATATAGAATTTAGTTTTACATCACTAGATAACCAAGCGAATATAATTACCGCGATCAGTTTCCATGATGTAACTACTTTTATCAATGGTACATATAGTGCTACACGAGGAGTAAATATATCTACTGATGCTATACGTCCTATTTATGCAGATTATAGTTATCAAGTGATTATTAGTGATGATAATTTTGTGACTTCTGATGTCTTAGTACCTACTACAGTTACCACAAGACAAACGAGTGGTAATTTTACCAATACAGGTCCATTTGATGCGCAACATGATGAATTTGTACCGTTACCAACAAATTATCAATTAGCACCAAGTACTAATTACAAGATAAGGTTATTATTATTTGCATCGGAAGACACTACCTCAGGAAACAGTTTCGTGACTTTAGATAATTTTGTAGTCTTCTCAGGATTGTGTTCTGATTTAGATTCAGATGGAGATAGTATTCCAAATAATTTAGATCTAGATTCAGATAATGATGGTATCTATGATGTAGTAGAAGCTAATGGAGCAGATGTAAATAATGATGGTATTGCAGATGGAGTACCAAATATAACTACAGGTATTCCAAGTTCAGCAACTACAGGTTTAACAGTTCCTAACACAGATGCAGCTTCAGATGGAGCTAACCCATATGATTTAGATTCAGATGATGACGGATGTTCAGATTCGAATGAATATTATAATGATACTAATGCTGATGGTGGTGGAGGTCAATACGGTAACGGAACAACAGATCCAGCACCAGCAAATGCAAATGGAACAGTTGTAGCGGCAACGTATCCAGCAACGGCAGCAGATACGGATAGTAATAGTATTGCAGATTATGTTGAAGGTACTGCAGGAGCACCATTACCAAATCCAGATGGAGATACCTTAGCCAATGCTTGTGATGAAGATGATGACAATGATGGTAATCCAGATACTACGGATACAACAACACCTAATTCACCAACAGCTACAGATGATTCGGCTTCTGCTACAGCAGGAGTGTCAACCATCATTCCAATTTTAACGAATGATGACTTTACAGATAATACAGATGGTAATACAGACCCTGATAATATTAATCCTGCAAGTGTAACAACTATAACTACAGTTGCTGGAGCAAATACTACAGCTGGAGGGTTAATTACATACGATCCAGCTACAGGAGAATTAGATTATACCCCTTTAGCAAGTGAAGGAGGAACAACAGTTACTATAGAATATGAAGTTTGTAATGACATCACAGGAGATGGGGCTACAGCAGATGATGTATGTAGCACAGCTATTGTAACAATAACAGTTGCAATAGGCGATTCAGATGGAGATGGAGTATTAGATAATGTAGATATCTGTCCAGGAGGAAATGACGCTGCGGATAATGATGCAGATGGTATTCCAGATTTTTGTGATTTAGATGATGATAATGATGGTATTGCAGATTTAGATGAATGTCCTTTAAATTATATAAATATTAATGCTACGCTATTAGGAATAGGAGGAGCTCCTTTTACCAATGCATCAGTTACAAATGTTGATGTAAGTGATTCATTCGGGTTCCCAGCAAATAGTGGAGCAGTTATAATTTCTGCAACTGGTTTAAACAGTGACAACGGAAGTAGATTAGTAGTAGGAGCAGGGTATGCACCGAATGATATAAGTACATTTACCATTACAGGTTCAGCTGTTCCTCGAATTAGATCAGAGGTAGAGCATGGAAGAACTTTAGGAGTTGATCAATTTGATGGACTAGAAAGTTTAGATGGAACATTATATAATCTTATAAGTACTTTAGATGCAAACTTCAGAGAGGCGAATTTCCCTCCAGTATACCAAGTCCAAAATACAACAGGAACAGCGAACACTGTTAGTTTTGTTTGGACATCAGCATCAGCAGGAGTTTCTAATCTTAGTTTATATTCAACAAACTCTGGAACGAGTAGTGTAATTAGACTTAGATTGTCATTAGACTCAGACTTTGATGGTGACGGTTTAGCGGATTGTATAGATCTAGATTCAGATAATGATGGAATTTATGATGTAGTAGAAGCGAATGGAGCAGATGTAAATAACGATGGTATAGCAGATGGAGTTGTTGCAGCAAATGGTATACCAGGTTCAGCAGGAACTGGATTAACTATACCTGACACTGATGGAACAGATAGAGGAAACCCATATGATTTAGATTCAGATGATGATGGATGTTCAGATTCAAATGAATATTATAATGATACAAATGCAGATGGTGGCGGAGGTCAATATGCTAGCGGAACCACAGATCCGGCTCCAATTAATGCTAATGGTACTGTAATAGCAGCAACATACCCAGCTACGGCATCAGATACAGATAGTAATAGTGTAGCAGATTATGTAGAAGGTACGGCAGGAGCACCATTACCAAATCCAGATGGAGATACCTTAGCGAATGCTTGTGATGAAGATGATGATAACGATGGTAATCCAGATACCACAGATACTACAAACCCAATTACACCAGTTGCGGTTGATGATACAGCTTCAGCTACAGCTGAGGTATTAACTACCATTCCGATTTTAACGAATGATGATTTTACAGATAATACAGATGGTAATACAGATCCAGATAATGTAAATCCTGCGAGTGTAACTACTATTACTACAGTAGCAGGAGCAAATACAACAGCTCAAGGTTCGATTTTATATAATGCTGATACGGGTGAATTAAATTACATACCGTTATCAAGTGAAGGTGGAACAACAGTTACTATAGAATATGAAGTTTGTAACGATATTACAGGTGATGGGGCTACAGCGGATGATGTATGTAGTACAGCAATCGTAACAATTACAGTAGCAGTTGGAGATTATGATGGAGACGGAGTATTAGATAATGTAGATATTTGTCCAGGGGGAGATGATAGTGCAGATGTGGATGGTGATGGAATACCAGATTTTTGTGATCAAGATGATGACAACGATGGTATTTTAGATACAGTTGAAGATACTTGTGATACTTTAGAGGCTTTATTACCAGCCCCAAGTAATAATATTGCGGTTTGGGAGCATCAGAATGACCCAGTAGATTATGCGGTTCCAGTAAATATTGGTACTGCCTATGTAAGTTCTGCAGGTTCACAAATATTAGGTTCTGGTTTAACAGATATTGTAACTGCAGCAGAAAGAGGTTTTGGTTACATCACATTTAGTGGAGTAGATCAACCAGATTTAGCATCTGCAAAGACAGATAATGATTATTTAGAATATAGTTTTGTTGGAGGTTCTGATAGATGGGTGCTTAGTAGATTATTTGCATTCGATACACCTACAGTGCCAGTTACCAATGGTGAACCAGCGTTTAATGGTTATGATATCACAGTTGAGGTATCAACAGATAATTTTGCGACTTCAACAGAAATCTTTACAGATACAGACAACCCTAGAGATGGAACAGTAGGGCACGCAGGAGCAAATTATTTTAGTGCATCATTAAATACAATACCAAACCCGGTATTTGTAGAGCCAGGCGTTTTCTATAAAGTACGTGTGTATTTCTATGCTAACGATGCTTTAAATTCAGGACAAGCAACTTGGGATAACTTTACTTTAGCAGGTCGTTTATGCTTAGACGATAATGATTTTGATAATGATGGTATAGTAAACAGTCTAGATTTAGATTCTGATAATGATGGTATTTATGATGTTGTTGAAGCAGATGGTACAGATGTAAACAATGATGGTATAGCTGATGGAGTACCGAATACAACAACTGGTATTCCAGGTTCAGCAGTTGCAGGATTGACGGTGCCTAATACTGATGGGGCTACTGATGGAGGAAACCCATACGATTTGGATTCAGATGATGACGGTTGTTCAGATTCAAATGAATACTACAATGATACAAATGCAGATGGTGGCGGTGGTCAGTATGGTAATGGAACTACAGATCCAGCACCAACGAATACAAACGGAACAGTAATCGCAGCACCATACTCGGCTACAGCAGCTGATACTGATAGTAACAATGTTGCAGATTATGTTGAAGGTACAGCAGGAGCTCCATTACCAAACCCAGATGGAGATACCTTAGCTAACGCTTGTGATGAAGATGATGATAACGATGGTAATCCAGATACCACAGATACTACTAATCCAACAACACCAGTTGCTGTAGATGATTCAGCTTCTGCAACTGCGGGAGTATTAGCTACAGTTCCAATTTTAACAAATGATGATTTTACAGATAATACGGATGGTAATAGCGATCCAGATAATATAGATCCTGCAAGTGTTACTACAATTACCACAGTATTAGGAGCAAATACAACAGCAGGAGGAACAATTACTTACGACCCAAGTACGGGTGAATTGAACTATGTACCACTACTAAGTGAAGGAGGAACTACTGTAACTATAGAATATGAAGTTTGTAATGATATTACAGGTAATGGTGCTACAGCTGATGATGTATGTGATACAGCAATTGCAACTATCACAGTAGCATTTGGTGATTCTGATGGAGATGGAGTTCTAGATAATGTAGATATCTGTCCAGAAGGAGATGATAATGCAGATGCAGATGGTGATGGTGTACCAGACTTTTGTGATCAAGATGATGATAATGATGGTATAGCTGATAGTGAAGAATGTCCAACAGAATATGTAGATACTTCAGGAACAGGAGCATTAATGCCAGGTAGTGCTGATGTTACTTTTAATAGTTATATAGGAGGTGTGGCATTAGATTCTGATGTTACGTTAACAAACTTTACTTATGTCGGAGGAGCTACTGATACGGAGATATTTGGACAAACTAACGGTTATTTACGTTTCCAAAATCCAAGTGGTTTCAATATTGGAGAAGGAATTTCAGTGGATGCGAATTTATCGAGTCCAGAAATTGTTACCCTAGAAGCTAATACAGCAAATATAGATCCTACAGCGATTAACCAGAGTGATACGTTTACATTTGAAGCCATTGGAGCTTCAGGTGCATTTGCTTGGGTAATAGAAAACAATTCAAATGGAATTATTACTACCAGTGGTAGTACAATTACTATTACAGGAGCTGCTTCATCTGGTATTGGTGGATTGACACCATTTGTGGATTTTAGAATTACTACAAATGAGCCAGTCTCAAGTATAAGAATGACACATGTTTCGAATACGAGTAATGTAACAAGTGTAAATACCAGTAGAGTAGCAATATTTGTATGTAGAGATACAGACAATGATGGTATAGCGAATAGTTTAGATATAGATTCTGATAATGATGGTATCTATGATGTTGTTGAAGCAAACGGAACAGATGTTAATAATGATGGTATTGCTGATGGAGTACCTAATAGTATTACAGGTATCCCAAGTTCAGCAGGAACTGGATTGACAGTACCGAATACTGATGGAACTGCGGATGGAGGTAATCCATACGATTTGGATTCAGATGATGACGGTTGTTCAGATTCAAACGAATATTATGATGATGCTAATGCTGATGGTGGTGGAGGTCAGTATGGTAATGGAACTACAGATCCAGCACCTACGAATACAAACGGAACAGTAATTGCTGCACCATACTCGGCTACAGCAGCTGATACTGATAGTAACAGTGTTGCAGATTATGTTGAAGGGACAGCAGGAGCTCCATTACCAAATCCTGATGGAGATACCTTAGCAAATGCTTGTGATGAAGATGATGATAATGATGGTAATCCTGACACAACGGATACTACAAATCCAACAACGCCAGTAGCAGTTGATGATACAATTCCAGGAACACAACCTGTAGGTACACCTGTCACATTTAATGTTTTAGCTAATGATGACTTCACTGATAATACAGATGGTAATGGAGACCCTGATAATGTAGATCCAGCTAGTGTTACTACAATTACTACAGTAGTTGGAGCCAATACTACAGCAACAGGTACAATAAATTATAACCCAGCAACAGGAGAAATAGAGTATACACCTGCACCACTTGAAGATGGTGTAGTGACCATAGAGTATGAAGTATGTAATGATATTACAGGAGATGGAGCTACTGCAGATGATGTTTGTGCAACAGCTATAGTTACATTAACAGTAGAAGGTACAGATACCGATGATGACGGTATTCCAGATGTAACAGATGTTGATGACGATAACGATGGTATCGCAGATGTAGATGAGAACAGCTTATTAGATGGTGGAGGAAACCCAGTAGATCCAAGTGCAGATGCAGACGGTGATGGTATTCCAAACTATTTAGATACTGATGCACCAGATGGAAGTGGAACGTTACCAGATGGAAACAGTGAT
>NZ_MSMP01000100.1 GCF_001936575.1 Tenacibaculum agarivorans
AATGAAACCAAAAATATTATTGACTTTTTAAGTTTATCAAAAAGTGTAAAGTATTTTAAAACAGCAGTCAAATCATATGAACATTTAAAGGATAGAGAAAATGGTAAATCTGAAGAGATTACTGACAAAAAATTGATCTCTAAAATTATCAATATTCAAAGTATTAAAGCAAAAAGAGAAGTTAATAATTCCGATTCAAACAGAAATGATAAAACACTTTCAAAACTATCTTCTGAATACTATGAAAGTTTAGAAAATACTCTTGAAGAAGAAGTTACAATTAAAAATTTAAAAAAGAAATTAGAAGAGACAGACAAAGAACTCGATGAAGTATATCATGTAGTATTTAAAGAAGTAATAAATAAGATTAAACTTTTCGGAGGGAAGAAAAAAGGGGAATCGTTAATAAAAATAGTTTCAACTCTTCAAGGAAAAAATATTTTAAAAGAAAATACATCTGTTGTATATGAATATGCTAAAACACTTCTACCGGAAGACTATAATGGATTAGGATATTTAAATCTATTATCAATTATTTTTGACTTAGAGATTATCTTTAGAGAATTCAGAAAAGAAAGAGAACTTAAAGAAGAGCAAATACCCGCAGATATAAATATTCTTTTTATTGAAGAGCCAGAAGCACATACTCATCCTCAAATGCAACATGTTTTTATTAAAAGCATTAGCGAAATATTAGAAAAGGAACAAAAAGGCCTTAATCTTAAGGGAAAACGGGATTCAAGTAAATCAATATTTAACTTGCAAAGTATTGTAACAACACACTCTTCTCATATTGTAACCGAGAGTAATTTTGATGATATAAAATATTTTCATAAGAAAGAGAAACAAAATAGAGTTATCTCGAAGAATCTTAAAGATTTAAAAACTGCTTATGAAGAAGATACTAATCAATATCAATTTTTAAAGCAATATTTAACTCTAAATAGAGCTGAATTATTTTTTGCGGATAAAGCAATTTTAATTGAAGGTGATACAGAAAGAATTTTATTACCTGCTATGATGAGTAAATTAGATAAAGAAGAATCTTTCGACTTACC
>NZ_MSMP01000101.1 GCF_001936575.1 Tenacibaculum agarivorans
GTAAAGGTTAACTAATTCGTTGACACTTTTGATTGAAATTATTAGGGGCTTCGCCATTTAAACTTTGGTGTGGCCTTTCTTGATTATAATAATATAAATATTGTAATATTTCTTCTTTTAAGTGTTCTTTAGATTCAAAATACGTTCCTGTTATTAAGTCCTCTTCTATAGTTCTCCAAAAACGTTCTATTTTTCCGTTGGTTTGCGGTCTATAAGGCCTAATATATCGGTGTTTAATTTCTAATTCAGACAACATCCTTTCAAAAGGATGTGCTGCTTTAGATCTACTTTCTTTTTTCCCAAACTCAGGTCCATTGTCAGTTAAGACTTCTTTAAATTTGATATTATAATGACTTGCAAGAATATTAAAACTCCTTAACCCAGCAAACATGGTTGTTAAAGCAGTTAAATCTTCTGTCAATTCTACCCATGCTACTCTGGTACAAGAATCTATCACACCATACAAGTAATAGCGTTTTTTAGGTTCTGTACTAACCACTCCCTTAGGTAAATAATGAGTGTCTATATGGGCTAATTCTCCAGCTTTTTCTTTAATGATTTTTCGTTTATTCTGCTGCATTTTTATAGTTAGTCGATTTACACCATGACGTTTCAATATATTATAAACTCCTGAAGGTGTAGGGGTAAACTGTTTTAATTTAGGCTTTAAAATACAACTAATTTCATATTTATTATTTCCCTGTAAACGTAAGGCTACAACCTTTTGTTCTATAAAAGGTAAAGGTCTTCTTGTTTTCCATTTGGGACCTCTTTTTTGAGGTAATAAATCCACTACTTTACCACTTTGTTTGAATCGATTATAATACTTTAAGAAGGTACGACCATCTGTACCATTGGCTTGATAAAAGTCTTTAACAAATTTGTACTTAGGGTGAGTTTTGTTCTTTACCTGCTCATACTCTTTTATTAAAAATTGATATTTCTGTAAATAATTACGAACTAGTGTTAAATCATTGGTGTTGATACGCATAACAAAATATAAAATTTTGTCAACGAATTAGTTAACCTTTAC
>NZ_MSMP01000102.1 GCF_001936575.1 Tenacibaculum agarivorans
TAACGTGAGTTCGATATAACTATAAGTTAAGATTAAGTTGATTAGTTTTAATAAGACTTATATTTAAACTAGGCTTCTTCTCAGTAAAGTTATATGCTATTAAAGCGGAAAATATATTAGTAAAGAAATTTTTAGGACTTCTGTGTCTAGAATGTTCAATTTGAAAGATATTTTTAAGTTGATCAATAATAGATTCTACAATTGCTCTTTTTCTAAGCATAATTACATCGTACATGGGAGTCAATAATTTTGATTTCATATTCTTTTTAAGCTTTGTAACTAAATGTATGCCTTGACTAAAGAGCTGTTCAAAAAGTTCTTTTCCTAGATACCCTTTATCACCATATATTTTTCCCCATAATTTATCAGTGAAGTTTTTCATTCTTAAAGGAGTTCTATCATCTTTATTACCTGGAGTAATTAGTAAATCAATAATTTCACCACTATCGTTAGTTACTATATGTAATTTAAAACCAAAGAACCAACCTATTGAACATTGTCCTCTATCAGCTAAACCTTTAAAAACTTTATGATTATGAATTCTTCTATTATGACATACTCGTAAAGGAGTAGAATCTATAAAACTAATTCCAGAGCAGTTTCCTAATCCTTTGGTTTTAAGATAAGCTAAAAGAGGTAACATACTTTCAGAACAAAGTTCCACCATACGATTATAGCTAACCGTATCGGGAAAATAGCTTTTCAAATGTAGGTGAACATATCCTAAATAGAACTTTTTAAAAGTTCTACAACCACTCAGGTGAAATAATACTTGAATAGTCATTACCTCAGAAAGTGAAAGTCTAGAAGACTTATGTCTTTTTTTACTACTCCCGATTAAACGTTGTTGAAAAACTGGAATAAAATCTTTGCAAAAGTCATCAATAGAACAAAATATTTCGGTAATTTTATTGGTACAAAGCATAGCTGGATATTAGTTAATTATAAGTGGTTGAATACTTTAATTTACTAATTATTCAGCTTTTTTATGCTTCTAAATTGTTAAGGTTTTTATATCGAACTCACG
>NZ_MSMP01000011.1 GCF_001936575.1 Tenacibaculum agarivorans
TTTAATTTATTGTATTTAAACTACAATTTAATTACATGTGATTTCACTAAATGTAGCTTTTTCTTTAGCTTCCTTCTCGCTATAGTTTGCTTCATTAAAGAGCATAAATTTATCAATTCCGTGTCCTGTAGATCTAGCTGAAACTTGCATTGTATACTCTCCAGCTTTTTTAAACTCAACATACACATTATGTGAATCATTATCAGATGTAGCGGCTTGCCATTTAAAATCTAAGTCGTTTCCACCTCTATAGATTTTAAACCAACCGTCTGCAGATGAACCTTTGGGATTTGGAGTTTTACCACTTCCTTTAGGATATACACGACTTCCATCTTTTTTTTCACCATAGAAGTCATCAGCGTCAGGAAACTTTAACCAACTATCGTTATGTTCTGTACCATTACTTCCTATAGTAACAGCAGTATTCCATAAAAATCTGTAGTTACCAGGATTATTTATTTTTATTGTAAACTCTATTAAACCATTTCCTGGTTTACCTAAAGATTGATCTCCTTCCCAAACATAATATCCTTTTCCAGTAGCTGAGTTACTAGTTTTTAAAGCCCATTTATCTGGTAGTTTTGAGTTTTCCATTTCTACAAGAACAAAACTCTCTTTTTCATTGAAAATAAATTTAGAAGGATCATCGCAAGTTTGACTTACAGGATCACCACTTCCTTGATCTGGATCTGGATTTGTATTATCATTGTCATCTTCTGAACATGATAAAAATAAAAGAGAAGAAATTAATAAAATCGCTAGGGGATTTCTTGTTTTCATGATTTATTTAATTAAAATTACGTTGTCTTTTGGCTTCGAATATAATAATAGCAGCAGCTACAGAAACATTCATAGAATCTATTTCACCCTGCATAGGTATATTTATATTCTGTGTAGCTTGATCTCTCCAGATTTGAGAAAGACCAGTTGCTTCTGTACCAACGACAATAGATGTAGGTTTAGTATAATCTACTTCATGATATTTGTTGGAATTTTGTAAAGTAGCACTATAAATATTTATTTTGTTCTCTTTTAAATACTGAATAATATTTTCTGAAGTATCAACTACTATCTTATTTGTAAATAAACATCCTACGCTAGATCTGATAATATTTGGGTTGTAAATATCTGTTTTAGAGTCAGCAATAAAAATAGCATCCAAATTAGCTGCATCTGCAGATCGAAGCATAGCACCAATATTCCCTGGTTTTTCTATGCTTTCTAAAACTAAAATTAAAGGAGTAGTCTTGTTTAGTTCCAAGTCCTTTAAGGTATGTTTTTTTGTATTCACTACAGCTATTACACCCTCAGTTGAATCTCGGTAAGCTAATCTCTCGTAAATCTCTTTTGTAATTTCTATACAATTGAAAGTATCGAAAATAGTTTCTAATTCATTGTCTGATTGACAAATATCTTTAGCAATTAAAATAGTTTCAACATCATAATTTCCTTTAGTAACAAGAGTTATCTCTCTTTTTCCTTCGACTAAGAATAGTCCTTGTTTTTTACGTTCTCTGGACTTTTCTTGAAGCTTAATTAGATTCTTTATATAAGAATTTTGAAGACTTGTGATTTGTTTCATTACACGCAAAAATACCTATTTATTTTAGTTATAATTTTTTATTTAGTTTTACTTTTTACTGAAATTGTACGTTAACTAAAAAGAACTTATTCTTTGAACATAAAAACTTAAAGTTTAATAAATGGTTAATCTCCCTATTTTATTTTTTCCTGTTAACCAAGCTGTATTTTTATTTACAAATTGTATGGCATAAAAATCTAAATTAGGTAAGTGTTTCCATGTATTGCCTCTATCTGTTGAATATGAAATTCCTGTTTTTCCTACAGTGAAAATTTCATTTCCATTTCCTTCAGGGACATATTGGACACAACTTTTGTAGTTGGGATTCATATTGTTTGCTACAATTGTCCAATCTTTTCCACCATTGGTAGTTATGGCTTTGTTTTTACAATTGTCGTTTGGTTTAGAGTAATCACCTCCAATAATGATTCCATTATTTTGATCGTAAAAATCCACAGAATAAATACCTTGCGGTCCATTACCTTGAACTATAGGAGTAGGGGATACCTGCCAAGTTTTTCCTTTATCTTCAGACTTTAAAACTCGCGCTTTTTTTCCTCCAGAAACTATCCATACAGTATCATCTAAAATTTTAATATTAGTATTACTTGCTGCAAAAAAAGCCTCGCCTGTTACGAATTTAGGTAGATCATTACAAGAAACTTTTTTCCAAGTGTTACCTCCATCGTTGGTGATTACTATAGAGGGACAATCTTCTGTAGGATCGCCAACAGCGATTCCGTTTCTTCCATTATCAAAAAAATGCATGCTGTCATAAAATACTTTTTCGTGTTCTTCTTTATAAACAATCTCATATTTCCTGTTCTTTATCTTATACAATAAAGCTGGATTACCAATACTAAGCGCATAAAAGTCTTTCCCATTAAAGGCCAAACTTCTAAAATGAGGTATAATCGAATCTTGATATGCAATATTTAACTCAGATAATCCTTCATTAATATCATAAAAACCTATTTTACCATTTGAACCAGCGTATACTACATTATTCTCATTTATTGCACTTAGAGCTCTAATACTTGTTTCATTAATCGTAAACTCTTGTATTTCCACACGACTTATTGTACGAGAGGGAGTTAGTTTTTTACAAGATATTGTTAATAATAAGATGAAGATTATAATGATTCTACCTTTCATTTTTTTGATATTTTTATAAAATTAAAAATAGGTAAAACATTTCATGTATATGAACGACGATCAACATAAAAAAAGAGCTTTAGTGATTTCTGGAGGCGGAAGTAAAGGTGCATTTGCTGGTGGTGTAGTAGAATATCTGATGCAAGAAAAGAAAAAAGAGTATGATTTGTTTTTAGGAACCTCTACAGGTAGTCTAATGGTAACTCATTTAGCACTCGGTATGGTTGATCGTTTAAAAAAGTTGTATACCAATGTTACGCAACGAAGCATTTTTAGTAACAATCCTTTTAAAATTAGGAAAGTTCATGGTGTTAAAGTGATTTCAATTCGTCACAGTAATACATTTTGGAATCTTTTAAATGGAAGAAAAACATTTGGAGAAAGTAAGAATCTTAGAAAATTGATTCGAAAAAATATCACTCCTAAAATGTATAGAACAATTCGAGAGCAGCACAAGGACGTTGTGGTCACAGTCTCTAATTTAACCGCTAATGAAATTGAGTATAAATCTATATTAGATTGTTCTTATGAAGATTTTTGTGATTGGATCTGGGGGTCGTGTAATTATGTACCTTTCATGAGTTTGTTGGAAAAAAACTCTTGTCAATATGCAGATGGGGGTTTTGGCTGTTTAGTGCCTATTAGAGAAGCGATTCTAAGAGGAGCAAAAGAAGTGGATGCTGTAATTTTAGAGACTGAAGTAAATCAAATTAATAGAATGCCTTCGAAGAATCCATTTTCGTTAATGTTAGATGTTTTCGGATTTATGTTAGAGCATGTTGAAAAACACAATGTAACTATAGGTAAGCTTTCTGCTCGATATCAAGATGTACAATTAAACCTATATTATACGCCTACAGTATTAACAACTAATTCTTTAATTTTTGATAAAAAACAAATGTCTGGTTGGTGGGAACAGGGATTTGAATATGCTAAGTTAAAAGATGAAGCTATTATGAATGATTTTAGACCAGATCTAATTGATAAAAAAACAGAAGCCTAATGAAATTTGGAAAAGTAGAACAGCCAGAGTTAGTAGATTTTTCATTTCCTGATACACATAAAGATACAATTAGATTACTGTCTGAATTTGATAAGGATAAAGAATTGTCTGTTTTTGTAGGGTGCGCAAAATGGAATAAAGTAGATTTAAAAGGCTTTTATCCAAGAGGAACAAAAGACGAATTAGTATATTATTCAAGTCAATTTAACTCAATTGAATTAAATGCTACCTTTTATCGTCAATTTCCGCCTGAACAATTCGAAAAATGGAAGAATAAAACACCTAATAATTTTAAATTCTTTCCAAAATTAACACAAGAAATTAGTCATTGGAAAAGATTAAATGAAGTAGGGGAGTTAGTAAACTATTATTTAGATGCAGCAACTCGACTAGAAGAAAAATTAGGTACTATTTTTTTACAATTGCATAGTAATTTTGGACCTAAAAATTTTGATCGATTAGAAAACTTTGTAAAAAGTTGGCCCAAAGAAATTCCATTAACAGTAGAGTGTAGGCATACAGATTGGTTTACAGATCCTAATATTTCTAAAGACTTTTTTCAGCTTTTAGAAGATTCAAGTGTGTCAAATACTTTGGTAGATACAGCCGGTAGAAGAGATATGATGCATATGCGCTTAACCAATAATGAAGCTTTTATTCGTTATGTGGGAGCTAATCATCCTTCAGATTATAATCGTTTGGATGATTGGGTTGAGCGACTTGGCGATTGGGTAGATTTAGGTTTACGCAATATTCACTTTTTTGTACACCAAAATTTAGAAGTAGAATCACCGTTGTTGGCAGCTTACTTCATTAAAAAATTGAATACAAAACTAAATGTAAACTTAAAAATACCAAATGAAGACAGTCAGCAGTCTTTATTTTAAATCAATAATAATAATTTCATTAGTTATGTAATCCTCTTTTGAATTTCCTAATTGATTTAATTCAGGGGTAAGACTAGATGCAGTTCCATTAATGATATTATCAATAGCAAAATCAAGCATAGGATCACTTCTTTCTCCTAAAAGTCCCATGTTACCATAATCTTCAGGTAATCCTTGTGTAGCTTCAATAGGAGCTCTTAGTCCATCTCTATTTGTAATTTGAGCGACATAAGGAAAAAGAGCAAAAGTATGATTTACATTGATGTTAACTTTTCTATAATCTTCAGAATCATATAATAAGGTAGAAGCATCATATACGCCTTTAGTAGTTTCTCCAATAGTAATTACATCAATAAGTGGGCGTAATCCATTAATCAATACTTCAGCAGCAGATGCAGTAGCACGAGAGGTTAGGAAAAATACTCTTGGTAAATTCAAAGCATTTAAAAGCATACGATCAGTTGGGGTTCTTTCTACAATAGTACGTTGCAAAAGAGATGAAGGAATGTTAGTATTTACTTTATTATTCCATATTTCAGAGGTTACTATACTACCTTGTAATTGACCAGCGATAAGACTTGCCATGGTTTGTATAGACTCAATATTTCCATTAGAAGCATAACGTAAATCTATAACTAAATCATTTATACTCTCACTTCTAAATGTAGCAAAAGCAGCATTCAATTCATTTAAAAATTGATCATTAAATTCGTTATAACATAAATATCCTATTTTTTGAGTACCTTCCATTAAAACATTAGTAGCAATAACTGGATTCGGAGTTAACGTACCTATAGTGAGGTCAATAATTAGAGGAGCAGGACCAGGAACAGTTATTCTAGGATTTCCATTGTTATAATCATCTGCTAATGTTATAGAGTAACCTCCAGTTCTGTTTAATAATAAGTTTCTAAAATTATTTACATTTAACGTTGTACCATCCACTTGTGTGAAAATCATTCCTCTAGTTATTCCATTATTTGCGGCACTTGTATTAGGATATACTAATTGAACGTAGCCAAATACATTTCCAGAGCCATCTCTATAATCTACGATACCAAACTCCATTCCTGTAGTTTCTACTTCACCAGCTAATCGTCGTTCTAGTATATTAAAATTATTAGTTATGATAGAAATACTATCAGTTACCATAGGTTGAAATACTAAACTCTGAAATAAAACATCTGGATTTTCAAATCCTGCTAAATATTCATTTAATTGTTCACGAGTAGAAAAATTACTATCTGAAAGGTCATTTACTTCACCTTGGAACTTATAATAAGCATTCATACCTCCCCAGACAAAATCATTAATTTCAACTTCTTGTGGGATAATTTCGTCTTTACTACAACTCATAAATAAGAATGCAGATACACTTAAAATAATTATATATTTGAAATACCTTTCCATTGTATCAATCGTTTACATTTACACTAATAACGCAATTTAAATAAAACTTAGTATTATTTTTTAGTTTTTATGTAACAAAAAAAATAGTACGTCGTCGTAAGGGTGTAAAAGTAATTATAACGTTGTGAAAATAATCATAACAATAGTTAAAATTAAGAAAACCAAACAATGAACCAGTCAGACTTTTTAAAAGCTGTATTACCATTTAAAGATAAAGTTTTTCGTTTAGCCAAACGTTTACTTGTATCTGTAGAAGAAGCAGAGGATGCTACACAAGAGCTTTACTTTAAGCTGTGGAGAAATAAAGAAAAGTTGTCTGATTACAGAAATGTAGAAGCTTTTGCGATGACTATGACAAAGAATTATTGTTTTGATCGACTAAAGTCAAAACAAGCCGGTAATTTAACTTTAGTACATAGTAATTATAAAGAGAAAGATACCACGCTAGAGAAGAAAATAGAATATAAAGATAGTGTAAACCAAGTGCATAAGCTCATTGAAAATTTGCCTGAACAACAAAAAATTATTATTCAATTAAGAGATATTGAACAATATGATTTTGATGAAATATGCGAAATGGTGAATATGAAACCAACAGCAGTAAGGGTAGCATTATCAAGAGCACGTAAAACAATTAGAGAAGCATTAATTAAACAACATAACTATGGAGTTAGCTAACATAGAAAAGTTATTAGAAAAATATCTGAATGCAGAAACCACACTTCAAGAAGAAAAAATCTTGAGTGATTATTTCACTACAAATGAGGTTCCTCCTCATTTAGAAGAGTATGGTATGTTATTTGGATATTTTAAACAAAATCAAAGTGAAACCTATACCAAAGCCATTAAGTTAAAACCTGAGAAATCTAAAAGAAAGAACTTTAAATTGCTTTCAGTAGCAGCGTCATTAGCTTTGTTAGTAAGTGTATACGTAGGTAAAAATAAATATGATGAATACCAGGCAAGAAAACAGTTTGCAGAAGTTAAAAAAGCGCTTGAATTGGTCTCATTACATTTAAATAAAGGTAACGAAGCCTTGTATGCTGTTTCTGATAATTTTAATAAAGGAACAGATGCGATTGCAAAGTTAGATACTTACGATAAAACTGTAAAAACAGTAATTCAAAAAGTAAATTATTAATCCAAAAAGTAAACAAGTAAAACCAAGTCAAAAAAAGTAAATATCATGAAAAAAGTTATTATAGTATTAGCATTAGCTTTTATCTCAAATATAGGATTTAGTCAAATTTCAATGTTTGATAAACTAGAAGATTTAGAAGATGTATCTACAGTTGTAGTTACAAAAGATTTATTCGATTTATTAAAGAAATTTCCAGATGCACAATCAGAAGATATGGAAGTGTTTAATACAGCGAAAGGATTAGAAGAACTAAAAGTTTTCTCTACAGAAAATTCAAGTATTGCTGCTGATATGGAAAAAATGGTAAATAAAGCCATTAAAGGAGGTAATATGACTCAATTGATGAGAGTTAAAGATAAAGGTTCTCGAGTTAAAATTTATATTAAAGCAAGTAAAAATAAAGATATTGTAAATGGAGTTCTAATGTTTATAAAAGACTTAAACAAGAATGAAAGAATAGAAGGAGATAAAATTAATTTACCATCTTCAACAATTATATCTTTAACTGGCGAAATTAATATGAACGAATTATCTAAAATAGCTAACAACTATCAGAAAAAATCTGATGGAGAGTAATAAAAGTTGGATTACTCTCCAACTTTTATGCTTAAAAAAACAACACCATTAACAATGAAAAAACTATTTATTTTACCTATTTTATTAATGACTTTGTTCTTAGGATCTTGTAAAAAAGAATCGTTACAAACTTATATAGTAGATCGTAAGGATAATCCAAAATTTATGACCGTTGATTTTTCTACAAACACTATTCCTTTAATGAATGAGTTAGATGAAGAAGGTCAAGAAGCGCTAAAAAGTATTCGAAAAATGAATATTGCATTTTTGTCTAAAAAGAATGCATCTGAAGCAGAATTAAAAGACGAAGCTGTAAAAATTAAGACTATTTTAAAAGCTACCAATTATAAAACATTAATGCGATTTAATGACAAGAGAGGAAAAGGAGCCATTTATTATATAGGTGAATCTGACGCTATTGATGAAATAGTAGGGTTTGTTAATGCGGAAGAAGTTGGAGTAGGAGTGGCTAGAGTATTAGGAAACGATATGAATCCAGCTACTATATTAAAGATGTTGAAAAAAGCAAAAATAGACGGTAGCGGAAATGAATTTGATGGTTTAAGATCCATTTTGCAAGGAATGAAATAAACAATTTTATATCTTCCAAATTAATACACCACAACTTTAGACATTAAAGTTGTGGTTTTTTGATTTAACTAGCCATTAACAGCATTCACACTTTAAATGTTTATTTTTGATCATAGATATAATCATTTATGAGGAAAGTATTTTTTTTAATTGCGATTTGTTTGATGTATCCTATCCAAGGAATTTCGCAACGTGTTTCAGAGTATAGAGGAGAAAAAGATAAAATACATAATCTAATACACACAAAATTAAAAGTAGATTTTAATTTTGAACAAAAAACAATGAATGGGGAAGCTTGGATTACAGCCAAGCCACACTTTTATGCTACAAATACTCTTACTTTAGATGCAAAAGCTATGCTAATTCATGAAGTAAGTATGGACAATCAAAAATTACCCTATAACTACGATAATTTTCAGCTCATTATTGATTTGCCTAAGCGTTATACAAGAGATCAGGAGTTTACAGTTTACATTAAATATACAGCGCAACCAGAAAAGGTAAAACAGAAAGGAAGTAAAGCTATTACTGCCGCTAAAGGATTATATTTTATTAATCCAACTGGAGAAATAAAGGGAAAACCTACTCAAATTTGGACACAAGGAGAAACTGAAGCAAGTAGTTGTTGGTTTCCTACTATAGATTCACCAAATCAAAAAACCTCACAAGAAACTTATATCACAGTGCCTGATAAGTTTGTTACGTTGTCTAATGGTAAATTAGAAAAACAAACTAAAAATGCTAACGGTACAAGAACTGATTATTGGAATTTTACACAAAAGCATGCGCCATATTTATTTTTTATAGGAATAGGAGAGTATGAAATTATTAGAGACACCTATAAAGAAATTCCAGTAGATTATTATGTAGAAAAAAAATACGCTCCTTATGCAAAACAGGTTTTTGGAAATACACCAGAGATGTTAGCTTTTTTCTCTAAAATTACTGGAATAGAGTATCCTTGGAATAAATACGCACAAATAGTCGGAAGAGATTATGTAAGTGGTGCTATGGAAAATACTACAGCAGTAATTCATGGAGAGCGAGCTAACCAAACACCAGGACAATTAATTGATGAAAATGCACAAGAAAATACAATAGCTCATGAAGCCTTCCATCATTGGTTTGGTAATCTAGTAACTACAGAAAGTTGGAGTAATTTAACTGTAAATGAAAGTTTTGCAAATTATAGTGAATACTTGTGGTTAGAGCATAAATATGGTAAAGATGTAGCTGATGCGCATTTGTTTGAAGACGTACAGAGTTATAAAAATGGTGAAAACTATGACAAACATTTAGTTCGATTTTATTATGATGATAAGGAAGATATGTTTGATGCGGTTAGTTATAATAAAGGTGGTACAATTTTACATATGTTGAGGAAGTATCTTGGAGACGAGGCTTTTTATGAAGGGCTAAATACATATTTAACTACCTATAAGTATGGAGCAGCTGAGGCGCATCAATTACGATTGGCATTCGAAAAAGTTAGTGGAAAAGATTTGAATTGGTTTTTCAACCAATGGTATTTTGGAAGCGGACACCCAAAACTAGATATCTCATATGATTATAATCGTTTAAGAAAAACAGTAACCGTTAATATTTTCCAGGTACAAAATCAACAGTTTCAATTTCCTTTGGCAATTGATGTTTTTGAGGAAGATAAAGTAGTACGTCATCAAATTTTTGTAAAAGAGAGTGAATCTTCTTTTACATTACCGTATACAACTCAACCTAAATTGATTCAAATTAATGCAGATGGCGTGTTGCTATGTGATATTATCGAGAATAAAGTACTAAGCGATTATATTTTTCAATTAAAAAATGCTAAACATTATCAACATCAGAGAGAAGCCTTACTAGAAGTAATAAAGAATCAACAAAATGATAGTAAAGCTTTCGATGCTGTTGCGAGTACCTTAAATCATTCAAATTATAAACTTAGAAAATTAGCTTTAGAAAATATTAACTTGTTCAATAAGTATTCTAAAAGAAGGGTAATTGAGAATATTAAAAAAATGGCAAGTAGTGATCCTAAAACTTTGGTGCAAGCAGCAGCAATTGAAACTTTAGGAAAGTTAACTGAGCCAGAGTTGAAGCCTATTTTTGTTAATGCACTTAAAAGTCCTTCGTATACAGTGGTAGGTAAGGCCTTAGTTTCATTGTATTATATTGATAAAAAATTAGCGGTAGTTAAATCCAAAGAACTTCCTTTAGAAGTTAAACAAATTATAGCCACTCCATTAACGCGTATTTATCTAGAAGAAAAAGATGAAGAGGAATTGACATTTATAGCAGGTAATGTAGTAAATGGATTATTTTTGAGTAGGGATAAAAAAGTTAAAGCTTTGTATGAAAAAGCGTATAGTAAAATTGCAAAAAGTAATAACACACAAGCAATTCAAAATCTAGTAGATGATATTGTAGTTAAAGGAAAACAATACGAGCAATATGGGTTTAATAATGTAGGTATAGATATGATGCGTAAAATGGTACAAACTCAAAAATCTGCAAATACAGCAAATGAAGTAAAAAATATTGCCATTATAAAAGATGGTCTGTCTAGATTATTAAAATAAGAGTTAAATATTTACCTTTGGTATAGTACTTGTTTTGTTAGGTAAAACTTATTTTATATGAAAAAAACTATACCATTACTATTATTTATAATCACTATACTTTGTGCATGTAGCAGTGTAAAAACAGCTCAAAAAGCAATTAATTCTGGTGATTATGAAAAAGCTATTACTTTATCAATTAAAAAACTCACTAGTAATAAGACTAAGGAGAAAAATCAGCCTTATGTGGTAATGTTAGAAGAAGCTTTTCAGAAAGCTACTGAAAGAGATCAATCTAGAATCTCTTTTTTAGAAAAACAAAATAATACTGCTAACTTAGCTGAGATTTATGATCTGTATAGAGATTTAAACTACAGACAAGAGCGAATTAGACCGCTTTTACCCTTAAGAATTTTAAAATCTAACCGACAAGCAAATTTCGATTTTAAGAATTATGATGATGCGATCTTAAAAGCTAAAGAAAAATATGTATCTAATTTATATACTGAAGCTCAATCTATTTTTAAACAAGGAAGTTCAAATAAAATATATTATAGAAAAGCTCATAATGAATTTGCTAAACTAGATAGAATATATCCTGATTATAAAAATACAAGTACGTATTTAGAAGATGCACATAATCGAGGAACTGATTATGTATTTGTATCTGTAAATAATGATACAGATCAAATTATCCCAAGACGCTTGGAAGATGATTTATTAGCAATTGATACCTATGGTTTAAATGATTTTTGGACAGTTTATCATGCACAAAAAAATAGAAATATAAATTACGATTTTGATTTAGAATTAAATTTTAGAAGTATAGAAGTTTCCCCCGAGCAAATAAAAGAACGTGAGGTAATTAAAGAAAGAAAAATAAAAGACGGTCATACTTTTTTATTAGATGATAAAGGGAAGCAAGTAAAAGATAGTCTAGGAAATAAAATAAAAGTAGATAAGTTTATAACAGTACGTTGTAGATTATATGAGTTTACACAATTTAAAAGTAGTAGAGTTACTGGTGTAGTTAGATATATAGATAATAAATCCGATCAGATTATTGAACGTTTTCCTATTGAAAGTGAATTTATTTTTGAACATTCTTATGCTGATTATGATGGTGATAAAAGAGCTTTAGATGATCCTTTATTAGATTTAATTCGATTAGAATCTGTTCGTTTTCCGAGTAATGAACAAATGGTGTATGATACAGGTACCGATTTAAAAGAGCGTTTAAAACGTATTATTTCTAGAAATAAATTTAGGAATTAATGGATTTATTTAATCAAACTAATGAATTAAAAAATTTACTACCTAGAGAAGGAACAGTGCATTATCACGGATGTGTTTTTTCTAAAAAGCAATCTGATGATTACTATGAGTATTTAAAGAACTCAATTCAATGGGAAAATGATCAGGCTATTATATTTGGAAAATTAATTATTACCAAACGTAAAGTAGCTTGGTATGGAGAACAACCTTTTGAATATACGTATTCCAATACTACAAAAGTAGCCTTACCTTTTTCTAAAGAACTAATAGAAATAAAGAAAAAAATAGAAGAGGAAACGAATGAAACGTATAATTCTTGTTTACTAAACTTATATCATGACGGATCAGAAGGTATGGCTTGGCATAGTGATGGAGAAAAAGATTTAAAGAAAAATGGTGCTATAGCTTCAGTTACTTTCGGAGCAGAGCGTAAATTTGCGTTTAAACATAAACGAACCAAGGAAGTAGCTTCAGTAGTACTTCAACATGGTTCGTTATTAGTTATGAAAGATGAAACCCAAACACATTGGTTACATCGACTTCCACCTACTAAGAAAATTCATCGTCCTAGAATTAATTTAACCTTCAGAACAATAGAAGAGTAGGGGTTAGTCTTTTTTTATAACATCACCTGATCCAACAGAATTGGTATCAATATATTTAGGATTTCCTTTGTAATATACACTTCCAGATCCAGCTACACTAGCTTTAATTCTTTCAGTAACTGTAACATGAATATCTCCAGATCCAGCTACACTTACTTTTAATGTATTTGTAGTTAAATCATAAGCTTTAATGTTACCTGAGCCAGCTATAGAACATTTCATACTATCAGCAGTACCACTCAAATTGATATTACCAGATCCTCCGATAGAACTTTTTATTGAGCTAGCTTTTACTTTAGTTTTAATATTCCCTGATCCACCTATAGAAAAATCAACCTGATCTCCATTAACTGTTTTTTCAGAAATTATACTACCAGAACCTCCTAAAGAAATACCTTCGATAGCCTCAAAAGGTACAGTAACAGTTAACTTTCTGTTGAATCTTACATTTGTATTATCCTTTATTTTAATTTTTAATTCTCCTCTTTTAACTTCAGTAATGATGTAGGGAATAATGTTTTCTTCTCCTTCTATAGTAACTTTCCCCTCTTTACCATCAACTAAAACTACATTAAAAGACCCACCAACACCTACGCTATCAAATTTACCAACAGACCTTTCTACTTTAGTAACGTTTCCATTTCCACGAATTTTTTTAGAATTCCACCATTGCCCAAAACTAGTATGAATGGTAAAAATTAGTAATGTAAATAGTAGTTTTTTCATTTTTTATTTTATTTTTAAGATGTTAATACTCCAATTTGTTAAAGAAAACTATCAATAAGAAACTTGTCTTTTTTTTTACGGTTCTATACGTAATTATGTCCATTTTTGTGGCTTATCCTATTTATGTAGGTAATCCTAATCTGGAATTTGTTGTCAAACTAGTAGCCCTTTTTTCACTTTCTTTTTTGTATTTAGAGTCAACTACAAAAGTGAATTATTGGTATGTTCTTATCTTATTGTTTTCAATTTTATCTGATTCATTATTTGTGTTTGCGGATAATTTTTTATTTGAGGCATTATTTCTGTTAATTACGAATAGATTTTTATACCTCATTATTATTCATCCTTCAATATTAAAATATTCAGTCAAGAAAATTATTTTTTATGCGGTTCCTTTTGTTTTTACATTTGGGATGATTTACTTGGTATTGTATGAATATGTTCAAGAAATTCAATTATCTGTTTTTATTTTAGGAGTATTATCTATAGTCGTTTTGTTATTTTCTTTTATAGATTTACTGAATAAAAACAGTAAGAAAACGTTATACTTTTTTATAGGAGTTTTAATCCTCCCAATTGCTGATATACTTACCGCTATTGCAAATTATATTGATGAACATTTTAGTTACATTGTAATTTACCATTACATGTATTATGTGGCTAGGTTTATGATTCTCAAATCAATGTTACTAAGGAAGTAACAAATTAATCATTCAATCGGAGAGATACCCCTCCATAACTAGATTTGATATTAATTTTTGAGTTAGATTTTTCTTTCCCAAAAGTTCCTTCATAATACTTTTTTGTAGTCTTTCTTATGGCTTTAAAAGTCTCTACATGCTCATCAGGATACTTAAAACTAGCATAACTAGTATTTACAATAAAGCTAAAACTATTATCACGCGCTGTTCCAATTTTAATTCCAGCATAACTTCCGTCAATAATAACAGAATCAAAACCTTTAGCTAAATTCTTAATTCGTAAACCGCCATAATCAGTATTTATGTTTAAACTTTTTCTTACTGTGCCAATTCGCATACCCGCATAGTCAGAATTTCCTTTTACAGTATTTACATCTTCTACAGCTATGCTACCGTAGTCACTATTAAAATCAACATGGTCTACTTTACCAATTTTTACTCCTGTATAATCTGCATTTACCTTAAGTTTTTCACTTTCATTAATAATTACTTTAGAATAATCTGCATTTACAGAACCTGATTTTACATATTGAAAAACAGAACTACCACAATAATCTAACGAGATTGTATTTGAACTATTTAGTAATTTATCAGTTTGCACAGAACCATAATCACAATTAATGTTCGTTTTTCCTTCAATACTTTCTAATTCTATATTCCCATACTTATTATTCAAATCAGCATTATTAGTAACAGGCATTTTTATGTAATAGTTAATTTTATAATTGATGTTGTTGTTATTACCCCACCAACTCCAATTAGATCTAGTACTTTCAATTTGAGTTCTGGCTTCTACTAAACTTTCACTGGCTTCAAAATTAATTTTGATAGCATCTAATTTACTATTAACTTTATCTAGGTTATTTCCTTTAACGGTAATTTTCACTTCAATTTCCACTACATTTTTATCCCAAGTACTTACATTAACATTACCATACTTATTTTTTATATACACTGTTGCATCTGATCTTACATCAAATTTTCTATTAACTGTTTTTGATTTTTCATGCTTCATTCCATCACTACCAAAAAGTAAAGTAGGAATGAGTACGCATATTAATATTTTACTAAATAAATTCATCGATTTCTATATTTTGTTCTAAGGGTTTGTTACTATTTTCTAATTGAAATAAGAGGTTTTCTAAAATTTGTAATCGTTGTTGGTAGTTATTAATCATACCATGTATAACTTGTCTTTCGTTACCAATATTTTTTAGATCTTTCTTAAAAATCCTAAACTGATCTTCTAACTCTTCAATTTGATCTAAAGCATCTTCAATAATAGTTTCTGTTTCTATATTTCTATACTTTTCTACTTCTTTCAATTCCTGATTAATAGTGGAAATAAAGAATGATTGTGTTTCAGCCATTTCTGGAGATACTTCTTCTATATTAAATCCATCATCATGACTAGAATGGTATTTACCTAGATAAAAACTGACTAAGAAAAGTAGAGAGGCCGCTACACTCATCCATTTCCACGAAATCTTATGTTTAGGTTTTGTTTGTGTATGATTTAACTTTCGTAAAAAGCGATCTTCATGTCCAGAATGAGGTTCATTAACATCAAAATCATTATTTAGAAAAAAATCGTCTAATCTATCTTTCATACTACATGTATTCTATTACTGTCTTTATTCAATATATCTTTTAACTTCTTTTTTGCTCTTGAAATTGTTGTTCTAACATTTTCATTACTATAGTTCAAAATTTGAGCTATCTCTTCATTATCGTATCCTTCAATTAAACTCAATGTTATAATAACTCTATAATTTTCTTTTAATTTTTCAATAGCAGTTAAAACTTTTTGGACGCTTAATGCATTGTAATCAATAGTGTCTGTTTCTGTATCCGTATTAGGAATTACTTCCATTTTCACTTCTTGATACCTATTATTTTTTTTTAGCTGGGTTAAACTTTTATTAATTACTATTCTTTTTAACCATGCACCAAAAGCAACTTCACCTTTAAAACTATCTAACTTTGTAAATGCTGTTAAAAATGCTTCTTGCATTAAATCTTCAGCTTCAAATTCATCCTTTAAAATTCTATAGGCTGAATTATACATAGCTTTGTAATATAGTTTATACACTTGCATCTGAGCAGAAGTGTCATTTTTTTTACAGCGTTCGATTAGTTGATTTATATGTAAGTTTGGTGCTTTCAATACTTATTTTCTACTTCAAAGACAATACTAAAATAACAATGTTACACTTTTCTAAAAAAATAAATTTTTAATAAGTTTTTATAGTTTCTAAAATTAGCAATTCGAATAATATTTATATTTGGCATAATGATTGAACAAGTAAAAATCATAGAATGTCCTCGTGATGCCATGCAAGGAATTAAAAGTCACTTTATACCAACGGAGGAAAAAGCTAGATATATTAATGCTTTGCTAAAGGTAGGTTTTGATACTATAGATTTTGGTAGTTTTGTTTCTCCAAAAGCTATTCCTCAAATGCGAGATACAGCTGACGTGTTACAACTTTTAGATTTATCTAAAACAACAAGTAAGTTATTAGCTATAGTTGCTAATGTAAGAGGGGCTAATGATGCCTGTGTTTTTGAAGAAATTGATTATTTAGGTTATCCATTTTCTATTTCTGAAAATTTCCAAATGAGGAATACACACAAAACTATTGCTGAATCAGTAGATGTTCTAAATGATATTTTGAATATTGCACATAAAAATAATAAGGAAGTAGTTGCTTATTTATCTATGGGATTTGGAAATCCTTATGGAGATCCTTGGAATGTAGAAATTGTTGCAAATTGGACAGAAAAACTTGCAAATATGGGAGTTAAAATAGTATCTTTGTCAGACACCGTGGGTAGTTCAACACCTGATGTGATTGACTACTTGTTTTCAAATTTAATCCCCAGCTATCCAAATATAGAGTTTGGAGCGCATTTACATACTACGCCATTAAAGTGGCATGAAAAGGTAAACAGTGCTTATTTAGCGGGATGTAGAAGATTTGATGGAGCAATCAAAGGCTATGGGGGGTGTCCTATGGCAAAAGATGATTTGACAGGTAATATGCCAACAGAAAAAATGTTATCATATTTCACTACTAATAAGATTAGTACAAATATTAAACCGATGAGTTTTGAGAGCTCTTACAATAAAGCTCTAGAAGTTTTTAATGCCATTTAAGTTATATGAAATTTAGTTTTTTAATAACATTCTTACTAGGTTTTTTAACGTCGTCACATCCGCCTACTGAAGCAGAAGGTGAAACTTTAGGAACTTGGGAAATAAGAAATGGTATTTTTATCGAAAATAATGATGATGAAACCAGTATAGCAAGATATAACTGGAGTGTTTTTTATAGTATTTTTCCTAAAAGAATAACACAGAAGTATATAAAGAGATTAGTGTTAATGACTGACGGAGAAGATGAAAAAACAGGAGCGTTAGGAGCATTAAATGATAAAAATACGGAATGGCAATTAGTGATTGATCCTATTGATGTAGACTTCACTAGTAAAGATAAAATGAGAAGAAATCAATCAATATATACATTGGTTCATGAATTCGGACATTTATTGACTTTGAATCACACTCAAATAAGACCAGGCGAGAAAACAGATCAAAATCCTGATGATCCTTATGTTACACTAGAAGGTATTACTAACAAGTCTAGTTATTTAAATATGTTTGTTGAGGAGTTCTGGGACGGCACCTTGCTTAAAGAGTGGGATTATATTCAGAAAAACTTTTGTTACACTGAACAAAAAAGCTGTTTAGAAAAGCTTTATGGTTTGTACAAGGAAAATTATAATGATTTTATTACCGATTATGCTGCCGAAAGTCCAGAAGAAGATATTGCTGAAAGTTGGACGGCATTTGTTTTAGGTAAGAAAATTGAAAAGCCACAAACCGTGTCGGAAAAGAAAATCAACTTTTTCTATCAATTTGAAGAATTGGTATACTACAGAAAAGTGATTCGCAAAAATATCAAACGTTACCAATAATCTTATTTAAACACTTGCTGTGAAACTCTTTAAATTTCCATTAAGCTATTACTTTTTTATTGTACTAATAGCTTTCTCTTGCAAATCAATAGATCCATTAGCTTCTTCTGAGGATTACAAATTCATAAAAAATCCAAACAATATTTATTTCAATATTATACAACTGAATGATGTATATGAAATAGCTCCAATACAAGGAAATAAGTATGGAGGAATGGCTAGAGTAGAAGCATTACACAAAAAAGTATTAGCTGAAAACCCTAATACTATGTTAGTTTTAGCAGGAGATTTTTTAAATCCCTCTCTATTAGGTACTATGAAAGTTGATGGGGAAAGAGTAAGAGGAAAACAAATGGTGGAAGTTATGAATGCTATGAATTTTGATTTGGTAGCTTTTGGTAACCATGAATTTGATTTAAGCTATGAAAACTTACAGAACAGATTAAACGAAAGCCATTTTGAATGGATTTCATCAAATGTATTTCATAAGCAAGGAGGTAAAAACCATTTCTTTCATAAAGTAATAGAAGGAAAAAAGGAAGCTGTTAATGAAACGTATATTCAGGAGTTTTCAAGTGGAGGAAAAACAATTAAAATAGGTTTTATTAGTGTTTGTATTCCATCGAACCCTAAAAGTTATGTTTCCTATTCTGATATGTTTTCTGAAGCAGAAAGAACGTATAATGAATTAAAAGATAAGGTTGATTTTGTATTAGGATTAACACATTTATCAATAGATCAAGATAAAAAGGTAGCAGCATTGCTTCCTAAGATCCCTTTACTAATGGGAGGACATGAACATACAAATACGTATGAAAAAGTAGGAAATTCATTTATTGCTAAGGCAGATGCAAATGCTAAAACGGTATATATACATCGATTTGAATATAACCCTAAAACAAATGAGCTCAATTTTAAATCAGAATTAAAAACAATTCATGATAAATTTCCTGAAGATCCAAAAGTAGGAGCTATAGTGAACAAATGGCAAAATTTATTACATGAAAAAATAAAAGAGGTTATAGACAATCCAGATGAAAAAATCTATACTGCAAAAGTTCCTTTAGAGGCTAGAGATACACCGATTAGATCTATACAAACTAATATGGGAGAGATAGTAGCGGAATCTATGAGTTATGCGTTTAATAATAAAGTTGATTGTGCTTTTGTAAATGGAGGATCTATAAGAATTGACGATGTTTTAGAAGGGGATGTAACATCACTTGATATTTTTAGAGTGCTACCATACGGTGGACCAGTACTAAAGGTAAAGCTAAAAGGTAAATTATTACAGGAAGTTCTTGATTTTGGAATTACGGCAAAAGGTACTGGAGCATATCTTCAACGTTTTAATATAACCAAAAATTTGTCAGGTGAATGGCTGATAAAAAATTCAAAAATTGATTATAATAAAGAATATATAGCTGCTACATCAGACTATTTATTGAAAGGTTTTGACATTCCTTTTCTAAAACCTTCTAACCCTCAAGTTGTTGATATCTATACACCTAAGACAGGTGAACTTTCTTCAGATGTACGAAAAAGTGTTATTGCTTTTTTAAAGACCAAATAAATTATTTGAAATAAATCTAAATAAAATTTGTGTATTCCATCTTGGGCAGTATATTTGCGTCATCAATATTATTTAAAATAAGTCTTAATAAAATGAAGAAAGTTGTCTTATCAGCGTTAATGATTTCTGCTTTATCGTTTGTTTCATGTTCAGATGATGACGATAATAATATAACTGGACCAGGAGTTAATATTCCAACAGTTAATCAAATCATTACAGGAAATGATTTTTCAAGAGCAAGTAATGGGGATTATAATAATGACTACATAAGTAATTATGCTACGTTATTTACAAGAGATGGTAAACCAACTGTATCTTTTAGCGGACAAACTACACGTTTAAAGCAAACAAAAGAGATAGGAGGGAATTTGAAATCAACTACTAGTGTTGATAATATTCAATTGAAGTTTGAAGGTCAAGATGGTAAAAGTGCTGGTTTTACTGACGCTAGTTTAAATGGAACAACTAAGATTGTTAGAGCTAAAACATCTTCATCTATTGGTTTGTTTAGCACTAACAAAAACGAATCTGGTCAAGGAAAAATTAATGTTGAATTTATTGATGCATTTATTGCTGGTCACCAAGATGTAATTGATAATTGGGCTACTACAGCTGCTGCTGGTCAGGCAGGTACGTTTACTGAAAGTAACGGAACAGATGTTAGATACGTAGATGCTAAAGGTCGTGAATTAGATCAATTATTTACAAAATCTATGGCAGGTGCGTTAGCTTATGATCAAGCGGTTAATCATTATTTTAATCGTTTAGATGATGAAAATGATGGAACTAACAATTACCGTACGTTAAATGATGCTGGTACTGTAGATGATGACAATGCTTATACAACTATGGAGCACCACTGGGATGAAGCTTTTGGTTACATCTATGGTAATACTTCAGCTCAAAACTTAATCTACAAGTATATTGATAATGTGGATGGTTTAACAAAGTTTGCAGGTATTGAACGTGATATATTTGAAGCATTTGTTGCTGGACGTATAGCAATTGTTGAAAAAGATTACGCTGCAAGAGATACACAAATAGATATTTTACGTGAAAAATTAGGTTTAGTAATTGCCGTAAGAGCGGTACACTACTTAAGTGGAGGAGCTAAAATAATTGATGCTGTTGCATCAGGGTCAGGTAAGCGTGAGGATGCTTTTCATGACTTATGTGAAGGATATGGTTTCATAAATAGTTTACGTTATGTAGTTGATGAAAATGATGAGCCATATTTTAAAGATTCTGATGTTGATGCATTCTTAACTACTTTAGATGCAGGTAATGGATTATGGGATGTTACATCTGCAGATTTAAAAAATATTGCAGACGATATCGCAGCTAAAAGTGTTGGAGGATTAGCTTGGACAGTTGAAGATGTAAATCCATAAGAATGATAAAAATGTGTGAAATTTTATTACGCATATATTAATATATTTGCGCAAGGGATGGCCTAAAAGGGTTATCCCTTCGCTGTTTTTACTTTACAAAATTTGAATTTTAAATATTTATGAAAAAAATAGTATACATAGTACCTTTTTTAACACTGCTTTACTTCTTTTCTTGTTCAAGTGATAGCTCTTCTGAAGGAGGAATAGATAATGATGATTTTAATAGAGTAAGTTTAACAACAAGTTGGGTAGATAATTTACTATTACCAGCAACTAATGATCTTAAAAGTAAAGTTATTACATTAAATACTTCAGTAATTGCTTTTACGGATACTCCTGATGCTACTACATTAGCTAAAGTTAGAACAGATTTATTTGAAGCTTACAAAGTGTGGCAACATGTTGAAATGTTTTTCTATGGAAGTAGTTTTTCTTCAGACATGAATAGTTATCCGGCAGATGTTACTAATATTACAAATAATATTAATAGTACAACGGCTGTAAATTTAGATAGAACAGTTTTAAATGCTTCTCAAGGTTTACCTGCGTTAGATTACCTAGTGAACGGTTTGCAAGCTACAGATAGTGATATTTTAGCTAGCTACGCGGAAGCTAAATATAAAGACTATCTTAAATTATTAGCTGAGCGTATGGTAACAATTACTACAAATGCACTAAGTGAATTCGAAGCTAATAAAGAGGCGAATATTGCTAAAGTTGATAATACGATTAGTTCTTATTTTAGTATTCAAATGAATGATTTTGTACAGTATACAGAAAAAGCATTCAGAGAGGCGAAAATAGCAACGCCTTCAGGAACAAGAAATAGAGACATATTTCCAAATATTTCGGTTGCAGCAAGTCCAAATTTTGTGGAATCACTATACAGTCCTGAAAATTCAAAAACATTGTATTTAGAAGCATACGATGCTATACAAGACTTTTATTACGGTAGAAGTTATTCAAGTAACACAGTTATTATTGGAGTACAAGACTATTTAAAAGCTTTAGGAACAACTATTATGGTGAACGGACAAGATATTTTATTAGATACTTATATTCAGGAGTTGTTTGCAAAAATTGATGCTGCTAATACTAATATAACTGATAACTTTTTTGAACAAACTCAAGATTACAACACAAATTTTGATGCTGTTTTTGATGCTATTCAAGAATATGTTGTCGCTGTAAAGTCTAATGTAATTAATGCGTTTAATCTAACTATTGATTTTGTAGATAGTGATGGTGATTAATCAACGTATTCATTCATACTTACATAAAAAATCAAGAGCGGCTACACTAGCCGCTTTTCGTATTTTATTTGGAGTATTAATGTTGATAAGTCTTACGCGTTTTCTAGTAAAAGGTTGGGTTCATAAGCTTTATATTGAACCTAGTTTCCATTTTAAATATTACGGCTTTTCTTGGGTTGTTGATTGGGGTAACTATACTTATCTTTTATTTTTTATTGCTATTTCAGCTTGCATTGGTATTATTTTAGGATATAAATATAGAGTTTCTATTGTTCTATTTTTTGTATCATTTACCTACATAGAGCTTATAGATAAAACCACATACTTAAATCATTACTATTTTATTAGTGTTTTAAGTTTTTTATTATGTTTTTTACCATTAAATGTTGCCTATTCCATAGATGCTTATCAAAAAAAACAAGTATTTAAATATGTACCTGCATGGACTGTAGATAGTATTAAATTACTATTGGGAATTGTATACTTCTATGCGGGTTTAGCAAAATTAAATTCAGATTGGTTATTAAGAGCACAACCGCTTAAAATATGGTTGTCTTCTAAAACAGATTTTCCGGTGATTGGTCGGTTTATGAATGATACTTGGTTTCATTTTGCCATGAGTTGGAGTGGTGCTTTATATGATTTATCCATTCCCTTTCTATTATTATATAAAAAAACAAGACCATTTGCATTTCTATTAGTAGTCGTATTTCATGTCTTTACTCGTATTCTATTTCCAATAGGCATGTTTCCTTATATTATGATATGTGCTACACTTGTTTTTTTCAGTGGAGACCTTCATGAAAAATTTCTAATTAAAATTACCAACTTATTCAGACTAAAATGTAAAGTAAACAATATAAGAGATGTATATTTGCCGAAATTTTACAGAAAAACAATTTTTGTTGTCTGTTTATTTTTGGGGGTACAGCTTGTTTTTCCTTTTCGATATGTATTATATCCTGATGAGTTATTTTGGACTGAAGAAGGATATCGATTCTCATGGAGAGTTATGTTGATAGAAAAAGCAGGATATACAACATTTAGAGTAGTAAAATACGATACAGGGAATAGTTTTACTGTAGAGAATAGTCATTTTTTAACGCCTTTTCAGAGTAAACAAATGACTACACAACCTGATTTTATTTTAGAATACGCCCATTTTTTAGGACAACATTACAAAAAGGAATTAAAAACAGATAATATTGGGATTTTTGCTGAGGGATATATTTCTTTAAACGGAAGAGTCAGTAAGCCTTACATTAATCCAAGAACAGATTTACTAAAAGTTAAAGATGGCTTCAAACATAAAGATTGGATATTACCTTTTGAGGATGAAATTAAAGGTTTATAACGTTGCATTACTTTTTTTTATCTCATTATTTTCAGCTGTAGCTCAAAGCAATCAAATCAAAGTAGTTGATGCAGAAACACAACAACCAATTTCAAGTGTAGAAGTGTACACTAAAGGAGGGGATATTGTAGGAATGACAAATGATTCTGGAACTATAAGTCTATCATCATTAAAAAAAGATAAAAAGTATCGTTTAGTATTTTTTGAATATAATTATAAAACGTTAGAATTAGATATTTTATCGAATATCGATACTAACATCACAGTGAAAATGCAACCATTAGGTGATGTACTTTCTGAAGTAGTGTTAAGTTATAAGAAAAAACAAGCTTTTGGTCTAACAACATTGAAGTCCGTAGAAGGGACACATATTTATGCGGGTAAAAAGTCTGAAGTAGTATTGTTAGATCAAGATTTGGGTAATAAAGCTACTAATAATGCTCGACAAATTTATGCTAAAGTAGCAGGTTTAAATATTTATGATAGTAATGATGGGGGCTTACAATTAAGTATTGGAGGACGTGGATTGGACCCTAACAGAACAGCTAATTTCAATACACGTCAAAATGACTATGATATCAGTGCGGATGTATTAGGTTATCCTGAGAGTTATTACACACCACCGACTGAAGGATTAGAGCAAATTCAAGTAATTAGAGGAGCGGCATCATTACAATATGGGACTCAGTTTGGAGGATTAATTAATTTTGTAACCAAAAAACCAAATCCTAAAAAGCAATTAGAAATAACGAATCGAAGTACCATAGGAAGTTTCGATTTATTTACTAATTTTACTAGTGTAAGTGGTACTACGGGGAAATTAAGTTATTACGGATATTACAATTATAAGCAAGGAGATAGTTTTAGACCTAATTCAGGATTTGATTCTAAAAACGTATTTGCTCATTTAGGATATGAATTCAATGATAACACTAAAATAGAAGCAGAATTTACACATTTAAATTACTTAGCACAGCAAGCAGGAGGGGTGTCAGATGTACAATTCTTAGAAGATCCAAGACAAAGCTATAGAACACGAAATTGGTTTGCTGTGGATTGGAATTTATTTAATGTAAAGTTAATTCATGAGTTTTCCGATCATGTGAATGCTACATTAAGCTTTTTTGCTTTAGACGCTTCAAGAAAAGCGATTGGGTTTAGAACAAATCCGTTAGATGAAAATGCAAATATATTTGAAGTTGATAGCGATGAAGTAGATGAGTTTGGAAATTTTGATTTCGAAAGAGATTTGTTAGTGGGAACTTTTCAAAACTTTGGAGCTGAAGCCAGAGTAATTACAAAATATACTCTTAAAGAACAGCCAGCAGTATTATTATTAGGAGCTAAGTTTTACAAAGCAGATAATACTGCTCAACAAGGACCAGGAAGTAAAGGAATAGATGCAGATTTTAGTTTTAGAACTAACGAATTTCCTGCATACCCAAATCAAAACAAATTTGAGTATCCAAATATGAATATCTCATTTTTTGGGGAGAATATATTTAATATTACAGATCATTTATCCATTACACCAGGTTTTCGATTCGAATATATAAAAACAGAATCTCAAGGTTCATTTTTAAATAGAGCCAATCTACAAGGAAGCAATCCAGTAATATCATTCATTCCAGATAATAATCAACTGGAAAGGAATTTTATTTTATTAGGAGTAGGAGTAAGCTATAAACCTGAGCCTTATTTTGAAACGTATTTTAATTTTTCTCAAAACTATAGATCGGTTACATTTTCTGATATTAGAACGGTAAACCCATCATTTGCTGTTGATCCAAATATTCAAGATGAAACAGGTTTTACCGCAGATTTAGGGGTACGAGGTACTTTAGATAAAACTATTTCATATGATGTAAATGTTTTCTCTTTATTATACGACAATAGAATTGGTCAAGTATTTACAACAGAACCACCATTTAGGGCACAGTGGGTAAGAGGAAATATAGGAAAAGCTTTAATCGTAGGTTTAGAATCTTTAGTACAATGGAATATTAAAGAAAGTTTTTTTGAAGAATATGATAACTTAAAGTTAGATGTTTTTTCAAATTTAGCATTAACTACTTCAGAATATAGTAGTAGTATACGTGCTAGTGTAGATGGAAACAAAGTTGAGTTTATACCTGAAATTAATCTAAAAACTGGAGTTTCATTTGGTTATAAAAATCTATTAACTTCTATTCAATACTCTTATTTATCTGAACAATTTACGGATGCTACAAATTCTGAATATGATCCAAATAATGGAGATAGAGTAGATGGAGCAATTCCTGCATATGACATCTTTGATTTTTCAGCTTCATATACATTTACAAAAAATATAAAATTAGAGTTAGGAGTAAATAATTTCTTAAATAACAGTTATTTTACAAGAAGAGCTACTGGGTATCCAGGACCAGGAATTATTCCTTCAGCCCCAAGAAATTGGTATACAACATTACAGTTTACTTTTTAGCAAGGAAGTTTCATTCGAGTGCCTCAGGAAACAGTTGATGCTCTAAGAAAAAGTTAGCTTACAAATTGATCATTGTTTAATGTTTATTGATAATTGAAAAATATTGTCTTTATGAGGAATGATAATGACCAAGTAATCTTTTTCACTTGTATTTTAAAATTGTTTAAATAACTATAATCAGATTACCTCTCTCGTGTCTCAATCAGAATAACGTTCAATATTGATCATTGTTTATTGATCATTGAAATAGAATCAATCTAAATAAAATAGATTGTAAACACCCTTAAAATAAAATATTGAATTTTATCGTATTTTTATGGTATATAATTGATTATCATGTTTAAAACGGTAAATCTACAAGAAAAGTTAATACATCTTAGAAATAAAGAACTTAGAAAATCAAATATAGATTTTTGGATCAAAGAGATTTTTGAAGAGCTAGATAAATCTAGAGAATTTACAAAGTCAAAGTTATCAAGTTCAAATTCGAATCATACCAATACATTTGATATTAATGCAATAGATCGAAATGCAATCTTTCATATTTCTCAAATTCAAAAGTTATGTATCGATTATAGATTACGTTTTTTAGATACGTCTTTTTTTAAAGGAGAATATCCTGAAGAAGTGATTTCTAAAATACATCAACTAGAACGCACTCATGATACAAAATTAGATGGATTTAAAATTATAGCCCCATCTGTATTATTTCGATTAAAAAAAGCAGATGATCCTATGTTATTCGCTCCTATGGGGAATGATTATTTTTACTTAATTCATAAGTGGGGTAATGACTTACATCCATTACGAAAGCTAAAATTTTGGTTTGTAAAAGATTTAGATAATTTTATTTTTACGTTGTTATCAATCTGTTTCCTATTATCATTAGCAACTCATACTTTTTTCTTTAGAGAACATAGTAATATCAGCTATTTTATAGTATTGTTTTTGTTCTATTTTAAAGGAGCAGTAGGCTTAAGTTTATTATGGGGTGTTTCTCTTGGAAAGAACTTTAATAAATACATTTGGCAAAGCAAATACGATAAAATTTCTTAAAGATCATTTACACGTATGTTTAAGTGTTTGGTTTATGATAATTTAGGTATTTATATTGCAATACTTTTTGCTAGTTGTAGGTAAAAGCTATGAATTCAGTAGTTTATGTAATGTGTCAATTGTATTAATCTCTCAATGTTTTAGAATAAAAAATACTCTAAAATAAGGGGGATAATAAGAACTAAATTTCTAGTCAGTTTATAATTTCTATTTCAAAATTTATTGTACTTTTAAAGTAACCAAACTTTAAAATATCATTAAATATGTTTTTTACTACTAAAAAAGAAAACCAAGTAAAAGTAGACGGAGTAACAATGAATTTACTTGATTTTAGAAAAGTAGGAAGTCTTCCAGCTACTCAATGTACAATTCCTTCAGGTCCTTTAACAAACTCTATGGGACCCTATAAATTTGATAATAAAGAAATATATGTAGTGACTGTGCTTGCTTATATCCCAGATAATGAGTTGGAAACAAAGGTGAAAGACAAGTCAGGTTTAGTGCTAATAAAAGATAAATTATACCTCAATTACAAAGGAGTAAAAGATGTAACAATAATTTTGGCAGATGGGAAACAACAAGAGTTAACATCTAGAAATTTTGTTGTTGAATATGATTGTGATGAAAACACAGATAATTATATTATTTACCAAATTAGATTTGCATATAATTTAGATGAAGGAACAGATCCTGTAGACGTAATTTTTGTACAAGATAAAGATGACGATCCAGAGACAGATAGAGGAACTGTGACTACACCTGCAAAGGATGATGAATAGTAAAATAATTATTCTTTTTCTTTTTAATTCTATCTTTTTTTACCCACAAAAGATACTAGAAAAAATGAATCATAATGCTGAAAAGATCTCTGTTAATAGAGATCTTTTTGCTAAAGCCTATAATTTTTATAAAAAGAAGAATTACGATTCTTGTTATGTATACAGTACTAAAGCATTATCAGTTTCAAAAAATACAAATGAAAAAGATATATTAAATTATATTCAAGGAGTAAGTGCCATAAAAAAAAATCTTTATAAAAAAGCTCTTATAAATATATCTGCTATTTCAGAGGGAGATTATGTGAGTTTAAAAAACTCAAAATTAGGAATGATTTACCTAAATATTAAGAATTACAAGAAATCAATTTTTTTTTATAAAAAATGGGAAAAAAATAATGTAGATACAAAATTGAGTTTAAAAAGAAATGCATTTCATAATTTAGGACTTAATTATATTCATGTTAAGGATTATGGTAACGCGAAAAAGTACTTTGATAAAGAATTAAAGCTTATTCAAAAAGAAGACACTTTATCTTTAATTCGTACAAAAATGGATTTAGCAAACGCATATTATAATCAATATTTAGATGATGATGCGATTCCATTATTTCAGGAGGCCTATGATTTAGCTATATCTTTTTCAGATATAGAGGTGAAACAAAATTCTGCTCAAAACATGGCTGTAGTAGAAAGGAATCGTAAACGTTATAAAGAAAGTGTAGAATATTACGAAGAGTTTATCAAATGGAAAGATTCTATTTGGAATCGCGATAGAATATGGGAACTAACAGAGAAAGATAAGCAACTTGCCGTAGCTCAAAAAGAAAGTGAGATTGCTTTACAGGATGAAAAACTAAAACGTCAAAGAATAGTACAAAGAGGTTTATTAGTAGGAGCAGGTGGTTTACTATTATTTATTGGTCTTTTAGGTTTTTTCTATAGGAAATTGAAAAAGAAAAACGGTTTAATTACGCAACAAAAAGAGGATTTAAACATAGCAAATAAAACCAAGGATTATTTATTTTCAGTAGTATCTCATGATTTGCGTTCTCCTATGAACACCATTAAGTTCCAACATGAGGAACTAAAAAAACACATAACGAATAATAATTTAGAAGGTATTAAGCAAGCCAATAATACAGCAATTACTGTTACCAAAAGTACAAGTCATTTACTCAATAATGTATTGCATTGGTCCTTACAGCAAAGTAATCAAATGACATATAGTGAAAAAGAATATGCATTACAACCTATTATAGAACAAGTGTTGTATGATTATGAGAACTTAATAGAAGCTAATGCAATTGAGATTAAAACGAATTACATCAAAAACTCATTAGTAAAGGTTGATCGTGAATCCCTAAAAATAGTTTTTAGAAATTTGTTAGACAATGCTGTAAAATACATGAAAGGTAAAGGTATCATTACAGTAGAAATTGGAACAGATGATCAAAATATGGCATATGTATCTATAGCAGATACTGGAATAGGAATTTCACAAGAACGATTAGAAAAAATCAATGCGTTAAAAGGAGTTAGTATCGATAAAATAAACCGTTCTGAAGGCGTAGGACTTGGGCTAATTCTATGTCAAACACTAATTAAAAAGAATAAAGGAATCCTAACATTTGAAAGCGAAGAAGGAAAAGGAACCAAGGTAGTTATTCAGTTGCCAGTTTTCAGTGAGCAATGATCAATAAACAGTTATCATTCATCAATATAAACGTCATTGCGATCGAAGTATGAGAGAAGCAATCTGTTTTTCGACAAAGAGGTGGCTTCATCTAATCTGATTATTCCCTTAGGTCCTCGAAAGGAACTTTAAATATTAGACTTTGGACTTTATAACTTTATATGTAACTTTACCTTTATAAAACCATACTACATGAAAAACCTCCGATTACTTTTATTAGAAGACTTAGACCATGAAGCTGAAGACCTAATCAGTTTTTTAGAAAAAAATGAATATGAAGTAATTAGAGTTAAAAATATACAAGAAGCAGAGTCAGAAATTAAAAATAGATTTTTTGATGTCATTATTTTAGATATAATGATCAATGGAAGACCTGAAGGAATTGACTTAGCACAACGATTAAATAAAGAGGGAGTAAATATTCCATTTTTGTTTCTAACCAGTATGCAAAGTCGATCAATTTTCGATGAAGCAAAGCTAACCAACCCATTAGTATACTTATTAAAACCATACAATAAGTTAGAATTATTATATTCTTTAGAATTAGCTATTGAATCATACTATCAACAAAGTAACAGTATTAGTTTCGATACAGATAATGGAGTTCTGAGTCCTAAATATTTGTTTATAAAACACAAAAGAAGTGTTGTTAAAGTAGATGTAGAGGCTATTAATTATATAGATGTAAAAGAAAAATACTGTAATTTACAATGTGATGAAGGAAAGTATTTAGTTAAGCTTTCATTGATAAAGCTAAAAAGTATGCTAAACAATAATAGCTTCCGACAAGTACATCGCAATTATTTGGTAAACATGAAAAGTATAAAAGAAATTTACTTAGAAGATAATTTGATTATACTTAAAAACGGGGAAAAAATTCCTTTTAGTGAACGCTATAAGCATTCTTTTATAAAAGATAACACAATTTTTAGGTAAATGAAAAGGTAACACAATATCCAAAAGAATACCATGTTACCTTAAAAGTATAATCCCCTAATTTTTAATCTATAAAAATAACTTTTGCATCTGTAGCTTTTTGAAAACCAAAGGAAAAACTACCATTTCCAGTCCAGTTTTCATGAATATATAATTGAGCATTGAATTTTTCAATATAATTTCCAAAAGATGGGTAATTAGGCAGTACCATTCGATTACATTCACCTTTTAAATGAATATTTTTATAGGCTTTATCAAAGTCTGGATAATTTATAGTACCTGCAACGTTAAACTTTAAAGAAGACTTTTCCACTAAATGTTTAATTTCTACAATCCCAGAAACTATATTTTCTTCCTGAGAAATAAGTAAAGAAAAATAGCTAATAGGAGTACTAAAATCATTTGTATTTCCTATGAACCCTTTAATAAAGTTTCTATTCTCTACATTCATTTTTTTCTTTCTTAAAACTGTCATAATTCAAATTTTATTTTGTTGTTAAACTAAATCCAACTTTCCCCTAGATAGTTTTAATTATCATGTCTAATTTATTTTAAAAAAGTAATCAATAAGTTGTTTTATCCTTGAGTGTAGCAAAACAAAGAATAAGCGTTTGATTTTGAGGAGTTAATTAAAATGAAAAATCGTTAACGTTTACATAAAGAAAATGTTACAAAAATGTAGTATATTTGTATGCAATTAATTAATAAATAAGAATTGATTGCAATATGAATGCTCATCAAGATAAATTTGTAGGAGAAGGTCTAACTTATGACGATGTTTTATTAGTTCCTGCATACTCCGAAGTACTCCCACGAGAAGTAAATATACAAGCAAAATTCACTAGAAATATTACAATAAACGTACCTATAGTATCTGCTGCTATGGATACAGTTACTGAAAGTGCCATGGCTATAGCTATAGCAAGAGAAGGAGGTATTGGTGTGCTACATAAAAATATGACTATTGAAAAGCAAGCACAAGAGGTAAGAAAAGTAAAGAGAGCAGAAAGTGGAATGATCATCGATCCAATCACGTTACCTTTAGATGCAATTGTAAGTCATGCTAAACAAGCAATGCGTGAACACAAAATTGGTGGGATTCCAGTAGTTGACGCAAATAGAAAATTAGTAGGAATTGTAACCAACAGAGATTTACGTTTCGAAAAGAATAATGAAAGACCGATTACTGAAGTTATGACTTCAGAAAATTTAATCACTACAGCAGAAGGGACTTCATTAAAAGAAGCAGAAATTATTCTTCAAAATAATAAAATTGAAAAACTACCTGTAGTTAGCGGTGATAATACCTTAGTAGGTTTAATTACTTTTAGAGATATTACAAAAACTACTCAAAAACCGATAGCGAATAAAGACAGATTAGGAAGATTAAGAGTTGCTGCAGCTTTAGGAGTAACTTTTGATGTTGTTGAAAGAGCTCAAGCTTTAGTAAACGCAGGTGTAGATGCAGTTATTATAGATACGGCTCACGGACATACAAAAGGTGTGGTTACCGTATTAAAACAAGTAAAAGAAAAGTTTCCAGATTTAGATGTAGTAGTTGGTAATATTGCTACACCAGAAGCTGCAAAATATTTAGTTGAAGCAGGAGCAGATGCTGTTAAGGTAGGTATTGGTCCAGGTTCAATTTGTACCACAAGGGTAGTAGCAGGAGTAGGTTTTCCTCAGTTTTCTGCTGTATTAGAAGTAGCTGCTGCTGTTAAAGGTTCAGGAGTTCCAGTAATTGCTGATGGAGGTATTCGATATACTGGAGATATTCCAAAAGCTATAGCTGCTGGTGCAGATTGTGTAATGTTAGGTTCTTTATTAGCAGGAACAAAAGAAAGTCCTGGTGAAACTATCATTTACGAAGGAAGAAAATTCAAGAGTTATAGAGGAATGGGATCGGTTGAAGCTATGAAACAAGGTTCAAAAGATCGTTATTTCCAAGATGTTGAAGATGATATTAAAAAATTAGTTCCAGAAGGAATAGTAGGAAGAGTGCCTTATAAAGGAGAATTATTCGAAAGTATTCATCAGTTTGTAGGAGGTTTAAGAGCAGGTATGGGATACTGTGGAGCAAAAGATATTGAAACTCTAAAGTCTACTGGAAAATTTGTGAGAATCACTTCAAGTGGTATTAATGAAAGCCATCCACATGATGTAGCAATTACTAAAGAAGCACCTAATTATAGTAGAAGATAGTTTATTGAAAATTATAATTAATAATACAAAAACTCTATTAGTGAAAACTGATAGAGTTTTTTATTTCCTCTTAAAACTAGAATACATCCACAAAATAATAACAAAAGAACACTTTTTATATAGCACCTAATTATAATGTTGTATTTTAAAAGATAATTAACCATTTAAAATTTAAATACGATGAAAAATTTAGGAAGAAAACTATCGAAAATAGAACAAAAAGAAATTCAAGGAGGGAATTTTGGATTGGGAAGAATATTATGCCAAACTGATAGCGATTGTTATAATGCAAGTCCACTTTTAGGTTCAGGAGATGTATATTGTGGTTACGGTATAAGAGGAAGAAGAAAATGTATTTTAAATTAGTTAATAATTTAATTACTTTATCAATAAACACTTACATGTAAATTGTAAGTGTTTTTTTATGCTTTGAAACGGATAATGTTAATTAATAATTAGCTAACCTTCATATAAACCTTTGATATCTTTAAGTTAATAGAAAAGTAAGAATTTTAAGGTGTTTAACCTTTAATCTGAAATTAAAATGAAAAAAATTACGCAACAATTAGTAGTATTAATTCTAACTACTTTAATTAACACTCAACTTTTTGCACAAAGCACAGCAAATGAATCTTTAGACTTAGTCATTTCTTCTACAGAAGTTATACAAGAAAGTACAGATAATGCATCTGCAGCAGTAAGAACTATTACTATAGCTTATATTTTTGGTCAACAACCAAATACAAGCGGTTTTTTAGCTACAATAAATAGGGAGTTATCTATTGTAGAAGAATATTCTGATGAAATGAATCAGTACGCTTATTTTGCGGAAAGATTAAGTGAAAATGATTTAGATACGAGTGATGTAAGAGATGCAGCTTCTCAAATAGAAGGTATTGGTGACTATGTAGAAATTAATGCAAGATCTTTGGCTACGGCTATTGAAGCTGATGATCAAATCGAAGCAACAAGATTAATTAGAGTATTGAATAGATATTTACAAAATATTCAACGTTATGCTGAAGAAGCTAGAGATAATGCGGAAGAATTAAAAGCAATTCCTGCATCATTCAAAGTGAGAATTGAATTGGTAGATTATGCTGGAAATCCTGTATCTGCTGATACTTTACCAGGTTATGTAGCTACGAATACAGAAACGAATGAGTTCTTTTATGCTGGAGAAAATCAAGGAGATCCAATAGATGTGTTTTTAAATCTTTCAGAAGGAACTTACAGATTTGATGCTTACGACGGTTATTTCGATGGAGCAAGTAGTAAAGTTGTAACATTATCAAGTGATTTGGTAAATACCGATGGAGAAATTGTAGTGACTTTAAACTATTGGTCAGAATAAAACTAAATTTCTATAGAACAAAAAAGGCTGTCTAAAAAGTATTTTCAAACGTCATTACGAAAAATTTTAATTTTGAAGTAATCTTGTTAACAGTAACTTAAATTTAAAAGATTCCTTCATATCATTCGGAATGACGACTTTTGAGACGGCCTCTTTTATTCATTCAATAAACCTTCTTTATAAAGTATTGTTCTACTAACAGGTTCTAGTTCTTTTTTTGTTTCCGGATGAATTCCACGATGTGTAAAAAACTCTCCTTTTCCTTCTCTATTTTTACCATACCAATAATTTTCTTTTCTTTCATTATCTTTCATTATTGTAAAAAAAATAGTGCTAGTGTCTACAGCTTTTTTTCTAAAAGCTTTGATGTTTATTTTATATTCTGTGTTGTCTATAGCCCCATTGGTAGTACATGATGTTTTTTCATAATGATCTCCTTTCCATACAATACAATCATAAGAATAAAAAAAATGATTTTCATTAATAACGATAGCAATATAAAGTGTGATGAATAAACTCAAACTTATAGTAACAGTCTTTTTCCAGATACTATTACTTATCGGCAAGGTAATTACTCCTCTGTTTTTTATGATAAAGTCTTCATAATTTTTATACTCTAGATATTCAGAAATTAGATTGAGTAAAGCTTTTTTGGGAGTTCCAGCACCATTTGATCTTTCCTCCACATACTTCTCATAATAATTTTTCATTGTTTTAGAAGTAACTGAAACTTGATCTTTTTTGTATTCTTCAAACTCAGGTCGTTTTAAAATATGCTCTTCAAAGAAGTCAAAATAACCATTTTTATTTTTTCTATCATTTTCTTCTTCTAACTCAAGTTTTTCATACAAAGCTTGCAACAATTCTTTCAACATATTATATGGAAATTGATTTTTCCAAAAATAAATTCTATGGAAAATTTATGGAAAAGGATATCCGTAAAATAGAAAAATATTTTCTATTTCTTTTCTGTTGATTTTCTACAAAATACTGAAAATCAGAGATATGTTTGTGGTGTGATTGATCGGGGAATCAAAATATAAACACTACGATTTTTTCACAATCTATGAGATCTACATCAGCTGACATTTTAAGAAGGGAAGCTTTTAAACGAAGCTGATTAGACACCTCACTTCCCGCGAAAGAGGCGCGCGACTCTTTTAAAATTTTAGGCTTTTCCAAGCACATTTTGGAACTGAGCACTCTTGCTTGGAAAGAACATTAATGCTCAAATTTTAATAGAGAATTTTATTATGAAACGATTATTTATAATATTCGCACTGATTATAGGGAACACCATTTTTACATCTTGTACAGATTTAACGGAGGAAAATTTAGTTACAGATGATTTACAACAAGAAATACAAGGAACAGGAGGTGGTTCAAATGGAGGAAATAATGATCCAGATCCAGATCCAGAACCTGAACCAGATCCAGAATCTGAAAATGGGAATTAAAAGACTTGATATATAATTCATAAAAGTTTTAAATTAGGAGGATGAAATTGTACAAATTAGTCCTCCTCTTTTTTTTGATCTATTATAATTTTTCGTTTGGTCAAGAAAATAATGATATCGAAAAAATTAAAAAGAAAATATCAATAGCTAAAGAAGATCGAGATTTAGCAAGGAACTACTATAAACTAGGTTATACATATAATAAACAAAAACAATTAGACAGCGCTTATAGGTATATTTTATTATCCAAAAATTTACATATAAAACTAAAAGATACTTTAGAGGTAGCAAAAAGATTATATAGTTTAGGGAAAATAGAATATAAGAAAGAATTATATTTTAAAAGCGACTCCACTCTTGTTGAGGCTTTAAAGTTATTAAAAGAGAAAAAGAATGAGCTTAAAATAACTACTTCGATATACAATTTGTTAGGAATTAATGCAAATTTGACGAATAAATACAAACAAGCTATAGAATGGTATAATAAAGCTCTATTGTTGGCAAAAGATTCTGTAAACAAGTATAGATATTTAAATAATATAGCTAATAATTTTATTTCATTAGAAAAATATAATAAGGCTAAAGATATCTTATTCAAGATAAAAACAAGTTCTTATTTTGATAGTTTAAATCTTGATTTGCGATGGAAAGTTATTGATAATTTTAACTATGCAAAACTTGAAAATGGTGAAACAGTAGAAGAAGAGGAATTTTTAAGAATTGCAGAGGCTAAAAAAGAAAAAAACGAAATAGCCAGTTTATTTACAAGTTACTCTTATTTAAGTTACTGTAATAAAAAAAATAAAAATTTAAAAAGAGCTCAATATTATGCGAATTTGATGTATAAACTTTCTTTTGATTATGATAGACCAAATGATAGAGTTTTTGCAATTGATCAAATTTTATCTTTACAACCTGGATCATACTTTAAAAAATTAAGTGAAGAAAGAATGTTTTTATCTGATAGTATAAATAATGCTAAGCAAAAAAAAAGAAACGAATTTGTAACAAATGTTTATAATTACGATGAAGCAAATAGGAAAAAATTAATAGCAGAAGCAAATTACGCAAAAGAAAAAACCAAGCACTTAGAACAAAAATCTCAAAAACAACAATGGATTTTTACAGCCATAGCTTTATTACTGACTTCAATTACCTATATCTATTATAGGAGGCAAAAAACAAAAAAAGAAAAAATAATAGAAGTCTATAAAACAGAAACCCGATTGGCTAAAAAAATACATGATGAATTGGCCAATGATGTGTATTTAGCTATGAATAAATTACAAAATAGTGAAGCAGTACAATCCTCAGAATTACTAGTTGATTTGGATAAAATATATAAACAAACAAGAGACATATCTCATGAAAATAGTCCTGTAGTCACAGGAGAAAAGTTTCAAGAGTTTTTACAACAACTTTTTATAGATTTCTCAACAGACGAGTGTAAAATTATGAATAAAGGGTTGTCAGAAATACAAGTAAATATGCTAACCAAAGAAAAGCAAATTGTAGTATATAGAGTGTTGCAAGAACTTTTAGTAAATATGAAAAAGCATAGTCAAGCTAATTTAGTAGTTATTGCTTTTGAACAAGAAAAAGATAAAATTAAAGTTCGTTATAAAGATAATGGACTAGGTACAGAACTAATCGCTAGCAAAAATGGATTGAAGAATATGGAAACCCGTATGCAATCCATTGGAGGAACAATTACATTTGATTCAGAAAAACAAAAAGGTTTTCAGGCGAAATTCCAATTTAAAAAGTAATTATGTTTCAAAAAGTATTAATAGCAGAAGATGCGGATTTAGCTTCAAGCGGAGTACGTAAGGCCTTAGAAGAATTAGAAATACCTAAAATAGAGTATTCACAATATTGCGACGAAGCTTTTATAAAATTTAAAAATGCAATTCGAATAGAAGAGCCCTTCGATTTATTAATTAGTGATTTATCATTTGTTGGAAATCCTAATACCCAACGATTACATTCTGGTGATGAATTAGTGAAGGAAGTAAAAAGTTTAGATCCTACGCTAAAAACTATACTTTTTTCAATAGAAGATAGACCATTTAAAGTAAAACAATTATGTAATGATTTAGCATTAAATGGATATGTGTGGAAGTCCAATGATGCTTTAAAAGATCTAAAAAAAGCAATTTCTTTAATTAAAGACGATAACTTTTTTATCTCTCCTCAATTAGCTCACGTACTTAGGTCGAAAGAAAGTTTTGAAATAACGTCCTTTGATATTTTCTTATTACAACATTTAGCAGAAGGATTAGAACAAAAAGAAATAAGTGAAGAACTAAAGAAAAAAGGAATAAAACCTTCTAGTACAAGTTCTGTAGAAAAAAGACTAAAATTACTTAAAGAAAACTTTAATGCAAGTAACCCTACCCAATTAGTAGCTATTACTAAAGATTTTGGGTTGATATAGTAATGAGTATTACACTTAATTTACTAAAGTAAAAATATCATAAATAAATATTGTTTAATAATTCACTTACTCTACGGCTACCCGTAGGGTTTTGTTGTTTTATACAGGTAGTTTTGAAATAATATTAATTTCAAAATAGTTATAAAATGACACAAACACCATTAGGAACCATTAGAAGAACTGGACAAAAATGTCCAGAATCAGGAGTATGGGAAGCACAGGCAAATCCATCAGGTACTATTCCATTAACTAAAGGAGAAACATTTCCGCCGCATAATAAAGAAGCGGTAGATTGGAAACTAATTGCTTATGCTTAAAAGTTATTTTTAAAGTAGTTTTTAGACCTTACGGATAGTCGTAAGGTTTTGTTTTTTAGTAAAGTTAGTTTTGAAATGTAATACAATTTGTAGTCGGTTATGTTTTCGACAAAGGTTCTCAAATGCTAACTAATTAACTAACGCCGAATTGGAATCTTATAGGCATATTAAAATTATACTCATATGAAATCTAAAGGAGTAGCTTATTTATTATGGTTCTTTCTAGGGATATTTTCTGGCCACAGATTTTATCTTGGAAAAGTAGGAAGTGGAATTTTATATTTATTAACAGGTCAGTTATTTGGCATTGGTTGGATAATTGATCTTTTTACTCTTGGAGATATGGTTGATAAATATAATTTAATGCATGGATTTATCGGACCACATAAAGGAAATGTAAATCAAAGTCAAAATGTAGTTGTAAATGTAACAGCTCCTGTTCAACAAGCTCCAAGTAAAACAGAATCTTCGATAACATAATTTCTAAAAGTGAACAATAAAACATTCTAGATAAAAATATTGTGTAACAGAAAACTATGATTGAATAAGAAGATCTTTATGAATGATCGGTAAAAAAACAAAACCTTACGACTTCCCGTAAGGTTTTGTTTTTACATAGCGTTAATTTTATCAGTAAAGATTAAAAAACGCATTAATGACCAAGGAATCAAAAATGAAAAAATATGTATTACTAAGCTCTTTTTTAGTATTGGTAGCATGCCTACTCTTAGTACTAAATCATAAAAAAGAAACACAAAAAAAAGCAAAGTATTCAAATAGTAAAGTTTGTTATGTAGCAGTAAAAGCTAGATGTACAGGATCAATCTATTGTCGAGCTTGTAAAAACTGTAGTAGATGCAAATATTGTAATAGTGGAGGGGCATGTGGTGTGTGTACTGATAAACGAAAAAGAAGAACCACAACTCCAGAAGAACAATATACCACAGCACCTAGTGAAGTATCTTTAACTACTAAAATTGCTCAAGTAAAAAAATATAATACACCACTAAGAAGTGGAGCTGATGAAAGTTTTTATGTGATTCAGAATCTAAATAAATATGAAGTTTTAAAAGTTTTAAAACTTGAAAAAGAATGGTTCAAAGTTAAAGTAATACGAACAGATGCAATTGGATTTATTCATTCAAAGTATATAATGATACTTAATAATTAAATAGATAAAAAATGAAAAGCTTTAGAATAAGTATAAGAAAAAGAATTTATATATCATTTTCCCTATTGTTTGTATTATCAGCGTTTCAACAGAAGGAACAAGAAAAAGTTTATATATGCGTAAGTATAAAGAGTGAGAGATATCACTACAACAAAGAGTGTAGAGGATTATCTGGATGCAAATCAAAAGTAAAAATGATTACAAAGAAAAAAGCAGAAAGATTTGGAAGAATTTTATGTAAAATAGAGCGGAAGAAAAATTAGAGAATTTAAAATAAAAAATCAAAAACTATTGGTTAAATGGTATAGGAGTGTACAAAATGTTATATCAAACGGTTTTTGGGAATTAGAAATGTTCCCTGAAGTACATATTTTCAAAAAAGGAAAAAGAATAGCTTCTTTTATAGATGCTTCAGATACAACTAAATCTGATTTTGTAGCCTATCTGAAAAAAATTGAACAATCAAATTAGATTTTTAAATATTAAAATTTAATTTTCACATATTTTATTTGGCTATACGTCAACGTTTTCAACAGGGTTGGCGTTTTTTGTTAATTAAATCATTGAAGTAATTAATAAAAAAATAAACCTAAATACTATATTAGCAGTTCATACAAGAATCTCTACATATTTTATGGCGCAAGAAACAAAATATACCGAAGATAATATACGATCACTCGACTGGAAAGAGCATATCCGTATGCGGCCAGGTATGTATATTGGTAAGTTAGGAGATGGTTCTTCTCCTGATGATGGAATATACATTTTAGTAAAAGAAGTTCTCGATAATTCGATAGATGAATTTGTAATGGGAACAGGAAAAACTATCGAAGTATCTATCCAAGGGAATAAAGTTATTGTTCGAGATTATGGTAGAGGAATACCTTTAGGAAAAGTCGTAGATGTAGTATCTAAAATGAATACCGGAGGTAAATACGATTCGAGAGCCTTTAAAAAATCGGTAGGATTAAATGGAGTTGGTACCAAGGCTGTAAATGCCTTATCTACTTTTTTTAGAGTAGAGAGTACTCGCGATGGAAAATCTGCTTCTGCTGAATTTGAAAGAGGTAACCTAACAAATCAAGATTTATTAGAGGAAACGTCTAGGCGAAGAGGAACTAAAGTGACCTTTATTGCTGATGATAGTATTTTTAAAAATTATAAGTATCGTCCAGAATATATTATTCGCTTACTTAAAAACTATGTGTACTTAAATCCTGGGTTAACCATAGTTTTTAATGGAGAAAAGTATTATTCTGAAAATGGATTAAAAGATTTATTAGAAGATAATAATAACAAAGAGGATATGTTATATCCTATTATCCATTTAAGAGGAGATGATATTGAAGTAGCTATTACACACAGTAAAACACAGTATTCAGAGGAATATCATTCGTTTGTTAATGGACAAAATACTACGCAAGGAGGAACACATCAAGCTGCATTTAGAGAAGCTGTAGTAAAAACAGTACGTGAATTCTATGGAAAAAACTTTGATGCATCTGATGTTAGAAAGTCGATTATAGGAGCTATATCTATAAAAGTAATGGAACCTGTTTTTGAAAGTCAAACAAAAACAAAATTAGGTTCTACAGAAATGGGAGGTGATTTGCCAACGGTTAGGACTTATATAAACGATTTTATAAAAAACAAGCTAGATAATTATTTACATAAAAATACTGAAGTAGCTGAAAAACTTCAAAAGAAAATTTTACAGGCTGAGAAAGAACGTAAAGAATTATCTGGAATTCGAAAGTTAGCAAGAGATAGAGCTAAAAAAGCAAGTTTACATAATAAGAAACTGAGAGATTGTCGTATTCATTTCGGAGATACTAAAAAAGAAGATTACTTAAATACAACCTTGTTTATTACCGAGGGAGATTCAGCTTCTGGGTCTATTACTAAATCAAGAAATGTAAATACACAAGCAGTATTCAGTTTAAAAGGAAAACCGTTAAATTCATACGGATTAACAAAGAAAATTGTATATGAAAATGAGGAGTTTAATTTACTTCAAGCAGCATTAAATATAGAAGATGGATTAGAAGGTTTACGCTACAATAATATTGTAATCGCAACTGATGCCGATGTCGATGGAATGCATATTCGTTTGTTATTAATAACCTTCTTTTTGCAGTTTTTTCCAGAAGTAATCAAAGAAGGACATCTGTACATTTTAGAAACACCATTATTTAGGGTTCGAAATAAAAAAGAAACTATTTATTGTTATTCTGAAGAAGAAAAACAACAAGCAATACATAAGTTAAGAGGGAAACCCGAAATCACACGATTTAAAGGACTAGGGGAGATTTCACCAAATGAATTTGTCCATTTCATTGGAGATAATATTCGTTTAGACCCTGTGATGTTAGATAAAGAAATGTCTATAGATCAAATGTTACAATTCTATATGGGTAAAAACACACCAGATCGCCAAAAATTTATTATCGAAAATTTAAAGGTTGAACAGGATTTAATTGAAGAAGAGAAGTAAAATAAAACTAAATAGAAATATTTCATTTGTAGCAGTTTTTTTAATCCTATTATTACTATTCTCGATTAATTTTAATGATGTAACAAATAGAAGTAATTTTTCATCTTATTTTGGAATTATGGGATTATTAGTCTTTATAATTTTAAAATCGAAGAAATAAACTTCAAAACGTATAAACGTTTATAATACATGAGCGAAGAAAATAACAATTACGAACACGACGAAGAATTAACAAACGAAAACCAAGCTGAAAATGCCGAAACCATCACTAAGGTTACTGGTATGTATAAAGATTGGTTTTTAGATTATGCATCGTATGTAATTCTAGAACGTGCTGTACCGTCTATAGAAGACGGATTTAAACCAGTACAACGTCGTATCATGCATTCAATGAAAGATCTAGATGATGGGCGTTATAATAAAGTAGCAAACATTGTTGGACATACCATGCAGTATCACCCTCATGGTGATGCATCTATTGCTGATGCCATGGTACAAATGGGACAGAAGGAATTGCTTATTGATATGCAAGGAAACTGGGGTAATATCTTAACAGGAGATAGAGCAGCAGCTTCACGTTATATTGAAGCACGTTTATCAAAGTTTGCTTTAGATGTTGTTTTCAATCCTAAAACCACGGAATGGCAACAATCATATGATGGTCGTAAAAAAGAACCTGTAAATCTTCCAGTAAAATTTCCTTTATTACTAGCTCAAGGTGCTGAAGGTATTGCGGTAGGGTTATCAACTAAAATTTTACCCCATAATTTTAATGAATTGATAGACGCTTCTATCAAATATTTAAGAGGTAGAAGTTTTTCTATAGTTCCTGATTTTTTAACTGGTGGAATTGCAGATTTTACCAATTATAATGATGGTAAAAGAGGAGGTAAAGTTCGTGTACGTGCTAAAATTTCGCAATTAGATAAAAAGACCTTGGTCATTACTGAAATTCCTTTTGCTACTACTACAACATCATTGATTGATAGTATTTTAAAAGCTAATGACAAGGGAAAAATTAAAATCAAAAAGATAGAAGATAATACTGCAGCTAATGTAGAAATTTTGGTGCATTTACCACCAAATGTCTCTCCGGATAAAACCATAGATGCATTATATGCATTTACAAGTTGTGAGAATTCAATTTCTCCTTTATGCTGTATTATTGAAGACAACAAACCTATTTTTATTGGAGTTTCTGATGTGTTAAAACGTTCTACAGATTTTACCGTAGAATTATTAAAACAAGAATTAGAGATTCAATTGAATGAGTTAGAAGAACAATGGCATTTTTCTTCTTTAGAACGCATTTTTATTGAAAACAGAATCTATCGTGACATAGAGGAACAAGAAACTTGGGAAGGTGTAATTGAAGCAATTGATTTAGGATTAAAACCTCATACCACACATTTAAAAAGAGCTGTTACCGAAGAAGATATTGTACGACTTACTGAAATTAGAATTAAAAAGATTTCTAAGTTTGATATTGATAAAGCAAAACAATTTATTGAGAGTTTAGAAGAAAAAATAGCAGAAGTAAAAGAGCATTTAGCTAATCTAGTAGAGTTTGCTATTGATTATTTCAAAGAATTAAAATCGAAATACGGAAAAGGTAAAGAGCGTAAAACTGAAATCAGAATATTTGATGATATTGTAGCTACAAAAGTAGTAATGCGCAACGCCAAATTGTATGTAAATAGAGAAGAAGGGTTTATCGGAACTTCCTTACGTAAAGATGAATTTGTTTCTGATTGTGCGGATATCGATGATATCATTGTATTTCGAGAAGATGGTACTATGATAGTTACCAAAGTAGGAAGTAAAACCTTTGTTGGTAAAGGTATTATTCATATTGCAGTTTTCAAGAAAAAAGACAAGAGAACTGTTTACAATCTAATTTATAAAGATGGTGCTCGAGGACCAAGTTATATGAAGCGTTTTAATGTTACGGCGGTAACTAGAGATCGTGAATACGACTTAACTAATGGAAATAAAGGGTCTAAAGTTTTATATTTCTCTGCTAATCCTAATGGTGAAGCTGAGGTGGTAACTATTTTATTGAGAGCTGTAGGAAGTATTAAAAAATTAAAATGGGACTTAGATTTTGCTGATCTAGCAATAAAAGGTAGGAGTGTAAGAGGTAATTTAGTTACCAAGCATAGTATAAAGAAAGTTGAATTTAAAGAAGCAGGTGTCTCTACTTTAAAGCCTCGTAAAATTTGGTTTGATGATACTGTAAAACGTTTAAATGTAGATGAAAGAGGTGAGCTTTTAGGAGAATTTAAAGCAGAAGATAAAATTCTAATTGTAAAACAATCAGGAACGATAAAGGCAGTAACACCAGATTTAGCAATGCATTTCGACAATGATATGATTGTTTTAGAAAAATGGAAACCCAATAAGCCTATTTCAGCAATTTATTTTGATGGACATAAAGAGCGTTATTTTGTTAAGCGTTTTCTATTAGAAACTACAGATAAGGAAGAAACATTTATTACAGATCATGAAAAATCACAGTTACAAATTGTGGCTACTGATTATAGACCTATGGTAGAAGTTATTTTTTCTAAAAGAGCTTTACCAAGTATGAAGGTAAATTTTGAAGAATTTATAGCAATAAAAGGAATAAAAGCAATAGGAAATCAGTTAACTATGGCTAAGATTCGTACAGTTAATTTATTAGAGTCATTACCTTACGAAGAACCTGAGGAAGAAAAGGTTGAAAATATTGAGGTAAATGATGAAGAAACTGTTGTAACTTCTGAAGAAACTAATGAAGATCTAACTAAGCAAGAGAAAGCTAAAAAAGCTTTAGAAGCTGCCATTAAAAAGAAGAAAGAAGGAGGAGATGATGACAGTCAGACAGCTTTATTTTAAGTAGAGAAGAGCATTATTGAATAAAATTGGAAAAATGGTTCCATTTCATTTTGATTTAACAACTCCTTTAGGAATAGCATTGTATGTAATACTAGTACTATTTCTAGCTTGGATAGTATCTAGAATAACTAGATATCTGATTTTATTGGTAATAAAATCAAAAAAATCAGATCGATTTGGAAGAACTAGCATTCAATTCCTACGAAATTCAGTTAAGTTCTTTATAGGTATTTGCGCCTTAATTTATATTGTATTAACAGTACCAATACTTAGAAGTAAAGCTACAATAATATTCTCAGGAGCCGGTATTATCGCAGCTATACTGGGTTTTGCGGCACAAGCTGCATTATCGAATTTAATTGCAGGAGCATTTATTGTAATTTTTAAACCGTTTAGAGTTGGTGATTATATAAAGTTGGATGAAAAAAGAGTAGGAATAGTAGAAGATATTACATTACGTCATACTGTAATTAATAATTTTGAGAACAAACGCTTAATCATACCAAACTCCGTAATCAGTACAGATTCTGTATTAAACCACACGATACAAGATTCCCATGTTTTAAGTTTTAATAATTTTAAAATAGGATTACGAGCTGATATTGATCTAGCGAGAAAAATTATACGAGAAGAAGCTATAAAGTTACCCATGGTAATGGATACAGAAGCTGAATCTATAGACGTTCGTGTAATTGATATCCATGAAAGTTTTATTCATATCCGTGCGTATGTATGGATGAATGAACCTTTTCAAGAATTTAGAGGAAAATGTGCTTTAAAAGAAGCTGTACACAAACGATTTATTCTTGAAGGTGTAGATTTACCTATTCCAATTAATAAAATCGAACACATCGAATAATCCTAAATTATACCAATGCGTTCAATTTAGATAATGAAATTATATTCGCTTTCTCTATAAGATATTACATCTGTGTGTGTTCATACTCTGGATGAGGTTCAGGTATACTATTTTTATCATCACCAATCATTTCTCGGATATCAATTTCTATAGCTCTGGAAATAGTCGTAATAGGTACGTCATTAGCGATGCCTTCAAACGGATTTTCAGATACATCACCAATACGTTCCATGGTAAAGAAAATCCAAGAAATAATTATACTAAATGGAACAGTTAACCATACAAAGTTTTTAACAAGAATACTTTGAAATATATTTTGAGTATTATAATTGGCTAGTGATTGACCAATTTTATCAAATTCAGTCATTAAACCAAATGGTAATAAGAAAACAAAAATCCAAGCAAAAAATAAGTTAAGCGTTGCAAATTGCCTTGGATAAGGGAAATTTTTTATACGTTCTGCTTTTCCTTGAAGTGTGAATAATTCCTCAATCATATTTTTAAATTCGATATGACGGAAATCATCGATTAATCCCTCTAGTTTTAATTCTTTAAAATGTTTAGATTGTAGATTTAGCGTGGCAGTTTGCTTGTTCGTTTTATCTAATACATATTCTTTTTCATCATCAGTTAAATACCCTTCAAGCTCCTGATGTAGTGAATACTGATACTCTTGAATATGCATTTTCTCCATTACTTCTTGATCTGATTTATTATTTATGGTAGTCTCCCAAGGTTTTTTTACTCTTAATGCATGTCTAAGTGAAGTCATCCATGCTACATGACGCATTATGATTGTTTTTTTAATTTGAAAAAACTCAGCATCTGTTCTATGTTGTTCCGCATGTTCATTGGTTATAAAATCATTTACCATAGTAGCTAATAATCGAGAAGCATTTACAATTCCTCCGTATATTTTTCTGGCCTCCCATAATCGACCATAAGAAGCATTATTTTTAAAACCAATAATGAACGCTAGAGCGGTACCTACAAGTCCTATAGGTAACCAAGGTAAATGTAACCATTTCCAATCTAGTATTTCATATAAAACCACCGGAATTGTAGACATTAATACAAATAAATAAATGTATCTCCTTGTCCAGCTCAACATGCGTTTGATGGAGTAATTCTTTTTAGTATACATATTTCTTATTTTTAATTATGTGAAGCAGTGTTATAATTCAGAAAGTAATGATGCTCTTAAAAAGAGCATCACTACAAAATGACCTGGGAATTAACCTAAATTAATCTCTTTGAATCTCTTGCAAGTCAATCAACATATTTTCCCAGTTCTTCTGATTTTCATGATCAAATTGAGCACCATTTTCATCAGCAATAGTGAAACGTTTAATAGCAGGGGTTTTACTTGTTGCTTGGTATAATTGATAAGCTTCTTCGTTTAAAGCTTCTTTAATAGGTAAATCAATAGAAGCATATACAGCACGTTTACAAGCCTCAATAGATTCTGCTGGGAATTTAGCAATACGCTCAGCTAATGCATCTACATAAGCTCCTATTTCATCGGCATCTAATGCTTTGTTAATTGTACCAAATTTTTCTGCTTCGTCAGCATCCCAATCTCTAGCACCTAAAATGATTTCTAAGGCTTTACCTAAACCTGCTTGTCTAGCCATACGAGATGCACCACCACCACAAGGTAGAATTCCCATACCAACTTCCATTTGCATAAATTTAGCTTTTCCTCTAGCTGCAAAACGCATATCTAAAGCCAAAGCCATTTCGTGTCCACCACCACGTGCAAATCCTTCTATTTTTGCAATTGTAGCTTGTGGTACATTACTTAATCTTTCTAAAACAGCTTGTAAGTCTAATAATTTAACTTCATTTCTAGGTACAACTTCTTCAGACATATCTCTTAATAAGTTAGTATCATAGTGGCATACCCAGTAACCAGGGTTAGAAGATTGGAAAACTACTACTTTAACACTTCTGTCACGCTCTAGGCGTAAACAAAGACTGCTTAAGTCTGCCAACATTTCTTGTCCCTGAACATTTACAGGTCCAAAATTAATAGTTACATATAAAATGCCTCCTTTTTGTTCTGCTGTAAACGTTTGAAAATTTTTGTAGTCCATGATTATTATATATTTAAATTTAATTAATGATTCCCGCGAATGTGTGTTGTTTTATTTTACCATTTTCAATGATGTAAGTGTCGGTAGCAAGCTGTACATGGATATGTTCATTTTTACCATGCCAAACAAAATAGACTACATTGTCATGTGTTTCTTGCTTAACAGTTATAAAATCAAAATCTTTAAAGTTTGGAAGAAATTCGTTGTAAAATTCAAAGATTTCATCATGTCCCTTGTAAGTATGATCAGGTGTGATGAATAATGCGTCATCTGTGTAGTCTTGAATTACTTGAGATGGATCTAGTGTATCAACAGCTTTCATATGACTGTCAAATACATTTTGTGGAGTTTTCATTTTACCTTGTTTTTAATTACAATGCAAAATTACATTGGGCTATGAGGTGAAATTTTGTAAGAAATGAAGTAGCTTTAGTAAAAAACTAAGATGTAGGATTAGAAACTGCTATTTTATGGGCTGAACGATAACTACTCGGAGTAGTTCCTTTATAAGAAATAAACGTTTTATCTAAATGACTACTATCTGTAAAACCTAATTCAAAAGCTATTTCAGTTAGAGTTAAATCAGTATATTTTAATCTAGTTTCGGCTAATTTAATTTTATGATTTAAGATGTATTTCTTTAAACTAATTCCCATTTCTTTTTTAAAGTATTGACCAATATAATTCTCTGAAACATTGAATTTAGTAGCAATACCTTTATTTGAAATTTGTTCCGAATCATAAATATTGTAATGAATAAAATCAATTATCTTTTGAATTTTTGAAGTACCTGTTTTTGAACTTGTATAGCTAATGTTTCTCGAAATAATTTGTAGAATAGAATGTAAAGTATTCTTTAAAATGACTTCATCTCTTAAGTTGGAATGATTGTACTCATTACAAAGTACAGAAAATAAATCATGAATATTATTTTCTTCAATTTCAGAATGAAGATTTATATCAGAAGTTCTATTAGTACTGCATAAAATAGTTTCTATTTTTTTAAACCATTCTTTTCGTTGTGTTTGATCTTGATCAGACGAAAAATTTCCAAAAAAACTATTTAAAAACTTTATTGCAGATACCGTAGTAGGTGCTTGAATTTCAAAATTATATTTGTCATTGGGAATCAAAATAAAAATTTGATTATCACCGTAAGGTACTCTATGATCATTAATAATAAGTGTACCCTGACCTTTTTCAATGAATAAAATTTCAAAAAACCGTATAGGCATATATTTACAAAATGCAATAGAAGTAACCTCTTTGAAATGTTGAATCACGATATTTTCAAAAATTGTTCTAGGCATTTTAATTATATTTTAAAATTAGTTTAGTCTTTTTTGTGTAAAGTTAATGAATAACTACAATTAAGAGTTTAGATTTAGTTATCTTTACTGTTATCTCATAACCAAATAAATAATTAAAAATTTAAACTAAAGAAAACACCTTTTGTTTATACCGAGATAAAATTAAATAATCCCCATATTATTAATTTTAATTTTTGAAAAAAGTGTTAATGATTTATAGTGAGGTTTTTTACTATATAATATATAAAGTATTTTGCTCCGTTTTATTTTAAAAAATAATCATTCCATAAAATGGGATTAAACGTTATACTATAATTATCGAACATCTTTCTAAGATTAAAATAAATTAGACATTCTGATTTAACCTTAGTATTAATTTTAAACTACGATAATGATAACGCCAGAAACAACTCAAGATGAAACAAGTAGACTTGAAGAACTTCTGTCTTATAATATCCTTGATACACTATCTGAAAGGGATTATGATAATTTAACCGCTATAGCATCAACTATATGTGAAACTCCAATTTCCTTAATCAGTTTATTAGACGATAAACGTCAATGGTTTAAATCTAATCATGGTTTATCAGTTAAAGAAACTCCAAAAGAATACGCATTTTGTGCTCACGCAATACACAACCCTAATGATGTATTTATAGTTCCAGATTCTAGACAAGATATACGTTTTCATGATAATCCATTAGTGACTGGTGAACCTTTAGTAATATTTTATGCTGGTGTACCTTTATTAAGTAAAAATGGAGCACCTCTTGGAACTTTATGTGTTATAGATCATAAACCTAGAGAATTAAGTGAAAACCAAGTCAATTCATTAAAGGCGCTTGCTAATCAAGTTATGATATTAATGGAGCACAGAAAGAAAGATAAATTATTAAAAGAAACAATAACAGAGCTTGAGAATAGTAAAAAATTTCAAGAGTTGATAATGAATAGTATTCCGGGGTATTTATTTGTTAAAGATGAAAACTTTAGGCTTATTCAAGCAAATTCTGCATTCATTTCATTGTATCCTGAACAAATGAAAGATAAGATAATTGGCTATACAACATTTGAACAATATAGTGATACTGAAGCAGAAGGATTTTTAAAATATGATAAACAAGCTTTTAAAGAAGGTAGATCAGAAGTATATGAAGCGGTAAACTTTCCTAATGGAGAATTAAAAACAGTACACACTACAAAAATTCGTTTTGAAGATGAAAACCATCACAAATTTATACTAGGAATAGCTAAGGATGTAACAGAAAAATTAGAAGAAGAAAAAGTATTGAGTGAACTTTACCAAATAGCTTCTTCTGAAGGTTTTACTTTTGATGAACGAATGTTAGCTACTTTAGAAGTAGGGAAGGAGTACTTTAAACTGGATTTAGGTATTATCAGTGAAATAATAGATACAGAATATATAGTAAAACATATTTCTGAAAATAATGAAGTACAGCAAAATCAAGTTTTTGAATTTAAAGGAACTTACTGTGTACATACTTTTGGAGCCAATGAGGTAAAATCATGGCATAATGTTGGTAAAAGTGAGATTGCTCAGCATCCTTGTTATGAAAATTTTGGGTTGGATGCTTATATAGGGACTACTGTATTTGTAAATAATGAAGCTTATGGTACATTGAATTTTACATCAGTATCAGATAGAAGAACTCCTTTTTCTGAACGAGAAAAATATTTCATGAACATGATTGCCCAATTTGTAGGCAATGAAATAGTAAAAGAAAAACATAGAAAAGAAAGAGAAGAACTAATTAACAACTTACAGAAAGCAAATTCAGAATTAGAGCAATTTGCATATATAGCAACTCACGATATTAAAACCCCCGTAATTAATATAGATAATTATTTGAATTTCTTAAAAGAAGATACCGATATTCAAAACAAGTATTCTAAAACAGCCATAGAATGGATTGATAAATCTATAAAACAAGCTCAGCAAACTATTGGGGATTTAGTATTGGTAACCAGAGAACGAAAACAAAAAAATATTGAACTAGAAGATGTGATATTAGAAGAGATGTTCAAGCTAGCAAAAATAGATTTACAAGCTGAAATTCAAAAGTCCAAAGCCATTATTAAAACAAATTTTAGGAAGTACCCGATAATACAATATAATAAGGTGAAAGGACAAAGCCTCATGTTAAACTTAATGAGTAATGCTATTAAATTTAGATCTCCTGTAAAGCAACTTAAAATAGAGCTCCAAACCGAAAAAGTTGGAGAGTATATTTGTTTATCTATTAAAGATAATGGGATGGGTATTAATTTAAAAAATGATAAAGAGAAAGTTTTTGGTTTATTTAAAAGAGCGCATCCTAGAATACCAGGAAGTGGTATAGGACTTTATATGATAAAACAGTCTGTTGAAAATATAGGGGGTAAAATCGAAGTAGAAAGCAGTAAAGGAAAAGGAAGTGTATTTAGAGTATATTTTAAAGTTTAAATGCTGTAAGTAGTTAGAAAACAGTTAAATTTGTTAGTAATTAACTTCTAACACTACTTAAAATCGTATGTCTAAACTAAACTGTATACTTTTAATTGATGATGATGCAGCAACAAATATGTATCATAAAATTGTTATAGATAGATCTGAGATCGCAAATCATGTTCAAGTATGTATTGATGGGCAAGATGCATTAAATTATCTAACAAATAAAGGAGAATATGTGAACAACGGAGTAACGTATCCACGTCCAGTACTGATCTTTTTAGATATTAATATGCCTGGGATGAATGGATTTGAATTTCTGGATGCATATCAACTTTTACCTGAAGAACAAAAGGGAAACCTTATTATTATGATGCTAACTACTTCATTAAATGAAGAAGATAAAGTAAAAGCAAAATCATATAAAGAGGTATCTGGTTTTTTAAATAAACCGTTAAGTAAGGATGTTTTAGATGGAATAATAGAACAATATTTTTAAGCATATTCTTCTCAGATTATATTTCTACATGATCAACTTTTACAGCGTCATCATTAGGTACAATTTCATAACCTAATTTATCTCCTAGTACTTGAATAAATGAAGCTCCAAGAAAGATAATCTGTGAGGTATAATATACCCAGAGCATTAATAAAGCTAAAACACTTGCTGAGCCAAAAGTTGAAGAAATATGACTGTGTGATATATAGATGGCAATACCAACTTTTCCAAAAAGGAATAATAAAGAGGTTAAGGTTCCTCCCAAGAGGGCAATTTTCCAATGTACAATAGCATCTCCTAAAAATTTAAACATAATTGCAAAAGCGAAAGCTGCAATAATAAAAGAGATGAAATGTTCATATAGATATACAAATCGAAATTCGTTAGATAAGTTTTGAGCATGATGGATTAGAAAAGCATGGATAGTTGTGCTAATTAACAATATAAAAAACAAAGTAATTAGTGTCGCGAAAGCAAAAAAATGTTTTGATAAATAGTTAAGTATACTATTTCTTGGTTTCGCTTTTATATTCCAAATACTATTAAAAGAATTATGTATTTGACTAAACATTCCTGAAGCACTTAAAGCTAAAGTAACAAACCCAATAATTGTTGTCATTAAATTATTATGATGTATATGTTGGTTCTTAATAATTTCTTGAATTTGGTTAGCTCCGTTATTACCTAATGTGTCTTTCAATTGATTATAAATTTCTCCAGATACAGTTTCTTTCCCAAAAAATAAACCTAAGAGAGAAGTAACAATAACAATAATAGGTAATATTGAAAATACGCCATAATAAGCCAAAGCAGCACCCTTTTGAAAGGTGTTACTATTTAAAAAATGATTGAAAACCTCTTTTACAAATCGAATCATTCTATTTGTGCTGTTTTGTTCGTTCTACTGCTTTATAAATATATTCAATAATAAAACTAAAAGTAATAATCCCAAGTGCAATAAAAACATCAATTTTACTAACTGTAAAGTGTTGAATTAATAAAGCTAGCATGGCGAAAAAACAAAGTATTGTACCTATTAAAGGGATACTTTTACTGCTACCTGTGTTTTTAGCCAGCTTAAATCCAACTAAGTTAACAACAGCAAAGATTAATAAAAAGCCAACACTACCAGCAGTTGAAATACTTTCTAATTGTAGTGTATTTACGAGAATAAGGGTTACAACGGCTGTAATAAGTAATCCAACGGGTTGATTCCATAATTGACAAGTAAATTGCTTAGGTAGTTCATCATCTTCAGCAATTTCATAATTTACTCTACTACCTCCATATAATGATGCATTAATTGCTGAGAATGTTGAGATTAATGCAGCAATTGTAATAATACTAAAACCTATTTTTCCAAGCATTGGTTTAGCGGCTTCTGCTAATACATAATCTTGTGCGGTAGCTATATCTTTAAAATCTAATGATCCTACTGTTATTATGGCTATAGTAATATACAAGCATATTACAAATAGTACTGACCAAAAATATGCTCTTGGAATATTTTTTTCTGGATTTTCTATATCAGGTGCGGCATTGGCAATTAATTCAAAACCTTCATAAGCCACAAAAATTACCATTCCTGCAGTAAGTAATTTAAAAGAAGATTCCCAATGTTTAGGAGACAGCTGTTCTAGATATGAATTGCCAATTAGACCGTATAAACCAAAACCAACAAACGACAGCAAAATAATAAGTTTAATAATCACGGCATAGGATTCTATTTTTCCGACTACAGCTATACTATAATAATTAATGGCTGTTGCCAGAATTACAATGCTAGAAGCGTAAATATGAGAGTCTAAAACCTTATTATCGGTTAACTGAAATAAATTTGGTGCATATGAACCAAAAGCTGATGCATAAAGCGCCAGCATGATGATGTAACTTATCCAAAGTAAATTGTTAATTCCCCCGCTAAAAATTCCAATTCCAAAACCTTCATTAATAAATTTAACCGTACCACCTCTATCTGGATATTTAAGAGATAATTTTACGTAGCTATATGAAGTGATCAAAGCAATTAAACCTGCAATTAAAAAGGAAATAGGAGTTCCACCTTTTGCTAATGCCACAGCCAACCCAAGTACGGCAAAAATACCTCCACCGACCATACCGCCGATTCCAATTGAAATAGCTTCTTTTAATCCAATTTTTTTACTCATGTTTAATTTGGTTTTAATTCTTAGTTGATTTAGGCAACAAATTATTGATTTTTGCTATTCCAATTGTTAAGGTATCAATAAGGTTGATAATAAAAAAATCAAGCTTATAAATAGGCTAATAATGATTTACTCAGTAGTTAATTCCTGTAAGAAACTTTCAAAACTTTTAGTAAAATCAATGTAAACTTGTCCTGTAGCTGGTCCATTAAAGCCAGTATGTATTTTTCGTACTTTTCCTTTTTTACCAATAATAATAGTAGTAGGATAAGAGAGTACATGATTCAACATAGGTAACTTCTCTTGAGCTGATATTTTATTGGATGATCCATATTGTGCTAATAACACTGGATAAGTAATACCGGTTTGTTCTTTCATTCTGTTGATATATTCAAAAGCTTCTTCAGGCGTTTTAGCAACTTCAAAAGCTAATCCTACAAATTCAATCCCTTTGTTTTTATTTTTCGTATAAAATTCAGAATAATATCTGCTTTCATCTAAGCAGTTTGGACACCAAGATCCCATAATTTGGACTACAACAACTTTGTCTGTATAGTGCTCGTCAGTTAAAGAGACTAACTTTCCTTTTTCATCAGGAAAAGAAAAAGTAATACCATCATATCCTTTTTTTAAGTAGGTTAATGTTTCTGCATCAGGTAACTCATAAGTGTTGTTCAATTTAGCTGTAAATGGTTCTTTCCAATGGTTTCCAGAGTAAAAATGACCATTCATTGTTGAGTCGTTAACTTTAGCCGTAAAATAAAAAGCATGAGCACCATCAAAAGTAGAAAGTTGTAATACATCGTTATTCAATACACCTTCTAAATACCTATAGTCTCCAGTAGTGGTTCTAAAAGTTCCAGTAACTTTTTCCCCTTCTTGCTTAAAAATTCCCTTAGCTATATAACGATCTTCTGCTACATCAGGACTAAATACGGTTTCCCAGCTCCCTGTGATATTAGTTTTCGGTGCTCCAGAACTAGTAAAACGTTGATTACCTTTTGTAGCTGTAAAAGGAACAATTCTATTTAAACTCTCTTTAACAAATTCACCAGATAACTTGTCATTGTCAATTTTAGCTTTTAAATATCCCTCAAAATAAGGCATTTGTATACGTACTGAATCATTTACATATTCAATTTCATGGACTTTAATTACTTCTTCAGCATTAAACACAAGTAATTCATTAGTAGTAACGACTTCAAAGGTAAACGGTATTTCTTGTTGATCTTGTATTTGTAGGGTAGCTCTATATAATCCTTTTTCTAATTTTTGAATAGTTTTGGGTTCTGTTTTACATGAAAGTAACAAGATAGAAGCAAGAATAAAAGTGTATAGTTTCATAAGATATATTTGATGAACAAATATAATTGAATAAGTTATGAAAAAGAAAATCGCCTAACATTACATTAGACGATTATGGATAAATATTGTAAGTAGAGCTTACTCTTTACCAATCATGGTAATATCTTGAGTTTCTCCAATTTTTTCGAAATCAATGATCATACCATCAGTTTTCTTAAGGACAAAATTAAGGAGCATTGTACCAATAAGTCCAGCAATAAAACCAACAATAAAATAAAAGATAGGTATAAATATTACTGCAAAAATACCACCACCAAGGACAGCTCCAAATACACCCATTTCACCAGATGCAGCACCGAATATACTTCCGAAAAGCATAGCAAATCCAGCTATTACCAGTCCAAATAGTCCAAGTAATGCACCGTGAACAATTCCAGCTTTTACAGGATCAATTTTCTTTAGTTTAAGTTTTAAGTTACTCATAATGTTAGTCAATTTTAATTAATAATTCAAAGTTTATTCTTTTCTGATAAAGTTAATTTCATCAGTATTTCTATTTTTTAAAATTACTTTTCTATATATTAAATCTGTGAAAGCTGAAATAAAAAATGATGAAGTATAAAAAGAACCAATACTCTTGTTATTAAACCTTTTCATCATAGTTTTCATAGCTTTTAAAATGTTTTGATATATTTTAAACCTGAATTGTTTATTTAAAACAATCCGCGCAATTTTAATTCTAAATACTTGTTTATTGTATTTCCAGTTAGTTCTTTAGGTTTTGTTAGTACTGCTTGAATACCATATTTTTTCAGTTCGTTAGCAATTTGTTTTTTTTCGTACATAAATTTTTCTGCAATAATCTTATCATAGACGTCAATAACATTTACTGCTTTTTCATTAACTATTTTATTCAATTCAGTATTTTGAAAAAATACGACTAACAGGAGATGATTTTTAGCAATAGCTCTTAAATAAGGAAGTTGACGACGTAAAGCATCTAAGGTTTCAAAATTGGTATACAAAATCAATAAACTTCTACTAGGTATTTTTCGTTTAATAGAAGCATAGAGTAAGCTGTAATCGGATTCTAAAAAGTTTGTTTTAATATTATATAAAGCTTCTGAAATTAAGTTCATTTGTGAGTTTCGTTGCTCAGCAGCTATAATATTATTTATCTTTTGTGAAAATGAAAACATTCCTGCTTTATCGTGCTTTCTTAATATGGTATGACTAACAGCTAAGGTTGCATTAATAGCATAATCTAATAAGGTAAGATTTTCAAAATGCATTTGCATGGATCTACCTGTATCAATAATCGAGTATACAGGCTGTGATTTTTCCTCTACATATTGATTCACCATTAATTGATTTCGTTTCGCAGTGGCTTTCCAATTTAGAGTTCTGATATCATCTCCATTTACATATTCTTTAATTTGTTCAAATTCCATGGAATTCCCAATGCGCCTAATTTTTTTATTTCCGTAACTGGTAATATCGTTAGAGATTGCTTTTAATGAAAAATCGTTAAGTTTTAAGAATGAAGGGTAGCATTTGATGTTCTTTTGTTCCCCTAAAACAAATTTACGAGTAGCAAACTGTAGAGGAGAAGTGGTATATACATTCATAAAACCAAAATCATAATCTCCTCTTAAATTTGGAGTGACGGTATATTTTAATTCTTGTTCTTCTTGTGGTTGTAACTGTTTAGTGAGCTTAAAGTATCGCATTTGTAATTGGTAAGGTAGCTCTTCTAAAATTTCAGTATGTATTTTTATTGTATAGTTGCTTTGAATATGTAGCGTTATAGTATTTTGATCTCCATTGGATAATTTTTCAGGCAAAACTCTATATCCACTTACTCCTTTTTTTACAGAAAAAAGAAGAATAAGATCTAATAGCGCTAAAATACAAATACTAAATAAAGCTACTTTAGCAACTATAAAAAATACTGGAATGAAAAAGCCAATAACAAATAAAGCTACAACAATACCTAGCGCATAAAAAAAGCGATTGTTTAAGAAAAAAGATGTGAAAAAGTTTTTCATTAACTATTTTTTATCTCGGAATTTCTACAGATTCAATAATTTGTTCAATAATTTGTTGACTGGTTACACCTTCCATCTCACGTTCAGGAGTTACAATAACTCTATGTTCTAAAACAGGAATAGCAGCATTTTTAATATCTTCAGGAGTTACAAAATCACGACCCGCAATTGCAGCAAATGCTTTAGATGCTTTTAAAATTGAAATAGTAGCCCTTGGAGAAGCTCCTAAAAATAAAAATGAATTAGAACGTGTATTTACTACTATATTGGCTATATATTTTAGTAAATCTTGTTCAACTTTTATATTCGTAATTAATGCTCTGAATTTTAAAATCTCTTCCGCTGTAATTACCTTTTCTACCTGATCTAGTTTTTGAGCTTTAAGTAAAGCTTGTTCTCTGGTAACAATCTCTAACTCTTCTTCAGCAGTAGGGTAGTCTACATTAATTTTGAATAAAAAACGGTCTAATTGAGCTTCTGGTAATCGATAAGTTCCTTCTTGCTCAATTGGATTTTGTGTAGCTAGTACAATAAATGGAGGTTCCATTGCATATCGAGCCCCATCAATAGTAATTTGCTTTTCTTCCATTACTTCAAAAAGTGCAGCTTGAGTTTTGGCAGGTGCTCTATTTATTTCGTCAATTAAAATCATATTAGAAAAAATAGGTCCTTTCTTAAATTCAAATTCAGAAGTTTTGACATTAAAAACCGAAGTTCCTAAAATATCAGAAGGCATTAAATCTGGAGTAAATTGAATTCTGCTAAAATCTATATCCATAGCTCTAGAAAGCAATTTTGTGGTCATTGTTTTTGCCACACCAGGTACTCCTTCAATTAAAGCGTGTCCGTCAGAAAGAATAGCAACAATTAATAAATCAATCATACTTTTCTGACCTACAATTACTTTATGTAATTGTGTTTTTATTTTATATACGCTTTCTTGTAATTCAGAAAGATCAATTCTATTTTCAAAGGCTAAACCGTCGTCTGTTGGGGTTGTTTCTTCCATATGTTATTGTTTTTGTTTAAAAAAGTTCTCAATTAAAGTGTTTAAGCGTACAAGCTCATCTTGAGTTATTTGAGACCTTTTATTTATTGTAGTAATCGTATTTATCAAATATTTTGTGCTTTGCACTGTGTTTCCTGATTTAGCTGCTAGTTTTTCTATAAAATCAGTATTTAAATTTCGAGTATCTAAATGATAATTGGTTCTAATTTTCTCTAAGAAATACGTAATCTTTTTAGTCACTAAGTTTTTGTGATTGTCTTCTTTCAAATACAAATTGGCAATAGTATGTGTAAAATCTTGTGTTGAGTTTTTTAAGGCTTTTAACTCTGGAATTGCTCGTTGTTTTCTTCTTGCATTTAGCAGTAAAAAAGTAAGTAAACCAATAAAAGCGATATATAAAGCCCATTTTAAAGTTGGGTGCTTCATAAAGAATTTTAAAGGAGAGGTATCATCTTTTTGCTTATTATTTTTACTGAATTTTACCTGAGGATCCCAAATAATAGTTCTATTATCAGGTAAATAAGACAAAACATTCTCTACATATTCATGTTTATCTTTTAATAAATAATAATTGGTAAACGCAATAGGTTGTGTATGCAAATAAATATTTCCTTGTTCATGTTTTACCTTAATAAAATTAGCCTGCTTATTTGAAGGACCTATTTTTTGTGTACCTAATACAGTTGTATTGATGGTATCGTATTTAGTAAAATAATTTCGTCTTAAATTTCTATCATAGGTGAAGGTATTCTTTTCAAAATTATCTCCATTTAAATATACAATACCTCCTAAAGTCCTTAGTTCATCAACAGTATAGGCTTCTTCATCCAAATTTTCAACATCAAATTGTAATTGTTCTTTTAAATATTCATCAAAATAATTCAAAGACAAAAACATATCATTTCCCGCGGCTACAAAACTTAGTAAACGATCAATACTAGTATTATCTAACCGATATGCATATGATTTTACACATAGGTAATTTGCATAATCAGCTTCATTATCGTAGTAGATATCAATAAAATGATCGTAAATATGCTGTTGTAAACTAATAAAGTCATTAGGTTTAAAAATTCCTTCAAGTTCATTAGCAATTATATAAGTACCAAAAGGAGCTTTAGATCTTTCCCTAAAGTTTTCTCTCCAATCTGTTTTTTTACAGCTTATGGTTAAGAGAATTAGCGCTATAAGTAAAAATGTATTTTTCAAGTTCATAGTTAGTTATAGCTTTTTTATAAATGATTCATAATTAGTTTCTATAACTTGAAAGTTGGTCTGGTCTACATTAAATTCACCATACCAAACGTAATCGTATATGTATAGTAGGTAAGAAAACTGTTTTCTTAAATCTTTTTTCTGTAAATCGAATATATACTCTGAGTTTGTTTTGTCTTTATCATAAGTGATAAGTTCTTTATCAGACATTTTTTGTAGTAGTAATAAATAATAATAGCGCGTAGCCATTCTAAAGTCACCTTTTTGTTTAGCAATTTCTAAAAGCTTTGTATAGTTTTTATCTTTCAAATAAAATTCTTCTTCGGAAGATAAAATTGAAACGCGTTCTATTTTTTTCTTTTTCTTTCCAAATGTAAATCCTTCACCACCAAGAATACTCTTTACTACAATAAAAATTACTAGAGCTGCTAGTAGGTAAGGAAAAACAAGCTTAAAAAAACCTACGATGACAGAAAAAATACCAGTAGGCATATTGATTTTAGGAGGTTGTTTCATTTCCTTTACTTGTTTAGGACCACTATCTTTATAAGTAAATTCATTTCCATTATAGGTGGAAGGTAAATCATTTTCAAATTTTCGTTCAGTAATAGTTACCTTGCTTTTATCAGTATACGTTGAAGTTTCTTCAATACTATCTTCTTGGGCAAACACCAAAAAACAAAAGAAAAAAGTAAGTAGGGATATTAATAGTTGTTTATTCATTAGGTTAATTGATGTTTAGCGGCTACTTTATAAGGGTAAATAAGGTAATAGTAGGTTATTGTAAATAAACAAAATAAAATGATAAATAGGCAAACTATAGTTGGAACTTGATTATAGAAACGAGTAACATAACCTTCCAAAAACGCAGCTATAAAGGTGAATGGTATGGTGCTTAAAAAAATAAAAAAAGCTTCTCTTAACCCTTTTTTAAAAGATTCCCATCGTTTTAAAGCTCCAGGAAATAATATACTAGCTCCTATAATATAGCCACAACCTGCTTCAATAATCATAGCGAAAATTTCATACGTTCCATGAATCCAAATTCCTTTTAAACTATCAAAAAGAGAATTATTTTGGTAAAAAAACGCTTGAAAAACTGCAACCATAATTCCATTTACTATGATATAATATCCAGATCCAATTCCCACAAAAAGCCCAGATAAAAACATGTTTAGTCCTACACGTAAATTATTATTAAAAATACCAATAAAACTTCCCCAGTTGCTTCCGCTTTTATATACTGCTAAAGCATCACCACTTTCAATATTTTCGATAGTTTGGTCTACGTATCTATTTCCTAAGATTTGTCGTGCGAAATTTTCATCATTGAATGTGGAAATAATACCGATGAAGAAACACAGAAAAAAGAAAATAAATGAGATGTACATGTATTTTCTATACTTATAGAGTAGTAGAGGAACTTTGGTTAAGAAAAATTCAAAGAATAAATTTTTGCTTTGTTTTTTAGTATGATATATTTTACTGTAACTCTTTTTAGCCAGCTTATTTAAATAGGGAACTACATTACTTTTAGGATAAAACGATTGTGCATAAGACAAGTCATTCATTATCTTAATATGTAGATCAGCAATTTCATCAGGATTTTTCTGAATATTATTTGAAATTACTTCCTCTAATTCAAGCCATTTTTCTTTATTTTGCTTTATAAAAGCGATCTCTCTCATGGTAACAAATGTAAAAATTGTAAGAAAATGCTACAAGTAAATACTACACAAAATGTTAAAATAAACTTTGCAATGGCGAACGTGGGGCAACGTTTGCTAGCTTTTCTAATTGATAATGCTATAAAAGTAGGATATTTTTATTTTTTAGCGAAATTTATTGATTTTGATGGTTTTGATGATGTAATTGAAGGAGATTCTTGGTCTAGAGCTGCTATTTGGATTTTATGTTTATTGCCTATCACGTTTTACTCTTTGTATTCTGAAGTGTTAATGAATGGACAAACGTTAGGAAAAAGAGTATTAAAAATTCGAATTATAAATATTGAAGGGTTTAAACCCTCTTTTTTAGATTATACGATACGATGGTTTTTGAGAGTAGTAGATTTTAATTTTTTTGTATTGGTTTTTGTGTTGTTTTATAGTACGTTGAATAATAGTGAATTATACATGATTTTATACCTCTTATTTCTTGTAGGAAAAATGATTGGTTTCTTTATGATTGTGTTTACTAAACATAATCAAAGAATAGGGGATTTTGCAGCAAATACTGTCGTAGTATCATTGAGAGATGAAGCAAGTTTTTCTAATACAATTTTAGAAAATATTAAAGAAGATTATAAACCTAGGTTTCCGAATGTAATTAAACTATCGGATAATGATGCTAGAATAATAAAAGATACATTTACAAAAGCTCAAAAAGTTAACGATTACAACACGTTAATAAAATTAAGAACTAAAGTAGAAGAAGTTACAAGTATTACTAAACCTAAAGATGTTACAGATATTCAATTTTTAGATACGGTACTTAAAGATTTTAATTACTACACTCAGGATAAATAATAAGTGAATCTATACATTAGATTGTATACTTAAAAAGAATTAGTTGAGAGAAATCCAATCATTAAGAAACGATAAATTGTTGAATTATTTTCCTATGGTGTTAGGAATCATTTCTGGTTTTTCTGTATTCTATTTTTTGTATTTCTTTGGTGCATATGGAATACAGAAGGGGATTTCATATTCTGGTCACTCTCATTTTTTTAGAAGTAGTTGTTTTGGTTTGTTAACTTTTGGCTACCTAACAGTTTTTGAAATGTTGATAAAGCCTAAAATTACTATTACCTCTATTAGAGATAAGGTATTGTGGTATATAAGTCTAGTAATTTTAGGTAGTCAATTTATATTTATATTGTTCAATTATTTTTGGAACTGGCAAGAATGGAATGTAGAAGCTTATCTTTTGATTGTTAAAGAATTTCCATTAATGATGGTAATGCCATTTACATTTTATCTAATTGTCGAACGTTTTGTAGGAGGAAAGAAAGAAAAAACGAATTATATAGTATTCAAATCGGAAAACAATAAAGATCAATTAAAAATAAAAATAGAGGATTTTTTATATGTTAATTCTTCAGGTAATTATATTACCGTTTGTTATGCTACAAACAATACGGTCAAAGAACATTTAATTAGAAAGACCTTAAAGTTTCTAGAAAAAGAATTAGTAGTTTTTTCAAAAATCAAAAGATGTCATAGAAGTTACTTGATAAATACTTCAAATATTCAAACCATCAAAGAAATTAAAGGGAAAGTATTTGCGGAAATGAAAGGAGTAAGAGTTCCTGTTTCAAAACAATATCAAAATCAGTTTCTTTAAGGAATTATTTTCGTCACTCATATCGATTTTTCATCACTTAGTTAGGTTAAATTACTGTATTATAATTTGTACTCTTCATATTTGTGCTAGAATAAAGTTATAGATGAGAAAGCCATTTTTTACACCTTATATTTTTTGTTTATGTATTTTGATAATTGTTGGTTGTCAATTCAAAGAGAAATCAGAAGTCATTACTTCTAAAAAAACAATTCATCAATTAGATTCACTATTCCAAAAAGAGTATAGAGAAGACAAGTTTCATGGAGGAATAGTAATTACTCAGAAAGGGGAGACATTATATGAAAATTATTTTGGCTTAGCGGATCGTTCATGGAATATTGTGGTTGATGAAAATACTAAATTTGATATTGCTTCAGTGAATAAATCTATGATTGCTGCACTTACTTTGAAAGCAGTAGAGAAAGGAATGTTAAATCTAGAAGATAAATTAGTTGGTCTATTATCACCATACAGCTATTCTGGTAGTTTCCATTCAGAAATTACATTACATTATATGCTTTGTCATCGATCAGGTTTACCAGATTATGATGCAGTGACTAAAGAATTGAAGAATAATAATTATCTAAAATTTAAAAGATCACAATTTACAAACGAAGCGTATGTTGATTTTATAAGCAGGCTAACTCCAGTGGCAAATCCAGACAAGAAATTTTATTATAGCAATTTTGGATACCACCTAATAGCTATTATCCTAGAAAAAACATACCACAAACCATTTGATGTAATTTTAAAAGAAAACTTAACTCAACCATTAGGGTTAAGGAATACGGTATCAGCTAGTGATAATGGAAAAATTATATCAAAGCTAGCTAAAGCATATACTTATAATAAAAGTGCAGTAGAATGGTCTCAAACTCCATTTATTGATCTAAGCTTGGGGAGGAGAGTGTTTTCAACAGCAAAAGACTTAAATAAATGGGCACAAGTTATGGGGAATCCAGGTTGGTTATCGAAAAAATCATTAGAGCTATTGACAAGTAATTATCAAACGGTCAATCTTGATAATATAAGTTATGGCTATGGCTGGTTTGTATTTGATAAAGAAAATAGGGGGAGCGTTGGATATTTAAAAATTTCCAAACCCTATATAATCCATGGCGGAAGTACAGATGGTTATAAATCAATGTTGATCAATATTAACAAGCAAGAATATGTAATTAGCTTTTTAAGTAATGTTGGTAATAAAACCAATGAAATGGAATTAGCTCAAAAAATAGTTAACATTTTAATCCACTAAATCATGATAAAAAAACAAAGAAGGTTCGTAGCAGTATTAGTGATATTTTTCACCGTGCAAATTTTTGCCCAAAAAGAAAAGATAATCGGTTTTTGGCAAATAGAAAAAGTTGTAGTCGGTGATAAAAATAGGACTCCAGTAGCAAAATGGACCAAAATCAATAATGATGGAACCTATCAATCAGGTAATGGGTGGTTACAAAACTCTAAAGGAAAATGGAATTATGATACCAAAACTAATCAGTATTCTACAATAGATTCCTTAGGTATATTAGATGAATTTGGAGGTTTTGATATTTCTTTTCAACATACAAAGATGTATTGGAAAAGAGAAGAAGAAGGAGCTAAGGTTGAAGTTACTTTAGTACCAATTCAAGAACTACCGATCTCACCGGCTGATTATCTTGTAGGGATTTGGGAGTTGATAGACATGAAGAAAAACAATAAAAATATTGTGAATAACGAAAATAAAAGTCAAAAACTATTCATCCGATGGGATAGGATTTATATAAACTTTAATCAAGGAAAAAAGAAATTAACTGGATACTGGCACATACACGGGCACAAACCTGAAATCACATTCATACCACATTCTAAAACACAACAGATTGAGAGTTGGAGAGTAGTGGTAGATAAAGAACAATTACTATTACTGGGAATATCAGAAACAAATAGAAATGTTGAGCGTAGATATATTAGACGAAATACTTTCTAATAGGTTTAGAATGATTCTCTATTAACAAAAGTTTGTCTTTACGAACGAAACGAAGTATAGTGAAGTAATCTGTCAATGTTGAATATGCAATAATATGCAGCACTATAAACTAAAAGATCACTTCGGTCATTTCAATCCCTCGTGAAGACAAAGCCAAATGTCTTTGAAATGAAGTTTTTAATCATAAATATGTAAAAGAACACCGTCAGTTTTCTCTTCTGTTTTAGTTACTATATACAGATTTGTATAATTACGTTCATCAATTTCCTGATATTTATCTGAACCTAATATCTTGTTAGCTAGAAATGGAATTGTATTACTATGACCAACGATTAATACAGTTTTACCTTTTGTTTCTTTAAGGAAGTTTGGATTAAATAATTTTCTAGCTTCGTAAATTTTTACCTCCAAGTTTTTTTGCTTTGCAGTTGGTATAGCTGTATTTCTAGTTCTATTGTAATCGGTAGAATAGATGATGTCAAATTGTACATCTTCAAACACTTTTGCCCATAAATTAGAACGTTCTATACCTCTTGTCGTTAAATCAGGATCTTTTTTAGTTGTGAGTATTTTATCGGCATGTCTAATCAAGTAATACGTTGTAGTTTGAGAAAAGCTGAATTGGATACCAGCTATAATCAGAAAGGAAAAAAGTATTTTTCTCATCAAATAAAGTTTACTACGAATTTATAAAAAAGGGGAGAATATAAAAAAACGTCAAACTATTTGAAACTTTTGTTTTTTCTAGTTTGACGTTTTTACATAGGTAATCTATTACTCTTCTTCTTGACTTACTGGATTTCTAAAAACTAATTTTCCATCAAATTCATCCAAAAGAATTAAGCTTTCATTAGAAATGCGTCCTGCTAAAATTTCCTTAGACAATAAATTCAATACTTGTTTTTGAATGACTCTTTTTACAGGTCTAGCACCAAATTCAGGTTGAAATCCTTTCTTAGCTAAATAATTTACAGCTTGTTCTGTAGCATCTAAAGTGATATTTTGAGCTGCAATCATCTTTTTAACGCTGTTCAATTGTAATTTTACAATAGCTTTAATATTGCTTTCCGATAATGGAGTAAACATGATAATATCATCAATTCTATTTAAAAATTCAGGTCTTACACTTTGTTTTAATAATCCAAGAACTTCTTCTTTGGCCAATTCCATAGTCGTATCGATATCACCTTTCATATTTTCATATTTGTCTTGAATAATATGACTACCCATGTTTGAGGTCATGATGATAATTGTATTCTTAAAATCAGCTACTCTACCTTTATTGTCTGTTAATCTACCTTCATCTAAAACTTGTAATAGAATATTAAAGGTATCAGGATGCGCTTTTTCGATTTCATCTAAAAGTATCACCGAATACGGTTTTCTACGTACAGCTTCTGTAAGTTGTCCACCTTCATCATATCCAATATATCCTGGAGGCGCACCTACTAATCTACTTACTGAATGTCGTTCTTGATATTCACTCATATCAATACGTGTCATTGCATTTTCATCATCAAATAAATATTCAGCAAGGGCTTTTGCTAATTCTGTTTTTCCGACTCCAGTAGTTCCTAAGAATAGGAAAGAACCGATAGGTTTATTAGGATTTTGTAATCCTGCTCTAGAACGACGTACTGCATCAGAAACAGCTTCAATAGCCTCTTCTTGTCCTACTACACGCCTATGCAGCTCTTGTTCTAACCGTAGTAATTTTTCACGTTCAGACTGTAGCATTTTAGTCACAGGAATACCTGTCCATTTCGCAACTACTTCCGCAATATCGTCATAGGTAACTTCTTCCTTAATTAATGCATTCTCACTTTGAGTAGCTAGTATTTTTTGTTGCTCTTCTAATTGCTCTTGAGCTTCTTTAATTTTGCCATACCTAAGTTCTGCTACAGTACCATAATCACCATTTCTTTCTGCTTTTTCAGCTTCAAGCTTGTAGTTTTCAATATCTGTTTTTAAACTTTGAATAGCATCAACTACATTTTTTTCAGATTGCCATTTCGCATTAATTTCATTTCGGTCTTCTTTTAGATTGGCTAAATCAGCATGTAGCGATTTTAATTTTATTTCATCGTTTTCACGCTTAATAGCTTCTATTTCAATCTCGAGTTGCATTATCTTTCTATCTAATACATCTAAATCCTCAGGTTTAGAATTGATTTCCATACGAAGCTTAGCCGCTGCTTCATCCATTAAATCAATAGCCTTATCTGGTAAAAAACGACTTGTTATATAGCGATGCGATAATGAAACCGCTCCAATAATAGCTTCATCTTTTATTCGTACTTTATGGTGTGTTTCATATTTTTCTTTAATACCTCTTAAGATTGAAATGGCACTTTCTGTATCAGGCTCATCTACAATTACCTTTTGAAAACGACGTTCTAAAGCTTTGTCTTGTTCAAAGTACTTTTGATATTCGTCTAATGTAGTTGCTCCAATGGCTCTAAGTTCTCCACGAGCTAATGCAGGTTTTAAAATATTGGCAGCATCCATAGCGCCTTGTCCACCACCAGCTCCAACAAGTGTATGGATTTCATCAATAAATAAAACGATATCTCCCTCAGCGGTGGTTACCTCTTTTACTACAGATTTTAAACGCTCTTCAAATTCTCCTTTAAATTTAGCACCAGCGATAAGGGCTCCCATATCTAAAGAAAAGATTTGCTTTCCTTTTAAATTTTCAGGAATATCTCCTTTTACAATACGATGTGCTAAACCTTCTGCAATAGCAGTTTTACCAGTACCAGGCTCTCCAACCAAAATAGGATTGTTTTTAGTCCTTCTCGATAAAATTTGAAGCAAACGTCTAATTTCTTCATCTCTACCAATAACAGGATCTAATTTTCCGTCTTGAGCTAATTGGTTTAAATTTTTAGCATATTTATTCAAAGCATTGTAAGATTCTTCAGCATTTTGAGAGGTTACACGGCCTCCTTTTCTTAGCTCTTCTATAGCTGCTTTTAAGTTTTTACTAGTTATACCTTGATCTTTTAAAAGTTGAGCAATTTGGCTCTTTGACTCATGGATAGCTAAAATTAAATGCTCTACAGAAACATATTCGTCATTCATTTTTTTAGCTATAATAGAAGCTTCATTTAAAGTTTTTACAGCTTCTCTAGATAACATAATATCAGTACCACTAACTTTTGAAAAACTATTCAGTTGCTTTTCAAGAATTTGTTGTATTAAGTCATTATTTACGTTTAATTTTTTCAGTAAGAAAGGAAGTACATTTTTATCAACTTGATATAGTGCTTTAAAAAAATGCTCATTTTCAATTTGATTGTGCCCATATTCTTGAGCAATTTGTTGTGCAAGTTGAACTGTTTCTTGCGATTTTATGGTATAGTTATTAAAATTCATCTTTTTATTTTTTTCTTTGCAATAGTCAAAATCAATACCAACTAAAAATACTAACTTTTTAAAGACAATTTGTCTTAAATAATAAAGTTTTAAATGACTTTTTGTCAAAAGTGAAAGGTTGTGTTATAACTAACGACAACAAAAGAGATTAAATACGTACTATGAGTTTATTTGGAAGTTTTTTTAAAAAATCTGCAGACACTAAAGAAAATAAAAATGAAAGTAATGTGAATTGGATTCCATTAACTTCTGTAGCACAATTAAAAGAAATTGATACTGTTTCTAAACAAAAACCAGTCATTGTTTTTAAGCATTCTACACGTTGTGCTATAAGTAAAAATGTAATCAAGAATTTTGATCGTTCATTTCCCACACAATTAAAAGATAAAATCAACGTTTACTATCTAGATTTATTAAATCACAGGGATACCTCAAATGAAATAGGGTATAAGTACCAAGTGTTGCATCAATCTCCTCAGCTTTTATTAATTCACAAAGGAAAAGCGGTTTTACATGCATCACATTATGATATAGCACAAATTGATTTGGAAAAAATCGTTAAATAATTGTAAGGTTATGTAAATAGGTTGTATTTTTGAACTTTCAAAAAAATTAACCTTTTGAGCGATATCCAAACTAAGAATAAGGTAGGTAAAAGCCTATACGATTACCAAAAAGAAGCATTATTCAATATCTTTAAAAGTTTTGAAAATGCTCCTGAAAATTACCACTTACTCTATCAGCTACCTACTGGTGGAGGTAAAACTGTTATTTTTTCCGAAATCACCCGTCAATATTTAAAGCACTATCAGAAAAAGGTGCTTATTATGACACACCGAATAGAATTATGTAAGCAAACCGCAAGGATGTTAGGTGAATTTGGTGTGGAAAACAAAATAATAGATAGTAAGGCTAGTTTAGATGACCAGGCTGATTATGACTGTTTTGTGGCGATGGTGGAGACCTTAAATAATCGTTTGAATGATGATATTCTTGATATATCAGATGTTGGATTAGTGATTATTGATGAAGCGCATTACAATTCCTTTACTAAATTATTTAAGTTTTTTAACAAGTCATTTATCTTAGGAGTTACAGCTACACCTTTAAGTTCTAATATTAAAATGCCGATGAAAGATAATTATGATCATCTTATCGTTGGTGAAAGTATAGCGGCTTTAATAGAGAATGAATACTTGGCTAAAGCAAATGTATATTCTTATAATGTTGGTTTAACTTCTTTAGAAGTTGGAGCTAATGGTGATTATACCGTAAAATCTTCTGAAGATTTATATACAAATACAAACATGCTTTCTAAGCTTTTACAAGCTTATGAAGAGAGAGCAAAAGGAACAAAAACATTGATCTTTAATAATGGTATTAATACATCTCTGTATGTGTATGATACATTTAAAAGAGCTGGTTATCCTATAGCGCACCTAGATAATACCAATACTAAAAAGGAAAGGGACGCAATTTTAAAATGGTTCAATCAAACACCAAATGCAATTATTACTTCAGTAAGTATTTTAACGACTGGTTTTGATGAGCCTTCTGTACAATCTATTATATTGAACAGAGCTACTAAATCATTAACATTATATTACCAGATGATTGGTCGTGGATCTCGTATTTTACCAGGGAAATCTACGTTTAATGTAATAGATTTAGGAAATAACTTCCATAGATTTGGTCCTTGGGGAGCAGATTTAGATTGGCAGAAAATGTTTAGGGCACCTAATTTCTATCTAGATAATCTGTTAACAGATGAGGATATAGAAAGTGGCTTTAAATATGAACTTCCAGAAGACGTAAAGAAAGAATTTGCAAACACTAAGGAAGAAGATCTGTATTTTGATGTTAAAAAAGTATACATAAATACAATTCAATCAGGTCAGAGTTCTAAAAAAGTACTAGAAAAATCTATAGAACATCATGCTAGAATGTGTACAGAAAATAGCGAAGATGTTTTTGATGCATTGATATTAGCAAAAAAATTAGGAGGTGATATAGATGATAGAATACACAGATACTCTAAATGTATTTGTAAGTCCACTCATAATTTTATCGATTGGTTGCAAGACGATTATAGAAAAAAATTAAATTCATATTTAAGAGCTAATTTTGATGAGATTTATGAAGATATTCATGGTCATCCACCACCAGAAGAATAAAAAATATAATTAAATAATAACGCCTTGTTATTTATTGTAAAGAGTTGAGAACTCTATTTAAACTACGTAATGTAATCCCTAAATAGTCAGCAATGTCTTTTTTAGAAAATACAGTTTCGTAATTTGGATAGAGTTCTTTTAGTTTCAAAATATTTTGTTCAATAGAATACGATTGTTGAAAAGAAAGTCTTGGAGCTTTATAACTAATTTTTGCAACCATAGATTGTATGACTAATCTATTAAAGGCTGTATCATTTTCAAGTAACTCTAGATAATGTTGGTGCGAAATTTTAAATACTTCTACATCTGTAATTGCTTCAGTAGAGCAATAACTTAACTGATTATTAAATACTTCCAATTCGCCAAACTGCATGCCTTCCCCAAAAAATTCCTGAATAGATTCTTTACCATTTTCATCAGTAAAATAACATTTAGCAATTCCTTTATGAATAATATACAATGAATGATACCTTTTATGATCTTTTAAAATAACTTCTTTGGAAGTGTAATTTTCAATACTAAAGTAATGAGGGTGTAGCAATTGTAGTTTCTTTAAGTAGGTTAAAAAATCAATGTTTGTTCGTATCATGTATTGAGTTGGGACAATTGTCCTTTTATACGTAAATAATTAAGCTGTTTTTTGCACTATCAAATATATAACTAAAAAGAAACTGTACTTAAAAATGAGTAAACTTTTAAAACAAATTCAATTTATTAAGGAAATTGACAAACTAAAATATATTCAAAGAAAAACCAAGTTATTTCATAGTGATCGACATGAAAATGATGCGGAACACAGTTGGCATTTAGCTATGATGGCCATGGTTTTATCAGAACACACGAATGCACAAATTGATGTATTAAAAGTGATAAAAATGGTATTAATTCATGATATTGTTGAAATAGATGCTGGAGATGTGTTTCTTTTTGATACTACAAAAGGTCATGTAAATACTGAAGAAGAATTAAAGGCCGCAAAACGTATATTTGGTATTTTACCACAAGAACAAGCAGACGAATTCATTGCAATTTGGAAGGAGTTTGAAGAAGGTGAAACCAACGAGGCAAAATTCGCAAAGGCTATAGATCGATTTGAACCGCTTTTACAAAATGTAGAAAATGGAGGAGGAGCTTGGAAAGAGTTTGATATACCCGAAGAGAAAGTATTAGAAAAAACTAGTATAATTGAAAAAGGATCAACAACAATTTGGGGATATTCTAAACAAAGAATAACAACATTATTTAAAACAATGTAAATGAAAGAACCGAGAGTATATACACTTAATTTTGTTTTAGTTTGTATAAGTTCCTTATTATTTTCAGCAAGTTTTAACATGTTAATTCCTGAACTGCCTAATTATTTAAGCAATTTAGGTGGAGCAGAATATAAAGGATTAATTATTTCGTTATTTACCTTAACAGCTGGTTTGTCTAGACCTTTTAGTGGGAAATTGACAGATTCTATAGGCAGAAAACCTGTAATGATATTTGGAGCTGTGGTGTGTGTGGTTTGTGGGTTTTTATATCCATTGTTAATTTCCGTTTCAGGTTTTTTATTGCTAAGATTATTTCATGGATTTTCAACAGGATTTAGTCCAACAGCAATATCTACTTATGTTTCTGATATCATTCCAGAAAATAGATTAGGAGAGGCTATGGGAATACAAGGTATTTCTTTTAGTACAGGTATGGCAATTGGTCCAGCATTAGGAAGCTATATAAAATTATACACCTCTTATGATGTATTATTTTATTGTTCATCTTTTATGGCTCTTTTATCTATAGGATTAATCTACAGACTTAAAGAAACGGTTTCCCATAAAGAACGATTTTCTTTTGAAAAATTAAAAATTTCAAGACACGACATATTTGCTAAAGAAGCATTGCCTCCTGCATTTATTAAGTTTGTGAGTTACCTTAGTTTTGGGGTGATTTTAACGTTAATACCTGATTGGAGTGAGCATTTAGGTACTATTAATAAAGGAACATTTTTTATAGTTTTCACAGTAGCTTCTTTATTTGTGAGAATCTTAGCAGGTAAAGTATCAGATATGTATGGTAGAGAAATTATTATTGCCATAGGTTTAGTAGTTCTTACTATTGGGTTGGTTTTAATAGCAACCTTACAAAGTATTACAGGTTTAGTAATAGCTGCATCTGTATACGGATTGGCCATTGGAATATTATCACCAACAATAAACGCTTGGACAATAGATTTGAGTAAAAAAGAAACCAAAGGAAAATCAATAGCAACCATGTATATAGCATTGGAAGCAGGAATTGGTATAGGAGCATTCTTTTCAGGATGGTATTACGGAAGTAATATAGAACATATTCCAATCTTATTTTATATATGTGCTAGTACTGTAGTAGTGGGATTAATTTTTATGGGAAGTAGATTGAAATATAAGTAACGCTAATCTCGTTTAAAGATAATAGTGTCACTTCGAGTGAAATTCATTGGAGTAGAGCGGAAATGAATTTTATATCGAGAAGTTAAAACATCATTCTCGATAGCTCTGCTGAATTTGATTCAGTACAGTTTTACTGGTGATTTCGATAAACTCAATTACCATTTTTATTCAAAATTCATGTTAATTTACGTATTGTTATAGATAAAGTCACTTTTGATATTTAATAAAAAAAGGAGCTAAAAATAGCTCCTTCATATATTTTTTGTAGAAAAATTATAATGGTTTTGCAGGTAATATTTTACCAGTACATTCACCAAAACCAATTCGTATAGCATCATTCTCTGCGTAACCTCTCATAATCACTGTATCATGATCTTGGATAAACTTACGTTCACTACCATCATTCATTTTAACTGGGTTTTGTCCTCTCCAAGTCAATTCTAACATAGATCCATAACTATCAGGAGTTGGACCAGAAATTGTTCCACTTCCCATCATATCACCAGCTTCAACAGGACAACCATTAACCGTATGATGCGCTAATTGTTGTGCCATTGTCCAATACATATACTTAAAGTTAGAGTTACATACAACAGTTTCTTGCTTATTTTCAGGTTGAATAGCCATTTGTAAATTAATATCAAAACTATGTTTACCTTCGTGTTGTAAATAGGGTAAAGGGCTAGGTTCTTGCTTTGGATTATCCACTCTAAAAGGTTCTAAAGCATCTAAAGTAACTATCCAAGGAGAAATAGTAGAAGCAAAGTTTTTACCTAAGAATGGACCTAATGGTTGGTATTCCCAAGCCTGAATATCTCTTGCTGACCAATCATTAAATAAAACTAATCCGAAAATATAATCTTCAGCTTCATTCACAGAAATTCGATCACCTAAATCATTAGAAACAGTAGTAATAAAAGCCATTTCCAATTCAAAATCTAGTAGTTTTGATGGACCAAAGTTTGGCGAACCACCTTCTTCAGTTGGTTTAGACTGTCCTACAGGTCTTCGTATAGGTGTACCAGAAGGAATAATAGAAGAACTTCTTCCATGATATCCAATAGGAATATGTAACCAGTTTGGTAATAATGCGTTTTTAGGATCTCTAAATAAACTTCCTACATTGGTAGCATGCTCTTTACTAGCATAAAAGTCAGTATAATCACCAACTTGTACAGGTAAAAGCATTTCAATTTCATCCATTCTAAAAATCACTTTATCCTTATGATCTGCATTATCTCTAAGTTTACCATTTTTTACGTCAAAAATGTCAGCGATTCTATTTCGTACTAAACGCCAAGTTTTTCGTCCGTCAGCAATAAAGTCATTAAGTGTATCTTGTAAAAATATATCGTCGGTTAATGGAATTCCTTCAAAATATCCTAATTGATGTAAAGCTCCTAAATCAATTGCATAATCACCAATTCTTGTACCAATAGTAATAATGTCATCACGAGTTAAGAAAACACCAAAAGGTATGTTTTGTATAGGAAAATCTGAATTTGTTTCAACTTTCAACCACGATTTTCTATTTGGGTTATTAGCTGTTATTTCCATTTTTTGTTCAGTTAATTGTTCTTATCAAACCTACATAATTTTTTCCATTTGAAACAAACTTTACTGAGGGAAAAAAGAGGATATTTTTTATACTTTATTTCGGAAAACAAATATGTTCTTCATTATTAGTGCAATTCAAAGTGAAATAGTACTTTTGCCGCAAAATAAACTAGCATCATGCAATCCATAAGAAATATAGCAATTATTGCACACGTAGATCATGGAAAAACTACCTTAGTAGATAAGATAATTGATCAGGCTAAAATATTAGATGAACGTAAAGAGCGTACAGATTTACTTTTAGATAATAATGACTTAGAACGTGAAAGAGGAATTACTATTCTATCTAAAAATGTATCAGTAAATTATAAAGGTGTAAAAATTAATGTGATCGATACACCTGGGCACGCCGATTTCGGAGGAGAGGTAGAACGTGTATTGAAAATGGCTGATGGTGTTTTGTTATTAGTAGATGCTTTTGAAGGGCCAATGCCGCAAACGCGTTTTGTATTAGGTAAAGCCTTAGAACTTGGATTAACACCTATAGTAGTAGTTAATAAAGTAGATAAAGAAAACTGTACTCCAGATTTAGTACATGAAAAAGTATTCGATTTAATGTTTGCTTTAGAAGCTACGGAAGAGCAATTAGATTTTACTACTATTTATGGATCTGCCAAGAATGGTTGGATGAGTACGGATTGGCAACAGGAAACAGATAATATTATTCCTTTATTAGATGCTGTTTTAGAGACTATTCCTGAAGCACCTTATAGAGAAGGAAGTCCTCAAATGCAAATTACTTCTTTAGACTACTCTTCATTTAAAGGTAGAATAGCTATTGGTAGAGTATATCGTGGAGATTTAGAGAAGAATAAAGATTACATGTTATGTAAAGCTGATGGTACTACTAAAAAAGTTCGTATCAAAGAGCTACACGTATTTGAAGGAATGGGTAAAGCTGAAACAGATAAAGTACGTAGTGGTGATATTTGTGCAGTAACTGGAATTGATGATTTTGAAATTGGAGATACTATTGCTGATTTAGAAAATCCTGAAGCTTTAGATAGAATTGAAGTAGATAAACCTACTATGAGTATGTTATTCACCATTAACAACTCTCCATTCTATGGTAAAGAAGGAAAATATGTAACTTCTCGTCATTTACGTGATCGTTTATATAAGGAAACTGAGAAAAACTTAGCATTACGTATTGAAGATACAGATACGGAAGATAAATTCAATGTGTTTGGTCGTGGAATTCTTCACTTATCTGTATTAATTGAAACAATGCGTCGTGAAGGTTATGAATTACAGGTGGGACGTCCACAGGTAATTTTAAAAGAAGTAGATGGAGTAAAATGTGAGCCTTATGAAACATTAGTGATAGATGTACCAGAAGAGTTAGCAAGTAAAGCAATTAACTTGGTAACTATGCGTAAAGGAGATTTATTAGTTATGGAACCTAAAGGAGATTTACAACATTTAGAGTTTGATATTCCTTCTCGTGGTTTAATTGGTTTACGTAATAAATTATTAACGGCAACCCAAGGTGAGGCAATTATCAATCACCGTTTAAGAGGATATGATGCCTATAAAGGAGTATTTTCAGATTTAGTAAATGGAGCTATTGTTTCTTCTGAAAGTGGAAAAGCAACTGCTTATGCTATTGATAGATTACAAGATAGAGGAAAGTTTTTTATAGATCCTAACCAAGAGATTTATAAAGGGCAAGTAGTAGGGGAGAATGCTAAGCAAGATGATTTAGCCGTAAACCTTATTAAAGGGAAGAAGTTAACAAATGTACGTGCTTCAGGTTCGGATGATGGTGTTAAAATTGCTCCAAAAATAGACATGTCTCTTGAAGAATGTATGGAGTATATTAAAGATGATGAATACTTAGAAGTTACTCCAGAAAGTTTACGAATTCGAAAAATTAACTTTAGATAGAGAATCTTCTTAAGAAACTGTTAAAAAACATCCTTTTAGGGTGTTTTTTTATATTATGACAATTTTTGTTTAATATTTGAGTTATAATTTTAAACAAAATTTATATATTTGAATAGTCACAGATAAAAATGTGACAATTTTTTGGCCAAAACAATTTTTGTTTATATAAATTAAATAAAAGTTAAACAATTTCTTTTACTAATCCTTAAACATAATCAAATAATGTTACTTAAAACAATCAAAAAAGCAGTAGTTCTAAGTGTAATCTTAGGATTTGGATTCTTAACATCTTGTAGTGATGATGAAGATGATAAAGTAGTAGCAAGTAATACTATAGTAGACGTAGCTTCGGGAAATAATTCTTTGTCTATTTTAGTACAGGCCTTACAAAAAGCTGATTTAGTATCAGATTTACAAGGTGCAGGACCTTTTACCGTATTTGCACCAAGCAATGATGCATTTCAAGCGTTATTAGATTCTAAAGCTGCTTGGAATTCTTTAGATGATGTTCCTGTAGCTACATTAAAAAATGTTTTATTATATCATGTAGTAGCAACAAAAGCATTATCAACAGATTTATCAAACGGGCAAACCTTAACTACATTAAGCCAAGGAACCTTAACAGTAGACACAAGTTCAGGAGTGAAAATTACCACAGGTGCTGGACAGTCAGTATCAGTTACAACGCCAGATGTAAATGCTTCAAATGGAGTAGTACATATTGTTGATCAAGTATTTTTACCTGGTAATATTCAAGATATTGCTGACTTAGCAGTATCTACTCCAGATTTAAGTACTTTAGTACAAGCGTTAACCAAAGCAAATTTAGTATCTGCAGTACAAGCTGACGGACCATTTACTGTATTTGCGCCAACTAATGCTGCTTTTCAAGCTTTATTAGATTCTAATGCATCATGGAACACTCTAGACGATATTGATGCTGATTTACTAAAAAATGTATTATTATTCCACGTTATAGGAGGTAGTGCTATCAAATCAACAGATCTTTCAGATACCTATGTAAATACATTAGCAGTTGGACCAAATGATGAACCACTTTCATTACAAGTTGAAACTACTGGTGCGATTGAGTTTAATGGAGATGCTAAACCAGTATCTGGTTTAATAGATATTGAAGCAACAAACGGTGTTGTTCATGTAATAGATAAAGTAATGTTACCACCTAATGTTGTAACCTTAGCATTAAACAATGCAGGATTTACTTCTTTAGTTGCAGCCTTAACAGATTCAAGACATACTACAGATTTTGTTAGTGTATTATCAGGAGATGGACCATTCACAGTGTTTGCACCTACTAACGATGCTTTCCAAGCGTTACTAGATTCTAATTCAAGCTGGAATTCATTAGCAGATATTCCTATTGGAACATTAGATAAAGTATTAAAGTACCACGTAGTAAGTGGATCAAATGTACAAGCAGATCAATTAATGAATGGTGATGTAACTACTTTAGGAGGAACAATTACTGTAGATTTAACCAACGGGCCACAAATAAAAACAGAAACAATGCAAACAGTTAATATCTTAGTAGGAGCAGCTACTAATGATGTACAAGGAACAAATGGTGTAGTTCATGCTGTGGATGCGGTATTAGTACCGACAATCCAGGTAGCTAGATAAACATTATTTTTTGTTAATAGTAGAAAGCCACTCGTTAGAGTGGTTTTTTTATTTAATATCTTTGCCACATGAATGAATTTGATCAATTATTTCAAGTATTACAAGATAGCGTAGAGAACGACATTTTTGTAAAATTGACCTTAAGTAAACCGATTAGTAAAAGCTTTAATTTACCCAATGTTTATGTGAGATTGGTAAGTATAAAAAATGAAAAGCAATTACAGTTTACATATCGATATACAACTAATGATCAAACAAAAAACTATAGTATAGACGAAGCTTGTGACGAGCTGGAATCATTATTATTAGAAAAATTTAAAGCGGCTACTTTATTTACGCTTGAAGAAGATCTACAAGTTATGATTTCTAAGAAAAAGAAAGTAAGCTATCGAAAAAATGCACCAAGCTTTAAAAATAAACTACCTGAACACCATGATAAAGCAAAGGAGAAGCGAGTAAATCTTGCTGCGTCATATTTGCAACATTTAGGTATCACAGACAAAGCCCATAAGGTTATTCCTAAAATGGCGGATAAATATCGCCAGATTAATAAATATCTAGAGGTAATTGAAAGTTTAATCGCTTCTTTAGATAAGGATAAAAAGTTACAAATTGTAGATATGGGTTCTGGTAAAGGCTATTTAACTTTTGCTTTATACGATTACTTGGTGAATTTAAAAGGCTATAACGTATCGATTACAGGAATTGAATTAAGAGAATACCTCGTAGAGTATTGTAATGATATTGCTAAAAAAAGTGGTTTCGATCAGTTAAATTTTATTGCACAACGTATACAAGAATACGATAACGATAAGATTGATATTCTAATAGCCTTACATGCGTGTGATACGGCTACAGATGATGCAATTTATAAAGGTTTAATGGCAAAGTCTGAACTCATTATCTGTGCACCGTGTTGCCATAAACAAGTACGTCAACAAGTAAAAGGAAGAGAGCAGGAGAGTCCGTTATTAAAATACGGAATCTTTAAAGAGCGTCAATTCGAAATGATTACCGATACCATTCGAGCCTTAATTCTAGAAAAGTTCAACTACAATACCAAAGTTTTTGAATTTATCAGTAGTGAACATACACACAAAAATGTCATGTTGATTGGTAGTAAGTCTAGCAAAAAGAAAGATATTGAAAGTATCGATAAAAAGATAGAAAGCTTAAAAGAACTGTACCATATCGATCATCATTATTTGGAGACGTTGTTGTAGGTTTTATTTAAATAATGCTTCTAAATAGATTCAATTGAGAGAGAACTATTTAATCCTTTTGCTTTTGTTGTCGGTTTTCTAAATACATAAACATATTTAGAATATCTATTAGCTCCATTTTTTGAAGGTCTATTTATAGTTCCTTTATTACTAAAATAAGCTTCTACTTCATTAGCATCTTCCATAGTTTCTGCATCAAAAGTTTTCCAAAACTTTAGACCTAGAGCGTTTACTCTATGCTCTGCTTTCCTTCTTTTAGTATCATTAGTGATTCCTACATACCAAGAATTTAATCTTGGTTTTTTAGAATTCATTGATTTGGATATGTGTTTTGAAATTTCAGATTTAATAGAAGTTTTGTTCATAAGGTTTATTATTTAAACTACACGATTTTGTATAAATGTTACTAAAATATCATTTATATTTTAACTTACTTCTCTAAATGCTTTTGATGAAATTCCTAGTTCTTGATCTAACCAAACTAAAAATATCTTTGGATATATGTCACCATGAACTAATATTTGTCTGTAGCAATCTCTGAATTCTTTTCTTTCAGTTTTTTTTGAGCTGCTGACTATTTCTTTAGCCCAATTCTTCCAGCCTTCAAGTGTTCCATCTTTTTTTACGATTTTTTTATTCAGCCAGACATGAAAAAGGATGTTTAAGTGTTGATAACAAACAATGCTAACATTTTGATCTACATTTTTAACTGAAAGCCCAGAATCTAAATTATGTATTTTTAGATTCCAGTTGTGTTGTTCTATTAATTTAATCAAAGAATTATAATAACTCTTTTTTGTATTTCTGTTGGCTATTATATAACTAACTATTCCTGTTATTATTGCTCCCATTAATCCACCAAGTACGGCAAGTAAAATATCATTCATTTGTTTATTTAATTATAATTAGTGGTCTTGTATATGAGTAGTAATCGATTTTCTCTCCAAACCTTTTGGTTTTGCGTTGACCTTTATTTTATGTTTATACTTTCTTTTTGATAACTTAAACCATTATTAGTATATACATTGTTAACAACTGGTCTTTTTCATCCTTTTACAGACTATACTTTTTCTTTAGCAAAGAATAGTCTTTTCTATTAAATTTGGTTTTGAAACTACCTAGAATTTTCTTTTCAGATTCTGGTGTCCAATAAATTTTCAGCTTTTCCTTTGCTCTTGTAATTGCTGTATAAAAAATATTATGTGAAATCATTTCTTCCACTTCGTCAGTTATAACAACTTTTACAGAATTATATTCTAGTCCTTGTGCTTTATGAATTGAAACTGCATAAGCAACTTGGAAAGGTATAATATTACTAGAGTCATCATCATCATCATCAGTACTCTTGTATTTATCTACTGTGAATCGAATGACAGAGTAGCCACTTTCAGCATTATCTAAAAGTTCAAAATCATACTCTTCAGTATCAAATTCATTAAGTACAAAAAATACTTCTATGTCAAACTGAATTTTATCTTCAAGTAATTCAATGCCATAAATTTTACCTTTTAGATTATTATAAATTAAAGGTGAAAATCTGCCTGATTCATTAAAAATGATAGGATCATTTACTTTGTAAGTATGAGTTCCCCAAACAAAAGCTTGATTACTATTGCTACTTTGAAGAAATGAGTTTACATTATTAATACCATAAAGTCCATCATAATTAAGGCAAAGAATTATTTCATCATTTTCTGTACTTTGAAAAATAGAGTTATCAAGAGTGGTAGAATATTGATTTTTTGTTAAAGTTTCTAAAATCGAATCTTCAATATTTCTGACTCTTTGCCAAAGACGCAGTAAATTTTGATTATTACTTCTATAGGGTTTTTCAAGTTCAAAAACAGATGATTCTGGAATAAAATATTTAATTAGACTAAACCAATTACCAAATAATATTGATTCGATTTGAAAAATATCACCAACTAGAATAAGTAATCTAAATTTTGCCTTATTAAGTATTTTAAGCATATCAGAGTTGCTGACTGTACTACACTCATCAATAATTAAAATATCGTATTCATTCTCGTGACTCCAAGAGAATTTAGTTATTGTTTTAAAAGTACAATTTCCAACTTTTATGTTTCTCTTTAAATTGTCAACAGCAGGATTTGTATTTGCTAAATATAGTTTATTTTCTTTATCAAAAAAGTTAGAAACATGGTTGATCATTGTTGATTTACCTGTTCCTGCTGCACCATAAATTAAGGCAACTTTAGAATGTTCAAACAAGTTTTTAAGAGCAGACTTTTTTTCGCCACAATCTATAAGATATGAAGTAGATTGAAGCCAAGAATTAATAGAGTTTTTGTAATTTTTGATTCCATCTGACGATACTTCTTTCAATTTTTCCATGATATTATAAGTATCGGCTTCATAACCTTTTATGAAAACATGTTTTTTATAAATTTCAATGCACCTATTTTTGTGTTTCCAATACAAATTATCATTCCATTTCTCAATTAGATCTTCTATATTTTCAAAGTTTTCAATTTCACTAATTTGAGTGTATAATTGTCCCTTTTGCTCAGTATTATTCTTAATATGTCTAGCTAAGATTTCATGTTTTCTATTATCAGTGTTAATGGATGCAAGGAGATCACTAAGTTTAGGGTTATGATTTATTAAAGCTGAATTAAAAGGCATTTGGTCAAAAGGAATACAACCATATTGTAATTTTAGATTTGATAACAATTCGCAAGAAACGTGATTATATTGCTTTTTAATTATCTTATTGTTAAGTCTAAGGAGTAAATATCTTATAACATTGTGACCATCACTTGTATTTTTGCTCATTTCTCGACATTTATCTAAAAGTTTGAATATGCGAGAGACTCTTGCTTTTTCAGTTACTGTTTTTTTTACGTAGTCATAATACCAATCATTCAAGTTTATTACTTCTATCAAGTTTAATCCTGAAGATGTTAGGTATTTCATTAGCTCGTATGATTCTTTACCATTACTAATTTTAGAGTTTATTCCAAATATTTTTGCGAAGTTGTCTATTTCACAAGGTCGTATCGAAACTTCCCAATCGTCTATTATTTTTATAGGCATTCTTTCATCCAAAATTTCAATATAGTCTGTGCTAATGGATAGCTTAACTGCATAATTACCAAGAATGTTAATTTTTGTAAACGCTATGATTCTATCAAACTTGCTCGTATAATCGTTCGCTCTCTTGAAAGTAACTTCATAGTTTATTCCTCCGTTCACAAAAAAAGGTTTTATCTTTTGAACGTAATACCTGTCTTTGTAGTCACTTTTAACTCGATTCTCTTTAGGCTGATTTATCAATTTAGATATTTTTTCATAATATTCCCTAAGATTTAAATCTGTTTGAATTGGAAATCTTTCAAGGTTATATAAAACTTCTAAATTATATGTATCTTTTAAGAAGGATTTAATTTTTATTAAATATTCATAGTATTTTAGTAATAACCTTTCTGAACTTTCTTCATTTAAAGTGTAATGAGAAGCTGTAATCTGTAAGAGTTTATGAAACCTTGACAAGAATTTTAAGTCGCCTCTAGCTTTTATATATTCAATAGCATTTTGAATATTCTCATACTTATTGCTTAATTCTGTATTTTGAGTATCTTCAAGAATTATTAATGCAATATGCTCAACGAAATTCCTAAGTTGTGATAGTATATTTTGAGATAATAGACCTCTTTCCTCTATATCGAATTTCTCTATATTTTTACATATGGTTTTGTCAATATTGATTATATGAGAGGTTATTTTATTCATCTGAATTGGTTAGGTTTGGCTTATTGCTAACTGTTTATATATTACTGTTACTACGTTAATACAACTATAGTAAGATGCATAAACACACTTATTAATAAATTAAATAAATTCAGAAAAAAGTAAAGGAATAGGAGGTTTTATCTATTGCTTTTTCATTTTTCGAGTATCAAATAAATAAAAAGCTAATAATAAAAACAAAAGGATATCCGTAAAGGAATGATAAAGGGGAAAAACACCCTAAACTATTTTTAATAACAACTTATCGTATATTCCTTGTAGGGTACATTTTCAATTCCACAAACTCCTCCATGATGTGAGCAACTACCTCTACCTGTGGAAGAACTTGTAGTGCCATCGCAACATCTAGACCTTTTATAATATCTAATTCTAGCTGTTAATTCTCTATATTCATGGCATGCATTTGTATTGCCAAAATCCATTGATTTTTTAAAATACATTTTTGCTTGTCTTTTATTTTTACTATTCAGATATGCTATTCCAAGGTTGTATAAAAAAATGTCATTTTCAGGTGCTGCATCAACAGCTTTTTTAAATTCGGATATCGCCTTATTTTTTTTCTTGATGTTCGTGTAAAGAATTCCAGCTTTATTACTGTACTTTCCAGTTGTTACATATTCATTGCTTAACAAATCATAAAGTCTGATTGCCTCGATTGTATCTCCTATGGTAAGGTATTTTCTAGCTGCATAATCAATCACTTCAATATGTTTAAGAGAACCCTCTTTGTAAAGTTGAATTTCTTTTGATAATAATTGTCTCGCTTTTTCTTCTTCTCCGTGATTTAAATCCCATTCAATCATTTTTCGGATTCTTGCATCTTTTTCAGTATCTGATTTTGCTAGTGCAAGAGTTTTATTAAAATCTTGATTACTTTGAATCGTATCTTGAAGTTCGTGAAGTATTTTACCCCTCAATTCATAATAATCTGAATTTGTACTATCTAATTGTATCGCTTCATTAACTTTTGTCAATGCCAATTCATAATTATTTGTATCGTAATTTAACTCCGCATCTCTAAAAAAGTCATCTTTAGTTTCAGGAATTAAATTACTAATTAAACTTATCCCAAAGAATATAGCTATTAAAGTCGAGCATCCTTTTAAAGATCCTTTTCCTTTTATTTGTTTTGTTTCGTTCATAATATAATATAACTGAATGTAAATTCATTTTTCGAGTATCAAATAAATAAAAAGAGAATAGCAAAAACATACGGGTAACCGTAAAGAGGTAAAATCTCTCAAATTTTTTAAAAGAATGTAATAATAAAAAATAGACATTTTAATCGCTTTATATATCTGCGATCTCACTGATGCTATTTATAACAGTTTAGAAACAAAACTTGAATTAATTGTTTGATAGTTTTTAGTCATAAGTAAGTATGCTAAAAGGTATTGGTTGATTTAACAAAAGTATTTTATTCTTTTGTCCAATATGTTTTCCCAATAATAAAATCATTATTATAAGGTTGAAGCCAAACACCATTCATTTCTTTTCTATTCATATGTATAATTAATGCGATAACCCCATTTATAGCATTGTGATTTTCCATACCTAAAAACTCTAAAGTAATTGTGTTGTTATTGTGTATTTTACCTAATAAGTTATAAGAGACATTAGATGTGTTTTTTACTTTTACTTGAATTTTCCCCTTATTAATTTTATCAATTATTATTTTTTCTTCAAGGATTTTTTCTTCAGATTTTCCATTAGTTTCAAACCATCTAACACTCCATGTTCCTTCTAGATCTTTGTTCGATTTTCTAAAATCTAATAAAGTGAAAAGGTCTTTTTTGAAAGCTGTAATTAAGCTGCCAATCACTACTCCTAAAGCTCCTATGGAAGCAGCTATTATTGTATTATCCATAATTTGATTTCTAAATTATTTTAGTATTGTGTATATAATTAAAACCAGAAAAAAGTAAAGGAATAGGAGGTAGATATCTATTGCTTTTTCATTTTTCGAATATCAAATAAATAAAAAGCTAATAACAAAAACAATAGGAAAATTATAAAAGGGGAAAACACCCTAAACTAATTCTTAACAAAAGAAATTAAATCTCCAAAGTCCAAGAATAAATTAGACTTAATGATAAGATTACTTCGTCTTACTCAAAGATATTCTGCTGTGGTCATTACGAGGTATTGCCTGATTTTATGATGGCAATGACGAAGTAATTTTAATAGTTTAAAGTGCTGTATATTGTGGTGAGTTCCCAATAGATAGATTGCTTCACTCCACTGTGTTCCTTTCGCAAAGACTTTCTATTATGGTTATTACGCCCGAAACTTAGTTTATAGGTCAGAGTTTGTTCGTAATGACTATAAAAGCGGTGGTTGAGCCTGTCGAAATCACCAGAAAAAAACAACTTTTACAAATCAATCTCTTTTAAGGCGTTAATATTATTGCGCTCTAAGAAAGCGTCAATAGTTTCAAAATGCTCTATTACACGTTGATCTTTAAATTCAAAAACTTTTTGAGATAAACCTTGTAGGAAATCACGATCGTGAGAAACCAAAATTAAAGTTCCATCGTAATCTAATAAGGCTTCTTTAATCACATCTTTCGATTTTAAATCTAAGTGATTTGTAGGCTCATCTAAAATTAATAAATTCACAGGTTCTAGTAATAATTTCACCATTGCCAAACGTGTTCTTTCACCACCAGAAAGCACTTTTACTTTCTTTTCTAAATCGTCTCCGCTAAACATAAAACGACCTAAAATATTTTTAATCTGCGTACGAATATCTCCTTCAGCCACTTCATCAACTGTTTGGAAAATCGTTAATTCAGGATCTAATAATGAAGCTTGATTTTGAGCAAAATATCCAACTTTGGCATTATGACCTAATCCACCTTCACCTTCAAAATCAATCTCACCCATAATAGCTTTAATCATGGTCGATTTTCCTTCACCATTTCTACCCACAAATGATACTTTCTCACCACGAGCAATGGCAAAACTAGCGTCTTTAAAAACTACATGATCTCCGTAAACTTTTGTCAATTCATTAACTTTAACCGGATAATCACCAGATCTTGGAGAAGGAGGGAAGCGTAATTTTAAAGCAGAAGTATCTACTTCATCAATTTCTACAGGAACTAATTTTTCTAACATACGCTCACGAGAAGCTACTTGATTGGTTTTAGAATACGTTCCTTTAAATCGCTCGATAAATGCTTTCGTTTCTGCAATAAATTTTTGTTGTTCTTCGTAAGCTTTTAATTGGTGTGCTCTACGTTCTTTACGTAATTCTAAATAATGTGAATAATTCGCTTTATAATCGTGAATTGTTCCCATCGTAACTTCTATGGTACGATTGGTAATGTTATCAATAAACGCTTTGTCGTGAGAAATTACAACAACAGCTTTTGCTTTGTTCAATAAGAAATTTTCTAACCAAATTACAGATTCAATATCAACATGGTTTGTAGGCTCATCTAATAATATTAAATCAGGCTTTTGTAATAAAATTTTAGCCAATTCAATACGCATACGCCAACCACCACTAAACTCAGAAGTTGCTCTGTCGAAGTCTTCAGGTTTAAAGCCTAAACCTTTTAAAGCCTTTTCAACTTCAGCTTCATAGTTAATCTCTTCTAAAGCATAGTATTTTTCACCTAAGTCAGAAACACGTTCTATAATTTTCATGTATGCTTCAGATTCGTAATCGGTACGTGTTTCTAATTGCTTGTTTAATTCATCCATTTCAGCTTTCATATCAAAAACTGATTTAAATGCTTTTGAAGCTTCTTCTTTTACAGTACAATTATCTTCAATCAATAAATGCTGAGGAAGGTAAGCAATTACGGTATCTTTAGCACAACGAACTCCACCTTTTGTAGGAGAAGTTAATCCTGCAATAATCTTCATCATTGTAGATTTTCCTGCTCCATTTTTTCCCATTAAAGCGATTTTATCACTTTCATTAATCACAAAAGAAACATCGCTAAATAAGGCACTTCCGTTAAACTCAACCGTTAATTGGTCTACTGATATCATACTGTTATTTTATAATGTCGCGAAAATACTAATTTTACAACTGCTGATCTTTGAATTTTAAGAGAAAGTATTTGGAGCATATTTAATTGTTATAGTTTTTATTTTGTTGTCATTCCGAATTTATTTCGGAATCTCATCTAATTAATAAGTTTGAGTATACAATAGAAACCTGAAGTTAGATTTTGACGGAATTAATTTTTAATGATAATTGAGAGACTCAATCAGACATTCTTTATTTTTATTCTGAGTGTGCCCTGATTAACATGGAAGGAAAAACGAAGCAATCTTAATTACCTATGAAGAGATTACTTCAGTCGTGTCGTTCGGCTTCGCTCAAGCTACTCCTTCGTAATGACACATTCTTTTTGGGTATAATTTTAACCCTGCAATAAAATCAAACATTTAAACGTAAATTGTTTAATAAAAAACATTTTAAAAAAATAGTTGTATATTAAAATAAATATCCTTTAAATTTGCATGCGTAAAATAATTACAATGACATTTATTCAATTACATCACCATCATCATCACATTTGCACTCAGGCGAATTGATAATGATATGTATGTAATTAACAATCATAAAATTTAAAATCCGTTTGAGTAAGTCAAGCGGATTTTTTAGTTTTATAAACTATTAAAAATCTAAAGATTTACTCAAACAACAACACAAACTAAAAAATGAGTAAATTAAGATTAGCCGTTCAAAAATCAGGTAGATTAAACGAAGAGTCCCTTAAATTGTTAAAAGCTATTGGTATTTCTATTGACAATGGTAAAGATCAATTAAAAGCTTCAGCTAGAAATTTCCCCTTAGAGGTTTTCTTTTTACGTAATGGTGATATTCCGCAATACTTAAGAGATGGAGTAGTAGACATTGCGATTATTGGAGAAAACTTAATCGTGGAGAAAGGCGAAAGTATCGAAGTAGTTGAAAAACTGGGTTTTTCGAAATGTAAAGTTTCTATCGCAGTTCCAAAAACATCAAACATTTCAAGTTTAAAAGAATTAGCAGGAAAACGTATTGCTACTTCATACCCAAAAACTGTAGAGAAGTTCTTAGAAAAAGAAGGAATTACTGCTAATTTACACATTATTAACGGATCTGTTGAAATTGCACCAAATATTGGTTTAGCTGATGCAATTTGTGATATTGTATCGAGTGGAAGTACATTATTCAAAAACAATTTAAAAGAGATTGAAGTGTTATTAAAATCGGAAGCTGTTTTAGTAAAGTCGCCAAAACTATCTGAAGAAAACGAAGCAATTTTACAAAAAATTCAATTCAGATTACAATCAGTTTTAAAAGGTAGAGAGAATAAGTACGTATTATTAAATGCACCGAATGAAAAGTTAGAAACAATTACTAAGATTTTACCAGGAATGCGTAGTCCTACTATTTTACCATTAGCTCAAGAAGGATGGAGTTCTGTACACTCAGTAATTAATAAGAATGATTTCTGGGATGTAATTGATGAATTACGTGAAGCAGGAGCTGAAGGAATTCTAGTTTGTCCGATCGAAAACATGGTACAATAAAATTTACCGTCATTCTGAAGGAGTTGTGCGACTGAAAGAATCTTTTTAATAGTAGTAGATTGCTTCTTTGCACTGCGTTTCAATCGCAATGACATAAAAATAATACAAATGAAATTATATAACAATCCAGATCAGAAAGAATGGTTAGACTTGTGTAAAAGAGCACAGTTTGATAAATCTACACTAGATGAAGCTGTTACTAATATTCTGGAAGATGTAAAAGAAAATAAAGACGAAGCTTTATTCAAATATGCTGAACGTTTTGATGGTGTGAAATTAACTTCTTTAACTGTAACTCAAGAAGAGATTGAAGCCGCAGCAAATGAAGTATCTGAAGATTTAAAACAAGCAATTGTTTTAGCGAAAAATAATATTGAAAAGTTTCACGAATCTCAGAAAGAAGCTCCACAAAAAATAGAAACCACCAAAGGTGTAGAATGTTGGAGAAAATCTGTAGGAATCGAAAAAGTTGGTTTATACATTCCTGGCGGAACAGCACCGTTATTTTCAACAATTTTAATGTTAGCCATTCCTGCTAAAGTTGCAGGGTGTAAAGAGATTGTTTTATGTACGCCACCAAATAAGGAAGGAAAGGTAAATCCAGCAATTTTATACACGGCAAATTTAGTTGGTGTCACTCAAATTTTTAAAGTAGGAGGAGCACAAGCAGTCGGAGCAATGACATACGGAACGGAAACTATTCCGCAAGTATATAAAATTTTTGGACCAGGAAATCAATACGTTACTAAAGCGAAAGAATTAGCACAACAATCTGGAGTGGCTATTGATATGCCTGCTGGTCCAAGTGAAGTGTTAGTTATAGCAGACGAAACATGTAATCCTAGTTTTGTTGCGGCAGATTTATTATCGCAAGCAGAACACGGAGTAGATAGCCAAGTGATTTTATTATCAGATAGTAAGACTGTAATTTCAGAAGTGAATAAAGAAGTAGAAAAGCAATTAGCAGCATTACCAAGAAACGAAATTGCTCAAAAAGCGTTAGAAAATAGTAGATCATTGTATTTTTCTGATATGAATACTTGTACAGAGTTTAGTAATGAATATGCTCCAGAGCACTTAATTATTGCTTCTGAAAAAGCTGATGATTTCATTGATAAAATAACTAACGCTGGTTCTGTTTTCTTAGGAAACTATAGTTGTGAAAGTGCTGGAGATTATGCTTCTGGAACTAATCATACGTTACCAACCTACGGTTATGCAAAGAATTACAGTGGAGTTTCGTTAGATAGTTTTGTGAAGAAAATTACATTTCAAAAATTATCTAAAGAAGGAATAAATAATATTGGAAATGCTATTGAGTTAATGGCAGAAGCAGAAGGTTTACAAGCGCATAAAAATGCAGTAACGTTACGATTAACATCGTTGAAGTAAATTTCGTAAAATATAAATGTCAGTTCGAGTATTTTTATGGAGAGATATCGTAATAAAAATGTGTCGAGAACAATTCAATTACTTCTCGATAGCTCTAATGAGTGATAGTCGAAGTATAAAATTATTCTATATTTCATTGCGAATAATTTCACTCGAAGTGACAGTAAATTAACCAACTAAAACTATTTATATAAAATGTTTAGTTTAGAAAATATAGTTAGAAAAAACATTTTAAATCTAACACCATATTCATCAGCAAGAGATGAATTTAAAGGAGCTGCAGATGTATTTTTAGATGCGAATGAAAATCCTTACGGAACGTTAAATCGTTATCCAGATCCACATCAAAAAGAAATCAAACAAAAACTAGCTACACTTAAAAATGTAGAAGCAAACCAAATCTTCATAGGAAATGGGAGTGATGAAATTATTGATTTAGCATTCAGAATTTTCTGTGAGCCAGGAGTGGATAAAGCATTAACATTTTCACCAACCTATGGAATGTATGATGTTTCAGCAGGAATTAATGATATTGAATTAATCAAGCAACCTTTAATTAATGATTTTCAGATCAATTTAAATCAGTTGCAACCGTATTTAGATGATCCAAAAGTAAAAATCATTTTTGTTTGCTCGCCTAATAACCCTACCGCGAATTCATTCAATATAGAAGATATAGTGTATATCTTAGATAACTTTGATGGAATTGTAATCATAGATGAGGCTTATATCGATTTTAGTGATCAAGAATCATTTGTGGCTAAGATAAATCAATACGAAAACTTAATTGTTAGTCAAACTTTTAGTAAAGCTTGGGGATTGGCAGGAGTTCGTGTTGGGGCGGCGTATATGAATGCAAAACTAATGGGTTTATACAACCGTGTTAAGCCACCATATAATGTAAGTCAATTAAATCAGGAAGCTGTTTTAAAATCATTAAGTGATGTAGAAACATTCCAAAAGAATGTAGAAGTCATTTTAAAAGAAAGAAAAGCTTTAAAACAAAAATTAGCTTCATTAAAGATAGTCAACAAGATTTATCCTTCAGATGCTAATTTTTTGTTGGTGAATGTTGATTATGCTAATGAAACCTATGAATACTTAATAGATAAAAAAGTAATTATCAGAAATAGAAATAAGTTAGTTGATAATTGTATTCGTATTACAGTAGGCTCACCTGAAGAGAATGAGAAGTTAATTGAAGCATTAATTACAAAGCAATAATTTAAAATAAGACCTCGCGGGTTTTAAAAACCCGTGAGGTCTATAAAATAGTATAAAGAAAGGATCCTGAATCAATACCGAATCGAGTTCAGCATTTGTTCAGGATTGATTAACAAGTTAATCATGAAAAAAGTATTATTTATAGATAGAGACGGAACTTTAGTATTGGAACCACCAGTAGATTATCAATTAGATAGTTTAGAAAAGCTAGAGTATTATCCAAAGGTATTTCAATACATGGCTAAAATAGCCGCTGAATTGGATTATGAATTAGTTATGGTAACCAATCAAGACGGATTAGGAACAGATTCTTTTCCTGAAGATACCTTTTGGCCACCACAAAACAAAATTATAAGTGCTTTTGAAAAAGAAGGTGTGGTGTTTTCGGCAGTACATATCGATAAAACATTTCCACATGAAAATGCACCTACACGTAAGCCAAGAACAGGTTTGTTAACGCAATATTTCACTGAGGAATATGATTTAGAGAATTCCTTTGTGTTAGGAGATCGTATTACTGATATGGAATTAGCAAAGAACTTAGGTGCTAAAGGAATTTATTTATCTGAAAATCCTGAATTAGGTACGGATGAAATTGAAAGTTCTAAGCAAGAAATTTACGATTGTATTGCACTTACAAGTACAGATTGGGAAAAAATATACGAGTTTTTAAAGTTAGAGGATCGTGTTACTGAGATAACAAGAAATACCAATGAAACTCAAATTTATATCAAGTTGAATTTAGACGGATCAGGAAAGAATGATATTGATACTGGATTAAAATTCTTTGATCACATGTTAGATCAAATCGGTCGTCATGGAGCTATGGATTTAACGATTAAAGTAGACGGAGATTTAGAGGTAGATGAGCATCATACTATTGAAGATACTATGATTGCTTTCGGAGAATTGTTCAACAAGGCTTTAGGAAATAAGTTAGGTATTGAGCGTTATGGATTCTGTTTACCAATGGATGATTGTTTAGCGCAAGTAGCTGTAGATTTTGGTGGAAGGAATTGGTTAGAATGGGATGCAGAATTTAAGCGTGAAAAAATAGGAGATATGCCAACAGAAATGTTCTTTCATTTGTTCAAATCGTTTACAGATGGCGCAAAATGTAATTTAAATATTAAAGCCGAAGGCGTAAATGAACATCACAAAATTGAAGGAATTTTTAAAGCATTTGCCAAGGCAATGAAAATGGCCGTAAAACGAGATGCGAATAAAATGTTTTTACCATCAACGAAAGGGATGCTTTAACTTGTAAACGTCATTCCGAGGAATTAAAGTGACGAAGGAATCTATTTTTAATTTACAGATTACTTCATTCCACAAGCTTCATTCGTAATGACGCATAAATTGAAATAATAATGAAACTAGTAATCATAGACTACGGAGCAGGAAATATAAAAAGTATTCAATTTGCTTTTAAACGTTTAGGTGTAGATGCCGTTTTGTCTAATAATATAGATGAAATTCGAAATGCTGATAAAGTTATTTTTCCAGGAGTTGGAGAAGCAAGTTCTGCGATGGAAAAACTAATAGAAAGCGGATTAGATAAAGTGATTCCAACCTTAATACAACCTGTTTTAGGTATCTGTTTAGGAATGCAGTTGATGTGTAATTCATCAGAAGAAGGAAATACTAAAGGTTTAGGGATTTTTGATGTAGACATCAAACGTTTTTCAAACGATGTGAAAGTACCTCAAATGGGATGGAATACAGTAACAGAGTTAAAATCTGAATTGTTCACTGGCATAAAAGAAGATGAATACATGTACTTAGTGCATAGCTTTTATGCAGAAGATTGTGAGTATGCTATTGCTTCAACTGAATATGGAGTAAAATATGCTACAGCTTTACATAAAGACAATTTCTACGGAACGCAATTTCATCCTGAGAAAAGCGGAGTAGAAGGGGAAAAGATTTTAAAGAACTTTTTAGCGCTTTAACTTTAAATAAAATGGAGAATAGAACGAATTATAAAAAATGGGCCTTTAAACTGTTATTGTACATTATTATCATCAATATATGTGCAGCTTTTTTACCTTTTTTACGCATAGCTTAAATATCTTGGTTTTATCTATTATAGCAGATATACTATTTTTAGCAGGTATTGCATTAACTATTGCATCAATTAAGAATAAAGAAGAGAAAGATTATCAATATTATTTTTCAATTACTGGTTATCCTATTTTAATAGTATTATTCGTTTTAATAACTTTTATACTTAAATAAATGACACAAGAAGAGAAACAAATCATTTTAGAAACCTATAAATGGATTAAAGTTAAAAAGTATATAGATGATGAATCTCTATCTTGGGAAAAGCGTTACAGAAGACTAGAAAAACATCATTTAGAAGAAACCAATTTTTTAATCGAAAAAATTAGAGAAATAGTAAAGAAGTTATAATTTGAAATTTTTCATTGCGAATTTAAAGAAGCTAATCAATTAACGGATTGCTTCGTGCCTCGCAATGACTAAAAGATAAAAGCTTCAAATCCAGAATTAAAAACATTAGTAATTAATTAAAAATCCTGAAACGAGTTCAGGATTGATTAACAAGTTAATCAATGAGAATAATACCCGCCATAGATATTATAGAAGGAAAATGTGTTCGCCTAACAAAAGGAGATTACAATACCAAAAAAATATACAATGAAAACCCATTAGAGGTTGCTAAGGAATTTGAAGATGCTGGAATCGAATACTTACACGTAGTAGATTTAGATGGGGCTAAAGCCAGTAGAATTATTAACTATAAAGTATTGGAACAAATTGCTACCAAAACCAATTTGAAAATTGATTTTGGAGGCGGATTAAAATCTGACGAAGATTTAAATATCGCTTTTGAATCTGGAGCTAATCAAATTACTGGAGGAAGTATTGCGGTAAAGAAGCCAGCAATATTTGAAAGCTGGATCCAAAAGTTTGGAGCAGAGAAAATAATTTTAGGAGCCGATTTTTATCCAGATGACCAAGGAGGTAAAATAGCAATTAGTGGTTGGCAAGAAGAAAGTAATTTGGAACTCATTCCATTTATAACCAATTATCAATCAAAAGGGATTCAATATGTGATTTGTACGGATATTTCCAAAGATGGAATGTTACAAGGACCAAGTTTTAAAACTTATGAAGAGATTTTAAATTCTTCAAAACAAATCAAGTTAATAGCTTCCGGTGGAATTTCAACTTTTGATGAATTACCAAAATTAGCTGAATTAGGATGTGAAGGAGTGATTATTGGAAAAGCTATTTATGAAAATAAAATTAGCTTACAACAATTAGAAAGTTTTATACTCAATACCTAATACAATGAAAGCTGAAATGCTGAAAGAATTTACAGAACAAATAGTATATCGATTAGACGAAAGTACTAGAATGATTAACATTAGTTTTCAACAACTGGAAGAAGAGGATATTTGGAAAAGAATCAACAATTCCTCTAATAGTATTGGAAATTTAATCATTCATTTATGTGGTAATATTACACAATATGCAATTGCTTCTTTAGGAAACACAGAAGACAAAAGAAATAGAGATTATGAGTTTGAGGCAACATCTGGATATACTAAAGAAGAACTATTAAGCAAACTAGAAACTACGGTTGAAAAGGCAAAATCTATAATTTTGTCTTCTTCAGAAGAAGAATACATGAGGAAAAGAAATGTACAAGGATTTAATTTTTCAGGAATTGGAATTGCAATTCATGTTACAGAACATTACTCATATCATACAGGACAAATAGCTTTTTGGACCAAACAATTAAAAAATAAAAGTTTAGGCTTTTATGATGGAATAGATTTAACCATTAAAAACGAAGAATAAGAATGCTAACTAAGAGAATTATACCTTGTTTAGATATAAAAAACGGAAGAACCGTTAAAGGTGTCAATTTTGTCAATCTGATCGATGCTGGAGATCCTGTTGTACTAGCTAAGCAATATGCAGAATTAGGAGCAGATGAATTGGTGTTTTTAGATATTGCGGCAACACTAGAAAATAGAGGAACTACCTTAGATATGGTAGAAAAAGTAGCAGAACAAGTAAATATTCCATTTACTGTTGGTGGCGGAATTTCTTCTGTAGAACATGTAGATGCTTTGTTGAAATGTGGAGCTGATAAGGTTTCTATCAATTCCTCTGCGGTAAAGCGACCAGATTTAGTCAATGAATTGTCTCAAAAATTTGGAAGTCAATGTGTGGTGGTTGCTATAGATGCTAAACAAATTGATAGCGAATGGAAAGTACATTTAGCAGGTGGAACTATTCCAACAGAATTAAACTTGTTTGATTGGGCAAAAGAAGTAGAAAAAAGAGGCGCAGGAGAAATCTTATTTACTTCAATGGATAACGACGGAACAAAAGCTGGTTTTGCCAATAAAGCTTTAGCAAAATTATCTGAGGAGTTAAATATACCCATTATTGCTTCTGGTGGTGCAGGTTCTATTCAACATTTTACAGATACGTTTATTGAAGGAAAGTCAGATGCAGCACTAGCAGCGAGTGTTTTTCACTTCGGAGAAATCCCAATTCGTGAGTTAAAACAAGCATTGAGAGATGAGAATATACCTGTTCGTTTGTAAATGAATGTGATGTAAAAAAGATAATACTTTGTCAGTTCGAGTGATTTTTTTGATGATTTCGCACCGTCGAAATCATCAAAAAAATTGTATCGAGAACAATATTGAGTTGCTTCTCGATACTAAATTATTTTTCATTTCATTACAAATAATTTCACTCGAAGTGACAGTTAAAATTGTAATATGAAAAAGAAAAAACTATTTCTAGATGACATTAGAACCATAGCAATGGTTTATGGTCAATCTGAAGAAAAAGATTTTGATATTGTAAGAACATATGACGCATTTGTAGCTTACATTCAAAAAAATGGGTTGCCTGAATTTATTAGTTTTGATAATGATTTAGGGCTCGATACTAACGGAGAAGTTGCACCAGATGGATATGCGGCGGCTAAGTGGTTGGTGTATACATCTGGATTGGATTTGAAGAATTTACAATTTAAAGTACATTCTGCAAATCCAGTAGCGGCGGAACAGATAAGAGGGTTATTAAATAATTATATAGAATTTTTAAATAAAAAATAAATGTCACCTCGAGCGCAGTCGAGAGGGTTTAATAAGTGATGTAAATTAGGTCTCGACTTACTTTATAAGTTATCTTCAAACGAAATAAACTTCGTTTTTCGATAATGCTCGACATAACAATAAAAACATAAAAATGAACATAGATTTCAACAAAAGTAGTGATGGGTTAGTACCTGCTGTGGTTCAACATAATAATACCTTACAAGTGTTAATGTTAGGCTATATGAACCAAGAAGCATTTGAAAAAACTGAAAAAGAACAAGTCGTTACCTTTTTTAGTAGAAGTAAAAACAGATTATGGACCAAAGGGGAATCGAGTGGTAATTTTTTACATGTAAAAGAGATTCAAATCGATTGTGATAATGATACGATATTAATTAAAGCAGATCCTAAGGGACCTACTTGCCATAAAGGCGATACGTCTTGTTTTGCTGAAGAAACTCCAAAAGGATTTTTATATGAGTTAGAACAAATCATTCACGATAGAATCGATAATGATGTAGCATCATCATATACAAATAAGCTTTTTAAAAGAGGAATCAATAAAGTAGCTCAGAAAGTAGGAGAGGAAGCAGTAGAATTAGTTATAGAAGCTAAAGATGATAATGATGAATTATTTACGAACGAAGCTGCAGATTTAATGTATCATTATATTATTTTATTAAAAGCAAAAGGATTTACCTTAAAAGATATTGAAGCTGTTTTAAAAAGTAGACATTAATTTTTTTGACATCCTTTAATTTCTGACTAGGTCAAAGAAAAACATAAGATAATCTCTAAAGGCAAATGCAAATACAAGAAAGATAATAAACACGATGTATTTGTGTATGCCTTTATTTGTTTCTACGTTAAATAACTTGGTGTAAACAAACTGGATAAAATAGAAAACCATTGCAATGGATAAATAAGTCAAGAATAGTAGTAAAAGAGTTATCATAGAGCAATTTTAATAGAAAACAAAGATATTTTATTTATATGGAATTTTCAACGGCTAAAGTGAATAACTCAAAAGTAAAACTTTGGACTATTCAAGATGAAAAAGGTTGGAATGAACTACAAAACAAAGGAGTTTTAATTCCAGAAGAAAAATACATTCTTCCTGAATGGAAAGAAGGTTATTCTTGGCTAAAATTTCAAATGATTACAAGAATTGGAAGCCCCAAACATGCGCATCAGCTCCCAATTTGGGCATGGTTTCAGTATTATGATGTAAATAAAAGAAGGCTAGATCTTAGAAGATCAGGTCATATACCTAAAGGAGAAATAGGTTATAGAATAGAAATTGAGAAAGAGGAAAGCGAAATTTTATTGTCTGATTTCGTATTATGGCATTGGCCTTTATGTTACAAAGATTATTTAGCAAGTTCAGAAGAAGAAGAAGTTAAAAATGAGAAAGAAGGGATTATTTTTACATATGAAGAAAGGAGTAAAAGTTGGGAGAAAATTTTTGATATGAATTTTAATGTAGACTATTATACTTCATCATTTAAAGACAAAAAAATACAAGCTACCTTTTGGAATCTAACAACTGAAGATATTATTACAGTTGATAAGTTAACAGCTAGATAATACAGTACTTTAAAAACCAAAGAATTCCCAAGCTCTTTTTTCAAATTTGTTTTACGTTCATGAATTAATAGCTTACGTTCATTAATTAGGTGTTTTTTAAGATCGTTTATCTACATAATATTGGGATATAATTCAATTATAAACTAAATATTATGTTAGAAAAAATGAACATTAAAGGAGCAAAAGCTTTAAATAGAGAAGAATTACAAAGCGTTAATGGAGGTGTAACGGTTACTTGTATATTCCCAGATGGAACATCATGGGAAGGTAATGGTTCAGCGGGTGATGCTTTGGGTATGATAAACCATTGTCATAGCTCAGGAGGAACATTTTCAATAAGAAATAGATAATTCATAGATCAAGCAAATTGTTATGAATTTTAAAATGACTGTACATTTAACTTATTGTACAGTCATTTTTATATTAAAATTTACTTTTTAGTGAATTTAAACTTCATAATGCCAAAGAAATAAGTAAAAAATACAGACCAAGCACTTAATTTTAAACTCGGATTTTTCCCTAACCCTAATCGTTTTATCTGTGCTTCATACCATATAATATTCATTAATCCATCTATACCCTTTACACCAGTGGTATTCATTTTAGCTTTAAAATCAGATCTACTTTCGTTTATGATCTCATTCCCAATATTAGGGAATAAAGTAAAAGGACGACCAAGCCCTATTATATCTAATTCATTAGAAGCTACTGCGTCTTGCATCACAGAAACTGTTCTAAAACCACCAGTTAACATCAAAGGTGTATCCGTAATTTTTCTTGCTTTTTCTATATATTCTATAAAATAGGCTTCTCGCTCACGAGTACTTTTGCGGTTTCCTTTCATCATTGCAGGAGCTTCGTAGGTTCCTCCTGAGATTTCAATCAAATCAATACCTTCCTTAGAAAGAATTTGAATCACTTGCATCGATTCTTCTTCAGAAAAACCACCTTTTTGAAAATCTGCTGAATTCAGTTTGATTCCTATTGGAAAATCAGGACCAACTTGTTTTCGCATTTCTCTGTATACTTCAACTACAAAACGAGCTCTGTTTTCTAAATTACCACCCCATTGGTCTTCTCTCACATTGGCATAAGGTGATAAAAATTGACTCACTAAATATCCATGAGCTCCATGAATTTGAACTCCTGTAAATCCAGCTTCCTTTAAAACTGCTGCTGTGATACCAAAACGTTTGATAATATCTTGAATTTCTTCTTCTGTTAAGGCTTCTGGTATTTTAGTGGTTGCTTTTTTTCTTCCTTTAGACTTTAAAGGTATAGCAGAAGGGGCTTTTAAAACACTATTAATTTGATCCATGGCTTGTCTACCAGGATGATTAATTTGTACCCACAAATGTGTATTGGTATCTTTTACAGAAGCAGCCCATGCCTTTAATTTTTCAAGGTGTTGTCTATCTTCTACGACTACATTCCAAGGCTCTCCTAATGCTTTCTGATCTATCATTACATTACCTGTAACTAATAACCCTGCTCCACTTTTTGCCCATTTTGCATAGGCGTTTATAAGCGTTTGACTGGGTTCATGGTTTTTGGTAGATAGATTTTCACTCATTGCAGATTTCGCAATTCTATTGGAGATTACCGCACCGTTTGGTAAAGTAATGGAATCGTTTAATTTGGTCATAATTGTATGTAGAAAGTGTGTATGTTAAAATGTTTTGGTCTAAATGACCTCTTAAAAGTAATGATTTTTATTTACTATGTTACGAAGTGTTTTGAAGTTTCAGATCTTCAGTATGTTAGATCTTTTATTTAGAAAACTATTGAAAATACTAGTAATGAATGTCTATTTTTGTGATTTCCAAATTCGATGAAGAATTCACTTTATGAAATTTAGTTCGACTATACAATCAGATTATACACCTAAAAACTTAGCGATAAAGTTAACCAATAAAGGAGAGCAACATGTGTTGAAAAAACATCCTTGGGTATTTTCGAATAGTATTGAAAAGATTAGTAATGATCCTAAAACGGGAGATTTAGCGATTATCTTTAGTAAAAAAAAGAATAAAGTTATAGGAATTGGCTTGTATGATACTGAATCTCCAATTCGTATAAAGATTATATATAATGAAAATGCTAAAGCAACAATAAATGAAGGTTTTTTTCATGCTAAAATAGAAACAGCATATGCAAAAAGAGAAAAGTTACTAGTAACAAATACGAATAGTTATCGATTACTGTTTGGAGAAAATGATGGTTTTCCTTCTTTAATCGCAGATGTGTATAACCAAGTGTTAGTGGTGAAATTGTATTCAGAAATATGGTTGCCTTATTTAGAATCTATTTTAAAGAGTTTACAAGAAGTTTCTAAAGCACAAACTATTGTAATTCGATTAAGTCGTAATGTAGAAAAGTCTTCAAATCATAATTTAAAAGATGGAGATGTGGTGTATGGAGTTTTAGACAATGAAGTAGTACAATTTGTAGAGCATAACGTAAACTTCTCTGCAAATGTGATTAAAGGACATAAAACAGGCTATTTTTTAGATCATAGAGCAAATAGAAAACGAGTAGGAGAGTTAAGTACAAATAAAACAGTATTAGATGTGTTTTCTTATGCAGGTGGATTTTCTGTTCATGCTTTGTATAATGGAGCTAAAGAAGTAACTAGTTTAGATATTAGTAAACAAGCATTAGAAATTGCTGTTGAAAATGGAAAATTGAATGACTATTCAGGTATTCATAAAACTATTGCAGGTGATGCTTTTGAAGAATTGAATGTATTAATTCGGAAGAAAGTTACTTTTGATGTGGTAGTCATCGATCCGCCTAGTTTTGCAAAGCAAGCTTCAGAAATAGAACTGGCAAAAAAGAAATATGCACAGTTAGCAAAATTGGGAGTGAAATTGGTTTCTAAAGGTGGGATGTTAGTTTTGGCTTCTTGTTCTTCTCGAGTGATTGCTGAAACTTTTTTTGAAATAAACGATAAGGCTTTAAAAGCTTCAAAACGAAGGTTTAAAATGATTTCAAAAACATATCATGATATTGATCATCCAATAGGCTTTCCTGAAGGAGCTTATCTGAAATGTGGTTATTATCAATTTTTAGACTGATTTATAAAATTTCATATTGGAATAAGGCTTATCTTAGACCAATGAAGAGACAACAACTACTTATTCTATTAGCTTTTTTTTCGATATATTTTATATGGGGCTCTACCTATTTATTGAATAAAATAGCAGTTGCAGAATTACCTCCACTATTATTAGCGTCTATCCGATTTGGATCAGCAGGAATATTAATTTTAATCATAGCTAAATTATTAAAACAATCGCTCAAAATTACCAAACGACAACTGTTAAACTCTACTGTAGCTGGTTTTTTATTTTTAGTATACGGAAATGGTGTTTTTGTTTGGGCATTAAAATATGTTGATAGTGGTTTTGCGGCACTATTAGCGTCTACACAGCCATTATTTGTATTATTCTTACTTCGCTTAATAGATGGACAGAAAATGCAGCGTAAATCAATTATAGGGGTCTGTCTAGGAGTTTTAGGAATGTATCTTTTGGTGAGTCAGAAAACTATATCGACTTCTGAAGGTATGATTTTAGGAATTTTTATGATTCTTTCTTGTGTATTGAGCTGGAGTTATGGAAGTGTATTTGTCTCAAAAGCAGATTTACCTAAAAACTTCTTTGTAAGTACAGGGTACCAAATGACTATTGGGAGTATTTTACTAATCTTTTGGAGTCAGATTTTTGGAGAAGATGTAAGTACAATCTTTGCTATTAGTTACAAAGTTCAGTTATCAATAGTAATGTTAATTATTTTTGGAAGCATCATTGCATTTACTTCATTTAATTATCTATTAAAAGTAGTTTCTCCAGAAAAAGTATCTACTTCTGCTTATGTAAACCCAGTGATCGCATTATTATTAGGCTGGTATTTTTTAGGAGAAAAGTTAACAAATCAGTCTATAATAGCATCTTGTGTTTTGCTAACAGGAGTATATTTTATTACTTCTAGAAAAAGGATTACCAAACAAAAAGTTCGACCATCTCAAAAAACATGATATACTACAGGTAGGGTTTTTTCGTTCTTAGTTGTAGTATATATATAATCACCCTAAAACTAAAAGTAAATGCTTAAGAACAAAAAACTAGTAACGTATGCTATATATAGTGGAGCAACGTTAATTTTAATGATGAGTTTATTCTTTTTAATGGTAAAGTATTTTAAAACAGTACCAATGATTTAATTTTCTTTTACCACCATACCACAAAGAATTTATGTAACTCTCCATTTGTCTGTTTTAACCAGCACAACGGAGAGTTTTCTTTTTGTAAGAACGTATGCAATCGACCTTTAAAATCCTCAAAGTTTAACCAATCTACATGGGTATGTGGTTTCACTAGCCAATTAAGTTTAGTGGGAATAAAAAACTTGGCAGTTTTAAATTCTTTTAACTCTTTTTCGTAAATATAAAAGCCTTCAATACATTCATTATTGATTAGTGGAAAAACAGTGTTTCTTTCTTTTAGATGTGGAAAAAGTTGCGCTTTAAAATATACTTTCTGTTCAATATCATTTACATCTAAATTGTATTCTTTGAGAACTTTTTTAGTTTTTTCGTGATGTAAAAGAGGAAGTTGTTTATGAATAAGTTTATTGTATTTTAAATCAAAGCTATCTCTTCTGTTAGGACCAACCCAATGTTCTATTTCTTCATTTCCTACAGTAGCATCGTATAAGTAAAACTTATATATAATTTCTAAATGCGTTGGTTTTCCATTATCAAGTAAGATGCAATCAAGTTCACCTATTGTCAATTTACCATCTTGTATTTGTAAATTTTCAATAAGTATTTCAATATTTTCATTTTCAGAAATCTGATGAAATACAAATTGTTCAACTAGTTTTCCTAAACGTAATTGCAATTGATTTTTAACTTTAAATAAGCTTACGTAATTACATTGATAATCAGTGTTTTGAATGTTTTTATGTAAAGTATTGATCCATAGTGATTTAGTTTCGCAAAAACCTTGATATTGTAATTGTATTTCTTTGTTTTTAAAATGCATTAATGTTAAAATAATTCTAAATAATAAGACATGTGATTTGTAAACTTGGTGTAAAAATACAAATAGCCGTATTTTTATAGTATGATTAATCAGTTTAAAAAAGGACTTCGTTTTGAAAAGTTTGAAGAGAAACAAGTTCCACCATTTGATAAACTTTTTGATATCTTCAAGGAATTAATCACATACACTTCTGGTGATTTTGATGAAGCTTTTGAATGGTTGACTCAATTAGATAAAGAATACAATTTAACTACACCTGAATATACTTTAGATGATTTTTTAGAAGATTTAAAAAAGAAAGGATATATACGAGAGGAGTTTGATGATCCTAAAGACGGAGAAGGAGATGGAGAAGGAAAATTAAAAATTACTTCTAAAACAGAACAAGCTATTCGACAGAATGCGTTAGATCAAATCTTTGGTAAATTAAAGAAAAGTCGTTTAGGTAACCATAAAACAAAAACAATTGGTCAAGGTGATGAACATACTGGAGAGTTTCGAAATTATCATTTTGGTGATGCTTTAGATCGTATTTCCATGACTGAGAGTATTAAGAATGCTCAAATCAATAATGGAATAGGAAATTTTTCACTCACAGAACAAGATTTAATTGTTGAAGAGACTAATTTTAAGGCGCAAATGAGTACGGTGCTAATGATTGATATTAGTCATAGTATGATTTTGTATGGAGAAGATCGAATAACTCCCGCTAAAAAAGTAGCTATGGCTTTAGTAGAGTTGATAAAAACTCGTTATCCGAAAGATACTATAGATATTTTAGTTTTTGGAAATGATGCATGGCCAATTGCTGTAAAGGAACTTCCTTATTTAAAAGTAGGACCTTATCATACCAATACAGTCGCAGGTTTGCAATTAGCTATGGATATCTTACGAAGAAAACGAAATACGAATAAGCAAATATTTATGATTACAGATGGTAAACCTAGTTGTTTACGTTTACCAGATGGCACTTATTATAAGAATAGTAATGGTTTAGATAGTTATATTGTAGAAAAATGCTATAATATGGCTTCGCAGGCTAGAAAATTGCATATTCCTATCACAACTTTTATGATTGCGCAAGATCCGTATTTAATGCAATTCATTCGTCATTTTACTCAAGCAAATCAAGGTAAAGCATTTTACACGGGATTAAAAGGTTTAGGAGAAATGATTTTTGAAGATTATGAACAAAACCGTAAAAAAAGAATAAGGGGAGCTTAGTCAGGTCAGAAATTATTGAATATTGTAAAAACAAAGAAATTAAAAGGGTAGATGTTAAATTTTATTTTCAACAGTCAACCTATAAAAACATAAAACGAATCAGATACACAAAAGCTAAAAAAGCATAATAACGTATGGATATTAAAAAAAGTAAAACATTAGGAGAGTTAAAGAAATCAGGTTATCAATCTCTTTCCATTAAAGACGAATTAAGAAATAACCTTATACAAAAGCTAAGAAATCAAGAAACAGTATTTGAAGGGGTATGGGGATATGAAAACTCAGTGATTCCAGAATTAGAAACTGCGATTTTATCAAAACATAATATCAATTTATTAGGACTAAGAGGACAGGCAAAAACACGTTTGGCTCGTTTAATGGTATCCCTTTTAGATGAGTACATTCCTGTAGTAGAAGGTTCTGAAATTAATGATGACCCATTACAACCTTTATCTCGTTATGCAAAAGAACTCATCAAAGAAAAAGGAGATGATACACCGATTACTTGGTTGCATAGAGATGAACGTTTTTTTGAAAAGCTAGCAACTCCGGATGTTACAGTAGCAGATTTAATTGGAGATATTGATCCAATTAAAGCTATGAATTTAAAGCTAAATTATGCAGATGATCGTGTAATTCACTTCGGAATGATTCCTAGAGCTAACAGAAGTATCTTTGTAATCAATGAAATTCCCGATTTACAGGCACGAATTCAAGTTTCCTTATTCAATATACTTCAAGAAGGAGATATTCAAATACGTGGCTTTAAATTGCGTTTACCGCTAGATATACAGTTTATTTTTACTGCCAATCCAGAAGATTATACAAATAGGGGAAGTATTGTAACGCCATTAAAGGATAGAATTGGATCTCAAATTTTAACACACTATCCAAAATCAGTTGATATTGCTGAAAAAATTACAGAACAAGAAGCAAATATTTTACAAGGACAAAAAGATACAATTCATGTTCCAAAACTTGCAAGACGATTGGTGGAACAAATTAGTTTTGAAGCTAGGAAGAGTGAGTATGTGGATGTGAAGAGCGGTGTAAGTGCTAGAATGAGTATTTCTATCTTTGAAAATTTACTAAGCACAGCTGAGCGTAGAAGTTTATTAACTGAGGATGACACAACGTCAATTAGATTATTAGATTTCTTTGGAACTATCCCCGCGATTACAGGTAAAGTAGAGTTAGTTTATGAAGGAGAGCAAGAGGGAGCTGATGCTGTAGCTCAAATTTTAATAAGTAATGCAGTAAAAACTATTTTTGTAGAGCTATTTCCAGAAATAAAGAAGTTGAAGCGAGAAGATGAAAAAACTCCGTATGACGCCATTTCACAGTGGTTTTACTCTAGCGAAGCTATTGAATTATTAGATGATATGGATGACACTTATTTTAAAGAGCAATTAGATGTAATAAAACCTTTAGATCAATTGATAGCTAAATATCAACCTGAGTTCCCTAAAGAAGATATGTATTTCTTAAAAGAGTTTATTTTATGGGCGCTTTCAGAATTTAAAATTTTAAATAAAGAGCGTTTTACAAAAGGATTTCAATTTAATGATCCTTTAGCAAATTATATTAGAGGTATTTAGCCAAAATTCAATTTTAAAAATATAAAATGAACGGATTGTGAAAAGCAATCCGTTTTTTATGAATTTTTGATTAAAAATATCTTGTTAGCTAACAGTTTTAACGTAATAGTGTAATTTTACCTTTAAATTCCTGAAAATAAAGAGGTCTTTGCGAAGGAGTGCAACGGATGAAGCAATCTTTGTCTTAAAAACGAGATTTCCGTTATTAAATTAACAGATTACTTCTTCATTTCACTACGCTTTATTCATTGTAAAGACTTGATTTGTTGATTTATAGGTTTTAAAAAAAGTATTCATAAACTCACATAATTTTAATGAATTTAAATTTTTATTTCGAATTTATTAATTTACATTACTATTGATGATTTAATATAATTTTGTATCAATTGTCTTAATCTTAAATGCCTGTGAGGAGATAATTGTATCATCATAACAAAAGCCATATCATTTTCTAAATCAATTTTGAAATACGTACCTACAGCTCCTCCCCAGCCATATACTTTTTCAAGTTTGTTTTCATTGATACCTCTAATAGCAAACCCTAAACTGAAACCATATTCACCATAAGGGAGTCTTAGACGTTTTTGATATTTTCTTACCTCTTGTAGATGATCTTGTAGCATTAAATCTACTGTTTGTTTCTTCAGTATCTGATGTCCATTTGCACTACCTTTATTCAACAACATCTGGCAGAATTTTAAGTAATCATATGTTGTTGAAATCAATCCTCCACCTCCATTAAATAACGTTACTGGATTGGTGTATCTATTATTTTTATAATCTTCAATCGCATATAATCCAGATTCCTCTCGCCAACTATAGCCGACTGTAAATCGTTTTATTTTTTCTTTGGGTAATTGAAAATGGGTGTCATTCATTTTCAGTGGCCCTAAAATATTATCCTTTAAATAGGTATTTAAGCTTTTTCCTGAAAGTACCTCAATTAGGTAGCCGCAAATATTGGTTGAATATCCATATTGCCAATTAGTTCCAGGCTCGAAGAGTAGAGGAAGTTTACTTAATTTTAGTACAAATTCCTTATTTGTAGTTGCAGCTCCTAGATTTTGTGCTGCGTACAATTGATTAAGTTTAGTATTTCTACTACGTCCGTAATTAAATCCTGAAGTGTACCTTAATAAATCAATGATACGAATTGGTTTTTTTGCCTTAATTAATGCAGAATCTGAATAGATGTACATTTTTTTAAATTCTGGAATATATTTATAAAGAGGGGCTTATAATTTGAATTTCTTTTTTTCATATAGCTGCAATAATGCTACAGAAACTATAGGCTTTGTCATTGAGAAAATCCGAAATATACTTTGTTCATCAATTTGTTGTTTTTCATCTATGTTTGAGTATCCGTAGCTATCAAATTGAACTAACTTCCCGTTTTTAATAATAGCTATTTGAATTCCAGCAAGTTTTCCGTTGTCTACTAGTTTATGAAAATGATTATTCATTTTCTTTAGACTGTCAGCAGATAATCCAACATCTTCCGGCTTAACTTTTGCAAAATTTTGATTTTGACTATGGACAAATGTCCAGCAAGACATAACTATTAATAATAGAGAGAGTTTTTTCATTGTATTTATCATATTAACGACTCCAACACATCTCATATACCTGTTTTTCATAACATTAAAGTTACTGTTTTTCTGTTAAGAGCAAAAACTAACAATTATGGTTATTTCGCTATTTACTATTAAGTTGCTAAATATCTTTTTCCCTATTTTAATTCGATAGTATCATTAACATAAATCTTGAATAAGAAATTCTTGTCAGTTCGAGTGATTTTACAGAATGATAATGAAGTGAAATTTTATCGAGAACAACGTATTTATTTCTCGATACAAAATTCATTTTCGTTTTACTCTAATGAATTTCACTCTAAGTGACACCTTTATTCTTAAACGAGATTCATGTATTATCAATATTAGGTCTCAAAAATTATTTTTAAGAATACTATCATGCTGTTTTTACTATTCATATCAATTTTCCATTTTTGGATGTATATGTATATACAAACGCTTCCAGAGCTCTATTACATACACTTCAAATTCTCTTACATACCAGTGTTTTTAAACTTTAAAGCAAAAAACTAAACCACCTCAAATCATACGATTTTTGGTGGTTTAGACATCCTCTAAACAAAAACTTTTATCTATTCTTTTTCTTTTGACTGCTTTTTTAATACTTCTACAACTTTTTCACTAAACGACTTTTTCTCTGTCTTAGATAATTTTTTCTTTTGCTCATCAATGTAATTTTTCCTCTTTTTAGATAACTCTCTTAATTTCTGTTCATTCTCTTTTCGTTCTTTTTTTAACTTTTCTAATTCAACTTTAATTTCCTGTTTACTTTTTCCTTTAAAATCGCTAGGTAATTCTTCTTCAGCAATTTCTTCTATTTCAACTTTATCGTCTATATAATCTGTAATTAACTCTTTATTTCCATATGATTTTTTTCCTGCTTTACTCATTTTGTAAGAAGCTCTAGAACTATTTGCTGTTTTTGAACTTTTTTCATAAACCTCTAATGACTTTTCTTTCTTTAAGTAATTAACAGATTGTTCTGCTTTTGTTCCGTAATACACTCTAGATTGATCAATAGATTTTGAAACTTCATAAATTTCATCGTCATAAGGTGTAGCTATAACCACATCTGAAGCATGTTGATCTAAATGTAAATACTCTCCATTAGTACAACTGGCCATTTTTCTAAAATGAACGATTGCTTCTGCACAAGATTTTCCAAGTTTGATAGTGTTAATTGTAATTCCTTTTCTAGCAGCTTCTTTGCAGCTTAATGTATATTTTACATCATCTTGATAATCCATATGTGGAGGACAATCACCCACAACAAAAATGGTTTTATAGGTTTTTTGCTGCTCAGACCATTGTATATCACTCACAGCTTCATGTAATGCCTGATTTACACTTTCTGGCGTATCGCCACCTCCGTCAGCTTCAATTTGAAGTAATTTATCGTATACTTCATCTAAATCAGTTGTTAATTGAATTTTCTTCGTTACAAAAGCATCTCTTTTATCACGATAAAAGATCATACCTAACTTTAAACTTTCAACATCATTGCTTTGAGCTAGTTCAGAAACAATATCCCAAATTTTTTCTTTAGCAGTTCCAATTAATCCACTCATGCTACCTGTAGCATCTAAACAAAAGACTAATTCTACATTTTTTCCTGAAGTAGGATGATCATTTGTAGCTAATGTGGTTATTATTATTGCTTTCTCTTTTTTGGTTTCACTTTTACATTGAATACTTAAAAGTGAAAAAAATGTGATTAAAATAACTTTGTTCATCATGTTTTTTTGTCAAAACTAGTGGAGAACAAATGGTTGTACAATGTAGATTGAGTGAAGTTTATTTTTTGATGAGTAAAAGGGCTAAAACGATTAGCGTAAACTATGTAGTAGATCTATTTTTCTATATAAATGTCTAAATCAATTGTTTTAGAATCAATAGTATAAGAGGGGGATTTTTGCCAAATTGTCCAACCTGTTTTTTTCCAGGCGCTAGGTACAATAGGGGATGAGGTATGCTCATAATCAGCTACCCATAAAGGATATCTTCCAAATTTTTTACTGGTAAGATTTTTATTAGCAAAGAAATATGTGCAGTAAATCATAGGTTTACGATTTGATAATTCTTCTAGAGTGTGAAGGAAAATAAATAAATCAGTTTGTATGCGTTTAATATCCGATAGTTTTGAAGTAGATCCATCATCACCACCAGTTTCTATATCTACAACAGGAGGGAAGTCATGAGGTTGAATATCTTTTATCTGATTCCAAAAATGAATTGCTTGTTTTTTAGGATCATCATCTAAAAGATAATAATGATAAGCTCCTCTTTTTAAGTTCTTTTTTCTAATTTGTTTCCAATTGAAATGAAATTTTGGATCTACATAATCTAAACCTTCAGTTGCTTTACAGATAACAAACTGTATACTGTCGGGTAATTTGTCGTTAAGAAGATTACCATTCCATTTAGAGATATCGATTCCATAGTATTTTTTACTTTTCTTTTGAGGTCTAGTTGTTAGATTAAGTTTTTTAGTATTTATTTTTTGATGTAATTGTTGAATAGATTGATGGAGTTCTTTATTGTTTTTTGTGTTCTGATATTGAATAAAGAAAAGAATTGACGCTAATAATAGTCCTAATCCAATTGGCAACATATTTTGCCTTCTAAAGAATGGAGTAGTTTCTTTTTTGGAGTCTATTTCATCTAAGATATGTTGAATTTTATCAGATATAACAATATTTCCTATTAAGTTTTTAATAATAAAATGGCTATCATTAAATTGAATTCCTTTGTAAATGATTTCTCCTTTTGCATTTTTAATTTCCTCTGGCTTGTCAGTATACAATCCATCATTGTTTAAAAGAATTTTATCTTTTTCGAGTTTTGGTTCACTAAAAATAGAACTTAAAAAATACATTGGTTCTTTAACAGAATGTTGTTTTCTGAAAATTGAAATTACTCCTCGAGTATTTAAAAATTCTAGTAAAGCTAGTAACTGACTAAATTGAACAATAGCTTCTTTTTGTGTAATTGGGTTGTTATAAATTTTGTTAGTTACAAAATAGATCGCATATTGTTCTCTTAATTGAATGATTAAAGCTTTTTCATTTTCAGGATTAAAAAAGACCTTTTCTAATACATTCTTTAAGCTTATAATTCCTTCTTTACGGAAAGAATTAATACCACGTAATAGTTTTATTTCAAAATCATTAAAGCTTTTCATGATAACTTAAATTGTAGTAAGGTTGGTCTGTTTTTAAAAAATGAGTCTACCTAAAAAAAGTAATCAGCTAAGTATTATTAGTAAAGGCTAAATTAATTTATTAATACTTTTTTAGATAGACTCTGTTATTTATATAATTTTAATTAGTTGAAAACTAATCGTTAAGATTTAGAACCAGCATCATTATTCGCTGAAGCTGCATTAGCGCTACTAGATGATGAATTTTTAGTTGAGCTATTGGTATCATCTGCACTTCCTGCTTGGTTGTATTTATTTGGATAATATTTAGCTAACCAAGCTCTTGCAATTTCAGATTGAGTTATAGGTTTTAGGTAGTAATTAATTGGTACCCCTAAATTTTTTCCACCTGCAATACACTTATCCACATAATCTTCCATGGCTGTCATCATCGAATTGGTATCAATAACTTTGTTTTGCCCGTCATCTATCTCAGCGACTCCGCTTAAAGTTGCCTTTATTGTAGCATTTTTTAAAGTAATCATTTGCTGACCAGTTCTTGCTGCTGCTGCACCTTCAGCAATAGTATTATTTGCGCTCGCTGTTGCACCTTGTAATGTAGCAAGTTCTTCCATAGTTTTGGCAGGATCAAAATCTGAAAAGCTTTCAACAGCCATTTTTACTTGATTTGATTTTATAGATGGAATGATTCCCATAGTAATTAAAGTGGCATGAGAAGTTACATTTTGTGTACTTAGTAAATTTTTAGCACTATTAGAAAATGTTGAGCTCACTCCGAAAGAACCAGTTTCTGTGGCAAACCATCCACCAACATCAAAAGTTTCTTGCATTGAAGCCGCAATAGATTCCATGCTTTGACTAGATTGAGATTGACTAGTATTTAAAATATGAACCATACCTACAAAAGAAGATCCGTAAGTAGCTCCAGAAAGCACAGAAAACGAATGATCTTGTTTGGTATTTGCTTTTGCTTCAATTTTAGCAATAGAATCTACATCATTTGTATTAATTAGGTCGTTAGGATACATGGCATTCCAAGATCTTACTGCTTTGTCCACATCTAATACATAAGGGGCAAAAACCTGTGCATTTTTGTGAGTACAGGTCAGCGTAATAACTAAAGTACCTACTATGCTGTGTCTTGCATATTGACTATTCATTTGTTCTTGTGCAGTAGCGCTGGCTTGTGAAGATTGACCTTCTCCAAAAATACTTAACGATTCTTCAATAAATGAAGCTACCGTGGCTGCATGACTAGCTGAACTTTGTGTATTCTGATCAAATGAAAAATATTGAGTATTCATTTGTAATGAATCACTAGAAATAGGCATTTCTTTCAATTGGCTTTTATTATAATCTATAGGACTTTCGATAGATTCATTTACAGCATTTATTTTGGCTTTTAAAGGTTGAATAGCTTTTTCAGCTTTAATTTTAGCTTTTCCATAAGCTACTGCTGCTTGTTGAACTTGTTTTGCAATTTGCTGAGATTCTCCTACTAAATCATTAGTGTCTATGCCCATACCTATAGTTTCTTGTATGGTCATGTCTACACTTCTCTTTAATGAAATTAATGAGTTTAACTCACTTTCTGCAGCATTTGCAGGTGCTTGCAGTTGAGAAATTTTTACAATATTGTCTAATTTTTCTTTTGATACGATGTTTCCTAAAACTAAGGAAGGATCGTATGGAATAGTAGATGGCATGAGTTATAATTTTAAGTTTCTACACATAAAATTATAGTTATAATAGGGGTTTTTGATTTAAAATAGCTTAAAGACTCTTATTTTGATAATAAGCGTTTATGAAAATAACTTTAACGTAAAATTAAATTAAGATATTAATGTCTCAGTTATTTTATCGATGATTATTTTTTTATCATCTTTAAAGTTAAACCAAATAGTTTCTGGATCTCTTCTAAACCATGTGAGTTGTCGTTTGGCAAAGCGCCTAGAATTCTTTTTAATTTCTGAAATGGCAAAATCTAAATCACAATTACCATCAAAATATTCAAATAATTCTCGATATCCAACAGTTTGCAAAGCATTTAAATGTTTGTATGGGTAAAGTGATTTGGCTTCTTCTAATAAGCCATTTTTCATCATAATATCCACCCGTTGATTGATGCGATCATAGATGATTTCTCTGTCGGCAATTAATCCTATTTTGATAGATTTGAAATTTCTAGGCTCTTTTTCTTTATTCACAAAAGAGGAGTAAGGTTTCCCTGTACCTATACAAATCTCTAAAGCCCTTATCAATCTATGGGGATTAGTAATAGCAATATTTTGATAGGTAACAGGATCTAATTCTTTCAATTTATTTTGTAGAGAAAGAATACCATTAGTTTCTAATTCTGAAGTAAGTGTCGGTCGTATGTTTGGATCTACTTCTGGGAAAAAATTTAACCCTTTAAGAACAGCATCTACATACAAACCACTTCCTCCAACCATTATTTGAACAGGTTTCTTCAGAAATAATTCATCTAAGGTTTTCAAAGCATCTTTTTCAAAACTACCAACGTTATAATCTTCAAAAACACTTCTGTTCTGTATGAAATAGTGTTGGGCCGCAGCTAATTCTTCAGGTTCAGGAACAGCAGTTCCAATAGTCATTTCCTTGTAAAATTGTCTGGAATCACAAGATAAAATATCGCAATTAAAATGTTGAGCTAATTGGATACTCAATGCTGTTTTTCCGATAGCAGTTGGTCCAACTATAGTGATTAAAGTATTCATTACTCGTGTAGTTTATTTCCACAGTGATAGCAAAATTCGGCATCATCACGATGACCTTCAGCAGCGCAATTTGGACAAGCTTGTGTGTTAAGGTTTATATCATTTTGTTTGACAATTTCTGAAGAAACAATTCCAGTAGGTATGGCTATAATGGCGTAACCTAAAATCATAATAACACTGGCTACAAACTGACCAAAAGGAGTTTCAGGAGCAATATCACCATAACCAACGGTAGTTAAGGTTACAATGGCCCAGTAAACACTTCTAGGTATACTAGTAAAGCCATTACTTGCTCCTTCAATTAAATACATAACTGAACCTAAAATTACACAAATAATTAACACGAAGAATAAAAAAACAGAGATTCTAGCTCTGCTGGCTTTAAGTGCTTTAGCCAAGTTTTGAGATTCTCCTATAAATCGAGTTAGTTTTAAAATTCTAAATACTCTAAGTAAACGTAATGCTCTTAAGGCAACGAGTGTGTGTGTGCCAACAAAAATTACAGAAAGGTATTTAGGAATTGTAGATAAAAAGTCAATAATTCCATAGAAACTAAAAATATATTTAGAAGGTTTATTAATTGAAATGATTCGTAAAATATATTCAATGCTAAATAGAATTGTAATTATCCATTCCGCAATATTTAGTTCTTCCTGATATTTTTCTCCGATGGTATTTACACTTTCAAGCATTACTATAGCTATACTAAATAAAATAGCTATCAGAAGAATAACATCAAAGAGTTTTCCTGCTGGCGTATCAGCTTCATAGATTATTTCCTGAAGTTTTTGCTTCCAATTTTTTTTAGGTTGAATAGTATTCAAAGTATAAACATTAGTAAAACAATATTACAAATTATTTTCTAGTTCGTATCGTACAATTTTGTCGACATTATTAGTTACTAAGTAATTTTTAATAATAGTTTTAGCTAACATTTTATTCTCAATTGGAGTAAGAACATTCTTTAGAATTTCAATCTGATCAGTTTGGTAGGAAAGATTTGTAAATGCATAACCAATTACTTGATTGTGTTCTATTAAAATAACACTTTTTTCTTCTGGAATTCTACCGTTATTAATGATTAAAAAATGATCATTAGCGAAATTTCGGGTAGTCAATTTCCTTTTCCTAATAATGTTATGCTTAGGTTTTAATTTATCTAACTCTAAATAATATTTTAATCGTGTAAAAAGTTGATTTCCTGTTTCTTCATACGTAACAGTATCTACTTTTTCTCTTATCTTAACAGCTCTTCTAGAATCTTTTAAAAATAATTTATTAAGTTCTGAACGTACATTTTTTCCTCTTCCTAAAAAAATAACTTTACCTTCTTCATTATGGACGTAGAATACACCTTCAGTTTCAGGTAATTCTTGGATAATAGCTTTAATTTTTAATTTATGGTTTCTATTATCCACATATTTTATTGTACGTTGTATAATATCTTTACCATGATCTTTTTCCAGAATTAATTTGAATAACTTAACTGTGGCAAATGCATCTCCATTGGCTCTATGTCTATCGGTGATTGGGATACCTAGTCCTCTGCACAATTTCCCTAAACTATAAGAAGGTTGTTCTGGAATTAGTTTTTTACTTAAAGAAACTGTACATAACGTATTTCTAAAATAATCATAGCCTAGTCTACTAAATTCAGTTTTTAAAACTCTATAGTCAAAAGAAGCATTATGAGCAACTATAATACAATTATCAGTAATTTCAACAATACGTTTGGCAACTTCATGAAACTTAGGAGCATTACGAAGCATTTTATTGTTAATTCCAGTAAGTTTAACAACAAATTCTTGAATTTCTCTTTCAGGATTTACTAACGATATAAATTGATCAACTACAGTATGACCATCAAATCTATAAATGGCAACCTCAGTTATTCCTTCTTCGTTAAATTTTCCCCCTGTGGTTTCAATGTCTAAAATGGCATACATGCAAAAAAAACCTGATAAAGTTTAGTTAAGTTAAAGAGTGATAGGGAACAAATATAAGAAAATCAACCAGCTATTAAAAATTACTTACTTAAAGTAGTGTCTAGTTCCAAAAATAGAACTCCCTATTCTTACCATATTACTACCACATTTAATAGCTAAATTATAGTCCCCACTCATGCCCATTGATAAGGTTGTAAGATCAGTGTTTTGCTCTTTTAATTCATTGAATAATAGGTGTAAAGAGGAGAATTCTGAGGTTAATTGTTCTTCATTATCGATAAAAGTAGCCATACCCATAAGACCAACTATGTTTATATTTTCTAAAGCTTTATAGTCTTCTGAATTTAAAATATTTCGAATCTCCTCGAAGGATAAACCAAATTTAGTTTCTTCTTCAGCTATTCTAGCTTGTAGTAAGCAATTGATTATTCTATTGTGTTTCTTTGCTTGTTTATTTATTTCTTGTAATGTTCTTAGGCTATCTACACCATGAATTAAATCCACAAAATGCGCCATATATTTTACCTTATTTCGTTGCAAATGACCAATCATATGCCATTTAATATCCTTAGGTAATTCATCATATTTGGTCACCATTTCTTGAATTTTATTTTCTCCAAAAACACGTTGACCAGCATCATAAGCCTCTTGTAGATCAGCGATAGGTTTGGTTTTAGAAACAGCAACTAGAGTTACATGTTCAGGTAATTTATTTTGAATAGATTTTAGATTTTCCTTTATCATTATAAGATTTCGTAAATTGTTAAGGCACTTCTTAATTTGGGTTCAATATATGTAGTTTTGGGAGGCATTACCATGCCTTTATCTACTATAGTTGTAATTTCTTCTATTGTAGTGGCTAACATACCAAAAGAAACTTTGAATTCACCGCTATCTACTTTAGTTTTTAGTTCCAAGCTGTCCGATTTATCCTGTGAATAGATAATTTTTGAATCATTTCTAATATCCTCGATACCTAAGATCGGTTTTAAAACTGTTCTAAACAAAATTTCTGCATCTAATTGACTTAACTCATCAGTAAATTCATAAGCAGATTTTCGAAGATATAATGCATAAAACTCACCATTGAGATACATAGTGAAATGATGTTTTTCTTTAGGTTTATAGAGCTCTTGTCCTTTTTTTTCTATTCTGAAATACGTGTCTAATTCAATTAAAAACTCATCTGGAGTTAAATCATTTAAATCTCTAATAAATCTATTGAACTCGTATATATTTAACTGACTTTCAGGTAGTAAGTAGCTCATGAAGAAATTATAGTCTTCTTCACCAGAGTGATTTGGATTTTCTTTAGCTAAGTTTTTTGCTAAAATGCAAGATGATGTGGTACGATGATGTCCATCGGCAATATATAACGTTTTAACTTCGCTAAAAGCTTGTGTTAAAATAGTAATGTCTGTTTGGTCATCTATTACCCAAAGAAGATGTAAATCTTTATCTAAACTTGTAAATTCATATTCCGCCCTTTGTTGCTGATATTTTTGAATTACACTTTCAATAGTATCATTATCTGGATAGGTTAATAATACTGGCTCTGCATTAAAACCAGTATTTTTTAAATAGTTTTCAAATAAAAGCTCTCGCTTTTTGAGTGTTCTTTCATGAATTTTAATCACATCATTATGATAGTCTTCAGTTGAAGTAGCTGCTATAATTCCAGAAAAAGAGGTGTCAGAGGAAATTTTTTGATAGACGTATAAAGCAGGAGTTTCTTCTTGTGTAAACACATGATCTTCTTTAAACTCTAAGTATCTATTGTGTACTAATTTAAATCGTTGATCACCCGTAACATCTTGTTTATGATATTTATATCCAGGATTTACAACATGTAAAAAAGAATACGGATTAAACGCTAATTTATAGTTGCGTTCATCCTCGGAATAGGTTTCATACGATTTAGAAGATACTAAGGCTACTTTATCCCTAGTTGGTCTGACTGCTTTAAATGGTTTTATTTTAGCCATGATTTATGAAAGTAATGATGCAATTTGATTTGCTAATTCAATACTTGTTTTCTCTAGCGCTTCGTTAGTAGACTTTCCTAAATGTGGAGATAATGATAAGTTAGGATTCATTAACAATTGAATTTCAGGGTTGGGTTCACTTTCAAAAACATCTAAGGCAGCGAATCTTACTGGTCCTTTCTCAATTGCTTTTACTAGTGCAATTTCATCAATTAATCCACCTTCCACACAATTGACAATACAAACTCCCTCTTTCATTTTATTGAACTCAGATTCTCCTAACTTGAAGGTTTCTGCACTTAAATGTACAGAGATGAAATCTGATTCATTTAATAATTCTTCAAAATCGATAGTGTTTAATGTAAAATGAATAGTTTGTCCATCAAAAAACTCTAATTCAAGATCTGCTTCTTGTTGTTCAGGATCGCTAATTACTACTTTCATTCCTAAACCTAAGGCAATTTTTGCTGTTGCTAATCCTGAATTATTAATTCCAATAATTCCAATGGTTTTACCACGCAATTCTTGACCGTTATATAACTTTTGTAATCCTTTAAAGTTCATATCTCCTTCTAAAGGCATTTCACGATTAGATTGATGTAAATTCCTAGCCATGCCTAAAAGATGGGCAAATACTAATTCAGCAATAGCATTGGCACTACCTTCTTTACTGCTTACAATTTGTATTCCTTGATCTATAGCATATTGTACATCAATATTATCCATAGTTGGATTACCAGAGGCAATTAGTTTTAAACTAGGACAAGCATCTATTAATTCTTGTTGAATTTGAGTGTTACTCTTAACAATTATAGCACTAATTCCTTGGTCGTTTATATAATTCTCCAATTGTTCTTGCGCTACTTTAGCTACGATTACTTCAAAACCTTTACTTTCTAAAATGGCAACTCCATTTTCTGTAATTCCTTCGGTTACTAATATTTTCATCAACTGAGTTTATAATGTTTTTGTTACAAAGTCTGACGTTGTTATGTGGTAGAAACTTTGTATTATTATTTTATTACTTAATTTAAGCTGTTCTTTCCAATTCTTGCATAACGTCTACCAAAGCTTGTACACTGAATAAAGGTAGAGCATTATACATGCTAGCTCTATAGCCGCCAACTGATCTATGTCCGTTTATACCATTAATTCGTGCTTCTTTCCACATCAAATCAAATTTACTTTTAAGGTTTTCATCTGAAAGAGTAAAAGTTGCATTCATTGTACTACGATCTTCTTTTGCTACAACGCCGTTAAATAAAGGATTTCGATCTATTTCATTATACAATAGTGCTGCTTTTTTATTATTTACGCCTTCAATAAAGTCAATACCTCCTAAGTCTTTTAACCATTCCATGGTTAACATTGAAGTATATACAGCAAATACAGAAGGAGTATGGAACATACTATCTTTTTCTACATGAATCTTATAATTCAACATCGAAGGTACTTCTCGTTCTATTTGTTTTAAAAAATCTTCTTTAATGATAACAAGTGTAGTTCCTGCAGGCCCCATGTTTTTTTGAGCACCAGCATATATTAAATCAAATTTTGAAAAGTCTAATTTCCTTGAAAAAATGTCAGAACTCATATCACAAATCATAGGAACTTCAACTTCTGGAAATTCTAGCATTTGAGAACCGTAAATCGTATTGTTACTTGTACAGTGGAAATAATCAACATCATTAGGCACTGAATAGTTTTTCGGTATATATGTGAAATTTTTATCTTTAGAAGAAGCAACTTCTATTAAACCACCAAATAATTTGGCCTCTTTTATAGCTTTGCTACTCCAGGTTCCCGTATTTAAATAAGCGGCTTTGGTATTTAAAAAATTATAGGCTATCATTAAAAATTGCATGCTAGCTCCACCTTGAAGAAATAAAGCAGTATATCCTTTATCTTCTATATTAAGAAGTTCTAAAGCCAAATGTCTCGCTTTTTCTATTACGTCTACAAAAGGTTGGCTTCTATGTGAAATTTCTACTAATGATAAATCATCATTATTAAAATTAACAACAGCTTCCGAAGCTTTTTGTAATACCTCTTCAGGTAAAATACATGGGCCAGCGCTAAAATTATGTTTTTTCATGTGTAGTTGTGTGTCTTTTAGATTTAAATAGTAGATAAAAAAGTTAGCGTATTTACGCCATCTGCATAGTCCCATAACTCTGGGTGCTGAGTTTTTCCAAAAGGAATCTCATTTTCTATAAAGTCTTTGGAGACTATACATTGAATTTTTTCTCGATCTTCGTATAGTTTGATTTTTAAATCATCGATATTATCATAATATTCGTAAAAAACAGAAGCAATAGGAGAGGAGTAACTTTCATCTTCTTTGATCATTAAAAAACCATTTTCTAGAATATCAAATTCACTCATTAAATACACTGCTTTATTATAGTCGTAATTATTAGCGTATTTAGCATTTTGAATCACATCTTGTTTGGTAAACATACCTTGAAAAAAAGCATCAAAACTATAATCTCGGGGAATAAAGATTTTAGAAACAGAACGACAACCTAAACCAAAATATCTAAAAACATCTTCACTTAATTTTTCATAATCATCTTCATTTTCATTTCCATGAATGATGGCAACAGAATTTCTGTTTTTTCGAATGATATTAGGTTTATTTTTAAAATAGTATTCAAAATAACGTGCTGTGTTATTACTTCCGGTGGCAATTACCGCATCAAAATCTGTTAGTTTATCTTCTGTGAAAGATATTTTTCCTTTGAAATTTTCATTTGTATATTCTAAATACTTAGCTAAAAAAGGTAACAGGTGTTTATCATTACTAGATAATTTAGCTATAACTGCATGACCAGATATTAAAACAGATAAAAAGTCATGAAATCCAACTAAAGGAATATTACCAGCCATAATGATAGCTACTTTTTTATCTGACTTTTCTAGTAAATCTTCTTGTGCTATCCATTTTTTTATGTTAGAATCAGATAAAGCTTGAGCCCAATTTTCACAAGCAAAAAGAAGATTGTCTTTAGTAAACCAATTGTTGTGTTCTTCTGCTAATTTTAATTGATGCTTATAACCATCAAAAAAAATGTCGTTAAAAAGTATATTGTCTTTTTTAACGATTTCTTGTCTTGAAAATTGGCTTAAAAAATGCCCTAATTCAACAAATGAATGTATGCGCTGTTCAATTATATCCATTTAAATTGGTTCTAAATTAAATTGGCTTTATTTTTGTGTCAGCAAAGTTACAAAACAGAAATAGATTAGCTATGGCGATAATTATAACTGATGAATGTATAAATTGTGGTGCTTGTGAGCCTGAGTGCCCAAATACGGCAATATATGAAGGTGCTGAAGAATGGAAATATTCTGATGGTACTGATTTAACTGGAAACTTAGTGTTACCAAATGGGAAAAGCGCTAACGCAGATGAAGATCAGGAGCCAGTTTCTGATGAGATTTACTACATAGTTGTGGATAAATGTACAGAATGTAAAGGTTTTCATGAAGAACCTCAATGTGCTGCTGTTTGTCCTGTAGATTGTTGTGTGCCAGATGAAGACAATGTAGAAACAGAAGAAGAGTTGTTAGCAAAACAACGTTTTATGCACAACGAATAAATTTTTTTTATAGAAAATTAAAACCTAAACTACTAAGTTTAGGTTTTTTATTGTTTTTGAGCTACAATAACATAAGTATCAAAAGCATAGCTTTTTCTATCTACAATTTCTATTATTTTAAAGTTACTTAATTTTAAAAACAATTCCCATTCATTTTTTGTAAAAGCTCTGACAGTAGATATGTCTTCAATGAGAATTTTTGATCCTGAATTATTCGTTTCATAATATTTTGAATTCCATTGAAACATGAAATTCTCATTTTTTTTATCAGGTTCCATAAAGCTAATTCTAGAATAGTTTCTTTCGTTTATATTGGCATTATGAATCATCTCTTTTCCATCTTTAATTACAGCAAAAAAACGATTAGCGTCTATAAAGTCGAAACATAATATTCCATCTTTATTTAAATTATTATAAATAGCATTTAACATATTGTATACCGATAAATTGGTGTTTAAATAGCTAGTTGTTCTTCCTGTAATTAATGTAGCGTCTACTTTTGTAGTTAATGAAAAGTCAGTCATATTGCCTTGAATAAAAGTTCCTTTAGGGTTTCTTTTTCTAGAAAGATTAATCATGTCTGAACTTAAATCCATTCCATAATAATCAATTCCCGATGCTATAAAATGTTTAGCTAAATGACCAGATCCACAGCCAATTTCTAAGACATTTGTTGCTTTATTTTTCTTGATTACAGAATTATAGAAATTAAACTCATTCTCATAATCAATAAAAACCTGATACATTTCATCATATAGCTTTTCAAAACCTTTAGAGTATAAGTTTTGCATAATTATTATTATAAATAAAAACCCTGAGTATAAAACTCAGGGTTTTTTAGGTTAAAACAATGATTGATTAAAATCTGTAGTTAACAGATAAGTTAAACAAATTTCCTAATTGGCTAAAGTGATAACCATCGTAGGTCATTTGAGAGTATCTTTGATTGAAGGTAATTAAATTCGAGTTTGACATTACTTGAGCTGGATCATTTAAAATTGCTTGTCCTGCAGCATTTTCAGCTACAAATTCCCATTCAGGTAAAACATTTAATAAATTGTTAGCGTTAAAAGCAATAGTCCAATTATCATCTACATTGTAGTTAATTCCTAAGTCTGTTACTATTTTAGGAATAAATTCAGTTCTTAAATTGCTATCTAAACCTTGTTGCTTAAATGTTGTTTTGCCAAAATAAGTATTGTTTAGTGAAAAACCAAATTTACCAATGTCATATGTTGTACCTAAAATCCACTTAGTCTGCGGTCTAGAAGTAAAGAATAATGCTTCTTGTGTAGCGTTTACTACAGATTGACCAGCATTTGCAACAATGTCAGGATTTTTAACTGCACCATCTCTTTCGTTTTCAATTGTATAATTACCAGATAAATTGAAACCTAACTTACCGTTTCCAAGAGCTATTTTATTATAACTAACTACTACATCAATACCAGAAGTTTTTGTATCTATAGCATTTACAAAGAAACTTAAATCACTTAAATTGTTAGCATTTAATATTTGATCTAAAGGCGTATTACCAGCACTAGTTCTACCAATTTCAGTACTTAATACAATTCTATCATCCACAGCAATATTATAGTAATCTACTGTAAAAGAGAAGTTTTTAAAAGGTTTACCACCAATACCTACAGTAAAGTTAGTAGACTCTTCAGCAGTTAATTTAGGAATTCCTAATAAACGTGCTTGAGGAGAAATATTATTTACTAATCCACCAACTTGAATTCCTTGTCCTGGTACAAAGCTATATTGTGCTTTTTGAGTATAAATTTGGTGTAACGTAGGTGCTCTAAAACCTGTTGATATAGAAGCTCTTAATGTATATTTATCTTCTGCAAATTTATATCTTGAACTAGCCTTCCAAACAAAAGTGCTACCGAAATCAGAGAAATTCTCAGCTCTAACTGTTCCGTTGATTAAGAAATCTTTATTTACATCCCAATCTAAACTTGCATAACCTCCTAAGTTATAACGGTTAAAATTACCTGAATTTTCAGGAAGGTTACCAGCAAAAGAGTCAGCACCACCACCATCATAAGAAGCTAAATCACCTTCAATAACTTCAAAGTTTTCTGTTCTAAACTCAGCACCAACAGCTATAGCAACTTGGTCAGATAAAACTTTTGAGATATCGATGTTACCAACGATATGATTGAAAGCAGTTCCTCCTGGATCAAAACTAATAGGACTATTCTCTCTGTATAAAGAAATAGGAGTAAAAACTTCTCCTGGATCAGCAATACCATTACCATTAGCATCATCAAAGCTTGTAGCATATACTCTGTTTCTATTATGAGAATCACTTACAGTATAGGTTTGTATGTTACCACCAAAAGTTGCACTTGCGTCTACATTCCAATCGTTTATAACAGATTTGAATCCTAATGTAGCGTTGTAATCGTTTAGATCTCCTTCAAAAGTAGGTACATATCCGTCGTAACCACCTATAGTATTTGGATTAGCTCCAGGGAAGAAACTTGCTAAATATCCCATGTCGCTAGTTTGTCTCCATCCAGCAATAGCTCTATTTCCATTAGCATCAGCAGGATTGATAAAGTCATTTTGTTGTCTCCAATAAGGTGTTCTGTAATTCGCAAAACTATTTACTTTTTTATATACATATGCAGCATTAAAATATAATTCACTGTCATCTTTTAAACCTACAGCTCCGTTAATAAGGAATTTTGCCGCTGTAGTTTCAGGAGATCCATTTATGTTACCGGCATCTGGTCTTCTAGATAAAAATTCATCAACAACTTGTCTACCAAGAGTGTTACCTTGATTAATTGCATTAAATTTAGCAGTATAATCAGGTGTTCCCATATATGTATTTGTAAAAAAGTTTTCAATAGCTGCATTATCAGCAAAACTAGATAATGGTACACCACCTAAGGTACCGTCATCATTAACATAACTATTAAAACTATTTGGATTTACCGCAACAAAATCTCCAAATTCACCATCGGCGTCAACAATACCAGGTCTGTTTGCTAATGCAGTTTTAGAAAAGTCAACAGTATAATTAATAAATCCTTTTTCTCCAACTTTGCTACCATTGTTAACGCTTACACCAAGCATTTCTCCATCTCCTTCACCTGTAATACCAGTTCTAAATGTAGCTGATCCATTTTTATAATCATCTTTTAAAATGATATTCATTACTCCGGCAATTGCATCAGAACCATACTGAGCAGATGCCCCGTCTCGAAGAATTTGAATAGTTTTGATAGCATCAGTAGGAATACCAGAAATATCAGCACCAGTTTCACCTCTACCTGGAGAAGTTTGAGTATATAATAATGCACTTAAATTTTTACGTTTTCCATTGATAAGTATTAAAGTTCTACTTGGTCCCATATTTCTGATTTCGTATGGATCAAGTAGGGAAGTAGCATCATTTACCGGTGTATTTACCGTGTTAAATGATGGTATTTTATATTGTAAGGCTTTGTCAAATGTAGTTTGTCCTGTAGCTTGTAATTCTTTAACCCCAACAATATCAACAGGTAAAGGACTAGCTGTATTACTTCTAGCAGGTGTTCTACTACCAGTAACTACAACTTCATCAAGTTGTAATCCTTCTTTTAAAATAATATCAAATGTGGTTTTTCCATTAGTAGGAATCTCTTGCGTTTCAAATCCGGAAAAACTAACAATTAAAGTGGCACCCTCTTGTACATTCAATAGGAAGTTACCTTCAAAATCTGATGTTGTTCCATTTTGAGTGCCTTTTTCAATAATATTAGCTCCTGGTAATGGCTCATTGCTGGTGTCTTTAATAGTCCCTGCAATTTTTGTCTGAGACCATAAAATACCTGAAAATAAGGTGATAAATAATAACGTTATGAGTTTCTTCATAAATAGATTTTTGGTTAATAATTAAAAATATTTTTAGTTTTTATATAAGATATTAACAGTTACCTTATATTTTTAATAAGTAAGCTTCGTATTTTTTATACTCCTTTTTTTGAAAAAAATTAAAATTGAACCGAGATTTTAGAGTAATAAAAGGCACCGTTCGTTCCCATTTGAACAGCATCCCAAAGTCCTCCGCTATCAGTATTTCTGCCTTGTACAGAAGGAAAAGTGTTGAAGAGATTATTAGCGCCTAATTGCAGAGAGATTTTTTTATTAAAATTATAAGAAATGTGGGAATCTAGCGTAAATCTAGCATCATAATTATCGATTGAAGCTTCTAATCTTTCTTTCTCTGAATTACTAAATTCGCTTAGCGGTTTTTGTATTTGCCAGTCTATTAAGCTTAAATTACTGTATTTTGTTAATGTATTACTCAAAGAGATTTTCCCATTAGAATATATTGCATTTAGGAGTAATTTGTAGTTTGGAGCAGATGCTCTTAGGAAATATTGCTCGCGAATTCCAAAAAACGTTTCTTTATCTAGTTCTTTATTATTGATATTTGTGATATCGATATGATTTAAATTTCCAGAAAAAGTAGTTCCCAATGTTCTATTTTTTGAAAATTTCTTGATCCAGTTGAACCTGAAATCTAAACCATAAGTTACAGTGTTTACTCCATTAGCAAAAAATTGCACATTTTCTACATTAGCATTTAAACTAGAAGCATCAAAATTTCCACTTAATATGATTCTATCTTTAATATTTATAAAGTATGAGTCTACAGAAAAATGTAAATTTTCATTGAATTTATGATGTATTGCTAAACCATAATTTACAGCTTTTTCTTCTTTTAATTGATCAATACCAAAACGTCTGGTAATAGGGTTGTTATTCGCAATAAGGAAAGATTCTACAGGGGTATTGTCGATATAGTTTGTGAATTTTAAATTGTAATATATTTGTGCTAAAGAAGGAGCTCTAAAGCCTGTACTTAGAGAAAATCGAATATTTGTTTTGGGAGTAATACTGTACTTAAAAGCTAACTTGGTATTTATAGTATTACCAAAATCGCTATAATTTTCGAATCGTAATGCTGCAGCAAGTAACCATTTAGTAGTAAAATCAATTTCTGTGTCTAAGTATATTCCTAAACTATTTCTATTTCTATTCACTTCATTAGAAGGGGAATATCCAGGGAATCCTTGAGATCCCCCTGGTCTAATTGTACCGTTAAATGTCGGTATTTGATCCACAGGTGTTAGGTTGGTCGCTAAATTTCCATTATTATCATAAATACCATAAGAGGCTTCTTCTCCAGCAAATATTTGATAGTTTTCAATTCTATTTTCTAATCCAAAAGCGATATTTATTCCTTTTAAAAAAGAAGGATAATATCTTGAAATATCAAAATTAGTTGTGTTTTGTCGTAAGCTATGTCCTCCTGCATCAAATTCAGTTGGAGAATTTTCTAATAAAGTAGCATTTAAGGTTTCTTTGATAAAATAATGGAAATAATTTTCACCTAATGTATTACTGAAATCAATATTCCACTGATTTAATTTACCTTCTAATCCAACTGTAAGTGATTTATCAGAAATGTTTGATGTAATTAAAGGATTAAAGCCCTCTGGATATATGCTTTGGACATTTCGTTCACTATCAAAAGGTCTTGTAAAAGCATAGGCTTGGGTATTTCTGTAATTGAATCCGCCATGTATGTATCCTTTAATTTTTTTTGATATTGGAATTTTAGAGTTTACAAAAATATTACTGCCTGTTACTGCTGCATCACCATAATTTTCTCGAATATCAGTACCTTGTCTAAAGGTATTTTCTTTTGTTAAAAATTCAGCTGTAAGATTTATAAATCCGTCTTTATATATTTTAGCTCCATGATTGATATCAATTTTATAGGTTAATCCATCAATTCCTTTTCTTTCAGGATTAGTATTATTACTAGCATTATAAAACCCAAATGTTGAATTTATATTTGTTTTTTCTGAATTATCATTTAAAACAATATTAATAACTCCAGCTATTGCATCAGAACCGTATTGTGCAGAAGCTCCATCTTTTAATACTTCAATTTGTTGAATTGCAGCGGTAGGAATACTATTTAAATCTGTACCAGAATTACCTCTTCCTCTTGTCCCGTATAAATTAATTAATGAAGATTGGTGCCTTCGTTTTCCGTTAATTAAAACTAATGTTTGATCAGGACCTAAACCTCTATAGGATGCAGGTGTTATATGATCAGAACCGTCAGAACCTGATTGTCTAGTAGCATTAAAGGAAGGGATTTCAGATTGAATAAATTGGTTTACTTCTAAAAATTCACTTTTTTTCTTAACATTTTTCGTTTGAATTACATCAGTTGAGACAGGTGCATCTATCTTTTTCCTGTTTTTATTTCTTGACCCTACAACAAAAACTTCATCTAATTTAAAACCTGATGCTAATTGAATTCTCAGAAAATCCTCATTATCAACTTTTATAGTTTTTGGCTCATATCCAATATGAGAAAATAACAATGTATTATTTTCCAATAATTCCATTTCAAAAGCGCCATCATTTCTAGAAATAGTTCCGTTTAGTGTACCTTCCTCAATAATATTCACTTTAGGAATAGGTTGATAATATTGATCAATAACTAAGCCTCTAATAAATCTTTTGAATTTTGTGTTTCCTTGTTTAAGATTCTGATTCGTAATTGAATCACTAGTTTTCGATATTATATATCTTTTAGAAGCTGGAAGTTTGTGTAAACTCCTTTTATACAGTACGTAATAGTTATTCCCTAGATAATCAATTTCATAAAAAGTAATTTTTTTTAATAGAGAAATAGATTCTTGTAGAGATAGGTTTTTAAAAGGGGAAATATCTATTTTCTCCTTTTTAATAATAATAGGGTTATATGTAAAAAAAATATTGTGTGTACTGCTAATACTATCTAAAGCATCAACTAAAAGTATCTTTTTGGGAGTTTGTGCATATAGGTTTTTAGTGCAAAAAAAGAATACAATCCAAAAGGATACCAGTAGTAATGTATTCTTATTAGCCATTAAAAAAGAATTAGAATTAGTTTTTAGACACTACTAGTATACTATTTTCTTTTTTAATATTTACGTTTGTGGACTTTTTTATTGCATTTAAACAGATATTTAAATCTGTAGTAGGGACCACACCAGTGATTAATTTTTGTCTAGTTTCCTTGTCTTTGTAGGAAAAAGAAACCCCATAAGTATCAGATATTCTATTTAAAGCTTTTTCTAGTGTATAGTTGTCAAAAATTAATTTGCCATCTTTCCATGAAGCAGGTTCTTCATTAGAGTTTATGTTTCTATCTACTATAATTTTTTTGTTTACTGAAGAGTACTCTATATAATTTCCAGGAATCATTTTTTTTGAAGAACCATTGTCTAAAGCTAATTTAATATTCCCTTCTTCCAAATATACTTTAGTTTTATTACGATGTGTATTCACGTTAAATTGTGTGCCAAATACTTCAACTGTTAAATCATTCGTATTTACCCAAAATTTTGCATTAGTAGCTTTTTCTTTTTTTACATTAAAATAAGCTTCACCTTCTAATTTGATTTTTCGAATTTCATTTCTGTAATATGAAATTTTTGAATTTGAATTTAAAGTAATTGAAGTTCCGTCTTCTAATGTAAACTCTAAAACTTCTCCATAAGATGTTTTATGTACGATAGGAGAGAACTGACGGTATATCAATGCTCCAATCGATAGTAATACGATTACACTTGCAGCAATACTAAGCTGTTGAATACGTTTTTTTGTAGTGTATTTCGTTTTCTTTTCTTTTTCTTGTATAACTTTTAATTTAGATTCTAATTTATTCCATTCAGCATCAATTTTTTGCTGAGGAACCGTATCATTTTTAAAGTTTATACCAAGTATGATATGCTGAGCTTTATTAAATACATCAAACTGATCTGGGTTTTCTTGAACCCAAGAATCCCAATAGTCATCAGTAGTTTCTTTATTCAAAACCCAGTTTTTAAATGATTTGTCATTTAAAAAATCGTCTATACTATTATGTTTTTCCTTACGCATTAAATTAGTTATACAACAATTCCTTTATTAAAATAAGAGTAAAAATTATAAAGTATACTCTTTTTTTATTACAAATTTATGAATTTAATAATTGAATGTTAGTTATCTCTTTTCTTAGGTTTTTAATAGCCTTATGAAGAGTATTTACTACACTTTGGTAATTAATCTCCATAGTATCGGCTATTTCTTTGGCTTTGAGGTTACAGTGAAATTTTAAAAAAATAACTTCTTTTTGGCGTTTAGGGAGCTGGTTGATCAGATTTGTTAAGTTTTTATTTCTGTATGTTGTAGATTCCTGATGAGTAATCAGTTCTTCAACAGTAAAATTTATATCAACAATATCTGTATCAAGATTTCTTATTATTGAGTACTTCTTTGTTTTATTTACCCTTTTTATTATAAATCTTCTGTAAGAAGAAAATAAATATGGAGCTATGGCATTTAGATCACTCAAGTTTTCTCTATGTTCATATACATAAATAAAAAAATCTTGAATGGTATCTTCTGTGAGGTTTTCATCTTTAGAAATTTTTAAACCATAATTGTACAATGAAGAATAGAACTTTTTAAATACCATTGAAAAAGCATCTAAATCCCCTTCTTTTAATGATTTCCATAATATTTCTTCAGATGTATGATCCATTATTTCGGAAAAATAAGTGATGAAGTTAAGAAAAATATCATATTCTGTAAAAAAAAGGTTAAATGAATAATTAGAGTTTACTGTTTATTTTCTGAAAAAGTAATGTAATATACTATATTTGCAAACTCTAAAAATAATATAAATGAAAGCTGGAATTGTAGGGTTACCTAATGTAGGGAAATCAACATTATTTAATTGTTTGTCTAATGCTAAAGCGCAAAGTGCAAACTTTCCGTTTTGTACTATAGAGCCTAATTTAGGTGTGGTAAATGTACCAGACCAACGATTGGAAAAACTGGAAGAACTAGTTAATCCTGAAAAGGTAATTCCTGCTACTGTAGAAATAGTAGACATTGCAGGTTTAGTAAGAGGCGCAAGTAAAGGAGAAGGTTTAGGAAACCAATTTTTAGCAAATATTAGAGAAACAGACGCTATTTTGCATGTGTTACGTTGTTTTGATAATGATAATATTGTACATGTGGATGGTTCTGTAGATCCTATTAGGGATAAAGAGACTATAGACATTGAGTTACAACTTAAAGATCTAGAAGCTGTTGAAAAAAGACTAGAAAAAGTTAAAAGAGCAGCTAAGACAGGAAATAAAGAAGCACAAGCAGAATTAGCTTTATTAGAAAAAATTCAAGCAGTATTACTAGAAGGTAAATCTATAAGAACTATTGAGTTTACTGAAAAAGAAGAAGAGCTAGTAAAATCAATGCAATTTATTACGGCAAAACCAGTAATGTATGTTTGTAATGTAGATGAATCTTCTGCTAAAGACGGAAATGCTTATGTAGAAAAAGTAAGAGAAACGGTTAAAGATGAAGATGCTGAAATCATCGTATTAGCTGTAGCTACAGAGGCAGATATTGCTGAGCTAGAAGATTATGAAGAGCGTCAGATGTTTTTAACTGACATTGGGTTAGAAGAACCAGGTGTTTCTCGTTTAATTCGTTCTGCATATACATTATTAAACTTACAAACGTATTTTACGGCTGGTGTGAAAGAAGTAAGGGCTTGGACTATACCAGTAGGGGCTACTGCACCGGAGGCAGCTGGAGTTATTCATACCGATTTTGAAAAGAAATTTATTCGTGCACAAACTATTAGTTTCGAAGATTATGCTGAATATGGAAGTGAGGCTAAGGTTAAAGAAGCAGGAAAAATAAGAGCAGAGGGTAAAGAATATGTAGTAGCTGATGGTGATGTGATGCACTTCATGACTAATGCATAATGTTTGTCTTCATGTATTAAAATATATAAAAGAGAATAGTTGTATGACTATTCTCTTTTAGTTTTAGTTCAATTCAATAATTGACATAGTATATATTACCCAATACCACCAAAACAAGTAGTTGTATCATAAACACAAACTTTTGTCCCGTTGATTAAATTTGTGATACATGCGGATACACATTCAGCTTCACTACCAGGTATTATACAATCCGCATCACTATTACAATAAGTTATTGCGCCTCCGTTAATACTTAATTGATCTTTTCTTTGTAATACTTTTCCTAAGCTTAGGATTGTTTTTTTCATAATAAAAATAGATTTAAATGGTTGATTAAATCCTTGATTATTTAAAGACATTCAAGGTTTTTATGTCTATTCTCGCGAAAGAAGTTTTATTGAGGTAAGTAAATTTTTCTTAAGGCACCAGCTGCTGAATTTCCAAGTTCTGAGACATATAGTATTTTGTTCCTTTTATCAGAGGTTATTCCATTAGGAGTTCTAAAAGCTGCTTCAGAAAAATCACCATCTATAGTTTGGGCTTCTCCTGTTCCAACTAATACTGTAATCTCTCCTGTTTTTAAGGAAACTTTAAAAATCTTATTTACAGCAATACCAGTGGCATACACATTATCTTCAATAACAGTGATATAACCAATACCAAATCCTTGATTTACGATGTTTGGAATGTTGGCAATTAAGGCTACTTCTCCGTTTGGTGTAATCGATAAAATATCGGCAGTACTGAAGTTTCCGACAACTAAATTTCCGTTAGTATCAAAATCAATTCCAACGCCACCAGCTAATCTACTGTCTGAGGCATATAAAGTTGCTTGACCATTTGGTGATACTTTATGCACTGTTGGTTTAGAGAAGTTTGAAACATAAATGTTGTTTTCTTGATCTAGTGTAAGACCTGAAGGCCATCCATCTATTGTTGCTATCGTACTTTTTTCCCCTTTTTGATTAATTTTCACAATTTTCCCATTCAAAGTATTGTTAGCGTCGTTAACATAGATATTCCCATCTTTGTCAATAGCATTTCCTAATGGACCTGTTAAATTTGTTACTGCTTCTGATACATTTCCTTCAGGTGTAACTTTAAAAATTTTGGTACCACTTCCTCCAGTAGTTTCAAATCGTCCATATTCAGACACAAAAACATTTCCATCCTGATCAACAGAAACCGCATCATTACCTGTAAAATCCATGACTAAAGTTTCTACGATAGGATCTCTTGGAACAATTTCATCTTTACAAGAAGATATACTTAAGTGTAGTAGTAAAATTATAGCGTACATAAAAAGTTTGTTTTGCTTTTTGAGCATTTTCATTGTGTATAGATTTAAGTTCAATTCAAAACTATTTCCTAATTACTTTTGAATCGACCTAAGGTATACAGCAAAACAGAACAGCTAGTTTACAAGGTATATTTTTATACAGATGAACTTAAACTTTTGATAAAACTAGTAGGAGTTTGTTGTGTAATTTCTTTAAACGCTTTGTTGAATGTAGATTTAGAATTAAATCCAGAATCTAAAGATAATGCTAGAATAGTATGACTTTCATGTTCTCCATGTTGTATTTTTTCAATAAAACTTTGCACTCGGTATCTATTTACATAATCATAAAAATTAGATTTATGAATCGTATTTAATAACCACGATAGGTTGTTGGTAGACGTATTCAATTGTTTGGCTAATGCTACCAAAGTTAATTTATGATCTAAATAAATTTTTTCATCCACCATAAGATGTTCTAATTCTTTAGATACTCTTTGTGTTTCTTCAGGAGTCAAACGCTCTTTTTTTGAAATAGTTTGCTTGCTTTTTGGAGGAGTTCGAAATATTTCAGGTTGACGTAAACTATAAAACCCTACTATATATATGAAAATAGGCGTACAAATCCACACAGAGTTATAATTGATATAAGCCGTAAGAGGAATGGGAATAAAATAATTTAAAAAACTAAACATCCAGAAGATTAAGATAGTACTTATACCCAAAATCAGAAAATGTAAATAATTGTAGATATTTTGAGTGTAGGACAGTTCATTTTTTTCTTCAATCTTGTAATTTTTAACAACCAGAAAAGCTAAAACTACATAAATGATATTTGAGGCTAAAGCACTGAGTTCAGTGATGAAATAGATTAAATTGAATTTTCCTTGTCGTATCATTAGAATAAGAGTGTCATAGTCAATAGAAATTACTACTATGGCATATATAAAATGAATAATAGCGGGAATAAAATGCTGAAATGGTAATTGTTTTTTGCTTTGCGTCAATAAATTTCTGGTATACAAGTATACTAATGGACCAAATAGAAAAATAATGGTTTCTGCTAGTAAAGCTATTTTATGAAATAAAGGAGAAAAATATTTAAATAAGAATACTCGTCCACTTAACATAATTGTAGCTGAAAACAATAAAAAGGAAAGAAGTTTGTTCGCTGATTTGTTTTTATTTCGAACTAAAAGAATGGTAATACCTAAAAAGAAACCTTGACTAACACCAACAAATAATAAGAGGTCTAAAAAATGAAAATTCATATCGACTATTTGATCACAAATCTAAAGTAATTTTGAGTTCGAATAGACCGAAGTTATACAGAACTACGTATAATGAGTTAAAATTTAAAACTTATGATGTATTATTTAAAAATTGTTAATTAAAACACTATCAGTTTTTTATCACGTACTCATCAGCTGTTATGATTGTAATTCCGAAGTTTTAGTTAACATATATTCCAGCCTACGTTTTATTTTTACATAATGAAACTAGAAAAAAAGTTTATCTCAGGAGTTCTTATAGGGCTTTTAGGAATTATATTATTTTCATCTAAAGCAGTATTGGTTAAGCTCGTATACAACTATAATGTTGATGCTATAACAACATTATTGCTACGGATGCTGTTTTCATTTCCTTTTTATGTGATCATTGCCATTCTATATCGAAATGAAAAAAGGGCAGAGGAGAAGAACCAACAAAAAGACTATGTATGGGTACTATTTTTTGGAATAGTAGGGTATTATTTAGCAAGTTATTTTGATTTTGTCGGGCTAACCTATATCAAGGCAAGTTTAGAACGGATTATCTTATTTATCTATCCAACCATTGTTTTAGTGTTTAATAAATGGTTTTTGAAAAAGCCAATTAATAAACATCAAAAAATAGCCATACTCATTACGTATATAGGTATAATAGTAACGTTTGGTAATGAAGTAAGTTTATCTGGAAAAACAATTTATATAGGAGGTTTTTATGTGGTATTAAGTGCCATTACGTATGCTTCTTATTTAGTAGGTAGTGGTTGGCTAATTCCTAAGTTTGGTGTAATGCGATTTACAGCTTATGCCATGTTAGTATCTTGTATATGTGTATTTATCCATTTTGGTTTACAAGCAACAACAAATATTTTAGACCTACCATTTGAAGTATATATTTTAGGTTTTTGCATTGCTATATTTGCCACCGTAATTCCTTCATTTTTAGTATCGATATCCATTAAAATGATTTCTTCATCTAATTTTGCCATTATAGCTGCAATTGGACCAATTTCTACCATATTACTCGCTTTTTTATTTTTAGATGAACGATTAACAGTAACTCAAGTTATAGGAACCATCATCGTAATTTTAGGCGTTTTAAATGTTAAAAAGTAATTGCAGAAGAATAGATAGTTTAGAAATTAACTTATTTTAGCTAAAAATGCCAAATATGCAATTTAAAGAATCAACTTTTCAATTTTTAAATCAATTATCAGAAAACAACAATAGAGATTGGTTTGCTGAGCATAAATCTGAGTTTGACGCTGTTCAAAAAGAGGTAAAGCAATTTTATAAAGCCGTTCAAGAACAATTAGAACAGCATGATGAAATAGAAAAGCACAAGTTTTTTAGAATTTATAGAGATGTACGTTTTTCTAAAGATAAAACACCTTATAAAACGCATTTTGCAGGTTCTTTTTCTAGAAATGGTGCACATTTACGAGGTGGGTATTATTTACGATTAAAATCAGGGGAAAGTTTTCTTGCTGGTGGTTTTTGGGAACCAAATAAAGATGATTTATTCAGAATTCGAAAGGAAATAGAAATTGATGCTGCTGAGTTTAGAGAAATTTTAGCAGATCCAGAATTTCAAAAATACTTTGGCGATAAATTTGAAGGAGAAGAATTGAAAACTGCACCTAAAGGTTTTGACAAAACACATCCAGATATTGATTTAATCCGAAAAAAAGGATATATCGCAGTTCGAAATTTTACAGATAAAGAAGTGTTGTCTAAAAACTTTTTACAAGAAATTGACAAATCTTATCAAGCGTTACGTCCATTTTTTGATTTGATGAGTTCAGTATTGACTACAAATTTAAATGGAGAATCACTTCTTTAAATAGAAGCTTAAACCTGTTGTGTATTTGCAACAAAATTCTGTTAATTCAAGTGATTTTTAGAATGTAATGAAGAAAATTAAATTTTGAATAATAGATGTTTATGTATAAATGGTCTATATTTCCTCTCCTTTGCATCAAGACAAAGGAGCAAAAATCAAGACTAGAATGATAAGAATTTAAAAATACTACGGCATCTCCAGCAACAGATGAAAAGAACTCGCTATCGCTCAAACAGCTTTTCATCTTTCAGCCAACGCTGCTACCTTGATTTTTGTAAATTTTTATCAATAGGTCATTCTTTTAGTAATATGCTATTAAAACCGTTTCACAAAATTTTTGTTGATGGTTCTCGAACTGACAATTTAGGATTGTTTAAATTTACTCATAAGCTATAACACTGGTGCCTGAGGAACTCGAAGGCACCAGTGTTAGATTATTTTATATCTGACTTAATCCTCCATCAACTTCTAACTCCACACCATTAATAAAAGAAGCATCTTCAGAAGCTAAGAATAATGCAGTACTTGCAATTTCTTCAGATCTACCAAATCTACCTAATGGTACTGTTTCAGCAAAACCTTTACCCATTTCTTCTACAACTTCTCCCGGTAAGTTCATTTTTCCGTAAATAGGAGTTTCAATTGGTCCTGGAGCAATAGAATTAACACGAATTCCTCTACCTTTTAATTCTGATGTTAATACACGAGAATAGGCTCTTAAAGCTCCTTTACTTGCAGAGTATACTCCAAATCCATCAAATCCTTTTTGGTGAACAATAGAATTGGTGAATAAGATAGAACCTCCATCATTCAGATGTGGAATAGCTTCTTTTGTTGCTAAAATTGGCCCTTTAACATTAATGTCAAAAACTTCTGTATAGTGCTCATTTGTAATTTCATTAGTTGGAGCAACTGGAGCAACACCAGCATTCAAGAATAACACATCAATTTTACCAAAGGTATTTACCGTTTCTTGTATTAATTTTTTGTTGTCTTCTTCTTTAGCTACGTCTGCTACCACAGTGATAAATTCACCGTTTAAGTCTTTAGTTGCCTCTGCTAAAGCACTTTCTCTTCTTCCAGATATTACAACTTTAGCACCTTCTTCTAAAAATAATTTTGCAGTTGCTAAACCTATTCCACTATTTGCGCCAGTAATTACGGCTACTTTGTCTTTTAATTTGTTCATGATGATTAGTTTTTATTTGAAACAATCGTTTCAAATAAGGTTAAAAAAAATTTTATTCTAATACAGAAAGTATTGTTTTAACAATGCTCTGCATATCTTTTTGATCATTAATCAAAATATTAGATAAACTAAATCCTTGAAAAGTGGTTACAAGATAAATGGCATATTCATACGCTGTTTTATTGGTATTTATACTACCTCTTTCTTGACCTTTTTCAATAATATCTTGGAATAATGCTATCATACCTTGATTATTACTTTTTAGAAATGAATTGATACTGTCTTCCTGATTGGCCATTTCAGTTGTACAGTTGTTAATCAAACACCCTTTTTTATCATTAATATTTGTATAAAAAATTCGTTCTAAAGTTTTTATATAACAATCATTTTCATTTGAACAAAGAATATTTTGAATTTCATTTTGAGCTTGACATTGGTAACTTTTTAGACACAACATATAAAGGTCTAACTTACTACCAAAAGTGTTATAAATGCTCGATCTATTCAAACCAGTAGCATCAACTAAGTCCTGCATAGAAGTTAAACTATAGCTCTTGCTATGAAATACTTCGGTTACTTGTTGAATTACTAATTCTTTATCAAATGTTTCTGTCTTTGGCATATATTTGAAATGATCGTTTCAAAATTAATAAATAAACTAAAATGCAAATGAAATAAAATGTTAATTTTTTAATAAAGCAATTTCCTTCTGAACAAAAAAGTAGGTAACTACTGTTGCCAACAAGTCAGAAATAGGAAAGGAGAACCAAATTCCATCTAGTCCATAAAATATAGGTAAGATTATTATAAATGGAATTAAAAAGATGGATTGTCGTAATAAAGTTAATATTAATGCAGGCTTAGCTTTTCCTACTGCTTGAAAATAAGAAGCACCAACTAATTGAAAAGCAATAAAAGGTGTAGCTAATAACGTTACTAAAATTGCATTTGGTGTTTGCTCTAACAATTGTTTATCGTTTGTAAACACTGTAGTCATTTCATAATTAAAGAAATACACAGCAATAAAAATCAAGACACACAAAATAGTTCCGTATTTGTTAGCAGTGTATAGTACTTGTTTTACCCTGTCATACAAGTTTGCACCATAATTATATCCAGCTATAGGCAAAAAACCTTGTACAATACCAAATACAGGGAAAAAGATAAACATCATTAGACGATTGATAATTCCAAATACAGCTAAAGAAGATTCATTTCCGTATTTATATAATGAATAATTTAAAATAATAGTTAAAACACTAATCGTTCCTTGTCTAACTAGTGTAATGCTACCTAAAGAGCTAATTTCGGAAACAATAGCTTTGTTTAATTTCAATTGATCAAAACGTATTTGTAAATTACTTTTTTTAGACAGTAAAAAACCTAAAATGAATAATCCACATACTCCATAAGCAATGGAAGTAGCCAAGCCAGCACCAAACATTCCCCAACCAAAAACCTTAATAAATAAAATGTCTAGAATAATATTGGCAATGGCTGGTAAAATTAAAGCTACCATAGCATAGGTAGGCTTACCTAAAGCTCTAATAATTGGGTTGCCCATCATTGCATAGGCTAAAAAAGGTACACCCAGTATAATAATTCTAAAATATGGAATTGCAGGCTCTAAAATGTTTCCATTAGCTCCAAATAGTTTTAAAACAGCTTCTTCAAAAACTAAACAAATAGTTACTAAAACTACTGAATTTATGGTGGTTAAACTTATTTGATTTCCGAATACTTTTTTCGCCTTTTCAACATTATCAGCTCCTAAAGCTAAGGAAATTACAGAGCTACCACCAATACCAATAGCCATTCCAATAGAAGATATTAAAAAACCAATAGGTAAAACAACTGTAATAGCAGCTATAGCTAAAACTCCAATCCATTGACCAACAAAAATAGTATCTACAATCATGTTGATAGACATTACCAGAATACCAATAGCAGCAGGTACAGATTGTTTTAATAATAGTTTACTTATTTTTTCTGTAGAGAGTTCACTGGCAACTTGATTCATGGTCGTAGAAATTAGTTTACAAATTAACGAAATAATACGCTTTCTTACGTAAGTTTGTAGTCATGAATTCAGATAAAGTTTTTAGTACAACAAGAACAGTAGTTTCTAGTGAAATAGACGACTTAGATCATGTAAATAATGTGGTTTATTTGCAATGGGTACAAGACATTGCAACATTACATTGGCAACATCTTACTAAAAATAGTGATGCTAAAGATTTAATTTGGGTAGTTTTAAGACATGAAATTGATTATTTAGGTCAGGCCACCTTAAATGAAAAGATTACCTTAAAAACTTGGGTTGGAGAAACTAAAGGAGTAAAATCCATTCGCCATGTTGAAATTTTTAAAGAAGATAAATTATTGGTAAAAGCACAAACCACTTGGTGCTTACTAAATAATAAAACCTTACGTCCTACAAGAATCACAGAAGATATCTTTAATTTGTTATCTCCAGCTTAAATAAAACTATCTTTGTGGCTTAAAATAAGTATATGTCAACATTCTCAGATTTAGGTGTTCGTAAAGATTTTGTTAAAGGGTTAAATGAGTTGGGAATTAAAAAACCAACGGAGATTCAAGAAAAAACAATCCCTTTTTTACTAGAAGAAAAGGCTGATTTTATAGGGTTAGCTCAAACAGGAACGGGTAAAACTGCTGCTTTTGGCTTACCTATTTTACATCAAATAAAACCAAGTTCAGATACAATTCAGGCGTTGATTTTATCACCAACTAGAGAATTGGTTCAACAGATTAAAAAACAACTATTTAAGTTTACAAAATATGTAGATGGTAAAATCTTTGTTGAAGCGGTATATGGTGGTGAAAAAATTGATAAACAAATTAAAAATCTACAAAGAACCACTCATATTGTAGTCGCTACTCCAGGAAGACTTATTGATTTAATTGAAAGAGGAGAAATCAATTTGAAAAATATAAAAACCTTAGTTCTAGATGAAGCTGATGAAATGTTGAGTATGGGCTTTAAATTGGAAATTAATAGAATCTTAAAATATACCTCTGGAGAACGAAATACTTGGTTATTTTCTGCAACAATGCCAGATGAAATTAAAAGGATTGTAAAAAATTACATGAATATAAATGCAAAACGTGTTGAGATCAATCCGGCTTCCATGGTTAATGAGAATATTACACATTATTATACCATAGTATCTTCAGCAAATAAAACAGATGCAATTATTTCTTTTTTAGAAGGAAGACAAGAGGAACGAGGTATTCTTTTTGCGAGAACTAAAGCTGGTGCTAGAAAGTTAACCAATGAATTACTAGAAGAAGGATTTACTGTAGGTGTTTTAGAAGGAGATATGAAACAGATAGAGCGAGATAAGGTAATGAGAGCGTTTAAAAATCAATCATTACAATATTTAATTGCTACAGATGTTGCTGCAAGAGGTATAGATGTACAAAATTTGAATTTTGTAATTCATCATAAGTTACCAGAAAAGTTAGAGTATTATACTCATAGAAGCGGACGTACAGCAAGAGGTGGAAATAGAGGAATATCACAAGCCTTTGTGTTACCAAGCGAATTAGAACATATTCATCAAATACAAAAAAGATTAAATATTCAATTTATTAAGAAGTAGTAAGTCAATTTAGGAGATGGATGTAATTTATGTCATAGATATCTTAGGGACTTTTGCATTTGCAATAAGTGGTGCTTTAGTAGCTTCTAAAAAAGAGTTTGATCTTTTCGGAGTCATTATTTTAGCTTTTGTTACTGCTGTTGGTGGAGGAATGTTAAGAGATATTTTAATAGATGCACATCCTATCAATTGGATAGGAGATTTAAATTATATCAAAACTATCGCAGTTGCAGTAGTTTTTACTTTTCTGTTTAAAAAGAAAATTGAACCTCTTAGAAAAACTTTCTTTTTATTTGACACCATAGGAATCAGTGTGTTTACACTCCTAGGTTTACAAAAAGGATTAAGTTATGATTTGCCTGCTGTTGTAGCTATTATCATGGGAATGGTTTCTGCAGTATTTGGAGGTGTAATCCGTGATGTTTTATCTAGAGAAGTTCCCTTAATTTTTAAAAAAGAAATCTATGCTTCTGCTTGTTTACTAGGTGGCTTGGTATATTTATTGTTATTGAAATTAAATGTTGATGATAATTTAAATTTTATATGTTCAGCTATTATTATAATTTTAGTGAGAACATTATCTGTAATTTATAAATTAGAATTGCCAAAAATTAGAGATGATGTGTTTACATCATAATCACATTTAAATGGATTGAAATGAATAAAATTAACCTCGTACTATTTATTTTAACTTCAGTTTTCGCATTTTCTCAACAGAAAAAATTACCTGAAGGTTGGGATCAAATCTTACTTGATGGAAAAGTAGCTTACATGAACCTAATTACAGGCGATGTGTCTACCAAATTTCCAAAAAATGCAGCTAAAAAACCTGAAAAAGTTGTTGAATATGATCCAACCATAACACATGTGGTTAAAAAAGGAGAGACTTTAAGTAGTATTGCTAGAACATATAATATGAATTTAGCTCAATTGTATCGATTAAATAGCATGGTTAATTTTGATGCTATTGAGGTAGGAGATGAAGTTGTGATTGGTTATGAAGAAAACCCCAATGAAAAAGAAGCAATAGAAACAGTAGAGTCTTCAGTAAATTCAAACAAAGATCTTCATATAGTAACATCTGGAGAAACATTATTTAGTATCTCAAAGAGATATAAAGTATCCGTTGCTTATTTAAAGGAAGTTAATGGATTAAAAAGTAATGCTATTTTTACAGGGCAAAAATTAAGAATCCACTAATTTTAAAAATATTTTTTGAAAAATTTTACTGTGAAAACTATAGCTACTTATAGTTGGTTGTTTATTAGTGTTTTATAAATAACAGTTAATCGTTGTACAGCCACGAAAGCCAGTGTTTATCTAGGTTTTTCATTATAAAAGTGATTTTTTTATGATTTAAATTGCTTTTGTTTAATTAATATTTTAAGTGTGTTTTATTTAGTGATTGTTTATTTTTAGTGTTAAAAAAATAAACATAATTTTGTTTTATTGAAATTCTTTCCTATATTTATTAAGAATTAAATCAATAAAACCTTTATCACTTATTGTTTTCAACTATTGTCTAACCCATTACAATATATTTTACCAATCATATAATGTAAGCCTAATCCCTTAGTACTATGGTTAAAAAAATTACCCTGTTATTAATAGTATTATTTATAACTTCCAACGCTTTTACACAATCTGATAAAACTTGTGATAATCCAGTTGATGAGCCTGCTCTAGATCTTAATAGTATTACAAAATGTGCGATTAAAGATTCAAATGAAAAGTCTGCAAAAAAAGTTACAGTCGAAGTAACTTCCAGAAGAAGAGTTGTGAGGAAAAGAGATGCTGCTACTGGAGTAATGACTAGTGATTACTCTCATAAAATTGCAAGCATGAAAAAGAAAACAGATATTATCAATACTTTAAATGTTAGTAAGAATAATACCGCAATTGTTCCTTTTAACTATGCAGATGAAATTCCATTATTCAAAAAATGTGAGAGTGCACCGATATACCAACAAGAAAAGTGTTTTAAATCTAAATTAGCAAATCATATTAGAAAGAACATGAAGTACCCTGTGGAGGCGTATGAAAAAGGTATTCAAGGTAGAGTACTGGTACATTTTGTAATTAGTAAGGAAGGAAAAGTAGAAAATATTAAAGCAATTTCCCCTTACAAAGGAGAAATACTAGGTAAAGAAGCTAAAAGAATCATTAAAAAGTTGCCTCAATTTATACCAGGTAAGCATGGTGGAAGTTTAACAACAATTAAATATGGTTTACCTATTACTTTTAAAATACCGGGCGTAAAGCGTACTAATATTAGAAAAGTAAGTAAGAAGGTAATTGTAACCGATAAAACGTATGAATTCTCTGATTTAGAAGTGATCCCACAATTTAGTACATGTAAACAAGCTGCTGATAAATCTTTACAATGCTTTAATAAAAATTTAGTGCAACACATACAAGATAATTTTGCTTATCCAACAGCTGCAATTGACAGTGAAATCCAAGGTACAGTTACCATTAAGTTTATAATTAATGATAAAGGTAAGGTGGCAAATATTGAAGCGAAAGGTCCTGCTAATGGAAAAATATTAGAAGATGCTGCAATTAAGTTGATTGAAAAGCTACCAGAATTTCAACCAGCACAAAAAAGTGGAAGGAAGGTTAATGCTAAATATTCTTTCCCTGTAGATTTTAAATTGAATTAATTTTACATAAGAATAACTTTTGTTATTTATAAACCACTCATTGTTTTGAGTGGTTTTTTTATTGTTTTTTAACTATTTTAAAATCAATATGATATGTTTGTTTTTTGAATGTAAAGAGCAATTCGTCGTAACACAATTACCATTCGTCTATACTAAAACGTTATTTGCTACATAACGTTAATTTAACATAGATTGAAATGTTAAATTAGTATCATAATCCCTAAATTCCCCGTATTATGTATAAAATCACTGCTATATGTGTAATGCTATTTGTTTTTGGTGTTTCTGCACAATCTAATAAAACATGTAACAACTCAATAGATGAACCAGCGCTAGACCTTAATAGTATAACGAAATGTTCTACGAAGGATGCTGATGACAAACAAGCTAAGAAAGTAACAGTTCAGGTAACTTCAAGAAGAAGGGTAGTTAGAAAAAGAGACGAAGCTACAGGAGTGATGACAAGTGATTATAGTCACAAATTAGCGAGTATTAAAAAGAAGACAGATGTAATTAATACTTTAAATGTAAGTAATACAAGTGAGGTAGCTATGGTTCCTTTTGATTACGCTGATGAGATTCCTTTATTTAAAGGATGTGAAAAAGAGCCAACATACAGGCAAGAAAAATGTTTTAAAGAAACGTTATCGAATCATATTAGAAAAAACTTGAGATATCCTGAAGAAGCTTACGATAGGGGAGTTCAAGGAAGAGTTTTAGTACATTTCTTAATTGATAAAGAAGGAAATGTAGGACAAATGAAAGTAATTTCGCCTTATAAAGGGGAGCAATTAGGAAAAGAAGCAGAGAGAATAATGAAGAAATTGCCACAATTTATACCAGGTAAACACTTAGGAAAAGCAGTAGCAGTAAAATATGGTTTACCTATTACATTCAGAATTCCAGGTGTAAGACCATCAAACGTTAGAAAAGTAAGTAAAAAGGTTGAAAAAACTGAAGTAACTTATGATTTTGCAATGGTACAGGAAATTCCTCAATTTAAATCTTGTCAAAAATCGGGTGACAAATCATTACAATGCTTTAACAAGAATTTGGTACAACACATACAAGACAATTTTGCATATCCTAGTTTAGCAATAGATAGGGAAATTGAAGGCATGGTAACTATTAAATTCATAATAAATGCAGAAGGTAAAGTAGTTAATGTTGAAGCTAAAGGACCAGCTGGGGGTAAAATATTAGAAACTGCTGCAGCAAACTTAGTTGAGAAATTACCTGATTTTGTACCTGCTAAAAAAGATGGGAAAAAAGTGAATACTACTTATTCGTTCCCTGTTGATTTCAGATTAGATTAAATTTTTAACACAATAATAAATAATACAGGTTTTTAACTTAAGTAAAACCATCCAAATTATTGGATGGTTTTTTCATTATTGTCTTGGTTACTAAGCATTCTGTATAATGAAGCTTTGGATTTTAGAAACTTATTATTAGTGTCTATAAGCTTAAGTTGTGTTTCAATTAATTTTACTTCTCGATAATTAATTAAAAATAAAGAACCTTCACCTAAAATGAATTTACGCTCTTCAGCTTTTACAAGATTTTTATAATCATTGACCAACTCTTCTAAAGTTTCATTTTGTCTTAAAGTAGAAGAAATTTCATTATCAATTGTTTTCATCTTGTTATTCAAATCCACTTTATTAGCGGAGATAACAAATTCGATATCTTGTAATTGCAGTTTTGCTAACTTGAGTTCCGAACGTTCTTTTCTTAAAAACAATGGGATGTAAAAGTTTATACCTCCCTTGTAATTATTAGTGTTGAAATTGGTTAACTCATTAAACTTAGGAGTTAAAAAATTATATTCTACATCTATTTTTGGAAGTAGATTATTCATTTTTAATCGCTTATTTACAATTAAACTTTGCTTTTCGTACTCTAAAGATTTTATTTTAAGGTGATTATCATTATTAATAGAGTCTAGTGTGTTCGTTTCAATATTTAAAGCACCGTCAATATTTTTAAAGGTATTAACATCAGGTATAACAGAGGTTTCTAATTCTAAAGGAATATTATCACTTAACCATAAATAATTAGCAAGCTTTAACTTTGATTTTATATAAGATAATTTTGCTTTCTCTAAATCAAGTTTTCTGTTTTTTAGATTAATACTAGCTTCAAGTGTGTCTACAGCTGGTTTGTCACCCGCAAAATAACTCTTCTTTACAATGTTTAAACGATTATTGGCATTCTTAAGAAAATCTTCATAAACAATTTGAGTTTGATAATTTTTAAGCCACTCAAAATACGTAGTAATTGCATTATAAAGAATTTCATTTACTTGTAATTGTTGTTTAGCAATAGCTTGTTTAGTATACAACTTAGCTCTTTTCAATGTAGCCATTCTTTCGTTAGTCAATAAACCTTTTGCTAAAGAAAGTGATACACCAATCCCATATAAACCTTCATCAGGTACATTACGCTCTGGATTTAGAAAAATTCCAGAGTTGTTTTCATAATTAGCTTTAAATTCTATGCCGTACCAAGTTGGTATTTTGAATGTAGAATTTAACTTATCAAAATATTCTGTTTTCTTGAACTTTTTTCTATCATAATCTACAGCAATCTTAGGATCGAAAGCACCTCTAGCTTTTAACAACTTAATTTCTCCTTCGGTACTAATTAATTTCGCCTGCTTTACAATGGGGTGGAACTGTTTTACATACCCAATATACTCTTCTAATAGAAGTATATTGTTATTATCAGTTTGCCCTATTAATGTGTAAATAGACAATGACAATAAGAGTAATAACTTACTTTTCATATGACTATTTTATTTTTAGCTTAAGTTTATCTTCTTTTTTTTCTTTCTTTTGAGGTTGATAGAAGTTAGGAGGAAAGCTGTTAATTTGTCTCCATAATTCAAACCAAATAGGAACATTATCTAACAACGCAATTGTTTTAGCGCCCGAACCTACTCTAATTGCCTCAGGCCAAGCTGCAGTATCTTTATTTGGCGCTAAAAGTACTCTGTACATACCATTATCACTAATAAAGTTTTCTATAGCTACTACCTTTGCTCCGTAAGTTCCATAAGAAACATTTGGCCAACCACTAAATACAATTGCAGGCCAACCATCAAACTCAATTCGAACATCTTCATCTATATGAATTAATGGTAAATCAATTGGTCTTACAAACATTTCAACAGCTAACTCATAATTAGCAGGCATAATACCAACCAATTGCTCTCCTTCTTTAAATGTTTCACCAATTCCGCCTTTTATTGCTTTGTTAATATAACCATCTTGTGGAGCTGTTATATATAGTAAACTTGTTCTTTTAGTATAGTTTGCTACACTAGTTTCTAATTTTGATACTTGTACTTCGGTATCTAAAGTAGCAGATCGAGCAGTAAATAAATTGCTTTCAGCTTTTGAGATTTTATCTTGATAAGTTGCATTAAGAGTAGTAATAGCTAACTCGGTATTAATTACATTATTCTGAGAAGTCAAATATTTATTCTGTTGAGAGATTAATTTAGCATTAGCTTCCTGAAATTTAGCTCTTTTATCTTCAACATCTTTCACGGCCTTTATCCCTTCTTTTTGAAGTTCAATAACACGATTCAATTGTGTTTCAGCTATAGAACTCTTAGTTTTAATAGCTTCTAAATCAATACTATCACTTTTTACTTTTAAATGTGCTTGTATCAGTTTATTTTTTGCCTGTTTTAGTTTTAAAGTTCTTTCGCTTTGTAAAGCTTTGATCTGATTTTCTAAAGCTGTTACTTTATTTCGATACGCACCAATAGATTGTGTTTTAATATTCAACTGATCTTGCGTTCGTCTGGCAAGTTGACCGTCAAAATATTCACTTTTAACTTCAGAAATTCTAAGAATTGTATCTCCTTTTTTTACAAAATCTCCTTCTCGAACATACCACTCTTCAATTCTACCAGGAATTTGTGATTGCAATGTCTGTGGTCTTTGATTAGGTTTTAATGTGGTAACATTTCCTTTACTTGAAATATTTTGTGTCCATGGTAAAAACAATATAATCAAAAGTATTACTGAAAAAGCTAGCAAGAACTTTCTAAAACTTTTATGATATTCAACGGAAAAAATCTCTTTTCCAGAATCGTATTTAGTAATATCAATATCGTTAGCAATTGAATTTTTTGATATATTAAGCATAGCTGTTTATTTTTAAATTTCCATTATCTAAACAAAGGTGTTTACTACATTTTTCTTTCCAGGTACTATCGTTACTTACTACAATTAATCCCCAAGGTCTAATAGGGTCAGTAATATAGTTAACAATGCGTTCCACTTCTTTTGTTTTTAGTTGGTATACTGGATCTTCTAAAATCAAAAGTTTAGGTTTTTTTGCTATAGCTCTTGCTAAGATTATTTTTTTATTAATTGAGTAAGCTACTTGTCTTCCTTCTGGCTCTATAACTGTATTTAAACCATTGGGTTGTAGTTTTAAAAAGTCTACTAATCCTACAACTTCAAAAATTTCATAAATTTCTTTATCGGAAATGTTAGGGTCATTTAAAGTAATGTTTTCTCTTAGTGTACCTTCAAATGGTGTTTCATTTAAAAATGAAATACCAAGTTTAGATCTGTAATCTTTTATGTTAAGGCTGTCTATAGATAAATTATTAACATGTACTGAGCCAGAAGTTGGTTCAATTAATCCAGGGATTAGTCGTAAAAAACTAGCTTTACTTGATACACTCTTTCCTTCAATTAAAATTCGATCTTTTTGATTGATTTCAAAAGAGACATCATTTAAAATAGGTTCATTTCTGGTGTGCGCTTTGTAGGTAACGTTTTCTATAGAAATATGAAGTTCTTCTTCTATAATTTCTCCCTTTTGATTCTCTATAGACTTATCTGTAACCTGTCCTAATTTTTCAATAGAAGTTAATACGTCATAAAAGGATTCTAAGCCTAAAATTAATTTCTCTACTGAACTGATAACTAAGATTACAATAATTTCTGCTGCAACAAACTGCCCGATGTTCATTTTTTGATCCAGTACTAAATATCCTCCAATTAATAAAAGTCCAGCGGTTACTAATACTTTAAAACTAATCATTTGGATGAATTGTAAGACTAGAATTTTAAAGTGGCTTTCTCTAGAGTTTAAGTATTCTTTTACTAATTCATCATTTTTCTGAAGTGCAAGATTAGTTTTTCCTGATAATTTGAAACTAATAACAGATCTAGCTACTTCTTGTAACCAATGCACAACTTTATATTTATTCTTAGATTCTTGTAAACTAGTATCTATTCCTCTTTGAGCAGTAAACTTAAATACGATGTAGACTAAAAGTATTAGTAGAATACCAAAAATGATAAAGAAAGGATGATAAAAAGAAAGTAGAAATAGTGCAAACACAATTTGTAAGAATGCAGAAGGAACATCAATTAAAATTTTAGATAATCCTTTTTGAATAGTTAATGTATCAAAAAAACGATTGGCTAGTTCAGGTAAATAGTAATGTTCTAGCTCTTTCATTTTAATTTTAGGAAAACGGTAACTTAATTCAAAAGAAGCTCTAGTAAATATTCGTTGTTGAATAGTTTCTATAATTCTTAGTTGCATTAGTTTTAGTGTTCCGGAAAAAGCAACTCCTAAGGTTACTAAGAAAACTAAAACAACCCAAGAAGCAGATACTTGTGCACCCTGTAATAAATTTATAATAGCTTGTATACCTAATGGTAATGAGAGGGCTACTAGACCTTCAAAAATAGCAAAATATGCAATTTGGAAAGTGTCTTTTCGTTCAAGTTGTATCAAACCAACAAATCGTTTCCATGGAGATAAAGAATTAGTTGTCATTAGCAAGTGTTTTTATAACTAAGTGAGTATAAAATTGAGTTGGTGTAACCGATTCGTTACAATTGGTAATAGTAGTGAAATGTTGTTTCATAAATTGTTGATGTAAAGCTCCTTCTGTAATAGAACTAGCCAGGCTTAAAGGGTATTCATAGTCTTTATTATATTCTGAAATAATTTCAGCCAATCGTCTTACTACTCTTTTGTAAGGGAGGAAATACCCTTCTTTGTTTTCAGAATCTACACTTTTGGTTAAATATGATTTTGAATTTTCATTGATGATAATTTTATTTAATAATACCTCATTAATGTGAGAGAAATTCTGATCTTCTTGGGTTGTTCTAGTTACAATTTCAACAGCTTTGATAACTTTTTCTTTAGCATCTTTAATGCTGAATGTTTCAATAACGAGTTGATACTCTAACCATCTCCAATACCAAGAGCTTAAGTAGATGAGTAGTTTGTGTTTACTTTCAAAATAACGGTAAATAGAACTTTCATTAGAACCTATTTTAGTTCCTAGTTTTTTAAAGTTGAAATTTTCAAAACCAATTTCTTCTATAAGAATAATACTGTTTTCGACTATCTTTTTTCCTAATGTTGAAGACTCAGGGTTCTTTAAATAAATCCCTTCAGGTACTTCAATCTTTATGCTTGAAAGTAATTTATCCATTATTGATTGTTTTTTTTGCAAATATAATAGTAATACTATTAATAAAAAGTTAAAATAATATTATTGTTTAACCTTTTTGCTTTTAAATTAAACATAAAATAAGTATCTTTGAAGTGACTAAAGCATATAATGCAATTAAAATCAGTTTATAATGGCTAAAAAGAAAAATATTAGCAAACAAGATATAATAACTATGTATATGGATTATGTGTTAGAGCACAATGAAGATCCAAAGTCTGTATACAAATTTGCAAAAGAAAATAATTTTGATGAGCAGTTATTTTATCAAAGTTTTACTTCCTTCGAAGCGGTGAAAAAGTCAATTTTTACTGCTTTTTTTGAAAATACTATAAGTTTACTTCATAAAAGTGAAGAATACGAAACCTTTGATGCAAGAAATCAATTGTTGAGTTTTTATTATACTTTTTTTGAGCTCCTAACAGCTAATAGGAGTTATGTAGTCTATGCACTTCAGCAAAACAATTCAAAATTAAATGCAATCAAATCTCTTGGTGAATTACGTAAACATTTTAAAAAGTATGTAGATAATTTACCTATTGAGAAATTAGAAGTAAAGCAAGAACGCTTAGAAAAAATACAAGACAGAGCCATTAGTGAGAGTGCTTGGGCTCAACTTATAATTACTATGAAATTTTGGATGGAAGATACTTCTGCTTCTTTTGAGAAAACAGACTTGTTTATTGAAAAAGCAGTAAATGCGAGCTTTGATATACTTAATATAGCACCAATTAAAAGTGTTATAGACTTAGGAAAGTTTTTATTAAAAGAGAATTTAATGAAATCATAAATTAATTAGGGTTAGTCATTTCGAGTTTATACTTTGAAATGATTTTATGTGTGAGAGTTTTAATAAAGATTCAATTTTTTTTGAATCTTCTGAATTAAAAAATAAACAAATGAAGACAATAGATAATATACCCACTTCTAAAATACAAAGAGCTTCAAAATTAGTACAAACAGGTGCTAAAGTAGGAGTGAATTATTTAAAATATTATGGAAGTAAACTAGTAAATGGTGAAGATGAAGCCAAAGAACAATTAAATAAAGATAATGCTGAAGATATTTATAATGGTTTAAAGCAATTGAAGGGTAGTGCTTTAAAAGTAGCACAAATGTTAAGTATGGAAAAAGGAATTTTGCCGCAAGCATACGTTGAGCAATTTTCGCTGTCTCAATTTTCAGTGCCACCTTTATCTGCTCCTTTAGTGAAAAAAACATTCAAAAAGTATTTTGGTAAAGCACCTAATGAATTATTTGACAAGTTTAATCTGAATGCGGTAAGTGGTGCTAGTATTGGTCAGGTTCACCTAGCAGAAAAAGAAGGAAAAAAATATGCGGTTAAAATCCAATATCCAGGTGTGGCAGAAAGTATTTCTTCTGATTTGGCTTTAGTAAAACCGATTGCTATTAAAATGTTTAACATAAGAGGCAAGGATAGTGATAAGTACTTTAAAGAGGTAGAAAATAAGCTCATTGAAGAAACAAATTATATACTGGAGGTAGAGCAAAGTCAGTCTATTGTAGAATCTTGCAAGCATATTAACAATTTAAGGTTTCCAAACTATTATAAAGATTTTTCTTCGGACAGAATTATTACGATGGATTGGATGGAAGGTGTCCACCTATCTGAATTTACAGCAGTGAATAAAGATCAGGAGAAAGCTAATCAATTAGGACAAGCACTATGGGACTTTTATATGTATCAAATGCATATTTTGAAAAAAGTACATGCAGATCCACATCCTGGGAATTTTTTAGTGTCTAAAGATAATGAACTCATTGTTTTAGATTTTGGCTGTATGAAAGCTGTACCTGAAGAGTTTTATAAACCTTATTTTGAATTGGCAAAAAAAGAAAATATTTCTGACCCAGAGTTCTTTGTAGAAAAACTATATGAATTAGAAATTCTTAGAGAAGATGATACTCCTGAAGAACTAGCTTTTTTTACAGATATGTTCCATGAAATGCTAAGCCTATTCACTCAACCTTTCAATACCAAAGAATTTGATTTTTCAGATGAAACGTTTTTTGGGAAGATCACCGAACTTGGGACTAAATATTCTAAGAGCACAGAACTAAGAAACATGAATGGAAATAGAGGATCTAAGCATTTTATTTATATCAACAGAACATTTTTTGGTTTATACAATTTAATGCACGATTTGAAAGCAAAGAATATTAAGATTAACAACTTTACACAATACGATGGCGTTTTTTAATAGAGAAGATATAGACAATTTTGATAAAATTCATAGAATAAATCTAATGAATAGCCTTTCTGGTTATAAATCAGCTAACTTATTAGGTAGTATTTCTCCTGAAGGTCAAGAAAACGTTGCGGTATTTAGTTCTGTAGTACATTTAGGATCTACACCACCAGTATTAGGATTTATTTTACGTCCTACAACTGTTCCTAGAAATACGTATGAAAATCTAAAAGAAACAGGTTTTTATACAATCAATCATATCACGCAAACTATTGCCGAAGATGCACATCATACTTCAGCAAAATACGATAAGGGAATTTCAGAATTTGAAATGACGAGCTTAACCCCTGAATATAAAAATGGTTTTTTAGCACCATTTGTACAAGAATCACCAGTACAGATTGGTATGAAGTATTTAGAAGAATATTATATCAAAGCAAATGATACTATAATGGTTGTTGGAGAAATTCAATTCTTTTATGTGAAGGATGAAATGCTACAAGAAGATGGTTTTTTAAACTTGTCAAAGGGTAGAGTTGCTACAATTAATGGTTTAGATGGTTATGCAATACCTAATTTATTCACTAGATATGAATATCAACGACCTAAAAAAATAGAAAATAGTATTTAATGAAAATTTTAATCACAGGAACAACAGGTTACATTGCCAAACGTTTGGTGTTACAGCTTTTAGAAGCCGGACATCAATTGGTTTGTTGTGTCCGTGATTTACATCGAATTCCTGATGAAATTGAGTATGAAGATAATATAGAGTTCATTAAAGTTGATTTTCTACATGATAATTTAGAACCTTTTCCTAAAGATATTGATGTAGCTTATTATCTTATTCATTCGATGTCTACTACAGCAACACATTTTGAAGATTTAGAACAAAAATGTGCTCAGAACTTTAAAATGCTAGTAGAAAATACCAACTGTAAGCAAGTAATTTATTTAAGTGGAATTGTAAATGACGATTCATTATCTAAGCATCTACAATCTAGATATCAGGTAGAACAAACACTAGGGTCTAATAGTTATGCATTAACTACATTTAGAGCAGGAATTATTGTAGGTAGCGGGAGTGCTTCTTTTGAAATTATTAGAGATATAGTAGAAAAGCTACCTGTAATGATTACTCCAAAATGGTTGAATACCAAATCACAACCCATAGCTATTAGAGATGTATTGAGTTTTTTAAGTAATGCCTTGGGTAATGATATAACGTATAATATGTCCTTTGATATCTGTGGCCCTGAAATATTGACATACAAACAAATGTTACTTCAATTTGCTCAAGTAAGAGGATTGAAAAGATACATTTTCACTTTGCCTGTACTTACTCCCAAAATGTCTTCATATTGGCTATACTTTGTTACTTCTACATCGTTCAATTTAGCGAAAGCTTTAGTGGACAGTATGAAGGTAGAAGTAGTTGCTAAGCCCAGCGATATAAATAAACAACTAAATGTAAATCCTATTACATATAAACAAGCTGTGGCTTTAGCATTTCAAAAGATAGAACAAAATGAAGTAATATCAAGTTGGAAAGATGCTATGAGTAGTGGTGTATTTAATGATCAGTTGAATACACACATCAAAGTACCAAATTATGGATGTTTTAAAGATATTCGATCAAGGAAAATTATAGATGAAAACTTTACAATAGATAAAATTTGGTCTATTGGAGGTGAAAATGGTTGGTATAGTTTCAACTGGTTATGGAAAATAAGAGGATATGTAGATAAACTCTTTGGAGGTGTTGGTTTGCGTAGAGGAAGAACCCATAATACATATTTGGAGCCAGGCGATCCTTTAGATTTTTGGCGCGTGTTATTAGCGGATAAAAAACAAAAGCGATTGTTATTGTTCGCAGAAATGAAATTGCCTGGAGAAGCTTGGCTGGAATTTAAAATAGTTAAAGATCAATTATACCAAAGAGCAGTATTTAGACCCAAAGGAATATGGGGTAGAATGTATTGGTATGCCGTATTACCTTTTCACGCATTTGTATTTAAAGGAATGATAAACGCATTAGTAAATCCATAGTGAAGAATGTAAAAAAACAACACTTACCTAGTAAAATTTGTCCTGTTTGTCAACGTCCATTTACATGGAGAAAAAAATGGGAAAGAAACTGGGAAAATGTAAAATATTGTAGTAAAAAATGCAGCACAAAAAAACAGCCATAGTTTGGTTTACAAATAACCTTAGAGTTCAAGATAACAAAGCGCTACATGATGCTTGTGAAAATTATGAACGTGTTATTGGTGTGTATTGCTTTGATAAAAAGAACTTTGAAAAAGAACAATTTGGATTTAAAAAAATAGGAAAATATAGAGCTAAATTTTTAATAGAATCAGTACAAGATCTATCTGAAAATTTGAAGAATTTTAATATCCCTCTTTTCGTTACTCATGACTATTCTCATCATTTTTTGCCGATTTTTTGTCTGACACACGAAGCAAACGCTTTCTTCTTTCTAAACGAGTTTACTCATGAAGAAGAGAGGGAAATCAAAAAAATAACAGAAGCATTGCCTGATGACATAGAAATTCATCAATATTATGATCAATTTTTATTTCACCCAGATGAAATACCCATGGAAATCAATAAAATTCCAGAAGTATTTACTGCATTTAGAAAAAAGTTAGAAAAATACGGAACAATACAAAAAGAAGTCCTTCCCATAGCAAAGGATAAATCAAATCTTATTGAAACGAATACAATTATTCCTACATTAAAAGATTTAGGTTTTGAAGATTTTTCTGTTCCTTCTAATACAGCTTTTCCATATTCAGGAGGAGAAAATGCAGCTAAAAAAAGGATGCATCATTACTTTTTTGAAAGTAAAAAGTTATCCTTTTATAAGAAAACCAGAAACGGATTAATCGGAGTAGATTATAGCTCAAAGTTTTCACCTTGGTTGGCTAATGGTGCAATCTCAGCAAGAACTATTTATTGGGAAGTCAAAGCTTACGAGAAAGAATTTGGAAGTAATCAGTCTACCTATTGGTTAATTTTTGAATTACTATGGAGAGATTATTTCAAGTACTTATCACTGAAGCATAAAAACAATATATTCAAAATAGAAGGGATAAAACAAGTTCCTTATGAGTGGAGTTCAAATGAACATAAAATAAAACAATGGATTAACGGAGAAACAGCAGAGCCTTTTGTGAATGCGAATATGATTGAGTTGAAAAAAACTGGATGGATGAGTAACCGTGGACGACAAAATGTAGCTTCATATTTTGCAAAAGAACTGTTATTGGATTGGAGAATTGGTGCGGCATATTTTGAAAGTATGTTGATTGATTATGATGTACATAGTAATTATGGAAACTGGCAATATGTAGCTGGTGTTGGTAATGATCCAAGAGATAGAAAGTTTAATGTAAAACTACAGGCAGAACGATATGACGCTGATGGTAAATTCCAAAGATTGTGGTTACAGCCTAGTCTTTTTTAAGGATCAACATATAAAGGTAATTACATAGCAATTAAAAGTTTCATCATAAAGATTAAGATACAAGAGAACAAGTATAAGGATGAAAAATAAAAATGAATAAAAAAGTAATTATAATATTCCCACATCAATTGTTTAAAAACATTGATTTCTTCCCTAAAGATGCTGTTGCTTTTTTAGTAGAAGAATATTTGTTTTTTAGTCAATATAATTTTCATAAACAAAAATTAGCTTTTCATAGAGCTAGCATGAAATTTTATGAAAGATATTTAAAAGGTAAAGGCTTTTCTGTCGAGTATATAGAAGCTAAGCATGACAACTCTGACGTGCGTAAATTCATTCCAAAACTGATTGCAGAAGGTGTAGGGGAAGTTCATTATATAAATCCAACAGATAATTGGTTAGAAAAACGAATTCATGTTTTCAAAAGTAAAATTGAATTACATGAATACACTAATCCATTATTTATAAATACAAAAGAAGATTTACAATCCTTTTTCAAATCCACTAAAAAGAAGTTTTTTCAAACCTCTTTTTACAAAAAACAACGTGTAGATAGAAATATTTTAGTAACCAATGGAGATCCTGTAGGAGGGAAGTGGACTTTTGATGTTGATAACCGAAAAAAATATCCTAAAGGAAAAACACCTCCAAGTATCACTTTTCCTAGTAAAAACCAATATTTTCAAGAAGCAATAAAGTATACTGATAGCTATTTTACCAATAATATTGGATTACTTAATGCAACGCAAATTTATCCTACAACTTTTGAAGAAGCGGAAACTTGGTTACAAGAGTTTTTTGCTATTCGATTTTATGAGTTTGGCGATTACGAAGATGCTATAGTAAAAGATAAACATTTTTTAAATCACAGTATTTTATCACCACTAATTAATGTTGGATTGTTAGAGCCAATTCAGGTAATACAAAAGGCTATTGATTATGCATTAAAAAACGACATACCTATTAATTCGCTAGAAGGTTTTATACGTCAAATTTTGGGTTGGCGTGAATTTATTAGGGGAGTTTACGAAGTAAAAGGAACAGAAGAACGCACTAAGAACTTCTGGAATCATAAAAGAAAGATACCAGAATCATTTTATAATGGAACTACAGGAATTCTACCTGTAGATACCACAATCAGAAAAATTATAAAAACAGGATATGCACACCATATAGAACGTTTAATGATTCTTGGAAATTTTATGTTGCTCTGTGAATTTGACCCTGATGAAGTATACAAATGGTTTATGGAACTCTTTATAGATGCTTATGACTGGGTAATGGTACCCAATGTATATGGTATGAGTTTATTTGCTGATGGAGGATTAATGTCTACAAAACCCTACATAAGTAGTAGTAATTACATTAAAAAAATGAGTGATTACCCTAATGGAGAATGGCAAAAGATTTGGGATGGACTATTTTGGCGTTTTATGGATGTGAATAGAGAATTTTTATCTAAAAATCCAAGGTTAAATATGTTGATTAGAAATTTAGATAAGATGGGAGCTGAAAAGAGGAATGAACATTTTTCTAATGCAGCTTCATTCCTTGAAAATTTATACAAAAAGAATGAGGTACAATTAGATTTGTTATAGTATGAAACAGAAAGAAAATATATCAGTAGTTTGGTTAAAACGAGATTTACGATTGCATGATAATGAAGCAATTTATAATGCTTTAGAATCAGGAAGAAGAGTACTATTTTTATTTGTTTTTGAAAACCTTTTACTAAATGACCCACATTACAGTGATCGTCATTGGGATTTTATTAAGCAATCTATAGTAGATTTAAATGAAGAGTTAGCAAAATATAAAACCAAAGTATTATCTGTAAATGGTGAAATATTCTCTGTTTTTAATCAATTACTGAATCATTATCAAATATCAGAAGTATTTTCTCATCAAGAGACAGGACTTTTAGTTACATTTAATAGAGACAAAGAATTCGCCAGATACTGTAGAAATAACTCTATAGTATGGACAGAAAATATAAATAATGGTGTTTTACGAGGTTTACTGAATAGAGAAGATTGGTTTGAAAAATGGGAACGATATATGTATCAATCTCAATTGGAATTCCAAGCATCAACCCAGGATTTTATAACTGTTTCTGAAATCAATAGAATAGCTGATTATTTTCATACCACCGATCTAACAACAGATAAAAGTACAAACTTTCAATATGGTGGGAGAACTACAGCTTGGAAATATGCTGATAGTTTTTTTGAAAAAAGATATGAAAATTACATGTTTCATATTTCAAAACCAGAAGCATCCAGAAGTAGTTGTAGTAGATTATCTCCATATATAGCTTGGGGGAATATATCTATTAGAGAAGTGTTTCAAAAAGCTAAAAAGGTGAAAGAATCATCAGAAAGTAAAAGGCATTTAGGTGCATTTATTTCTCGTTTACGCTGGCAAGCACATTTTATTCAAAAGTTTGAAATGGAATGTACCATGGAAAATGCTAGTGTAAATAAAGGATATCACAAACTAAAAAAGTCAATATCAGAAACGTATAAGGTGGCTTGGGAAACTGGTCAAACCGGATTTCCTTTAGTCGATGCAGCTATGCGATGCCTAAATACAACAGGATATATAAATTTTAGAATGAGAGCTATGCTAGTATCTTTCTTTACACATATTCTTTGGCAGCCTTGGCAAGAAGCTACATATCATTTGTCACGAAATTTTTTAGATTTTGAACCTGGTATTCATTTTCCACAGTTACAAATGCAAGCAGGAGAAACTGGAATTAATAATTTACGCATTTATAATCCTACAAAAAATGGAATTGAACATGATCCAGATGCAATCTTTATTAAAAAATGGGTGCCTGAAATAGCACATTTACCTATTCCTTTCATACATGAACCTTATTTAATGACACCGTTAGATCAGCAATTTAGTAAATGTATATTAGGTAAAGATTATCCAACTCCAATAGTCGATATTAAAGAAAATAGGAAAAAAGCCAGTGATATTTTATGGAATATGAAAGACGATCTTTTAGTAAGAAAGGAGAGTCTTAGGATTTTAAAGAAGCATACTATTAATAATAGAAGTAGAATGTTAAGAGACGATTCATGATTTTTAATACAACATACACAAACGAAGATTTTTTAGTACATAGTAAAGAACTATTAGGAAAACCATTTTCATTACTGAATAAAATAAAAATGAAAGGTATTGGTTCTGGTAGATTTATGATTGCTGAAGTTAGTGAGAAATTAAAAACAACTAAAAAACAATTCTCGGAATTGCACTATGGCAATATCGAAATGCGTCCCAAGGGTATACTGGTACATTTTACCAATAGATTAGAAAGATTCTCATGGTGTATTCCTTATCATAAACTAGTAATCTATAATGCAAGTTTCTTTAGTATTCATGCAGAAGGTAGTTTTATAAAATTTAAAAAGAATAAAAATTATACAGAGAACAAAAAGTTTATCGATAAAATGATTGATTATAAAAACGAATATCTAAACTTGGATTATTATGATTCACCATTATTTAAATAGCATCAAAACTCTAATAAATCATGATGATAAATAAATATTAAAATGTGAAGAATGAAGTATGGAGCCTGAACTCAAATATAAATCCCCTAATCTAAAAGTCAGGCTTCTAACTTCAGACTTTCAGCCTTATATATATAATAATAATTGAAGTTAGATGCAATAATCGATTACTAAAAAAATAATATGTAAAACATAGAATATTAGTGTACTAATAAATAATAAGTATTAAAAATGTGAAGAATGAAGTATGGAGCCTGAACTCAATGTAAATCCCCTAATTTAAAATTCAGGCTTCTAACTTCTATCTCTAATCTTAAAAAATGACAGAAAGACAAATAGATAGAATTATAGAAATGGCTTGGGAGGATCGTACAACTTTCGACGCTATCCAATTTCAATTTGGATTAAAAGAGCAAGAAGTTATTGAATTGATGCGAAAAGAAATGAAACCTTCGAGTTTTAGAATGTGGCGTAAAAGAGTACAAGGAAGAGCAACTAAACATCAAGCCAAAAGACCTTTTGAGAAAGGAAGATTTAAGTGCACAAGACAAAGAAATATATCAAATAATAAAGTTTCTAAACGATAAATGTTTAGAGTTTAAATAAAACATCACAAATTTCATATGAAAACAATTTTAGTAGTAGGTGGAAGTAAAGGAATCGGTAATGCCATAGTAAATTCACTACAAGAAACACATAAAATTATTAATTTTAGTAGGAGTGAAGTGGCTAGTCATTCTAATGTAACCCATTATTCTATTGATATTTTGCAAGATGAATTACCTGAACTTTCTGAGGAAATTAATGGCTTGGTTTTTTGTCCGGGAAGTATTAACTTAAAACCGATTGGAAGACTAAAATTAGAAGATTTTAGAAATGACTTTGAAATTAACGTAGTTAGCGCTGTAAAAGTTATTCAGAAGTATATCAATTCATTAAAAAACAATAACGGAAGCGTGGTTTTATTCAGTACCGTAGCCACTAAATTAGGAATGCCGTTCCATGCAAGCGTATCAGCAAGTAAATCAGCTGTAGAAGGATTAACAAAGTCGTTAGCTGGAGAATTTGCAACCAAAGTACGTATCAACTGTATAGCTCCTACCGTTACAGATACATCTTTAGCAGAAAAGTTATTACGAAATGATAAACAGCGTGAGAATATGGAGATGAGACATCCTTTAAAAAAGTACTTAAAGGCTGATGAAGTAGCAAGTTTGGCTACGTATTTGTTATCAGATAATGCATCGGCAATATCAGGTCAAGTTTTTCCAATTGACGCAGGTATAGTAAGTTTAAAATTATAATATGAAATATTTAGCTCTTATTGTTATGTTATTCACCTTTCAAGAACCTATAACTATTGTGGATTTCTCTCAAAAATCTGATGTGAAAAATTGGAAAATTACTAATGACGATGTTATGGGAGGAGTATCTACCTCTACGATGGTATTAAATGAAAATAACAAAGGGGTGTTTTCAGGTCAAGTCTCTACAGAAAATAATGGCGGATTTGCTATGATGAGATTACCCGTAGACGTAAAGCTTAATAACAATTCTAAAAAAGTAAAGATTCGATTAAAAGGAGATGGAAAACAGTATCAATTTAGAGTAAAATCAAATCCAGCTGAAAGACACTGGTATATCCAAGAGATTCAAACCAATGGAGACTGGCAAACTATTGAGTTAAATTTAAATAGTTTATATCCAGTATTTAGAGGGAATAGATTACGACGACAAAATTTTAATCATACTATAATAAGAGAAATTGCTTTTTTAATAGGAAATAAGAAAAATGAAAGTTTTTCTTTAATTCTTGACTATATAAAAATTGAATAACTGCATGCAAAAATCATACATACGATTCTTCATTTTCCTAATTGTAAATTTCCTAGCTTTATATATTGGAACCTTATTAATGAATGATGGTCCAAGAACTGAATGGTATATAAATTTAAACAAAGCACCTTGGACTCCTCCTGGTTGGGTTTTTGGAGCTGCTTGGACAACCATAATGTTACTATTTGCATTTTACATGACCAAACTAAGTTTTGAATTTGAGTATCTAAATAAAAACCTAATCATTTTATATGCTGTTCAATGGTTTTTAAATGTGATATGGAACTTTCTATTTTTTAATCAACACTTAACATCAGCTGGATTATTCAGTATATTTCTTTTATGGTTATTAATAGGGTATTTTACTTTCAAACATTTGAAACAATTAAAATATTATAGTTTATTAATCTTACCTTATTTAATTTGGATGACTATAGCTACTAGTTTAAATGCATTTGTAGTTTTTAAAAATTAGTAATCGTTTTCCATGTGTTTTAATTGTTAATCATGAATAAGATTAGTGAATTAATTTCATCGTTTTTTAGTGAAATTATACCTATATTATATAGTTGTTAGTCTTTACTTCATTACTTTTTAGCATAATCTTCAGATATTGATATTCTTCAAAATGATATTTTTTTGACTTTTGCATAAAAAATAAGTAAAGAAATTGCTTAACTGAGGTTATAATTATTTTAACAGTATATAATTATTTTTTTGAAATTGTTAGTTAATAATCAGTTAATTATATTTTTTTTATTGATTTTGTAAAAAAGCTGCTTTTATATTATTATTGTTATCGAATTCGTAGAGTTTACGTTGTTTTGATGGTTTTTTTAAAAAGATAAAGTTGTTTAATTTGATTTTATTCATCACATTTGCTGCTCAATTAATGCAAACAAAAACATAATGAAAAAAAAAACTAATCAAATCTTAACATTTCTGTTAGTGCTTTTAGTGCAAATTTCTTTTGCGCAAGAAAAAACAATAACAGGAACTGTTTCGGACTCTAGTGGTCCTTTACCAGGTGTAAACGTGGTAGTAAAAGGTACGTCAAACGGAACTGAAACCGATTTTGATGGAATTTACACAATTAAAGCAAAAACAGGAGATGTTCTTGTTTTTTCTTTCGTTGGTATGAAAAAAGTTGAAAAAACGGTTGGAGCTTCTAGTAAAATGGATGTTTTATTAGATTCAGACAATTTACTTGAAGAAGTAGTTGTTGTAGCTTATGGTACTCAATCTAAGAATTCACTTACAGGATCTGTTAGTATAATAGATCAAGAACAGGTAGAGAATGCAACGTTCGCTAACCCAGTAAAAAGTTTAGAAGGTTTAGTTTCCGGTTTAAGAATTATTCAAGCGGATGGTAATCCTGGAGCTGACCCTATTATCAGGATTAGAGGGTTTAACTCAATTAATGCTGATAGCGCACCACTTATTGTATTAGATGGTGTTCCTTACACAGGTAGCTTAAGTAGTATTAATCCAAGAGATATTGAATCCACTACAGTGTTAAAAGATGCTTCTTCTACTTCATTGTATGGTAATAAAGCAGCGAATGGGGTTTTATTAATTACAACTAAATCAGGAGGAAAGAATAGATTGGATATAAACATTGACAGTAGAGTAGGTATAACACAGAGAGGTGCTAAAGAATATAATATTATAGAATCACCTGGTGAGTTCTATGAATCTTACCACAGTGTTTTAGCAAACTCTGAATTTTACAGACAAAATGCAGCAGGTACTCCTATTACTATAGAGCAAGCTAGACAATTTGCTTCTGATAATTTAATTGATAGATTGGGAAATTATAACTTATTTAATGTTTCAGATAATCAGTTAGTTGATCCTGTAACGGGTAAGTTAAACAGTGCGGCTGTTTTACAAGTAAATGATAGATGGGAGGACGCTTTATTTAGAGACGCAGCTACTTTCTATTCTAATAATATTAGTATTGCTGGAGGTACAGATGATGTTACCTATTACTTATCATTAGGTTCTGAAACCAATAATGGATATACCGTAAGAAGTAGTTTTGAAAGGCATTCAGCACGTTTAAAAGCAAGTTCTGCAAAAATATTTGATGTGCTTACATTAAGTGGAGATGTGGCTTATGCACAATCTGAAAGTCAAGCAGTTCCATCTACATTAACTGCTGCAGGTGTACCTACAGCAAATTTTTCAAATGCCTTTGCTTGGACAAGAAGAATTGCACCAATTTATCCTACTTTTCAATATGATGAAAACTGGAATCCTATTTTAGATTCATCTACTCCAAGTGGTTTAGCCTACGACTTTGGTACACCACAGTTTTTTCCTGACGGATCAAGTAGGGGAGCTAGAAACTATGCTGTTGGAGAACATCCATTGGCTGTAATCGAAAATACTATTGAAACAAACATTAGAGATAATTTCAATGGAGGTTTAAGAGGAAAGATTGATTTACCTTTGGATATTAAGTTCGAGTATGTAATGAACTACTTATCACAAACTGACAGAGCTACTGACTTTACTAAACCAGCAGCTGGAGCTTTTGCGTTTGCACAAGATGGTTTATTAACAAACGCTAGAAATAATTTCTCTGCTTTTACCAATCAACAATTATTGACTTGGAAGAATAATAATGATACGCATAGTTTTGACGCACTTTTAGGTCATGAAACTTACGAAGAAAACTTTACAACATTATCTCTTACAAAGTATAATCTTATAGGTGACTTAAGTCCTATTTTAGATAATACATCTCTGTATATAAGGGCAAGTAATTTTAATACCAATTACACTACTGAAGGGTATTTTTCTAGATTTATTTATGGTTTAAAAGATACTTACTTTTTAAATCTAACAGGTAGATATGATGCGTCTTCTGTATTCCACCCAGATGTACGTTGGGGAGCCTTTTGGTCGGCAGGAGCTTCGTGGGTCATGAGTAATGAGAGTTTCTTAGAAGATTCTGATGTAATTGACTATGCAAAATTATCTGTAAACTATGGTACCACAGGTAACGATAGAATTTTCTATCCAGGGACTACTATTAGAAACCTAGTAGCCTATGAGAATCAATTTGAAATCGATGAAAATGATGGAGTATTAACACAAAATTTATTATATTTAGGTAATGAAGAATTAACTTGGGAAAAGTCAGTAAGCTTTGATGTATCTTACGAAATAAATTTATTTGGCAGAGTAAATTTATCTTTAGGGTATTTTAGAAAAGAAACAGATGACTTATTATTTCATAAACCATTATCATTATCAACAGGACAGGCTTCTATACCTGTAAATGGAGGTACAATGATTAATAGTGGTATAGAAGCAGAAGTTGCGTGGAATGTTATAAATAAAGATAATTTTAAGGTTAATTTTAATGCAAATGCATCTACATTAAATAATGAAATTACAGTTCTGCCAAATGATAATGATCCAATTCCATTTGGAAATTTCCGTAGAGAAGTAGGTAGAAGTCTTTTTGAATATTATATGGTGGAATTTGCAGGTGTAAATCCTGATAATGGAAATGCTCAATATTACACGATAGATGATGCTTCAGGAGAGAGAGTTGTAACAGAAGATTATTCCAATGCGGCAGCAAAAGGTAGAACTTTTTTAGGTAAAGAAGCAATTCCAGATGTTACAGGTGGTTTTGGGTTGAATTTAGAAATAGGAGATGTTTCTTTAGGAGCTCAATTTGCTTATCAGATTGGCGGCTATGGTTTAGATAGTGAATACTTTAGTTTACTTGGTGAAACTCGACAGGTTATTAATTTTCCTGATTATGACAAAACGTGGACAGTAGATAATCCTACAGCTAGTTTACCTAGAGTAGATCCTTTAGTGGATGATCAATATCAATTTTCAGATCTTTATTTAGTAGATTTAAGTTATCTAAGTTTAAGTAATATTAATCTATCGTATACGTTAAATAATGATGCTTTTAAGAAATTTCATGTTGATAATGTTAGATTTTATGGAACAATTAATAATGCGTTCTTATTGTATAGTGCAAGGCAAGGATATGACCCTCGTTTGAATTCAATAGGTAGGTCATCTGCTGAATACGGAGCTAATAGAACAATAGCTTTTGGTGTTAATATTAACTTGAATTAAATAACTAATTATGAAAAAAAATAAAATTTTGAGTATTAGAACAAACACATATCTGCACTTAATCTTATTGTCTGTAACAGTTTTAATGTCATGTGCAGATTTTGAACAAGATTTTGCAGATGAAAGATTTCATACAGTGTCTCATGCACAGGCAGTTACTGCTGCAGGAGGTACACAAGGTATTAAGGCTTTAGATGCTGGTATTCTATCTTATTTCAGAGATGGTGAAACCAGTGACGATGAATTTGGTATAAAAGCTGTCGATCTTGGTATGGATTTAAGAAGTAACGATATGGATATGAGTAGAAACACTTGGTTTGGAGCTTATAATAATTATGATAACAGAATTTTAACTTCTAATGATAATGAATACATTTGGGAGTTCTTTTATAAAATTATCAATAGAGCAAATCTTATAATTAACTCTGTTCCAGATAATCCGACAGAAGAACAAATAATATTTAAAGCTAAATCACATACCTATAGAGCGATAGCATATTTCTATTTAATACGTATTTATCAGCATACTAGAGCAGCCGATGCTACTGAAGCTATTCCGATAGATCCAGGAAATTTTGAACCACAGCCTAAATCTACCGTAGCTCAGGTTAAACAATTAATCTTAGACGATTTAAACACTGCATACGAAGGATTAAAAGATTATGGTAGAGCCTCAAAAGAAGAAGTAGATGGTAGTGTAGTAGCAGCATATTTAGCAAGATATCACTTAACCTATGAAAACTGGGTAGATGCAGAAAAGTTTGCAGATATCGCTATGAGAGCTGGAACTATTAGTGCAGATATAATGCATGGTTTTGACGAAATTTCATTATCAGAAGTTATTTGGGGTGCTTCTGTAACAGATTCCACTTCAGAGATTTATGGATCTTTTTTCTCGCACACAAGTCAAATTAATGATGGATATAGTGGATGGAATCATTTTAAAACAGTCAACTCTAACTTATACGATATGATCCCTGCAACAGATACTAGATTAGCTTGGTTTGCTGATCAACAGTATGCACCTGGGACAGTAATGGTACCAGGAACTTGGGGACACTATAATATTACGCCTAAGTATACTAGTTTAAAGTTTATTGCGCAGCCTGGTCCTGGTCAGTTTATTGGAGATTACATTTACTTAAGAAATACAGAGTTTTATTTAACAAAAGCAGAAGCATTGGCTAGACAAGGTAGAGACATGGATGCGCAGCAAGTTTTATTTGATTTAAATTCTGTTAGAGATCCTGGATATGCGAAGTCTACGAATACTGGACAAGCTTTAATCGATGAGATTTTATTATACAGAAGAATTGAATTATGGGGAGATGGAGTTGCTTTCTTTGATATGGCGAGAAATGGAGTTGGCTTAAATAGAAAAGATGGTAGAACCAACTTAGTTATGCCTGGAGCTGATTTGGTTATTCCTGCATTAGATGACCAATTAATATATTCAATACCTCAACAAGAGATTGATGCAAATCCAAATTTCTAAAATTTAGAAAAAGGATTGTATTTTTAAAATAATGAAACCAGAGAGAAATCTCTGGTTTTTTTAGTGTATAAGAGTTTTTTAAGTACTATTAAATTGTTTATTTAAAACTATGTGTAAGCATATGGATTTGTTTAATTTCTTCTTCTGAAAACAAAGTGTTGTGAGTAGCTTTTATATTTTCTTCCAATTGATTAGGAGAACTTACACCAACTAAAACAGAAGTAATTCCTTTTTGATTCAATAACCAAGAAATTGCCATTTGATGTAATTTTTGTCCTCTGTTTTGAGCAATCGCATTCAATTTTTTAACTACAGGAAGTTTTTCTTCTACGGCATTTACATCTAAATAAGTTTTACTTTTTAGTGCTCTTGAATTTTCAGGAATTCTGGAAATGTACTTATCAGTCAATAAGCCTTGCGCTAAAGGAGAGAAAGCAATACACCCTAACTTATTTTCTGCAAGTGTAGTCAGTAAATTATTTTCAATAGAACGATCAAATAATGAATATCTTGATTGGTGTATGATAAACGGAACTTTTAACTCTTTTAATAATTTTGCCATTTCATTAGTTTCATCGGTGTTATACCTAGAAACGCCAACATATAAGGCTTTCCCTTGTCTAACAATATCATAAAGAGCTATAGCTGTTTCTTCCAATGGAGTATTAGGATCTGGTCTATGGTGGTAGAATAAATCTACATATTCCAAATTCATTCGTTGTAAACTTTCATCAATACTGGAGATCAAATACTTTCTAGAACCATGATTACCATATGGACCAGGCCACATATCATAACCAGCTTTAGTAGCTATAAATAACTCATTTCTATAACTTTTAAAATTTTGTTTATACAATAAACCGAAACTTTCCTCCGCACTTCCGTAAGGCGGACCATAATTATTTGCTAAATCAAAATGAGTAATACCATGATCAAAAGCAGTACGAAGAATAGCTTCAGCATTGGCCATATGATCATATTTTCCAAAATTATGCCATAAGCCTAGAGAAATAGCGGGCAATAATACACCGCTTTTACCTGATCTATTATACGATATTTTTTGATAACGATCTTCTTTAGGGATATAAGTTTTATAATTAGATTTATCGTTGATGTGCATGTTATTTTGCTCTATTAATTTGGCTAGTGATAGTAGTATCAGTGATTTTAGTGTCTTCTGCTAATAAAAAAGCTTTACTCAATACAATAGAAAGTCCTCGATCTCCTTCAAAAGGGATAAATAATTTATCCGTAGTAGTATCAGAAGATCTGGAAGGAACAATACATAAATATTGATCATTAGGTTCCATTAAAATATTTCCACTTCCAATATGAATTTTATACGTTCGTAAATCACCTTTTACAATTAAAAACTTTCCATCAATATGTGTCTTATTCTTAATCTTAGTAAGTCTAGGTAATAATCGTGCTAAAATAGTTTTTCTTGTTTTTGCGATTTCGTTTAAGTCACCAAAAGAATACGCATTCCAGTAATCTCTATGAGTTTGTCTCGCACCATTATTATCTCGCCATTCAGGATCGTTACCAACGCTACATACGCCAACAAATAAATCTACATCTCTCATAATTTCAGAAAAAACAATTTTAGGAACATCTATTAGATCCATTAAATTATTATCTGAGTTGAGGAAACGAACTTGATCTGTAGCAATATAGAACCAAATACCAGCATCATTAAAAGCTTCATAGTCATTCAATTCATCAATCCAAAATTCTGCAGTAATTCCATATTCAGGTAAAAACTTTGAACATATTTCATTATCTCTTCCATCATCATAAGCTCCCATTAGTGAATATTTCCAATCTCTTAGTGTAGCAAGTGTTTTAAACTGATGTTGTTTTAAAATATGTGCTGCCATTCTATTAGAATAGTTTCGTGTGTTAATTTCAGCATCAGTAAGTATATACAATTCCCTAAAAGCCTGTTTTATGGGTTGTTTCAATTGATGGTCTATAATAAACTCTCTCCATTGTATAATATCTTCTTCATTAGAAAATACAGGATGCCAAAGTTGTACAGTACAATCCTTATTTATCCAGTCAATAACTTCATTAGTATGGGTAATCCATTGATTATCTTTTAAAATTACATCTACCTTTTCAGTCTCATTGGTAAATGTCCAAATTAATTTAGAAGTAATGGGCTGTACTAAACCATGGTGTAAGTAATATTTTTCAAAAGAAGCATAATCCCAAGTTCTATTCAGAATAAACTGATTATCTATTCTGGTTTTTTGAGCTGAATATACTTTTTGAATTTCTTTAATCTCTTTTCGTATATCTTTTAACTTATTGGATAAAGACTCACTATTTTTAACAACACTAGGCACAGATTTTAATGTAGAATGATCTGGTTTAAACCATTGTTGTTTTACTTTACTTTCTTCTATATAAATAGATAATGAGTAATCTTCAAAAGCAATTTGTTTTTGCCCATTTTCAAGATTAAAATTGGGGATTGACATTTCCTTTAACTCTTCTACCGATACATTGTATTTTTTAGCGCCTTCAGTTAGATATTTATCAATAACTTTTTTAATATTATTCTGTTTCAACTTCAGTTTTAAACGAGATAAAGCGCCTAAGCCATCTTTGCCTCTCATGTTACCTAAAACATAGGCACAAGCATTTCCGATACTGGCTGCAGCTGGACCAATACCTGGCATTTTAGTGTATGATTTTTCTAGTAAAGTGCTAAGTAAATTGACAGTAGTTTTGTCTGAAAAAGACTCCATGGTCCAAACAATTCCTTTAATGAACTGTTTAGAAGGATCACATAGGTATTCTGAATGGACATACTCATATTCAGATCCATCATTATAGGTATATTTTTGTTTTTGCTCAATTATTGATTTCCCAATAGCAACAGTAATAATATCTTGAGTTATTTTTCGATAGGTATCTTTTTTAATAGCTTTTATATAAGTAGCTACTTCGTTTTGAAACTTTTTTGTAGGTTTTCCTCCAGAAGCAGCGTAAGCAAGTGTTAATAGTTTATGAAGTTCTTGACTATTATTATACCCACTTATGATTTCATTTACTTCTTTTCCAATATCATTGGTTTGTAATTTAAATGTAACGATATCATCTTCGGATTGAATGATTTTATATAATTTGGCAATTGATTTTTTGAGATCACTACCCCAATAATACTTGCTATCACTTTGAAAGAATTCCCATCTAGTAACTTCCTTAATGTAATTTTTTAGTGTATCAGAAAGTCCATTTTTCTTTACATAACGCTCAATTTGTTGAATAGCATAGTTTATAGGGTACTTGGATAAATCACCATAATAATCATGTTTCTTTAAATTAGAAAAACAGGTATGTAAAGTAGAGAAAAACTCAATCCATTCTTCCTCATTATACGATTGATTTTTACGCATTAAAGCACTTAATACTACTTTGGCAGTATCTGATTTTTCTCTATGAGGTGTCTCATCACGCCATCCATGTTTATTTTTTTTACTTTTTAAGTGTAATAGCATTTCAGCTTCATCATATTTTAATAAACTGATGATAAACGGTTTTATAAAAGCTGGTTTTTCTTTTTTTAAATTCTCATAAACTTCTACGCCTGTAAGATAACTTGGAGAATAGACGTAACTTTTTTCCTTTAAAATTTGACTAATAATATCGTCTATTTTAGAAAAGTTGGGATCTTGAGATTTTTTAGATTTTGGTTTTAAAAAGTTTAACATAACAATTAGAAGTATTATCCACCAACTAAAGGTGTAAGTTTTAAAAATGAGATTGAAGTAGTTTCATCTACTAATATTTGTTGTTCTAAATTTTCTACTTGCTCATTATCGACTAAAATGAAGAAACCATTTTTTTGAAAAGCATCAAGAGCAATATATACTTGCTCCTCAATATCAATTTTAGGAGCTTTCTTTTTATTTAACCGCATTTCTAGGTTTGTAGGTAATACCAAACCATTTCTATAAATTTCTGAGCTTTTATAGTATTTTTCAACTTCAACAGTAACTCTAGCTTTGATAAGTTCAGCAACAGTGATGTACTCGTTTTTAAATTTTAAAGTGATTTCATTTAAAATATCTCCGCTTAATGCTTCGTCTTTTATTATGATACTTTTCATAGATATATAATTTGTTTCAAGATACTAAAAAGTAATGAACCGTGCTGATGTTATTATAATGATATGTAGTTGAATTTTTTTGACTTCTAATAGGTGTAAAAAATAAAAAAACATGACTATTTTATATGCTTACAGTTCGTTTTCAGGTTCATAGTTTTTATAAGCTCTTCCTAATTGTCTTTTTATTTGATCTTTTAACTTTTGAGGTTTTAGTATTTTAATAGATTCTCCATACCCCAAAATCACGCGTTCTAATTCAAAATTAATTTGAACTAAAATATTAAAAATCACACCATCTTCTGTTTCTCTAATCACACGTTGTGTATGATGGAAAGGTTTCGTAATTACATACGGAGCTAGCCTTTTTTCAATCCAAAATTCTACTCTTCTCGGTTTAGAGTTTGAAACAGTAACTCCTATAACATTTTTAAAATACGCATCACCATTAACTGCTTTATCTCGATATTCGATATCATTTTTTTCTTCAATATCTATGATACGATCGAGAGCCAAATTCATAAAATCAGTTTTATGAAATACAATAAGAAACCACCGGTTGTTAAATTCTTTTAGTAATTGTGGGTGAACAATTAATTTACTTTCTTGTCTAGCTCTAAAAGATTTATACGTAATTTCTAAAACTCTCTTTTTTTGTATGGCATGATATAAAGGATCTATAAAATGTAACCCTTTAAGTTGCTCATTTTTATCCAAATGAATAATAGCACGGTTATTTTCTTGTGAAGAATATACAGAGTCCTCTAAACGCTGTAAAACACCATCCATCTCTTTAAATAATGAAAAGTCTTTAAATTGACGAAGTACTTGAATGGCATTATTCATCACTTTTATATCATTTTCCGTAACCGGAATATTCATAATAGAATAACCTTCTTCAGCATAACGATAATACTTACGTTGGTATACTTCAATAGGAGCGTTGTATCCTAATTTATCGCTGCGCATCATCTGAATATCAAGTTGAACAGTTCTTTTACTTACATACACATCTTTACCTTCATATTCATACAAAGCATCGGAACAAGCATCAATTAAATCATCTAAAGTCCATTTACGTAGGGTGTTTCGTAAACATTGATCTATGGTTTTATAGCGAATTAAAGCATTTTTGTTAGACGCCATTTATAATTTATTTAATTCCGTTTTTAAATTCAATTTAGCTTGTTTTTCATATAGATTGATAAACGTATCAGTCTTATAAATGAAAGGTTTATTAATGAAATGTTGTAACACCTTTTTTCTTCCTTTTTTGTATACTATTTCTGGAATAAGTTTGTATTCTTTACGAATCAATTTTGCGTATTGCTGATATACTTCAGAAGACTGACCTAAAATTGCTAAATCAAAATCGATTAAAAATCGAGTATCATTATCTGAACCTTCATGAGTTTTAGTAGCTAAAATTTGATTAAAAATGGTACTTAAATCATTTTTAGATAATAATTCCTGAAGTTCTTGCATAGCAAAATCAGCGCTTTTTTCTTCGTTATCTTTCTTCCAAATATTATAAATAACATCATGATAAAAAATAGAAAAAGAAATCAAATTCGAGTTTTCTAATTCATTTTCATACGTATCAAAATAAGAGAAGATTTCATCTAAGTGTTTTAGATTGTGGTACGTACGATGCTTTTCTGTATAATGTGTTTCAATTTCATTCCATAATGTTGAAACTAGCTCAGTATCCTGAGAATAAAGCGATAATAACTGGGTAAAACGTTCTTTTAAAGTCAATTTTTTCAATTAAATAGTTAGTATTACAAAAATATAAACTAATTTTACAATGAATTTAAGGAATTAAATTTATTCGTTCTTTACTTTTCATACAAGCAATAGTCTTTGAATTAATGTTAAATTTAAATACTAATAATTATGAATTGGAAAATTCAAAAGCTATTGAATGGAGAAACAATTATCTCTAAAGAACCAGGAAACTCAATGTTACCCATTTTAAAATCAAGACAACCTGTTGTTTTAACGCCAGTGCAATGGCAAGATTGCAAAGAAGGTGATATCGTTTTCTGTAAAGTACGAGGAAATTGTTTTACACATTTAGTAAAAGGTAAAAACGAAAAACGAGGATTACTCATAGGTAATAATCGTGGACATCTTAATGGATGGACGAAAAATGTATATGGTATAGTAACTGAAATCTTACCATTTAAGTAGTGCTAATCAGCACTTTTTTTGTTTATAGACTTTTCATATTTAATATAAATTTCAATTTTTTAGAATTATTTTTTTTTACGCAAAAAGATTGCGTAATAGAGCTGGATATTTGCAGTGTGATTAAGAAAAACGTCGTTTGAGTGGGAAAAAGCTCGAAAAAGAAAGAAAAATAATTTTAAAACGAAACAAGATGAAAATTACAGGAAAAGATTTAATTGAAATGGGATGAAAAAAAATATTTTAAATATTGAAAAATTAGAAGAGGCAATTCGTAATGGATATATTCACAATAATAAACATCCTGAAGCTGATTTGTGGATTTATAATTATACACAATCAGCACAATATGAAAGTTATTGGACTAGAGAAACATTACAATGTAGAGGATTAATTTTAGATGCAAATTATAATATAGTTGCTAACCCTATCGCTAAGTTTTTTAATGTTGAAGAAATTGGATATGAAAATTTACCAGATCTTCCTTTTAAAATACTTGAAAAAGTAGATGGCTCATTAGGTATATTATATTGGTTACATAACACCCCGTATATAGCAACAAGAGGTTCTTTTACAAGTAAACAGTCAATAAAAGCGAATCAATTATTAAATGAAAAATATAAGAATTGCATTCAGAACTTAGATTCAAAAAAGACTTATGTATTTGAAATTATTTATCCTGAAAACAGAATTATAGTAGATTATGGTAAAGAAGAAAAACTAATACTTCTAGCTATTATCGATATAGAAACAGGAATTGAAGAGGAGTTAATTGATATAGGTTTTCCATTGCCTAAACAATATTTTTACGAAAGTGTTGAGGAATTAAAAGAATTAGATTGGAGTAATAAAGAAGGGTTTGTAATTCGATATGAAAATGGTTTTAGAGTAAAAGTAAAATTCGAACATTACGTAGAATTACATAAAATTATAACTCAAATTTCTTCTTTAACTATTTGGGAAACCTTAAAAGAGGAGGGAAGTTTAACAAAATGGATTGAAGATGTTCCAGACGAATTTTTCAAATGGGTAAAAAAAACAGAATCAGATTTAAGATTAAAATTTAAAAATATAGAAGAAATAGCAAAGTTAGAATATAAAGAGTTTGCTACAGATAGAGAGACTGCTGCTTATTTTCAAAGCTGTACATATCCCGCTATATTATTTTCAATGAAAAATAAGAAAAACTACGATCAAATTATTTGGAAAATGATTCGTCCGGTATTTGAAAAGGCATATTCTAACGAGTACAATTAGAAATTAAAATATTATAACATTATTAATGATAACTATTTTACGTCATTCCGAATTTATTTCGGAATCTCAAGATACTCATACTTTAAGTTCTTGATGAGAACCTGAAACAAGTTCAGGTTGACGTGATTAATTTCAAAATAGATTAAGAATTACAATTAAAAATTAAGAAAATGAAAAGAATAATCATATTAAAAGGAATACCAGCATCAGGAAAATCAACATATGCTAAAAAATTAGTATCAGAAAACCCTGGAATGTACAAACGTATTAATAGAGATAGTTTACGTGAAATGTTAGATGCAAATCACTTTAGTAAAGGAAATGAAAAGTTTATTGTGAAAACAAGAGATTTTTTAATCAAAGAAGCGCTTTTAGCAGGAAAGCATGTTATTGTTGACGACACAAATCTTTACGATAAAAATGAGGAAAGAATTACTGAAATAGCTAGAGAATACACTGATGAAACAGGTCATGCTGTAAAAGTTGATGTGAAATTAATGGAAATAGATGTAGACGAAGCTATTCGCAGAGATGCTGCCAGAGAGAAATCAGTTGGAAGAGAAGTGATTTTAAGAATGGATAAACAATTAAAAACAAAAGAAAAGTTAAAGAACGAATATGTAAAGCAAGATGAAAATTTGCCAAAATCTATTATTTGTGATTTAGACGGAACCTTATCTTTAATTACGAATAGGAGTCCGTTTGATGGTAGCAAATGTGAGCAAGATTTACCTAATGTACCAATAGTTAACTTAGTTAAGAACTATCAGAAATTAGGGTATAAAATCCTATTACTTTCAGGTAGAGATGGACAATACAAGCCAGAAACAGAGTCTTGGTTACAAAAGCATGAAGTAAACTATGATAAACTTTGGATGCGTAATCCTAAAGACAAAAGAAAAGATTCAATCATAAAAGAAGAATTATATAGAAACGAAATTGAAAATAAGTTTTACGTAGAATTTATTCTAGATGATAGAAATCAAGTTGTTGATTTATGGAGAAAGAAGTTAAAACTTCCTTGTTTACAAGTATTCTATGGAGATTTTTAAACTAAAATTATGGAAACTCCATATCAAATTTTCGGCTCTAAAAGTTCAGTTGACTTGGATGTATGTTTTTTTGTTGATGAATTAAAAACAATACATGAAAACCACGAAACGATAAAAGCATACATCGAAAAGTCAAATTTTAATACAAATAAAGCCATAAATGCTAATTTATCAATTATTGAAAATGGTATTGTTATAAATTGTTTCAAAGGAGAAAAAGATGAATTAAACAATGCTTTATATGAAACCTACGAATTACATTCACAACGATTTGAAAAAAAGATAAAAATTAAAGTTAATAGAAATGTTGAAGCTAGAATAGAAAGATGTTTGCGTTCTCTAATATCATATTTCACAAGAACTGAATTTAGAATAAAAGCCAAAGAAGCTTTACGAGGAAGGATTAATGATAAGGTTATTTTTTTAGAGAATATACGACTTGATCAGATTAAAGATTTTGGTAAAAATGGTTCACATATAGAAGTGTATAAAACAATAGCTTTTCAATTAGGAATAACGTTGGGACTGATAGAATCTGTTGAGTTATATACTAAAGAAAGTATCATTAAACATTATCCAGATTTGAAAAACTACTTATTAAGAAAAGAAAGTAATGTAAATGTATTACAAGAGTATTTAGAAAAGTTTATAAGCATTATGAAAAAGGGAAAGGATGAAACTATATTGTAAAAAATGTAAGTATTTATTAGTAGAAGGATTAATTAAAGCGAAAAGTAGTGAAGTTATTTATACAGATGAAATTAGTTTAATTCCAAAAGGAAAATATTTAATTAATAATGATGTTTGGAATTTTGAAGACCTACAAATTACTTATCTAATTAATATTAAAAGTATAAAATTAAAAGATCATTATGATTATAAAAAAATGCAAGGTTGTTGTGGACCTTCTGGATTGGATGGTTTAAATCAATTATGTCCTACTTGCAATGAAGAAATAGGAGTTTTAATAGCAGACTGTTTTACTCCACACTTTATTGGAATAGAAAAAAATAAGGTTAGTGAAGATCCTCTCTGGTAAATATAAATTAAAGGTAAGATTATGAAAAAAAGAATTTTAGAACATTTAACTGCATTAGAAAAAAAAAGAATATTGAAATTCTATTTGCAGTAGAATCAGGGAGTAGAGCTTGGGGTTTTGCTTCTCCAGATTCTGATTACGATATCCGATTTGTCTACAAACATTCTAAAGACTGGTATTTAAATCTTTGGGAAACAAAAGATACGATCGAATTTATGACAGAAGATGATTTAGACGGATCAGGTTGGGATATCAGAAAAGCACTTCGTTTACTAGCAAAGTCAAATGCTTCGTTTACGGGTTGGTTATTTTCATCTGTAATTTATAGAGCAAATACCACTTTTTTAGAAGAATTAAAAATATTGGCAAGCGAAAACTTTAATCCAATTGCAGGCTTTCATCATTTTCATTCAATGAACAAAGGTTTTGAGGAAACCTTAGGAACTGATAAAATGACATTAAAGAGTTTCTTTTACACCATCAGAACAGCTTTATGCGCCAATTGGATTGCTAAAAAACATACAATTCCACCAGTTTATTTCAAAGATTTGTATGAGTTAATTGATGCATCTTATCATACTAAAATTGATTATATAATTGAGTTAAAAAGTAAACGTATTGAAAAGAGTAAAGAAAATGTTAGTGAAGAATTGATTGATTTGGTTCGAATGGTTATTGAAGAAAACAATAAATTACAAAATAATTTACCAAGTAGTAAAGCAAATCAAGAAGCATTTAATAGTTTCTTTTTGAAATATGTGTAACGTCATTGCGATTGTAGCAAAGCGAAGAGAAGCAATCTGTTTTTATAAATTGAAAGATTGCTTCATTTCATTCGCAATGACATAAAATTTATAAAATGACACTAGAAGAATTAAAAAAATCAAACTCGATCATTTTCGAAAGTATCAGTGGAAGTAGAGCATACGGATTACAAACACCTACTTCAGATATAGATATTCGTGGTGTTTTTATTTTACCAAAAGATAAATTCTATTCGCTTGATTATGTTGGACAAATCAATAATGAAACGAATGATATAGTGTATTATGAATTAAGAAAGTTTATAGAATTATGCTTAAAGAATAATCCTAATATCTTAGAATTATTAAATATGCCAAATGAGTGTATTCAAATTAAACATCCTATTTACGATAAAATTACATCAGAGTTATTTTTATCAAAATTATGCAAGAATACATTTGCTAATTATGCTTTTACTCAGATTAAAAAGGCGAGAGGTTTAAATAAGAAAATTGTAAATCCGGTTGAAAAAAAACGAAAAGAAATCATTGATTTTTGTACTGTTCTTCAAGGGAAAAAGTCATTATCATTAAAAGAATATTTAACAGAACATGATCTAGATATTAATAACTGCGGATTGGCTAAAATTCCAAATATGAAGAATTGTTTCAATTTGTTTTATAGTGATTCATTAGGTTATCAAGGAATCGCGAGAGAAAATGCAAATGAGGTGTGTACAAGTTCAATTCCAAAAGAAGAAAAGCCAATTGCTGTTTTATACAGTAATTTAGAAGGTTATTCATCGTATTGTAAAAAGTACAAAGAATATTGGGACTGGGTCGATAAAAGAAACGATGAACGTTATAAAAGTAACATATCTCATGATAAAAATTACGATGCAAAAAATATGATGCATACATTTCGTTTATTGCACATGGCTAGAGAAATTGGACTAACAAATATAATTCAAGTAAAAAGACCCGATAGAGAATATTTATTATTAATTAAAAATGCTGAATTTGAATATGATGAACTGGTTAACACAGCTCAAGATATGAGAGCAGAATTAGAGGATGTTTATGATAGTTCTAACTTGCCAGAACAGTCAGATAAAGATCAAGTAAATGAGTTATTAATTAACATAAGAGAACAATTTTACACTTTAACATAAGTTGGTTAAGCATAATTATATTACTCCTTATATTCTAAAATTCTTAACTCCTAAAAAACTAAGAAATGCCCAAAAACAGAGGAAAAGAAGGTTCAGATGATCGATTATTTGGACAAGAATTTATGCAACGAAAACTCAAAGAAGCCGTTTCTGATATGTCTTTTTTATTAGAACGCGGTTATGGAGAATTTTCTTCTTGCGAATTGGTTGGTAATCGATATAAACTCAATAAGCGACAACAACAAGCAATCAAAGGAATGTCTGCAGCAGCATCAGCTGTAAAAAATAGAAAAGTAAAGCAAATTCTGAAAGAGAATTTGATCGGTAAAGAAATCATAATTGATGGTTTTAATCAGATTATATTATTAGAAAGTATACTTTCAAATGCCTATGTATTTCAAGGCAAAGATGGAGCATATAGAGATTTATCATCACTGCATGGAACGTATAAAAGTGTACATCAAACAGAAGAAGCTATCCGATTAATTGGAGATTTCTTTCAAAAGTACAAAGTCAAAAAAGTAACATGGATTTTCGATCAACCTGTTTCCAATAGTGAAAGAATGAAAACTAAGTTATTATCCATAGCAGAAGAATTTAAGTATAATTGGGAAGTAATTTTAGAAAATAATCCAGATAAAGTTATTGCAAACAGTGAATCTATAGCTGTAACTTCAGACGCTTGGATTTTGGATCGTGTGGAAGTATGGTTCAACTTAATACAAGAATTACTACCTAAGGATTACCAAATGTTGATTTCTAGTTAATTAACAATTGCAATTACCAATAAACTAATGTTGGTTTGGGATGAATTATGATCTAAATGATTAAAGAATTGTATTTGTCAAATTGTAATGGTATTTATTAACAATCTAAAATTTGACCTATTGATAAAAAGTTTGAAAATCAAGGCAGCAGCATTGGAAGAAGATGAAAAACTGTTTGAGTGATAGCGAGTTTTTTTCATCTGTGGCTGTAGATGCTGTAGTATTTTCTTAATTTTTTATCATAAGTCTTGATTTTTGTTTCTTTTTATCAAGAAAAAGAAAGAGAGATTACTTGTTTTCAAAAAACTAACAAACAGAAAGGTGAAATATTGAAAATGAAAAAAGAAAAACTACATAATCAATTACTCCATATTCAACAAAAACTATTTGAAAAAGAAAACGAACACTATTCGTTATTTTGTAAACCAGAACATATCAAATGTTTTATAGATAATTTATACGCATACTACATAGACAAAATGTACTTACATAAATTTAGAGTACCATTTTTTGAAGAAGAAGTCGAATTTGACAGAAAGTCATCATATCAACAATTTCTGTTTCTACTTAAAGAAATACACATAACAGATAAAATAACTTTATTTGAAAGAACAAATATAAAAGACTTTCTTATCGTTTTAGGTCTGCGATTAACATCGGCAACGGATACAACTGTTAATGCTATTCCACCATTAAATGAAGATGTTTTTAAAGAGAGTTTTGTCCAGCATAATTTACATGTATCCAAAGCTGTAAGAGCTTTTGAAAAACATTCGGAAAGAACTACTAATAATTTCTGGGGAAAAGTAACGGGTAACCCTAAACAAAAGGAAGAAAAAGTAAAGGAATTACTAAACTATATATTAGAACAAAAAACGTGGTGGAATATATTTTACCATTATAAACATGAGCTGATTTATGAAGTTCGTATTGCTTCAGGTCATGGGGCTCGTTGGAAACAAAGTAATTTAGAATTTATTGGTTTTGTAGAACCCTTTATCAACTCAGAAAATGAAAAATAGTAGTACTTTATAAAAAGAAATCACAAATAAATTTTCAAAAAAAAAGCTCGCGATTGTTGTTAATAGTTATTTTTCCAACTCCACTTTTTTAACCTCTTTAAATCCAGTTGTTTTTACAAACTTCATATTATGTACAAAGTTCTGCATACTATCAGAAGGGTCTATTGTATCTAAATTTAATTTGTCAATTGTCTCTGGCAGAATAATAACAGATAAAATTGGTTTTTCCTCTATATGTCCTGTTTTAGAATTAAGCAATTCTGACATTGCATTTACCCTTACATGTTCAACTGGTAAATAAGCAAAAATCTCTCTAGCTATACGGATAACAGCACTACAAATATGATCTTGATAAAGTTCATTGTACTTTGATTTTGCCATATTTTTCTTAGATAATTTTCCAGTCGAAGTTTGTTTTAATTCATAATCAGGAATTATATCTAAACTATTAACGTGAAGTTCAATATCAATTAGGCTTTCGGAAAAGGAAAATTCTAATTTTGAACCTAATTCACCAATGTCCGAAAAAGGAGTAAAAAATTGTAATGCTTCTTTGTAATATTCGGGATTTTTTTGCTCAATACCATTTGAGATATTTTGAAGTTTTTTCCAATCGTTTAATTCCTGTTTATATTTATCAGAGTTTATTTCACTTTGTTTTTTATCCTTTTCAATAGCAGAACTAATAGTGTTTTTTAACCTAATTATTTTTTTGTTAGTTAAACCAAATATTTTATCAAAAAAAGAAGGCTTGAAATTTTCTAATTTAGATTTAGCTATATTTTCATTTTCTTTTGAAACTATTGGTATACTTGGTTTTGGCTGACTTTTAATTTGATTCCAATCTACGAACTCTGTACAGTTTTTATGAAGAGATTGTAGCGTGTCGACATAATTATTATAATCCTTTACGGCTTGCCGAGCATCTTCAATAGATTGTAATCTCTGTTGTTCCTTGAACCTTTTCGCAGCCTCTCTAGCTTTCCTTTGCTGTTCCCTTTCCATTCTTCTAACTGTAGCACCATAAGATCTCATTACTCCTTTTATTGTTGTCATATATTTTCGTTTGTTTTAATTATTATTAACTTATTTATGTAGTTATTTTGATCAAAATTTAATCGAAGAAATGAAAAGAATAAGCTATTAATTTTTCATTTTCTAGTTACCAAATAAAAAGAAACCTTATGAATAAAATATACGGGTAACCATAAAGGAATTATAAAGTGAAAAACACCCTGAGTTATTTTAAATATTATATCGAGAATACTGTGCTGAAATACATAGCTTTAAAAGCATATTTGTGAGGTTTTGTGAACCAGATATTTAATGTTAACTAGATAAAATTCGACCTATTAAAAATAAGGCAGCAGTGTTGGATGAAAGATGAAAAACTGTTTGAGCGATAGTGAGTTTTTTCATCTATGGTTGTTGATGCTGTAGTATTTTTAAATTCTTATCATTTCAATCTTGATTTTTGCGAAGCCTCTCTTGAGCTTGTCGAAAGGTTGTATCAAGACAAAGGATAGGGAATTATTAATTTATATATTATTATAAATATCTTATTTTTAACATATTGCAAAAGACGTCAATGATAGCGCTGTCGAGATCTTATTAATTTCAGCTACAAAATTTGCTTATTTTAAAACCATGTTTTTTGAATCTATTGAAAATGAAAAATAATAGTATTTTAGCCTAAAAGAAAAAGTCTAATGTTATATATAGTTGTTACAATTATCATCCTTTTTTTAGTATATCTATCTCTTACTAAAAAGCAAACTAAACCCAATACTCATAAAATTACAATTCAAGAGCATTGGTACACTTTACTTGAGGAAAACATATTGTTTTACAAACAATTAAATACAGAGGATCGATTACATTTTAAAAAGAGAATCGAATCGTTTTTAAATCATGTTGAAATTGTAGCAGTAGATTTTGAGTTGGAAGATTTGGATCTCCTTTTGGTAGCTTCAAGTGCTATTATTCCTGTTTTTGGTTTTAATAATTTTATGTATCCTAATTTAAAAACCGTAATTATTTATCCTGATTACTTTAATGAAAACTTGGAATTTGCTGCAAAATCAAAAAATAAAATTATAGGAGGATTGGTAGGTAATGGTCGTTTTGAAAATAAAATGATTTTATCAAGAAGAGCGTTACACCATGGTTTTACAAACAAAACAGACAAAGGAAACACTGGAATTCATGAATTTGTACATTTATTAGATAAGTTAGATGGAAATATTGATGGAATTCCTAAAGCATTGTTAGACAATGAAAATTTAGTCGTGTGGTTAGATTTAGTTCATGATAAAATGGAAGCCATAAATGATGATGATTCTGATATCAGAAATTATGGAGGAACCTCAAAAGAAGAATTCTTTGCCGTTGCTTGCGAATATTTTTTTGAACGCCCGATGTTATTAAAAAGAAAACACCCTAAACTATATCAAATGTTGAATGATTGCTTTACCGTAGATTAAAACTACGATTATGTAAAGATTTCCTGCGAAAAAAGATTGATGTAGTGTAAAAAGGAGATCAATATGTAATTTCAACGTTATAAGATTAATAGCTTACAAAAGTATATATTAGCAATAGAAAAAGAGTACAAGGAAAGCTTGTGCTTAGAAACGATAAGAGAATTATATAAATAAATTGTCAGGGGACTAAATATTGTGACTGAATTTATAGTGAAAATTATAATAAATAGTAGTAAAAGATAAGTTGTTATGGAAGATAAAATAACAAAACAAGAATTGCTGATTGAACAAGCAGTGACATATTTTAAACAAGGGGATCATTCTTTAGGATATAGGATTCTATTGGACGCTGCATTGCATACAGATGATCCTAATGTTTTTAAGGAAACATTAGAATTTGTTGATGTATATGAAAATCATGAAAAAGACAAATCAGAACTGTATGAGAAGTTTTTATCTTGTATTAGTATCATAAAGAGCGTTCATGTTCCCGATAAAAATCATATTGGTCAAACCATTTTAAAAGGAGAATCAATAGAAAAAAGATATAATAGAGGAAAATTTACCCTTGGTCCAATTACTATTGAATTGAAACGTGGAGACATTTATGGACTGGTAGGAGAGAATGGAAATGGTAAAACTACGTTACTTACTATTTTGGCATCATTAATCAAAAAGTCTTCAGGAATAGTATCATATTCATTTTTAAATCCTACTACAGATCTTTATGATTTAAAAACCAAATTAGTATACATTCCTCAACGGACTTCAAAATGGTATGGAAGTGTTATAGATAATTTAAAGTTTGCATTAGTCCACCATGGAGTAACCGGTGAAAAAAATGAATTGTTAGTGCATATGATGATCGCAAGATTCGGATTATGGAAATATAAAGAATTAAAATGGAGTGAATTATCATCAGGATATAAAATGCGTTTTGAACTAGCTAGGACCATGTTGAGAAAACCAGAAATAGTTTTATTAGATGAGCCACTAGCCAATCTTGATATCTTGGCACAGCAAGTAATTTTAGAAGATTTGAAAATGCTGGCTAAGTCTCATGTAAATCCAATAGCAATGATTTTTTCTTCACAACAATTGTATGAAGTTGAAAAGATTTCTGATGAAGTAATTTACTTAAGGAATGGTAAACCTAGTGATCTCTTAGGATTAAAAACTGAAGAACAAAATAAATTAATCATTGAACTTGATACCGAAAATTCTAGAGAAGATATTGAAAAGGTTTTACAAGAATTTAATGTAGAGCAAATAGAATTTAATGGAGGAGTATATATTATCTCTTTTAAAGATGATTCAATTTCGTTTAATACAGTATTATCAACGATAGCCTTAAGTAATTTTACAATTCAATATATACGAGATATCTCAAAATCAACAAGACGATTTTTTGTGTATTAAAAAATAAGCTTATGAAAACGATCAAAAAAATAAATAAGTATTTAATAGAACACTATCCTTTAATTTGGAATACAAGATTGGTTTGGATGCTGGCATTTGCATTAGTACTCCATTTAGGATTTTTTATAGCAGGATTTGTATCGATAAAGAATCATAAAGACATATCAGTACATTACAGTTTAGAACAATTTTATTATGATACACCAGCAGTTTTTGTAGGAACTTTAATATCTATAATTTCTTTATTGATATGGTTAATATTTTACCTACAAAACAATGCATTCAAAAATTTTTATAAACTTAGATCAGGAAGTCTATTTCTACAGTTTTGCATATTGTTTATCATCTTTTTTTCCAATGTCACCCATTATTTTTCTTATACTTCAGGGATAACTACAAAAATCAAGAGTTTATATACATGGGAAAATATAGATGCAGACATTAAAAAGTTTAATAATGCAGCGTTATTTTTATTAGAAAATAAGAGTAATTATACTATAAAAAATAAAGAATATCCTGATCCGTTTCCATTAGAAATGGAATCTACTTCAAGTGAACGATTTCTACCGCGTAAAATAGATACAAGCAAATCATATTTTAGATATGAAGGAAAGTATTATCAGTTTTATAAGATTAATCATGAGCTCATACAACAAGATATTAAACAAGAGCGATTAGAATCTATAGTAACGGAAGTGCCTGAAGAAATGGAAGAAGAGGCATATGAAGAAGGGTATTATGATATTACTGATTTTAAATACAGAATAGTTTATGATGTATCTAATTTTAAAAAGCTAACTCGTCCTAACCTACGTAATTTCTCAAAAGAGCTTTACAATTATGGACAGGATTCTGTAGACACACAAAACCGTTTGAAATATTATAAAACACTTTTAGATAAAAAAGACACTGATCTTTTAAAAAATGAGTTGGAAAGCTTTCTTTCATTAGCAAAGAAATATACCTTAAAAAATAATTTAAATACAAGAGATTGGTTACATCTTATAAATGTAGGTAACGATTATGAATTTATCACAGATATAAAATCAAGAGAGGTAGTAAGAGATTATAAAAAAGAAGAGTTTAAGCAAGATTATTTCAGATGGAAAACAACTATTGATACAGTTAGTTTAGCTAATAAAACTCATCCAAAAGACAAAATATTTTTTTCCAAATTTCCTAGAACTTCAGATGGTAAATTTGCTTTAGTAAAAAGACAAAAAAAAGAATTCTTTTCTGAAATACCTTTTCTCCAATTAGGAAACTTAGATTACTTTTTTAAAAATGTGTATACTACTTTTCATCCGAGTTTTAATTATGCAGCATTGTATTTTTTAATAAGTGTTTCATTAGTTCTAGCAATTTTAATCTTTTTGTTTAAAACTACGGGTATTAAAAATATCTTATTAAGTGCAGTAGCAGCAGGAGTAATATTGATATTGTTATTACTGTTAATTTTTATTTCTGAACGTTACTTTAAATTTGCAACAAGTAAAGAAATAGGTTTATTAATATCAATAATTACTGGAGCTACGGTAATACTATTATCAATTGTATCGCTTGTTAGAAAATGGAAGAAAATTATAACGTCGATACTATTTTCACTAGCATTATTTACGATTCCTTTAACTACAACATTGACTATATTTTTTTATAGAAATTCTTTAAGACATTTGGAAAGAAATTCTAATTCTTTTTTAATTTGGTTTGAAGACTACGGTTTTTGGTTCATAACTAGTGTAGCTATAATAAGTGTTTTTATTTATGCAAAACAAATTCGTAATTGGAAATCTTGGCCTCAATAATATTTACAAACAATACTAAAAACGAATGAAAACAAAAATTCTAGTATTTCTATTATTATTAATCGCATCTATTATTCAATCGTATTGGTCTATGTATCAATTTTTAAATTATAGTAATAGTTATTGTTCAATTTGCCTTTTTATAATTGATTTTCTTATTGTTTTTATAATTTTTTGTATGCTACTAACAATAGCTTTTTCAGCTTTAAACAAAGTAAAAAACAAACCTATTGGAATAATACTAAAGTCAGTTTTAGTAGGTTTCTTATGGTTTTACTTAAATCTATCCATATTTAGAGACAAAGAAAGTAGATGGAGTACGTATCTATTTGGAGAAGAACTGATGTATACGCTTAGATTTTCTCTATTACCAATTTCAATACTAGTATTTGTAGTATTATTTATAGAAAATAAATTAACTAAATTGTAACGGATTTAAAAATTTGTAGTTAGTCTAATAATTTATTTCAAATTAAAAGACATATGATGAAAAAACAATTTTTTATTTCTTTACTACTTTTTACCAATCTGTTGATTACATTTTCCTGTTCCAGTAACAAAACAAAAAAAGCTACAAAATCAAAGCAAGTAATAGAACAAGTCGATGATTATTTAAATTCAATTCTCAAAGCTGATGAAATTCCTGGTATGTCAGTTGCTATTGTTAAAAACGGACAAATTATTCATAAAAAAAATTATGGATTAGCTAATATTGCTCATCATGTTTCAGTAACTGATAGCACATTGTTTAGGGGGTATTCCACAACAAAATTAATTACATCTGTTGCTGTTTTTCAATTAATAGAAAAAGGAAAAATCACATTAAAAGACCCTATTTATAAATACATTGAAGACCTTCCAGAATCATGGGGAACAATCAGAATAGAACATTTGTTAAGTTGTTCTTCAGGTCTACCGGATTATAAGGATTTAAATAAAAAACTTTCTGACAAAGAACTACTTAAAAAACTTAGCCAAGAAGCATTACATTTTGAAAAAGGAGATAAATATGAGTATAGTCAAACAAACTATTGGTTTCTTCAATTAATAATTGAAAATGTAACCAACCAGCACTTTGAAGACTTTGTCAAAGAAAATCAATTTAAAAATAGAAAAAATGAAGTACTTTTTGCTTCAAATAGTTTGGTAGATTATCCAAACAGAGTTTCAAAATATCAGTATAACAAGGAGTATAAAGCCTATGAAAAAACGACCTATGAAGCAGGTAATCGTTCATTAGCAGGAAATGGTTTAAATATAAATTTAAATAGTTTACTAGATTGGAATGATAAATTGGATCAGAATCAATTAGTAACGCAAGAGACAAAGCATAAAATGATGTCTCCATTTCAGTATGAAAATAATAATTTTCCTTTTGGTTATACTTGGGGAATTTATGGACCAGAAGATAAACGATATTATGGTTTTACTGGAGGAGGAGTAAGTGCTTTTATGAAATTTATAGATCATGATTTAACGATAATTATGCTATCAAATGGGTTTAAAAATAGACCTATCATAGCAAATGCAATTACTTATCTTTCTGGATTAATGGATGAACGATTGGCAAGAAAAAACAGAATGTTAAGTGAGGATATTAGATTGGCATTTCTTCTTAATGACTATGAAAAAGCAGTTGAATCATTTACTAGAATAAGGCGAAATAATCAAAATATTAATTTTGAAAGAGCACTTAACAATGTCGGATATTATTATTTATCAAATGAACAAATAGAAAAGTCGATACTTATATTTAAATTATATACAGAAGAATATCCAAAATCTTCAAATGCATTTGATAGTCTTGGAGAAGCATACTTTACAAGCAAGAAATATGATTTATCTATATTAGCTTATAAAAAAGCTCTAGAATTAGATTCAACAAATAAAAATGCAAAAGAAATGATATTAAAAATAGAAAGAATGACTAATACTAATTAACGAGTATTAGTAATTATAACAATTTAAGAACTTTATAAATTCAAAATCAGAGCTAACAAACTATATAGTTAAAGACTATTTTCATCACAATAATATGTTGTGAACTACAATTTAAAATAAATCTAAGTACTTTAATCAAATAAAATTGGCATATTTGTCATCAAATTAATAGTAATAAAGTAAAATATATAACCTATGCTAAAGCAATTTAATCACAAAACGGACGCTCAAAAGCGATTTCTATGGTGTTACAAATAGGTTATTGTAGTATAAAATCACTTAAAAGCGTCCAAGTTGTAAAATTTGGACGCTTTTTTTATGAAAAAAATGTAGCCCTTTGAAAAAAGAGTTAATAGCACTACATAACTCAATTACAATAGATTAATTATCTGAAGAAATTCGGACAGGATTCTTATTCTTTTAATTTAAGTTAAGTGTTTTGTTTTCAGATAAATAAACTCATTTTTTTCTTGCGTAATAAAAAAAAGCCTCACATCTTTGCATCGTAATTAAAGCAAAAACAAAATATCGTTTTAATAACTTTATTATAATAGTTAGGGGAGTCTAACTAATATAAAATAAAGAAAGGAGTTAAAACTTAACACATAAAAAACGAAGTAATATGTTCAATTTAAGAAAAGACATCGGTGTAATAAGAGAACTAGGTTCTTATGCACAACAGCTTCGTGACTTCATTCATAAATAGTATACCATATGTTTAAAGTCCGAAGCCCAAAACAAAGTTTCGGATTTTTAATACTACACAATTCCGTTTAGTTTATTACCATTTCCGAAACAGACAAAGCAACGTTTAATAGGAAAATAATTGAAACCAGAACATAAAAAGTCGAAAAGACTTAAAGAGGTTCGTGGTATCTGGAAAAGACAACGTCAAATTTGGAAACAAAAACAAAGTTTAGGTTATATAAAACTTGAAAAACCAATTCGACATGGTTGGTTTAAAGAGGTTGTTATAACTCAAAACGTAGATCGATATAAAAACAAGAAAGAGATTCTTGAATTATACGATGTAATAGAAAAGAAGTTTTGGGGTAGAACCAAAAAAGAAGCTGATCAACAATGGTTTCACCAGATTTCAAAATATCTGATCTATAAAGATTTTCCAACAATCAGTAAACGTCAATTCAACAGATTAAGTTATAAAGCACAAAAGATGTGCACAGTGTATTCGTACAGAACAGAAGATAAAAAACTTAGAAAAAGATTTTATGTACGAATTCCTAAAAGCGCCTATCGTATAAAATACACGAGAGCTTATATAACACATTCTAAAAGAATTGATCCTGAGTTAGAGAGTGAATATGCTTTACTTGATAACAAGTTGTTAAGAACCGGATACTACAAAGCAAACGCAAAATTTTGTGGTTGGAATCGAAAAGATTATTGGGCAACCCAAGATTTTACAAAGGATAAACTTAAAGCTAAAAAACAATTAAAAGCTTTACAAAACTATCCTATAGCAGCAATTTTAAATGGGAAAGTAACATGGGAAAAAAATTAAAAGGAAAAGACCTAATCAATTTAGGATTTCCACAAAATAATAGCATAAACATCGCCTTAGGGCAAATTAACCGATACAGAAAAAAGGAAAAGAAAGATCGCATTTTAGAGGAAGCAAAAGACGTATTGCTTCATCCAGAAAAATATCAAGGAAATGCGATTTGGGGGAAAGTTGCAGAAGGTTTAACAAAACCAGTAGAAGTTAGAATGCATCAATTACGAAATACAAGAGCTCCATTTTCAATTTATGGAGAAAACGAAATTGATGATCAAGCAAAGTATCAATTATACGATGCTTTAAAATTACCAATAGCAGTGCAAGGCGCATTAATGCCAGATGCACACTCGGGTTACGGTTTGCCCATTGGCGGAGTTTTAGCTACAGAGAATGCAGTAATTCCATATGGTGTGGGATTGGACATCGGTTGTAGAATGGCTTTAAGTATTTATCCAATGAAAGCTTCTTACATCAAAGGGAAGCAACATCAAATGGAGAATATTTTAAAAGAACATACAAAGTTTGGAATGTATGAGACACATGATAAAAAACAAGATCATGAAATATTTGAACGTAGTGAGTTTCGAGACATTCCATTAGTAAGGCGTTTAAAAACAAAGGCATTTAGACAATTAGGAACTTCAGGAAGTGGAAATCACTTTGTAGAGTTTGGAATTGTAACGATAACTGATGAAAAGAACGAGTTTGATTTACCTGTTGGTGAATATGTGGGATTATTATCTCACAGTGGATCAAGAGCTTTAGGGGCTAATATAGCAAAGCATTATACCTATTTAGCGAGTAAACAATGTCCGTTACCAAAGAATGTACAACATTTAGCTTGGTTAGATTTAAATACACACGACGGACAAGAATATTGGTTAGCTATGAATTTAGCAGGTGATTATGCAAAAGCTTGTCATGATAATATTCACAAACGAGTAGCAAAACTGTTGGGAGTAAAGCCATTAGCAACGGTTGAAAATCATCACAATTTTGCTTGGAAAGAACAAGTAAATGGAGTAGAACGAATTGTACATAGAAAAGGAGCAACTCCTGCTATTAAAGGAGAGTTAGGAGTAATTCCAGGATCTATGACGGCACCAGGATACATTGTTCGAGGTTTAGGTAATGAAGAAAGTTTGCAATCGGCATCACATGGAGCAGGGAGAAAACATTCTAGAAGAAAATGTAAAGAAAAGTTCACCAAAAGTGATATTAAACATCAATTAAAAATGAATGATGTGAGTTTAATCGGTGGAGGAATTGATGAAGCACCAATGGCATATAAAAACATAAAGAAAGTCATGGCAAATCAGCAAGAATTGGTAGAAGTTGTAGGAACTTTTACACCGAAAATTGTAAGAATGGATAAGTAATTCAGTGATCGGTAAACAATGATCAATTTTTAATGATGAATTACGAATTGTCACTTCGAGTGAAATTATTTGAAATGGCATGGAGAATAATTTTATATCGAGAAGTAATCGAATTGTTCTCGATAGCTTCTGCTGAACTTGATTCAGTACAATTTTACTTCATTTTCATTCATAAAATCATTCGAACTGACATTCGTATAACTAAGAATGTACTAATAAAATATTTCAAAAAAACAAACAGCTAAAAGCAAAGAGCCAATGGCTAATAGCTAATAGTATAAAGCTAGAAAAATGGGAGCAAATCATAACACAAAAAGATACGGAGAATTATGGCCTGATTACCGTATAGAATTAGGCTTAAAAATATTAGAAAAATTAAAACAATGGATTGTTATTTCTGGAGGTTGGGCTTGGCATTTTATGTCAGAAATTAATCATAAGGAATACAAGCATGCACATGATCATAAGGATATAGACATTTTTGTAAATCCTAAAAATGTAGGAATTGTAATGCAAATTTTATTAGATGAAGGATTTGAAAAAGTTTGGACTCGTTACGATCATATGCCAAGTCAAGAGAATTTTAGACGATACGAAAAAATAGAATGGTTACCAACAGGAAGAGAAGTTAGAGTTACAATCGATTTCTTTGAATCTAAAACTATAGCAACAACAGCAATTAATGGTTGGCAAGTAGTTCAACCAGAAACGTTATTAAGTTTTTATTCAAACATTCATTCAAGTGATAAATGTTGGGCAGTAAAAACCGCAGTAAAATTAGTATCAGAAGGAAAAAATCCAATAGGCAATCCATTGTTATCAAAAATGCCTTAAAGGCACTTTGTCACTTCGAGTGAAAGTATTCAGAATAAAATGAAGAATGCTTTTATATCGAGAAGAAGAGTTTAATAGGTTCTCGATAAAATTAGAATCTCATTTTTCTCGATTAAAATCACTCGAACTGACAACAAGAAAATAATAATGGAAACAAAAACAATTCAATTTACCGCAGGTCGTGGTCCTGCAGAATGTACTTGGGTAGTTGCTAAAGTATTAAAAACGTTCCTGAAAAAATTAGAAGAAAATAAGTTTGATTATATGATTCTTCAAAAAGAAAATGGGAACGAAAACGGAACTGTTCAATCGGTTACGATTCAAATTGAAGGTAAAAGCTTGACTTCATTTTTAAAAGAATGGTTAGGCACTATTCAATGGATTGGCACATCAACATTCAGAAAACATCACAAACGTAAAAACTGGTTTATCGGTTGTTTTGAATTAAAAATGAAAAACAAAATTACTGTAGACGAAAAGCAAATAGCATTTCAAGCCATACGAAGTTCTGGTCCTGGAGGACAACATGTAAATAAAGTTAGTTCTGCTGTTAGAGCAAAACATATTCCAACAGGAATTCAAGTATTGGTATCAGAAAGTAGATCACAGCATCAAAATAAAAAGATAGCAATACAATGGTTAAAAGAACGAGTAGTGGCAAGTAATATTCAGCAATTGCAACAATCGGTACAACAAGAATGGGAAAATCATTTGAATATAGAAAGAGGAAATCCAGTACAAATATTTACTGGAACAGATTTTAAAGTTCAAAAACAGAAAAAGAAAAACTATAAATCAAAACGTAATCAATTGAAGAATGATTTACGAAGGGAATTAAATTAAAACTGTCATTACGATGAACGAAACAAAGTGAAGAGAAGAAGT
>NZ_MSMP01000012.1 GCF_001936575.1 Tenacibaculum agarivorans
TGTTATCATTTTTATACAAAACTATGAATTGCTTTATCTGCGTTTGTTTGGAAAGAAGGATTGTCAAAATTTTCCCAGATAGTACTTTGATTAATTACTTTTCCAGTGAGTAAATTTTCTTTACTAGCATAAAATGTTCCACTTTCAAATTCAGGATTATTAATCCCTTCCACAAAACGTTTTGCTCCTTCTTGAACAGAGTGAGATAGTCCCAGTAAAGGCATTATCAATTTCATTCCAATATGCTTAAGAAGTACCCTCTTTACAAAAGGTAAATCATCCATTCCTTGAGTTCCTCTAGTGCCTCCTGGGCTCATACTGATGAATTTGATGTCTGGATTTTTTCTAGCCATACTACTCATCCATAAAGTTCCACCATATTTAATCCATCCATAAACTTGCATAGCATCAAAATTATCCTTGAATTTTGTGCCATTAAAAATTGAAATAAACTCTTCTACTGAGTTACTTTCTAAATTAGGACGTTTCATTCCTGTTTGTTTAACTCCTCTTGCTGCTTCAGAACTCGCAAAAAGAGCAACATTATTTAGCTTTTGGTGTTTTATTAATTCATCAACTAATACCACATGACCTAAAAGATTTCCAGCTGTTATTTCCGTAACACCATCTTTTGTGAGTTTTTCAGGAGTTTTTCCCCCTGTGCCACCAGCATTCATAATTAGAGCATCTATTGATTCAGATAACGTAGAAATTGCTTGTTTTACTGTTGTGAGTTTTGAAATATCCATAATTATGATTTTAAAAATATCTCTTCCCGTAGCTTGTGTCAATTCTTTTTGAGCAGCTTTAGCTTTTTCTAAATTTCTACAAGCTAAGTAAATAAGTTCTGTGTTTTTGTCGAGTGCTAATTGTCTGGCAGTTTCTTTACCAATTCCAGCATTCGCTCCAGTAATCATTATTGAAGTATTCATATCTTTAATTTTCAAGGTATTTATTTTTATTAATTGAGTAGAGTGCTATTCCTATAGTCCCTAAAATGATTTCTAATACAGTGGCTTTTGCCATGCCATCAGAAGGCATTCCGTCTAGGATTATACTGATTATTCTTCCTACACCTAAAGCAATAAACAATAGAGGTATAGCTATAGAGGCAGTTTTTGTGAAAAAAGTTTTTAAAGCCCCTGAAAAAGCTAAAATAGCTGTAGCTATTAATAATATTCCAAAAGAACGGACATCATTTAAAGCGCTAGCATTCCCCGCTATTTCAATACCTTCATTAGCTTTGATTTTTACAGGGTTAAAAGCGGTAAGTGTACCAATAATAGATAGTAATAATCCTGATACGAATAAATAGATTTTTAAGAATTTTAAACTGTTCATAACCTTTGATTTTAGTTCAATACAAAGGTCCAGATGTTTTAAAAGGAAAACTTTTTAGTTTAGGTCAAAGATTGCTCAATTTAGTTCAAACGATATGCAGAAGGCGATTTACCAAAATGCATTTGAAAATTTCGATTAAAAGTCGAAGCGGATTCAAAACCAACATCATAAGCTATTTCTGAAATTCGATTATTACTTGATTTCAACAACTCAGCGGCTTGTTCTAACTTTTTTCTAACTAAATATTTTTTAGGACTTTCTTGAAAAACTTCCTTAAATTTTCTTTTGAAAGAAGATTCGCTTAAATGGGTTAATAATGCAAGTTCTTTAATAGTAAGATTTGCATATAAATTTTGTTGAATTACTTTTTTAAATTCCGTTTGATTTGGTTGAAATAAGGCTGCTAAAAAATCTAATTGAGAAGGAGCATTTTGAGATTTGATAACCAATTGTATGAATTCTTTTAACTTGGTTTTTATAATGCCATCGTCTACGAGTTCTGGATTTTCTAATAAAATAGCAATACTTTGTTTGAAGTTTTCTAACATTAAATCAACCTGTACCTGTTTTACGTTATAATCTACTCTATAATTTGAGGTAGTAACATCTAAGTCAAATAGGTCTTTTACTAATGATGGATATAAAAAAACACCAATGGATTCAATACCGTCTTTACAACTTTCTTTGTTATTGCTAGGCTCAAAAAAATAGTTCAAGCATTTCGCAATCATAGCTGTATTTTTATTAAGGGTAAGATATTTTTCTGGAGTTCTTACGTTAACCTCTCCTTTATTAACAAACATAAAACAAGCTTCTTCTTCAACATAATTTTTTAATGTTCTGTTGAAAAAAGGCATAGATAACTTTATAAAAACAATTCGATCTTTATAGGTAATTACTTTTTCTTCGAATTCCATTATATCATTAAAAATTTTAAATGTTGATAAATGTATATGCTTAGATCTAAAGTACTACTTTTTTCTAAAGCTCATAAAAAAACCACCTTAATTAAGGTGGTTTTTATGATTTTATATGGGGCTATTTATTCTACTTTTTGGTCTAATAAATCAAAGAACTGATTTAAACGTGGTAAAATGATAATTTTTGTACGTCTATTCTTTGCTTTATTTGCTGGAGAATCATTAGGTACTAAAGGAACAAAACTACTTCTACCAGCTGCAATTAAACGCTGAGGAGCAACTTCGTACTTATCTTGTAGTTCTCTAACAATAGCAGTTGATCTTTTTACACTTAAATCCCAGTTATCTTTTACAGCAGCAGTACTCATTGGAGTATCATCAGTATGCCCTTCGATCATTACATCCATTTCAGGCTGAGCGTTAACTACAGTAGCAACTTTTGCTAAAACTTTAGATGCTTTATCAGTTATAGTATAGCTTCCACTTTTGAATAATAATTTATCAGAAATAGAAATAAATACTACTGTTTTTTCAACATTTACTTCGATGTCTTCATCATCAATACCTGCTTGTAATTCTTTCTTTAAGTGAAAAGCAACTACAAGGTTTAAGGAATCCTTTTTAGAAGCGGCAGCTCTAATTTTGTTGATATACTTGTCTTTTTTACTTAATTGTGATAATGTTTCTTTAATGTTGTCATTAGCACCTTTAGTAAGTACAGTCAAGTTTTCAACTTGTTGAATGGTGTTTTCTTTATCTTTTTTTAGCTCATCCACTCTAGATTCTAAATCTTTAGATCTACTTTCGTACTTTTCTTTTTCTACTAAGCACTTTGTTAAGTTTGTTTTTACAGTAGCTAACTCATCTTTAGTTTGTTCATGTTTTGCTTTTAAAGCTTCTAGTTCTTTACTAGAGGCACATGATGCTAATAAGAAAGCTACAGATAGGAATAATGCTATTTTTTTCATCGTAATATTAGTTAGTATAAGTGACAAATTTAAAAAAATGATGTTATTACAGGTTATGTTAACGCTATTTTAGTATAGATTAGTCTATTTTTGTTAAATAATTATAAATTAACTATGCAAAAACAATTGAAGATAGTGCTATTTTTTTTAACAGTAGTGCTATTTAGCTGTCAAACTGAGAAAAAAAAAGAAGAGTACACTAAGTTGCAAGGAAATGTATTCGGAACTACTTATAATATTATTTATAAGAGTACTGTAAACTATCAAGCTCCAATTGATGAAATCTTTGAGGCTTTTAATAATTCGCTATCAACCTATATTCCTAATTCTATTATATCTAAGGTTAATCAGAACGATAGCACAGTTGTAGTTGATGATTATTTTGTGGAAGCTTTTCATAAAGCTAAGAGAATTTATAAAGAAACGGATGGATATTTTGATCCAACAATTGGGAAGTTGATCAATGCTTATGGATTTGGATCGGGAAAAGAAAAAAAGAATTTGACTGCTGAAGAAATTGAAGTGTTGATGAATATTACTGGATTTGAAAAAATTAAATTAAAAGATAGAAAAATCATCAAACAACCTGAAATTGAGTTCAATGTAAACGCTTTTGCTAAAGGTTCAGGTATTGATGTGGTTGGACGCTTTTTAGAAGGAAAAAATATTACCGATTATCTAGTGGAAATTGGTGGAGAAATTAGGGCAAGAGGAAATAGTCCAAGAAATTCATTGTGGAAAGTAGCTATTGACGATCCGAACACGGATGGATCTCGTAGCCAATCTAGAACTATAGAGTTAGACAATCAGTCAATGGCAACTTCAGGTAATTACAGAAAGTTTAAGGTAAATAGTAAGGGAGAAAAAATAGTCCATACTGTGAATCCAAAAACAGGATTAGCACAAGAAAATAACTTATTAAGTGCCTCAGTATTATTGAAAGGAGATTGCGCTGACGTAGACGCTTATGCTACAGCATTTATGGCAATGGGATTAGAGAAAACAAAAAACTTTTTAGAAAGTCATCCAGAACTAAAAGTAGTACTACTTTTTACAAATACTGAGGGTGAAATAAAAGAGTTCTCAAACTAATTTTTAAAGCAAACAGGAAGAATCTCTCCTTGGGCTAATGCATATTTTTTAGCCAATTCAGCTGAGATTTTTTTTGTATAATCTACTTCCTCTACTTTAAAACCAATAGAACGTAGTTTGTTGAAGTAATCTCTTCCATACACACGAACATGATCGTATTGTCCAAAGATTGTTGCTCTTTCTTTTGGATCAGTTATAGAATCGTCTTCAAAAGTAATTTCACGATTTAAATCTTGAGGAATTTGAAATATTCCCCAACCACCAGGTTTTAATACTCTAAAGAGCTCCTGCATAGCTTTAGTGTCATTAGGAATATGCTCTAATACATGATTACAGAAGATCATGTCAAAAGAAGCATTTTCAAAAGGTAAATCACAAATATCTGCTTTAACATCAGCAATAGGCGATTCTAAATCGGAAGTTATATAGTCTAAATTCTTCTGATTTCTGAACTGTTTTAAAAAGCATTGCTCTGGTGCAATATGCAATAGTTTTTTCTTTTCTGTTGAAGTAAAAAAATCTGTTTCATTTTGTAAATACAACCAAAGTAAACGATGTCTTTCTAAAGAAAGAGTAGATGGAGATAGCACATTTTCACGTTGTACTTCATATCCATAAGGCAACATTTTTTTGAATGATTTTCCATCAATAGGATCAGTAAAATTACTTCCCTTCAACCACCAACTCATAAAAGGACGAACTAGATAACTCGCTTTGATTAAAATTGGTCTTGGAATAGTATTTAAAATAGTTTTAAAAAGTTTCATATTTTAAAGACTTTTTTAAATTGATCTTGATTTAAGATAACTAGTTTGATATAGAAATTAGCATATTCTCTTTGAAGTTTTCTTTGAATATTACTAAAATTCATGAGTTGTGTACCTGTAATTTTTTCTTTATTAAAAACTAAGTAGAATTGAATTAGTTGGTTAGGAAAACAGAAGGAGTTTACAACACCTTTTTCTAAAATATAATTAGTTAAACTTATTATAGATTCCGAACATTTCAGTCTGATTTCAATTTCTTTTACCTTATTTCCATTTTTAAATTCAACTAATGAAATTTTATTTTGATTGAATATAATCGTATCCGATGTTTTTATTTCATTGCTAACCTCATCAAAATCATATGAGGTTTTTGCAGAACTAACAAGAGAAGTTTGGGTATCATCATCAAGAGATAATTCTGAATAAGGCTTTCTCGGTATGTTATTAGAAAAGTGTTGCTCTATATCAGTATAACTCATCTCTTATTTCTTGTAATGTATAATAGGCCTCAGAAATAGAATTAAGAGCAATATTTAAGTTGTCATTAATATTGGTAATTGTAGAACTTTCTCCTTTTTTATCTTTTTTTGCAAAATAAAAGTTTGTTTCCTCTTTGTATTCGTGTTTTATAGTGTATGCTTCAATAGCTTCAATAAAATAAGGACTATGAGAAGTTAATACAATAGGAATTGCGAAATCTTTGGATAAACGAACTAAAATTTCAGCAAATTTAACTTGCCATGTTGGGTGTAAATGTACTTCTGGTTCATCAATGATTAATAATGTATTTGAATTCAACGTTCCATTTTCAATGAGTAGTTGAATTGCCCCAAAAGTTTTTAGTCCAGTAGCAACACTATTAAGAGAAAAATTTTGCTCATTTTTAGTAAAAACTAATTCATCATCTGAATTGAATGTAAATTCTCCAGAAATAATATCCTTTATAATTGTATTTAAAAGATTGATTTTCTTTGAGTTATCAGAGAATATGGTTTTTGAACTGTTTTTTTGATTGATTTTATAATTTAAGTAATTGTTTTTATCTCTAAGAGAAGCAAAGTTAAATTCCTTACTTTTTCTTTTTAAAAATAATGGAGATTCTATAAAAATAACGTCCTTAAAAGGGAAGTTTTGTGGTGATTTATTTACGCTTACGCTATTTTCTTCTGTCTTAAAAGCTACATTGTCTATTGAAGTTTCAAATTCAATAGATGCTTTTTTGTTTTTTGAAAATTTGTTGGTAAACTGATTACCTATCTCATTTTTAAAATATTCTGATAATTCAAAATTTAAAAGTTTAATAGAATCTAAATCTATATTTTGATTTTCAGTTATTTCATCTATAGTAGATAAAATGTTATTCTTTATTGAACTGTTTTTAATTACGCTAAGTTCGTTTTTTAATTTATTTAAACTGTTTGTAATTTCATCTACATCGTTACCCTTTCTTAATAGTTTATAACTAGAAAATATACTATCGCTAAATACTTTGGCTAATAATTTAAAATTATCAATATCAGAAGACTCTAATCTTAACATTAAATTTGTTAAATCTTCAAATTTATTACCAATGTATTGAAGTTTAGAGTTGTTGAAACTTTCTTCGAGATTGTTAAAAGATCTAACAATGGCGTATAGTACTTTACCTACGGTACTCTTTCCAGAGTCATTTTCTCCAGTAATCACTGTTATACCATCTAAACTAATGTCAGCAGAAGATAAAATACCTATATTTTGAAGTGAAAGCTTCATTTGGAAATATTAATTAATCTATACGTAAAGATAGTTGTTATTGTCTAAACTCGTTTTCTTCATCGCTCTCAATACCCAAAGCTTCATAAATATATTGGAAAGTAGATAATAACTCAGGTTTTCCGTCTATAATTGCAACATTATGCTCAAAGTGAGCTGAAGGTTTGTTGTCTAAAGTAGTAACAGTCCAACCGTCTTTATGGAATTTTATTTTATGCGTTCCCATATTGGTCATAGGTTCAATGGCTACAACCATACCTTCAACAAACTTTTTCCCTCTTCCTCTACGACCATAGTTTGGCATTTCAGGATCTTCATGCATTTTTTTACCTAGACCATGGCCAACTAATTCACGAACTACACCATAACCGTGTTTTTCTGTAAATTGTTGAATGGCATAACCAACATCACCAACTCTATTTCCTGTTTTAAATTGACGAATACCTACATATAAACTCTCTTTTGTGATATCTAATAACCGTTGAGTTTCAGGAGTAACTTCTCCAACGGCGAAAGTGTACGCATGATCTCCATAATATTCATTTTTTAATGCACCGCAATCAATAGAAATAATATCACCTTCTACTAGTGGAGTGTCATTAGGAATCCCATGTACTACTTGAGTATTTGGACTCATACATAAAGTATTTGGAAAATCATATAAACCTAAAAATCCAGGAATAGCTCCATGATCTCTAATAAACTCTTCTGCAAGCTTGTCAAGATATAAAGTAGTAACACCAGGCTTAACCTCTTTGGCTAACATTCCTAATGTTTTAGAAACTATTAATGCGCTCTCACGCATGATTTCTATTTCTTCTCTAGTTTTAGGTATAATCATGTTTTACAAAATAAACTAAGTGCAAATATACTGCATTCGTAGAAACATTTGGTGTTTAAATTGTGGATGATTCATTCCATATAACATGTAGTGGGGTATTATTTTTTACGAGCTAATTTTCTTTTTTGTTTATAATATTTTTTGTCAGCAATATAAATGGTCTTAATTACTTCGCAGTATGTTGTAGTTGTATTGTAATCTACCAGTTTGGTAGTTTTAGTAATTTCTATTTCATTTTCTCTACTTACTTTTTGTTTAATCTCTTCAATTTCTTCCTTGGTATAGGAAAAGCTTGCGTATAAATTTTCTTTAGCAGGTTTTTTAAAAAATATTTCGGCAGATTTATCCCAAACTACATAATCATCTCCGATAATATTAATTAATTGAACCATTGGAATTGGATCAACAGCAGAAAACATACTACCTCCAAAAATAGAGTTTACATAATTTTTATTTTTATAATTAAGAGGTAGTTTTATCTTAACATTGAATAAATCATCCGAAACGAAGATTACTTTAGCTGTGCTTCTTCTATACATGGGAGATAGATTAAAACCATATTTAAATAACGTTTTTTGAGCAAATATTTTGCCTCCAATTTTTGCGATTTTTTGATAAACTGACATAATTATTTATTTGATTTAAATTGCTGTAAAACTTGTTTTGGGTTTTCTTTATAGGCTTTTATAATTGTTTTTATCTCGTCGGAAAGATATTCGTTGAAATAAGTATAAGACCAACTCATACATTCTGCTATAATAGGAGCTAAGTCTACACCTTTTTGTGTAAGTCTGTAAATAAAAACTTTTTTATTTGTTGGATGATTAGATTTAGTGAGTATACCTAAATCTTCCAATTTTGATAATCTATTAGCTAGCCTTGCGGAAGAAATTTTTTCTTTAGCTAAAGAAAAATCTTTAAATGTTCTCTCTTTATAATATAATAAATCACGAACAATTAGTAAGCTCCATTTGTCTCCAAATAAATCTAGGCCTAAACTTAAAGGGCAGTTAGATCTGAAATTAGATGCTTCTTTTTTTACTTTCATTTGGAAAGTTATTTTATTTTTGCTTTCGAATTGAAAGTAAAAATAAAAAAATAATTTAGAATGAAAAATAGAGTAGGATTTATTGTTTTAATAATAGGTGTTTTGCACGTTTTGCTTGGTGCAATTAAGTTCTTTAGGGTGTTTAAAGAAATGTTTTTTGAGGGTTTGTTCAATTCAGGAACAGGAGCAGATAGAGGTTGGGCTATTTGGTTTTTTACTACAGGAGTAGTGTTTATTATTTTAGGATTAGCCTTTAAATTTATTGAAAAACAGAAATTAAAAATTCCGAAAACAATCGGTTGGATAATTTTTTATTTGGCAATTTTTGGAGGTGTAATAATCCCTAAATCAGGTTTTTGGATATTACTTTTGCCAAGTATTTTAATTATTTTTTCTCATGAAAATAGAGTTAAAAGTTAATTTGTAAAGTCAAAAAAAATCGATGAATAGAAACCTATAATGATAAGTTTCTATTCATCGATTGCTTAATGTTTTTATATTCTTGTCGTTTTTTACTTTAGACTAATGAATTCTGTGTCATTTCTTGAGGCTTTTCAACACCAATTAAATGTAATACTGTAGGAGCTATATCACCTAGAATTCCATTTTTTACTGAAGTTAACTCTTTATCGATTACAATTAAAGGAACAGGATTTGTAGTATGCGCAGTATTAGGAGATCCATCTGCATTCATCATAGTCTCACAATTTCCATGATCAGCAATGAGTAAAGTTGTATATCCGTTTTCTAATGCACTAGTTACAACTTGATTTACACAAGTATCTACGGCTTCACAAGCTTTAACAGCTGCCTCAAAATCTCCAGTATGTCCTACCATATCTCCATTAGCAAAATTTAAACATACAAAGTCCGTTTCTCCTTTTTCTAATTCAGGAATAATAGCGTCTTTAATTTCAAAAGCACTCATTTCAGGTTGAAGATCATATGTAGCTACTTTTGGAGATGGACATAAAATTCTCTTTTCACCATCAAATTCTTTTTCTCTACCTCCAGAAAAGAAGAATGTAACATGCGGATACTTTTCAGTTTCTGCAATTCGAATTTGTTTTTTATTGGCATTAGCTAATACTTCTCCTAAAGTATTTTCGATATTTTTATTGTCGTAAATCACATGAATTCCATCAAAAGTAGCATCATAATTTGTCATAGTCACAAAGTATAATGGTAATTTCTTAAGATTTTGTTCAGGGAAATCTTGTTGATTCAATGCTTGTGTTAACTGTCGTCCTCTATCAGTTCTAAAGTTGAAAAAGATCACAACATCATCTTCTGAAATGGTAGCCTTAGGTTGATTATTTTCATCAACCATAATGATAGGTTTTATAAACTCATCAGTTACATCTTGCGCATAACTTGTTGCAATGCTTTCCGTTGCATTTGTTGAAGTTGTTCCTTCACCATTAACAATAGCATTGTAAGCTAAAGCAACGCGTTCCCAACGATTATCTCTATCCATGGCATAATAGCGCCCTGTAATAGAAGCTAAAGAACCCGTAGATTCAGCCATGTACTTTTCAATATCTTCAATAAAACCCTTACCAGATTTAGGATCAGTATCTCTTCCGTCAGTAAAAGCATGTAAGTAGATGTTGTCTAAACCAAATTCATCAGCTGATTTTAGTAATCCTTTTACATGATCAATGTGAGAATGGATTCCTCCATCAGAAATTAAGCCTAACAAATGAACATTTTTGTTATTCTCTTTAGCATATTTAAAAGCCTTAACCAATTCTTCTTCGTTAGCTAAGGTGTTTTCTTTAACAGCTTTATTAATCTTGGCTAAATTTTGGTACACAATTCTACCTGCGCCTAAGTTAATATGTCCTACTTCAGAATTTCCCATTTGTCCTTCTGGAAGTCCAACAAATTCACCGTCTGTTCGTAATTCAGAATGAGGAAACTTCTCATATAAAGAATCAATAAAAGAGGTATTGGCTTTATCTACAGCTGAAATTTCTGGATTAGGAGATATTCCCCAACCATCCAAAATCATTAAAATAACTTTCTTGTTCATTTGGTAACGTTTGATACGTAAAAGTACTAAAGATTTAGAATCTGTACCTAAAATTTAACGAAACCGATTGCGAGTAAGGCGATTAAAGAAAAGGTAACGATCACAGATAGGTGTACTAACAATTTCTTCTGGTTTTCTTTACGAATTCTATTTCGAATTTGTTCAAGTTGTTTTGGTGTAGCTTCTTTTGTGAAGTGCAACTGATTTGAAATTTTATGACCTAAATATCCGCGTTCTTTTAGTTTTTTAATAGCACTTTTACGAGATCGTTTATTGTTTTTTAGACTAGTAATCATAGCTGATACAGCTCCTCCATATCCCATAGCAAAATAATTTAATGTTTACTTATTTGTAGCTAAATATATTGAAATGTTACATCATCAGTAAACATAGGTAATATCTTTTGGTCGTTATTATTAGTAAATTTGCAGCCTTAAAAACAGATTGTTAGTGACTTTTTGGGTCAAAATGGATCTAACATGATATAATGTTGAATTTTTATAATATAGATATAGCATGAAGGTACTAAAAACTGTAATCCTTTTCGTAGTTTTTATGGGGTTACATATTCAAACTGCTTTTACTCAAAATATTTCTAGAGAAGATAAAAGAACGATAAAAAGTAAGGAACAAGAAATTCGTGTAAATGAAGAAATTTTACTTAGTGGAGTAGAAGGTCTAGAAAGAATTAAATCTCGATTAGCTAAGGATAAACAAAAAGGAAGGGCTTCTAAAGAAGAAATTGCTAGAAAAGAAAATATTATTCTAAATGTAGAAAGAAGACTGAGTAAATTAGATCAGAAAATTATAGGGCAAAAGAAAGAACTTAAAGAGTTTAAAGCGTCTGTATATGGAGTAAAAGAAGAAGTACAAAGTTCTGAATCAATAAAAGAGGTTGTAAAAGTAGCAAGAATAGAAAAAAGGAATGCTGATGACTTAATGAAAAGAGAAGAAGAATTAGAACAAGCTAGACAAAAATTAGAACAAGAGATTCAAGAAAGTAAAGAGGCTTATAACAAACAATTAGAAGCACTTCGTATAAAGAACGAAAAATTGGCGCAGCTTGATAACAAGCTGAAAGCGGAACAACAGGCTATTGATGACAAAATATCTGAAGAGAAAAGAATAAAAATGATGGAGTATGAAGATGATATTAGTGTAAATGAAGAAATGTTAACAAGTGGAAGAGAAGGAGTACAAAAGAAGAAAACAGAATTAGAAACAGCAAAAAAAGAAGGTAAGTTAACAGAAGAGGATATTGCTAGAAAAGAATCGATAATCAATAGAATAGAGAAAAGGTTGAATACATTAGAAAGTGAAATCAAATCTAAGAAGGAAGAATTACAAAAATTAAAAGAATCTTAAGATTACTTTAGATTCATAAGAAGTGATGTTTTATAGCATCGCTTTTTTTATGTGGTATATTAAAATAATAAAGAGTGAAGCTTATTAACTTCACTCTTCGTTAGGAAAACTTACATAGTTATCTAAAATCAACTAAGTCTTGTAATAAGTCAGTTGTATTTTCAAAGATGCACTCTATTTTAAGTTTTATAAAAAAACTTTTTACATGTATATTTTCCTTTTTTTATGGTTTAAATAAATACTTCTAGGTTTAGTGTACTGATTTTTAGTGTCTTAACTAGTATTTTGGTTGTGTTAAATTTTTTAAGTAAAGAAAATTAAGTGGTTGATTATTTATGTTTTAGACTCGATCCAATCTAAAATTCCAATTTTTTTATCCAATATTGAGTCAGCAGTAACTTCAATCTTAGTTTTCATTTTATTATGTAGTTCTTTAAACAATAAATATTTTTCAGAGTCTGATAAATAAGGTTTTATTTTTTGTAATCCATTTAAAAAAGTACGTTCTAGATTAAATAAACGTTCGTTATTTTTTAAGAAATATTTACTCGTGCTTATGAGGTGTGAAATAAGTTGAAAATCTCCCAAATCGTGTTGAATCATTACTCTTAATATATTACCACAAGACATGATTAAAGAAGTAGGATTCGTTTTTTCATCAGTTAATATTTTACAATAATAATTAGCTTCTTTTAAATCTCCATTAATAAAATACATTCGAGCGATACATAAAAGGATCTCTATTCTAAAATTAGGACTAATCATAGTTTTATGATCTTTATAAGTAATTAGAATATAATTCACAATTTCAGAAAATCGTGTAAAATCTTTTTTGATCCATAGGTAATTTAAAACTAAGCAATTGTTTGCTTGAGTTATGAAGGCATCATTAAAACTACTGAATTTATGCTTGTTTTTTTTAATAAGATCTTCTATGATAGGATGTATTCTTTCAAAAGGTTCAGTCTCCATTAAATTCATACTAGAATCTAAGTAGTTGTTTAGCGCCTTAAATTTTAAAACAAAATCATCTCTATATATTGATTTATTTTCATTTAAATGCCTGTAAGCTAGCATGGAATATTTTTTCACCTCATGAAAATCATTATTTCCAAGATGGATTAATGATTTTGCCCTGTAATAATAATACACAGCTAACACAGATTTTGCGTCATTAACATCTTGTAATAAAGGATGAGTGTTAAAGTTCAATAAAACAATACTATCCTCAACTCTCTTATCTAAAAATTGATAATGTAATTCAGCTATTTGTTCTGAAAGAACTTTGTAAGAATTTAGGTTTTGTGCCAGAGAGATATACTCTTTAAGTTCATCTATTCCTTCATTAAAACTATTTTCTCCTTTTTCATAGTTGAAAAAACGATGTTCTATAGCTTTTCTTTGAATTTTACAGCATAAATCGAAATCACATTGTTCGTAAGCTATCTTTTTAATTTTATTGAGTTTTCTTTTTGCTTTAATGTATAATGCATTTTCTAGAAGGATTTCTAATTCAATAAGTTCATTAAACAGATTTATTTCAGAAAACTGATGCTCAGAAATTTTTAAGTGATGAATTAAATCTTGAAAAAGTTCAAATTTTGTAGAATTAAATCGTTTAGAATCAAGGTTGTTTTTTTTTATAAAGTTATTTTTATTGAAGTCTGCATTTTTTCTAGTTACTTCAAGCAGTTTTAATTTAAACTGATCTGAATTATTTGCAATTAGTTTTCTTCTAAATGCATTATATATTTTAGAGCTCAATCCAGTTACCAAAATAGGTAAATCTTCTTCCTCAGTTTTAGTCATGATAGAATAAAATACATAAAGAGGCTACTATTTTCTTTATGTAGTAGCTTGATTTATAGGTGATACATAGTGAACGGTATAAATGTTAAAAAATTATCTATTGATATATTCAGTTTTTAAGACAATTATCTGTGATTTTGTAAAAAATGATTGAGTTAATTTTTTTTATTACCTTTATATCAGAGTTAATTGTCTTGTTTCTAATGATCTACAGGTGCTAAGTGTAGCATGTCATTAGTTTTTCTTCCCCCACGTAAAGGATAATAATTCTACTTCCCCCAACAATTAGTTTATTCTTTCCCCCAAGTGATAAATAGGAATGATTGGTCAGTATTTATAGTTTTTATAAATAGGTTACCAATCTAAAAACTAGTTGTCTAAAAACACATATCAAATTATAAGTATGTAAACGTTAAATGTTTTATCAAATGAAAGTATTTAGAATTGCTATTTTTTTAATAATAGTGTTAAACCAAGGGGGGTATTCTCAGAGTACCAGTCAATCTATTCAAGAACAAGAGGCAGAAATTAAAACTAATTTAGAGGAATTAGTCAAGGGCTTCGAAAATTTACAAAATATTACAGATCAATTAAATGAAGAGAAGGAGAAAGGGATAATATCTTTAGAAGAAATAAATAGAAGAGAAGCAAAAATTGAAACTCTTGAAAATAAGTTAATAAGGTTGGATAATAGTATTACAAAAAAGAAAGAAAATCTAAAGAAATTAAAAACTTCACCTCAAGCAATTGCTGGGATAAAAGAAATTACAGAACAAAAAAATGACGTAGAAGTTGTTGCTGTGAATCATAAAAAGAATTCTACACATAAAGAGGGAAATGTTGTTGTTGCTTCATCAACAAGAACAAATAAAAGATTACGCAACCATATTAAAATAAAAAAGGAATCAAGTGGTTTGATGAAAAAAATTAAATTGAATCAAAGGATTCTTTCTATTGGAAAATTAGAATTAAAGAATAAAAAGGAAAAGATGAAGAAAGCAATGGATTCAGGGAATCTAAGTTCCAGTATTTCTCAAATGGCGAAAGAAATTAAGAAATCAGAAAACTGGTTACATAAAATTGAGATTGAGAATAAGAAGCTAAAACAAAGATTGAAAAATATCAAATCTTAAATATCAATATAAAATTAGAAGAAAATATCTTATCAAAATAAATGAAGTAATCTTATAATTTTAAATGTTACGAATTATTAAGATTTCTTCAGAATTGTAATTTTGTAGGATAAAAATTGGAGTCAAACTATCGGGAATACTTCCTAATAGCTTCTTTTATTTTTAAAATTCTATTTTTTGGATCAGGATGTGTGCTTTGAAATTCTGGTACTCTGTTGGGGCCAGCTGCAGCTTTAAGAATTTCCATAACATTAATTAAGTAACGTGGGTCATAACCAGAATCAATCATTAATTTCACGCCAATTTCATCGCTTTCAAGCTCGTCTTCCCTACCATTTTTAAGTAGTGTGTTTTGTCCAATACTATTTGCTAAATTTCCCATATCAGCACCAACAGAAGCTCCCATGGTTATTAATTTCCAAAAATTAGCTTCGCTAATGCGTTCGTTAGAATGTTTTCCTAAAACATGTCCTATTTCATGACCCAATACACCAGCCACCATGTCTTCATTAATTCTACCAGCATTATCTACAAGTCTGCCAAATAATGCATAAGTGATAAAGATTTGGCCTCCAGGTAACGCAAAAGCGTTAATAGCTCTATCGTCTCTTAATAAATGAAACTCGTATTTATAGGCAGATCGTTTTGCTATAGAATTATCTACTAATTTCTGACCAATTCTATCAATGTATGTTTGGTATTCATTGTTAGGGTATAAGCCGCCATGTTGATTAGCCATGGCAGGTGCTTGTTGTATGCCAATAGCGATTTCTTGATCGGGACTTAAACTTATAGTTTGTATTTTACCGGTATAAGGGTTTTCCTGTCGTTGACTACATTTTCTTAAATAGGCAAAAGCTACTATAACAAGACCAATCAATAAACGGAATTTTAATCCTCCTCTCCTCATTTTCTTTGATTTTTTGTGTTATGTATAAAGATACAAAATTTGAATATTTTCAGGCTATTAATTACGAAATCAGTATTTTTATATGCTGATTAAAACAAGATTTTAAACTTATGACAAGTCACTTTGAGTTAAATGAAGTAACTAAAAAATTGCCTAAACATTTACATAAGTTTGTGGTAAAACAACCTTATGATGAATATACTGCCCAAAACCAAGCTGTTTGGCGTTATGTAATGCGAATGAATGTAGATTATTTAGGTAAGGTTGCTCATGAATCTTATTTAAATGGATTAGACAAAACAGGAATTTCTATAGATACTATTCCAAGAATGGCAGGTATGAATAGAATATTAAAAGAAATAGGTTGGGCAGCTGTGTCTGTTGATGGGTTTATTCCGCCTAATGCTTTTATGGAATTCCAAGCATACAATGTTTTGGTAATAGCTTCTGATATGAGAACTATAGATCATATCAAATATACACCTGCACCAGATATTATTCATGAAGCTGCAGGACATGCCCCTATTATAGCGAATCCAGAATATGCAGAATATTTAAGACGTTTTGGAGAAATAGGAGCAAAAGCAATTTCTTCCTCAAGAGATTATGAAATGTACGAAGCTATTCGATTGCTTTCTATTTTAAAAGAAAATCCAAACTCATCTCAAAAAGAAATTAAAGAAGCACAAGAAAAGGTTGAGTGGTTACAGAATAATATGGGAGAGTTATCAGAAATGGCTCAAATTCGAAATTTACACTGGTGGACAGTAGAATATGGCCTAATAGGAACTGTTGAAAACCCTAAAATCTATGGAGCAGGTTTACTTTCTTCTATAGGAGAAAGCAAGTGGTGTATGCAAGATGCAGTTAAAAAACTCCCATATACTTTAGAAGCATCTAATGTTTCTTTTGATATTACAAAACCACAACCACAGTTGTTTGTTACACCTGACTTTGCATATTTAAGTTTAGTGTTGGAGCAGTATGCAAATACGATGGGAATAAGAAAAGGTGGTTTAAGTGGAATCACTAAATTAATAGATTCTAAAAATTTAGGAACTATAGAATTGAGTACTGGAATTCAAGTTTCCGGAGTTTTCACAAATGTCATAGTAGACACAAATAATAAACCTATCTATATTCAAACTACAGGTGGAACTGCTTTAGCCAATAGAGACAAAGAATTAATTGGTCATGGAACGCATTACCATGCTGAAGGTTTTGGAAGCCCAATAGGTAAATTGAAAGGGATCAATATTGCTATTGAAAATATGAGCCCTAGAGATTTAGAGGCTTATGGTATTTATGAAGGTAAAACAGTAAGTTTAGAATTTGAAGGAGGCGTTAAAGTAGAGGGAGAAGTGATCACTGGAACTAGAGATTTGAGGGGAAGAATTCAATTAATTTCATTTAAAAACTGTACAGTTACGCATTTTGATACGATTCTTTTTCATCCAGATTGGGGAATTTATGATATGGCTGTAGGAGTAGAGATAATTTCAGCTTATGCAGGTCCTGCAGATGTAAATTCTTTTGAAGATCTAGGAAAAGTATCCGAAACCAAAACACACAAAATAAATTATTCTACTTCTGATAGAGAATTGTATGGTTTGTATGAGGAAGTACGACAAATGAGAGTAGGAAATACTATTTCTGAAGCTAAAATTTTAGGGATATTTCATATACTAGAAGAACAATTTAATGAAGATTGGTTATTGGCATTAGAATTGTATGAATTAGCTGTGGAAAAAAATTATGATGTTCAAAAATCAATTAAAGACTATCTAGAGGCATTAAAAGTTAATGAAGGGTATGCAACATTAATAGAAGATGGATTATCTTTACTTCTTGATGAACACGTAGTGTAATGATGAAATTATTTAATTTATTTAGAAAGAAAAATATGGCAAACGAAATTCAAGAGTACTTAGAAAAAGGTGCAGTTGTATTAGATGTAAGAACTTTAGCAGAATGGAATGAAGGACATAGTGAAGGAGCTAAGCACATTATTTTAGATACGATTCCTGATCATGTAGAAGAAATTAAATCATGGGATAAACCAGTGATTGCAGTATGTAGAAGTGGAGCGAGAAGTGGAAGAGCAACAGAGTTTTTACAAGGTCAAGGAATAGATATAATCAACGGTGGACCTTGGGGAGACGTTGATCAATATTTATAAAAATAAGAACAATATTTTACAGTTTAATGACGACTAATTTTGTCATTAAACTGTTATTGTATTCCAAGTTGCTATGGACATATATTTTTTAATTTTCGGAGTATTACTCATCCTATTTTTGGTAAAGAAAGTTTCAGCTCAAATTAAACAACGTAAACTATATAAGTTAGAGTCTTTAATTAGAGAAGAAGAATGCCAAGAAATAGACTTAGAAGACATAATAGTAGAAGGTTTTCATTATAGTGAACATGTCGCGGTAGATGTCTATGACAATAAAATAGATGATAAAAAGTATACCGATTATTCAAACCCTTATCAGTTAAGTAATAAATTTCATAAGGATAAAGAGATTACAAAGTTTTACTCAACTTTGAAACTAGATTTTAATTTTGAAGAAAAATCATATAAATTATCAGGAAAAATTCCTTTAGATGAAGTTACTTTGCGAATGAGCTTTTTACAGCAAAAAAGGGGCAAGATATTTATAGAAAAGGAACAAATTCAGAAGAGTGCTACAAAAACAAAAAAAATATTTTATTTAGATCTTGAGTTTTTAGATCATGAATCGGTTAGGTTTTTAAACCTTAAAACATATTAAAACTCCATAAAAGGAAATATTTTTACAAGCGTTTCCTTTTTTTCTTTTAACTTTTTTAGAAATTTTTGATGTGCCTCAGAATTTGGGTTAAAGGGTTTATGTGCCAAACCTTTTTGAATTTCTTCTACTTTGGTTATGGTTTGCATCGTATTTTCACTAAACCAAGTTTCGGAAAACTTTTCCCAGATATAATGAATAGCCGTTTGGTTGGGGTGGATCATATCTTCTTTATAAAATCGATAATCACGGAGTTCATCCATTAAAATCTCATAGGAAGGGAAATAATACTGTTGTTTTCTAGGATTTACTACTTCATGAATTCCAGCAAGTAAATGTGCTTTACTTCTTTGGTTTTCAATAAAACCATCTTTTAAGTGACGGACAGGAGAAACAGTGAAAATGATGGATGCTTTTGAATTTACAGTTGTAATTAAAGCGCAAATATTCTCTAAAATAGCTTTAATTTCCTCTACAGTTAATAATTCTTTTAAGAACTGTTTTTGAGGAACTTTATGACAATTAGCAACAATAGTATCTGAAGTAATAAAACGATAGACCCAAGCTGTTCCTAAGGTGATTATAATGTGCGTTGAGTTGGTAATTTGTTGCTTAGTTATTTTTATAGCTTCATTTAAGTTTTGAAGCAGTTCTTCTTTAACGTTGTTGCTTAATTGAGAATGTGCATCAAAACAATGCCAACGTTCGTTCAATTCAAAAATATCGTCTTCAGTATATTCTTTAGCATTAATTGAGTTTAAAACTAAATGTTCAATAGCCTTTGGATGAAACAAAATTCCTAATGGATTTTGAGCTGATTGAAACTTATAATATGAAAGTTTATTTCCAATATTTTCAGAGAAACAAGATCCTAAAAGCAGTAATTTTGAATGATAATCAATTTGATGATGAGGTTGTTTTTGTAATCGTATTTTAGTTTGTAAATCCATGGATCAATTTAGTTCACTACAGGAGATGCTAATGTAGCTGAAATTTCTGGGACTCTTTTATTAAAGTACGTTTTGATATTTTGGAAATCAATTTTGTCTAAGGATAAGAATAGTAACACTTCCTTTGAATCTTCCTTGTGAAGATGAATTTGATTCGGATAAATTTCCATAGACGTAATTTCTGAAGCTTTAAAAATTCGTTCTTCTTTACCGTTCTTAAAAGTGATTTGTCCCTCTTTAATTTGGAATGAAGCTGTCTTTTTTAAAAAAATTCCCCCCATGGTGTTAACTAAAACAATTAAGAAAAGTATAATATAATTTATATTGAACGTATCGAATATTGAAGCATATATGATAAATCCAATAATTAAAAATACTGAAATGCCTAGACTTCCATCTTTAGAATCATAATCATCTTCAGAAGGAATGAATAGTACTTCAGGCTTTTCTTTTGTTGGGGTAAATGCCTTGTAGATAAAATAGATTAGTAGTAAAAGTAAAGCGGAAGTAATAACAGGTTTAGGAATTTTTTCATAATAAAATGAAATTGTATCTCCGTAGAAATATTCTATTACTTTGTATACAATAAAATAGATCCAAAAACCAAATTGTTCCCAATAGTGTGATAATTTCTCTTTCATATTTGTAAAAATAAAAAAATCTAAAGCTATGATAACCTTAGATTTTTTAATTTTAATATTATTCCAACTTCCAACTTCCAACTTCCAACTTCCAACTTCCAACTTCCAACTTCCAACTTCTAGCTTACATACTCTTTAGCACGTTCTAAAGCTTTAGGAATTCCACCAGGGTTTTTACCTCCAGCAGTAGCAAAGAAATTTTGTCCACCACCACCACCGTGGATTAATTTTCCTAACTCTCTAACAACTTTACCAGCATCGTAACCTTTTTCATTCGCTAAATCTTTAGAAATATAACAAGTCAACATGGCTTTTTCTTTAGATGGTGCTGTTGCAAATAAGACAAATAAATTATCGATTTCACCACCTAATTCAAATAGTAAATTTTTAATACTACCTGGATCTAAGTCAACTTGTGTAGCTAAGAAGTTTACACCATTTATTTCAGTGATTTGATTTTTTAAATCACCTTTCATATTCTTAGCCTTATCTTTTAGAAGTTGTTCTATTTGTTTCTTTAACGTAGTATTTTCATCTTGTAAAGTAGTAACTGCTTTAGCTAAATCTTTAGGATTTTTTAATACTTCTTTTACAGCATTAAATTTAGTTTCAACATCCTCAAAATATTCTCCAACAGCCATATTAGTAATAGCTTCAATACGACGAATTCCAGCTGCAACTGCACCTTCAGATTTGATTTTGAAATACCATACATCTCCTGTTTGTTGTACGTGTGTTCCTCCACATAGTTCCATCGATTGACCAAATTTAATAGCTCTTACACTATCACCATACTTTTCACCAAATAATGCAATTGCACCTTCGTCTATAGCTTGTTGCATTGGAATATTTCGTTTTTCCTCTAATGGAAGGTTCTCACGAATACGAGCATTAACAAACTCTTCAATTTCTCTTAACTGATCAGCATCAACTTTAGAAAAATGAGAAAAATCAAAACGTAAATGTTTAGGGCTCACTAAAGAACCTTTTTGCTCTACGTGTGTTCCTAAAATAGTACGTAATGCTTGGTGTAATAAATGCGTTGCTGTATGATTGCTTGCAGATAATCTTCTATACTCATCATTAACTACAGCTTTAAATGATTCGTTTAAATGCTTTGGTAAATTCTTAGCGTAGTGAATAATAACATTATTCTCTTTTTTAGTATCTAAAATATAAACAACATCACCATGCGCATCTTCTAAGAAACCTTTATCTCCAACTTGTCCTCCTCCTTCAGGATAAAAAGGTGTCATGTTGAATACTAATTGATATTGGTCACCATCTTTTTTAGTGGTAACTTTTCTATAGCGAGTTAACTTTACATCTACGCTTAAAGTATCGTAACCAACAAATTCTTCAACTTCATCTTCAATTAAAGTAACCCAGTCATCTGTTGCAAGTGCAGTAGCTTGCCTACCTCTTTCTTGTTGCTCTTTTAATGCAATTTTATATTCAGATTTGTTATAAGAAAATCCTCTTTCAGATAAAATTAAACCTGTAAGATCTTCTGGGAACCCATAAGTATCTTTTAATTCAAATACTTTACGTCCAGAAATTTCCTTAGAAGAACTATTTTGAATAACAGTGTCTAATAAAAGAAGTCCTTGTTCTAAAGTTTTTAAAAACGATTGTTCTTCTTCTTTAATTACATTATGAACTAAAGTAGCTTGTTTTTTTATTTCAGGGAAAGCTTCTCCCATTTGATGAGATAAAGTTTCTGATAGTTTATAAATAAAAGCTTCTTTCTGATTTAAGAAAGTAAATCCGTAACGAATAGCACGTCTTAAGATTCTACGAATTACATATCCGGCTCCATTATTACTAGGTAATTGGCCGTCTGCAATAGCAAAAGAAACGGCTCTAACGTGATCAGCAATTACACGAATAGCAACGTCTATTTTTTCATCATTTCCATAGTTTACACAAGTGATTGTCTCAATTTCTCGAATTAATGGAGTAAATACATCAGTATCGTAATTTGATTGTACGTCTTGTAAAACCATACACAAACGCTCGAATCCCATACCTGTATCAATATGTTTTGCAGGTAATTCTTCTAGAGATTTATTAGCTTTTCTATTGTATTGCATGAAAACTAAGTTCCATATTTCAACAACTTGAGGATGATCTTCATTTACTAAAGATTTTCCATCAATTTTAGCTTTTTCCTCAGCCGAACGAATGTCAACATGAATTTCAGAACAAGGTCCGCATGGTCCTTGATCTCCCATTTCCCAGAAGTTATCTTTTTTATTTCCCATTAAGATACGATCTTCAGAAATATGTTGTTTCCATAAATCGTAAGCTTCCTGGTCCATTTTTGTGCCATCTTCTTTATCACCTTCAAAAACGGTAACGTATAAAATATCTTTAGGAATTTTATAGACTTCAGTTAGTAGTTCCCATGCCCATGCGATAGCTTCTTTCTTAAAATAATCACCAAAACTCCAGTTTCCTAGCATTTCAAACATGGTGTGATGATAGGTGTCATAACCTACTTCTTCTAAGTCATTATGTTTTCCAGAAACACGTAAACACTTCTGACTATCAGCTATTCTAGTACTTTTAGGAGTGTTGTTGCCCAAGAAAAACTCTTTGAATGGCGCCATACCCGAATTAGTAAACATTAGGGTTGGGTCATTTTTTAAGACCATAGGAGCAGAAGGAACAATTTCGTGTTGTTTTGAATTGAAAAAGTCCAAAAACTTAGTTCTAATTTCTTGAGATTTCATGGGTTATTTCGTTAAAAAAATTCTAATAAAAAAAGGGAAAACGCTAAGTTTTGAAACATTTTATAAATTTGCATGTCTAACTTATATAAAAGCTGTCCCTTAAAAGGACACAAAAGTACTACATTTGGTCATATGGCAAAAGTAAAATATTATTACGATCCAGATACCTTGTCGTATCAGCAAATATCGCTGAGAAAACGAGATAAGTTCAAAAATAGCGTTATAGTCGTATTGGGTATAGGATTAACCGCTTTTTTGGGGTTTATGGTATTGAGTCAATTTCTAGAGTCTCCTTCTGAAAGAGCACAGAAGAGAGAATTAGAAAATATGAAATTACATTATGAGCTATTAAGTAAAAGAATGCAAGAAACATCGGAGGTATTATCCGATTTACAAGAGCGTGATAATTATATTTATAGATCGTATTTTGAAGCAAACCCTATTCCTGATGAGCAGCGTAAAGCAGGTTTTGGAGGGGTAAATCGTTACAAGAATCTAGAAGGTTTTAATAACTCTGAAATGATTAAAGATGTGACGAAAAAGCTAGATGTGTTGTCTAAACAATTAGTAGTGCAGTCTAAATCGTTAGACGAAATCGTAAATTTAGCTAAAGAAAAAGAAAAAATGTTAGCTTCTATACCAGCAATTCAGCCTTTAAAAGCTGAAGATTTAACACGAATGGCCTCGGGTTACGGAATGCGAATGCATCCGATTTTAAAGATTCGTAAAATGCATAAAGGAATGGATTTTACAGCACCTAAAGGAACACCAATCTATGCTTCAGGAAATGGAACAGTTTCTAGAGCAAACAGAAGTGCTACTTTTGGTAAAGTGGTTTACATTGAACATGGATATGGTTATAAAACCATTTATGCTCATATGAGTAAAATAGGAGTGAAAAAAGGACAAACGGTGAAACGAGGAGATATTATTGGTTATGTAGGTAATACAGGAAGATCGGTATCTGCTCATTTGCATTATGAAGTGCATCGAAACGGTAGAGCTGTAAATCCGATTTATTACTATTACGGAGATTTAACTCCAGAAGAATTCTTAGCGATGCAAAAGGCATCTGAAGATGAAGGCCAATCATTTGATTAATATATAAAATACCCCAAATTAAGAACACTATGATGATAAAAAGAACACTTTCTTTAGTATTAATTACTATAGGTTTTATCCAGGCTACAGCTCAAGAACTTGACAGTACTAAAGTAGTGGATAAAGAAATAACTTTTATGGCGGTTGGAGACATGATGTTAGGAACTACATTTCCTAATGCATCGTATTTACCACCTAAAGGCACCTATCCATTTAAAGATGTACAAAGTGTTTTTAATACAGCAGATGTTTTATTTGGAAATTTAGAAGGAACATTAACTGACACAGGAAAAAATGCAAAAAGATGTAAAGATCCCTCAAAATGTTATTCATTTAAAAGCCCTGAATCTTTTGGAAAGCATTTTGAAAAAGCTGGATTTGATGTAGTAAGTATTGCCAATAATCATATTGGAGATTTTGGAGGAATTGGGATAAAAAATACATTAAAAACACTTGATAATTTAGGTATTGCTAGTGCTGGAGTATTGTCTAAACCAACCACTACTTTTGAAAGAGATGGAGTGAAATACGGACTAATAGCTTTTGCGCCAAATAAAGACTGTTTAAAGTTAAATTTTGTAACTAAGGGAACACAAATGGTGAAGAACTTAGCTAAAAAAGTAGATATAGTCATCGTTTCTTTTCATGGAGGAGCTGAAGGAACTAAACATAAAAATGTACCTAGAAAAACGGAATATTTTTATGGTGAAAACAGAGGTAATGTTTATGCTTTTGCACATAAAATGATAGATGCAGGAGCAGGAATAGTTTTAGGTCATGGACCTCATGTACCAAGAGCCATAGAAGTATATAAAGGTAAATTTATAGCCTATAGTATGGGGAATTTTGCGACTTACAAACGTTTTAGTATGAGTGGTTCTAAAGCATATTCACCAATTTTTGAATTAAAATTAGCTAAGAATGGTGATTTTATAGAGGGGAAAATTCATTCTGCTATTCAAACAAAAACAAGATATCCTTTTATAGATTCTGAAGAAAAAGCATATAAAGAAATAAAAAAACTGACTTTACAAGACTTCCCAGAAAATAAGATTAAATTTGGTAAAGAAGGAAAAATAGGATTACAGTAATATGCACATCGATCTACCTGAAAAACGATACTATAAAATTGGAGAAGTGGCCAAAGCATTTGATGTTAATACATCTCTGATCCGTTTTTGGGAAGGTGAGTTTGATATTATTAAACCTAAAAAAAATGCTAAAGGAAATCGATTGTTCACACCTGAAGACATTGAAAATTTTAAACTGATTTATAACTTAGTGAAAGAGAGAGGTTTTACTTTAGAGGGAGCAAAGCAAAAACTAAAGCAAAACCCAACTAAAATAGTTCAAAATCAGGAAATAATTAGTAGATTGGAAGCAGTTAAGGCTGAATTAATAAAAATCAAAAATCAAATAGAATAACAAAAAATCAAAATTATGAAGAAATGGTTAGTACCACTATTAGTAGTTGGAGCTGTAGTATTATATGCATTTAGCTCAGGAAAAGGATTCTATAATACAGCAGTACAATTAAATGAAAATGTTTCTGAATCATGGGGAAATGTACAAACGGCATACCAAAGAAGAAACGATTTAATAGGTAACTTAGTAAAAACAGTACAAGGAGCAGCTGACTTTGAAAAAAGTACTTTAGAAGCAGTAATTAACGCAAGAGCTAAGGCTACTTCAATCAATATAGATCCTTCTAAGGTTACACCAGAGCAATTAGCACAATTTAATCAAGTTCAAGGAGGATTGAGTGGCGCCTTAAAAAGCTTATTAGTTACTGTAGAACGTTATCCAGATTTAAAAACCAATCAAAACTTTTTAAAATTACAGGATGAGTTGGCAAGTACAGAAAATCAAATACTAACGGCTAGAACAAGATTTAATGAAGCTATAAAGCCCTATAATAATCATGTAAAGAAGTTTCCAAATAATTTTTTTGCGGGGTGGTTTGGCTTTGAAGGGAAACCTTATTTTGATGCTGAGCCTGGTGCTGAAAAAGCTCCTGATGTAAACTTTGATTTTGGAAATAAAAAGTAAATGTCTAGCGTAGAAAATTTTCTAACACTTGATGAAGAACAAGCAATTGTTCAGGCTATAATACAAGCAGAGCGAAATACTTCTGGTGAAATTCGTGTTCATATTGAGAGAACTACTACAGTTCCTCATTTCGATCGTGCATTAGAAGTATTTCAACAGCTTGAAATGTCTAATACCAAAGCTCAAAATGCAGTGTTGATCTACATTGCTGTAGATGACCATCAGTTTGTGATTTACGGTGATAAAGGTATTAATGAAGTTGTACCTGAAAATTTCTGGGAAAGCACGAGAGATACCATACAGCAACATTTTAAAGAAGGCAACTTTAAAGAAGGTATAGTGCAAGGGGTATTAAAAGCAGGTGACGAATTACAAGCACACTTTCCTTGGGATAGTGATGATGTAGATGAATTGCCTAATGAACTATCTAAAGGCTAAATGAATTCCTGAATGTATTCAATTTTTAACATTTAGAAATCAAAAAATAAATAAATGAAAAAGGTTTTATTCGCATTACTTTATTTTTCTGTAGGAATTCAGTTGGGATACTCTCAGTTTGAAATTCCTCAAAAGCCTACGAAAGAAAAAGACCAAACTAGTGTTTATGATTATTATCAGAAAAATGGAAATAGAGGATTACTTTCCAAATATCAAAAAACAACATTAGAAAATAAATTAATACGATATTCAGATACTACTTCTACTCAAATTGTAGTTGCCATAATCAATAGTACTCAAGGAGAAAGTATTGGGATTTTAACTCCAAGATGGGCCCATAAATGGGGTATTGGTCAGGCAAAAGAAGATAATGGAGTTTTTATTCTATTAGCTAAAGATGACCGAAAAATATGGATTTCTCCGGGTTATGGAGTAGAACATAAATTAACAGCTGGTATTACAGGACAACTAACTCGGAACATAATTATCCCAGAATTTAAAAAAGGAGATTACTATGCCGGACTAGACAAAGGTACTGATGCTATTTTTCAAATTCTTAAAGGAGAATACAAAGGAACACGTCAAGCTTCCAAAAATGATGGATCAGGCTTTGGACTCTTTATTTTTATCATTTTTATTTTCATTCTAATCATCATCATTTCTCGTTCGAATCGAGGAGGAAGAGGAGGTGGAAGAAATTATAGAAATACCGATTCGAGAGATATTTTTGAAACTATCATTTTAAGCAATGCCGGTAGAGGTGGCTACAGATCTAGTGGTGGCTATAGCAGTGGCGGTGGTTTTGGAGGAGGATCTTCAGGTGGCTTTGGTGGAGGCGGCTTTGGAGGTGGCTTCGGCGGCGGTGGTTTTAGTGGAGGTGGAGCTGGAGGTAGTTGGTAATTTATGAGTTAGTAGAGTGCATTTTTTCTTAAGCTTTCAAAATTGAAAGCTATTCAATACCTGAAAAAGTAGTTAACAATAAATTTACGTATAACAATAGTAAGACAGTAGTTTTTGTGGTTTTAAAAGTACTGTAGAATAAGGAGTTTAGCTTACTGTAAATTTATAGCTACATCGTTAGGAATCTCTAAATCTTGTACGTTATGATAAGCTAGCTTTAACTAAGTGTAAATAAAATTTTATGTTATTAGAAAAGGAAGTCAACAATCGAGTTTTACTATAATCTTTAGATAACGTTTAAGAAAACTATACATTTTAATTATGCCATAATTTAAAACTAACAAAATAATGGCATCTAACTTAAAACGTAGAAACTTTCTGCGAAATTCCCTATTGGTAGCTAGTGGGATTGTATTAGCACCAAACTTTATCAGTTGTAAAGATGATGATGATATCTTTGATATTCCTGATAATACTACAGAAAAAAACTTTGATCTAGGTGTAGCAAGTTTTGATCCTACTAATTCACAAGTAATTATTTGGACACGTTACTCAACTCAAGAAGTTTCTACAAAATTAATTTGGCAATTAGCAAAAGATGCAAATTTCAAAAATATAGTACGTCAAGGGCAAGTAGAAACAGATGCAACTCGTGATTATACTGTTGCAATAGAGGTAAAAGACTTAGCTCAGAATTTAAAATTGTATTACAGGTTTGTAAATGTAGAAGATAAAGCTACTTCTCCTGTTGGAGAAACCTTAACCTTTGGAACAGATCTTTCCGAAATTAAATTAGCAGTGGCGTCATGCTCTAATTATGCAGCAGGATATTTTAATGTATATGATGCAATGAATCAATCAGATGCTGATGTTGTTGTACATTTAGGAGATTATATCTATGAGTACGGAGAAAATATATATGGTACATTTAGAGATCCAGAACCTAAAGGTGAAATTATAACTACAGATGATTATAGAAAGCGTTACCGTCAATATAGATCAGAAAAACCATTACAAGAACTACATAGAAAGAAACCATTTATTTGTGTATGGGATGATCATGAAGTAACAAATGATGCATATATTGATGGAGCAGAAAATCACCAAAAAGACGAAGGAGATTACGGAGTTAGAAAAGCTAGTGCATTGCAAGTATATAGAGAGTATTTACCAAATACTACCAATTTACAAAACGATGCTATTATCTATAGAAAATTACAATTAGGAAATTTAATAGACCTAATTATGTTAGATACTAGAATTGTAGGTAGAGATAAACAGTTGGCTTATGCTGATTTTACCAGTGCTACTGGAGCTATAGATGCAGCTGCTTTTCAGCAGGCTTGGTTAGATCCTAATAGAACCTTATTAGGAAGTAATCAAAAAACGTGGTTTAAAAATGAAATGACGAGTAGTTCTTCTGCTTGGCAAATCATTGGACAACAAATATTAATGGGTAAAATGTTAATTCCTGCAGAATTATTAGCACTTTTTGGTAGACCAGAATTTGCAGTAGCTTTAGGAGAATTAACACAAATAAAAGGAAGATTATTACAAAATGACCCTACTTTAACACCAGAAGAAATAGCTAGGGTTAAGACAGTTGTACCTTATAATTTAGATGCTTGGGATGGATATTTCGCAGAAAGAGAAGAAGTACTAGCTACATTTAAAGATAAAAAAGTGGTAGTATTAGCAGGAGATACACACAATGCATGGCAAAGTGATCTTAAAACAGCTAGTGGTGAGAAAGTAGGAACTGAAGTAGCTACAAGTTCGGTATCTTCACCCGGATTTGAATCTTTTGTTGGAGCTCAAGGTGCTGAACAATTAGCTGGAGCATTACAATTATTAATTGATGATTTAAACTTTGCAAACTTAGTTGATAGAGGATTTATGAAGTTGACTGTTACCGCTGGAGCAGTAAAAACTGATTGGACTTACGTTGATACCATTACAGATACGAATTTTAGCGTTGTAGTAAAAAATACATTAACGGTATAAAACTAGTTTTACAAATTATAGAAGCTCCTGACCTCAGGAGCTTTTTTTGTTTATCTTTATTTATATGAATAAAAATTTTTTCTTGTGTATAATTTCACTGTGTTTAGGTTGTACAAATTATAGTCAGTTTAATACAGTAGTAGATTTACCTAAACAGTTAAAAGAAGTTTCTGGAGTTGAAGTAACAGCAAAAAGTGATTTGTTATGGATGCATAATGATGGAGGTAATAAAAGCAAACTATATTTGGTGAATTCTGAAGGAAAAATAAAAAAAGAGGTAATCATTAATGCTAAAAACAAAGATTGGGAGGATATTACTTCTGATGAAGAAGGAACTATTTATATAGGTGATTTCGGAAATAATAATAATACAAGAAAAGATTTAGTGGTTTTAAAAATTGATAAGAAAGAAATATCCAGTTCTAAATCAGTAGAAGTTGAAAAAATAAAATTTAAATATCCAGAGCAAACCAAGTTCCCACCCAAAAAGAAAGCGCGTTTTTTCGATGCTGAGAGCCTTTTTTATCATAATGGTTTCTTGTATATCCTAACAAAGAGTAGAGTTAAAAAAGCATATGGAAAAACAAGTTTATATAAAATTCCAGCTGTAGCAGGAACATATGAAGCACAATTCATTTCTTCGTTCGAAAATTGTTCATCATCTCATTGTTGGATAACTGCAGCATCAATTTCTCAAGATGATAAAAAAGTAGCTTTATTAACTTCAAATTCAGTATTACTATTCACAGATTTTACAGGAGAAGATTTTTTCAAAGGCAAATTGACAGAAATCGATTTAGGCTTTTCATCTCAAAAAGAAGCTTTAGACTTTAAAGATAACTCAACACTCTATATCACAGATGAAAAAGCTAGGGGAAAAGGAGGAAAGTTATATGAGCTGAAACTACCACTTTAAACAGATAAATAACTAAATACGAGTTTGGTACTTTTTTTGATTATTTATAAATCGAAGATTGAATTAATAGGAAAATTAATTTTGTTTAATTATATTTGTTATGTGTTAAACAAAATTTGATTCAATTTATTTTTACAAAATGAACCCCAAATTTTAAACAATTAGCAATTCATGAAAAATCCAGATATATTAATAAAAGAAACTATCAAGAAGAGAAAGTTAAACGGTTTTACTGAAGAAGAAATAGGTGACGATCATATCTATACTGGTTTAGAAACTCCTATGCGTCCTGATGCATTTGAATTATCTGATCAGGAGAAAAAAGAGAAAATAGCGGTATTATTCAAAGAGATCATGAATGTAATGGGATTAGACCTTACTGATGATAGCTTACGTGGTACACCAAATCGAGTAGCTAAAATGTATATCGATGAAATTTTCTCAGGATTAAATCCAGCTAATAAACCGAAAGTAGCCTTATTTGATAATAAGTACCAATACAATCAAATGTTGGTAGAAAAGAATATTACGTTCTATTCAAACTGTGAACATCACTTTGTACCTATCATAGGAAAAGCGCATGTAGCCTATATTTCTTCAGGTAAAGTAATCGGCTTATCAAAATTGAATAGAATAGTACAATATTATGCGAAAAGACCCCAAGTTCAAGAGCGATTAACAAATCAAATAGCCAATGAACTTCGAACTACATTAGTTACCGAAGATGTAGCAGTAATTATAGATGCTAAGCACCTTTGCGTGTCATCTAGAGGAATTAAAGACGATACATCAGCAACAGTAACAACCTATTACGGTGGAGCCTTTAATAATCCTGCTAAAATTCAAGAACTACAGAACTATTTAAGAACCGATCATGTTTAACCTCAATCTATTTAAGAAAAAATCATTAGAAGATCAATTATTGAGTGAGTACGAAAAACTAATGTCAGAAAGAAATCAATTACAAGATTTTGACGGAAATGAAAGTCGTATAAAATTCAATGAAGCACAACGTATTTTGAATAAAATAGAAAGCCTTAAAAACGCATACTAGTACTATATGGAGCTTAATGTTTTAGGCACTCCTTTACAAAGTTGTTGCAACAGTCCCGCAACGGGGTATTTTAGAGATGGTTTATGCCGTACTGCGAGTTCAGATTATGGGACTCATATAGTTTGTGCAGTAGTGACCGATGAATTTTTAGAATTCACTAAAAAAAGAGGTAATGATTTAACAACTCCAATTCCACATTGGAATTTCCCTGGATTAAAATCAGGTTCTAAATGGTGTTTGTGTATTTCTAGATGGTTAGAAGCAGAACAGTACGGTAAAGCTCCTCACGTTATTTTAGAAGCTACAGATAAAAAAGCATTGCAATACACTACGCTTGAAAAATTAAAAGCTTATGAGTATAAGCCAATAAATACAAACTAATTTTACTTGCTGTCTATATATTTTATAGCAGTTTTAGCAGCGAATTCACCTGATAACATAGCTGCATTTAATGATCCATTACTTAAATAATCTCCAGCTAAAATTGTATGATCATTGATTTTTATTTCCTTTTCTGTAGGAATATAGGTGAGACTTTCTTTCTCAGGTAAAGCTTTTTGAATGTCATATAATTTCAGAAATTTTACATCTTTTATTTGGCATAATTCTTCTAGTTCTTTAATCACTTCTTTTACCAATAATTTTTCATGTAAGTTATGTTTCTTTACTACTGTTACTGATAGTACTTCCTTTTTTGATATATTTTGAGTTTCTAATGCGGTTGTATAGAAAATATTGTTGATTAAAGAAGATTCATTTGCAACTAAACCAATTAAAGGTTGTTGAATTTGTCGTCTAGTAGTTTCAAAATACAAAGTTTGACAGTTTTTCCACTTATTTTTCTTTGTTGAAGAGAAGTTTATAATTTGACTAGGGTCAGTAGCTATGATAATGAAATTACTATCAATTATTTCTCCATTTTCTAATTGTATTGTAGTGTCATGTATACTTTTTACTGCTGAGTTAAAACGGAACTTAGTAGTGGTTAATTTATTTGTTAACTGTTTAGGAATTTCTCCAATGCCGTTTTTAGGAAGCGCTGCATATCCTTCTCCAAACATTTTATACACAAACTCAAACATTCTACTAGATGTCGCTAATTCAGTTTCTAAGAAAATACCAGTGAAAAACGGAATAAAAAAATTATCAATTGCTTTTTTTGAAAAACCATAGGCTTTTAAATAGGCTAAAGTTGATTGTTCCTTCTCGGAAAAAATGGCTTCTAACGATTTGTTTTTAAGCGATGAATTAAGTTCATTAATTTTTAATTTATCTGATATAGTTACTTTGTCAGAAAAAATAGTTGAGATAAGAAAAGAGATATCTCTTAAAGGATCTCCTAATTTACTTGCTTTACCATCCTTATAAATTACCGCACCAGGTAGAAATTTTTGTAATTCAAGAGTAGTATAATCTAAATATTTTTGTGCTGCAGGATAAGAAGTTAATAAAACTTGAAAACCATGATCTAATTGATAACCATTTATTATATCGGTTTTCACTCTCCCACCTACAGTATTAGAAGCTTCAATTATAGTAGGAGAATATCCGTTTTCTTCTAAAACTAATGCAGTGATTAAACCACTAATTCCAGCACCAATGATATGGATTTTTGTGTTTTTCTGTTTAGTCATAGCACTATACTTTTTCCCAAATTTGGTCTGCATTTAACATATAACTCCCAACAAAATTAAAGTTACATTGTTCAGGCGCAATTAAGGATAAGAAATGATTACCTTTTTTGTGTAAATATAAGTGGTAGGTTTCACCTATGATTGGTTCAAAAGAAAAGTCAGCATTTAAAATAAGGTTGTTGTATTCAAATTCATCCATCATTGCTTCATAAGCAGCTTTTAGCTCTAAATACTTTGTTTTAATTTTATGATTTACCTTATTTATACTTCTGTTTTTCCAAGCTGTAGTATCGGTAGGGGTAATAACAGGTGCACCTACAGAAGTTGCGTAAGGTTTCAAAGCGGCATCGTAGGTTTCTGTTTTAGTATTATAAACTACAGCATCAGGTTTTTTTTCTTTTGACATATTTTAATTATTTAAGTAGCGCTTCTATTTGTTTCATAATTTCTTCAGCTTCAAAAACTTTTTCATCACTAAGTTTTCTATTAATTGTAGATAGTTGATGCGCTTCTTGTAATAATTTTTTGTATTGTTTTTGCAGCTTTTCTAGCTTTGATTTTTTCTTGAATAGTCCAAACATAACCTTATAATTATATCAACAAAGATACAAAATGTTTAATTTTTTTTAATTAAAGATAAACAAAATGTTTTTTAAGTTCAATCCGTAGGGTTTTTGTGGATTCAATTGTTATATAGTAAATGGTAATACTATGTTAAAAGCAGTTAAAAAATATCGTTTTGTTGTATTCCCAGTTGCATTATATGTAGCTGTAGTATTGTTATTTATTTTGGTGCTTATCAATCAATGATATCAATTCAAAGTAAAACTTCTGTTTTTATACATTAATCTTCTTAGAAGCCCTCAATTTTATCAAATATACTTTTATTACTTACGAAAATTACTTAGATGATTTTTTTGGAATATAAGCGTATTAGTTTTGATGTGTATAAAACATAGTATCAACATCAAATGAAAAATATTATTTACACACTAGCTCTAGTTGCTTTTATTTCTTGTGGAAAGAAGAAAAGTTTCACGGAAAATGCAAGTTCATTGGAAAAATTAAAAAAAGTTTTAACAAATAAGTTCGGAGAAGAAGCTTTTTATACAAGCATATCGTTGTCTAACTCAAGAACATCATCAGGTGATTTATTAAGTGTAACACAAACTAAAGATCCTTCTTCATTACAAATGGAAGATTGGGCATACTTAGATGGTAAATGGACACAAAGTTCAGAAATTACATTAGAACTAAGTGAAGGTGCTAAGGCAGAAGATTTCATGTTTCAATTGGATGAAAGTATTGTAAAATTTGATGTACTAGGAAAATTAGTTGAACAATCTAAGCAGAAAATAATTGAGGAGAAAAAGATAGATGACGTAATCGTGGAAAGTATTTTTATAAACGCGCCTAATAATGGAGATTTTAGTACTATGGAGTACTATATTATAATCAAGCCTAAAAATGGGGGGACTGGTTTTGATTTTCATTATAAAATGGACAGCACGTTACTAAAATCTGATTACTAATCTTTAACAAAAGGATGTAGAATCATGTTTTTACATCCTTTTAATTTATTTAATATGGTAAAAAAAATAGTATTACTTTCAATAATTTTAATAGTTTCTTGCGCTAAACCTACTAAAAAAGATGTTGTATTAGCCATACAAAGTGATAATCTGAAAAAGTTTCAATCACTACGTGAAAAGATTAATGTAGATACATTACAATTTGACCTACAAGGAACAGCATTGCACTTTGCAATTCAATCCAATGCAAATGCAATTTCAAACCAATTAATTGAAGAAGAATTTTTATTAAATGATAAAGATTCTTTAGGATACACTGCACTTTTAGCATTAATACAAGATTCAAATCCCAACACTGAATTGATAGATAAATTATTAGCTAAGAATGCAGAAGTAAATGTTATTGAAGATTATAATGGTTATTCAGCATTACATTATGCAATTTATAATAACCAGCTAGAGTTAGTTAAAAAGTTACTGAAGAAGAATGCAGACGCGAATATTCAAACTACTTCAATAATGAAGTCTACACCAATGCATTTGGCTATTGAAAAAGGACATACAGAAATTGCGCGTACTTTGTTTGAGTATGCTTCAGACACGATAAAAGATGTAAATGATAAGACCGTAGTAGATTTAGCTATTAAATCTAAGGACAACTATTTCAAACAATTGTATTATGCGAAAATGTCTACTGAAGATAAAAAAGAATTATTTGTAAATGTGTCTAGAAAAAGTATAAATACAGCTTTTTTAGATACATTATTAAAAGAGAATTGGGTGTCGAAAAAAGTACTAGGAGATGCATTAGTATTTGCCGAAGACACTATTGTAGTACAAAAGCTTTTGAATAAAGGAGCTAGTATACATCATTTACATTCAAAATATAAATATGGTGCTATTCATTACGCGGCAGTGAGAGGTAATGTTCCTATGTTGCAATTTTTAATCAAGAAAGGAGCTAATATCAATCAATTATCTAAAGACAAAAGTATGTCTGTTCTAATGCATGCAGCACAGTTATATGAAAATTTTAATAGTATAAATAAAAAAGGAGCTCCATTAGGAATTGGATTAACACAATCAGCTTTAGATTTTTTTGCGAATAGTAAAGACAAAACAAAAGAAAACAGTTTAGAAACCGTTAAGTTTTTGATATCTAAAAAGGCCAATGTCAATTTTAAAGATCGATTTGATTCTAATGTATTGTATTATGCAGAAGCTTCAAATAATATAGATGTAGCAAACTATCTTAAGGAAATAGGAGTGAAAGAAACGAGGAAATTTACAGAGAGTAAAACTTCTAAATATGGAAGACTATTTAGTAAATAAATTGTGACTAAAATTAGTCTAGAAATAAAAATCGTATTTCATACAATATCACCAAAAATCCATGAGACATTTAAGTGTATGGATTTTTGGTGTTGTTATATATTTTGATGAAAATGTAACTAAGTGTAAAAACTATTCTCATAAATAAACTAAACTCTAGCGCTTATAGATTCAATATTTTAAAGGGTTTACTATGTTTTTACTTTTGGAATAATAAAAAATATTTAAAAATAAATAACATGGAAAACAGTACATCAGAAGAAAATAAATTTGAAATTGTTGAAAAAGTACCTAACGAGAAAATTCAGAGCCTTTTAAAGCTTTACAGTGAATCTACATCAATGGAAGCTTATGTGAAAATACCGTTTTTGCTTTGTGGAGTGATGGTTTTAATACACAATGTATTTATTGCAGGGAAAAGTTATGATTATAGTACGTATGAAAGTATTAAAACAATAGAACTTTCTATAGTAGGGATTTTAGTAGGAGTAGTTATTGTAATAGCTATTATAGCAATGATTAAAAATGCTGAAATTAAAAAAGGTCTCCTTGAAATTACAAAACGACATAATATTAAAAAAGAAATAGTTCAAGAAGAATTTAATGCCTTAGGAGTACATCTTTATGGAGGTAGAGGTGTAGTTTTGAAATAAATTAATAGAATACTGATATGTTAATTGTTGTATTGCTTTCATACTTTTTACTAGTTTTTTTATCCATTAAAAGAGTAAAGCTTATTTTATATATACCTTTTTTTGCATTGTTTTTCAGTTGTGATGAGAAGGAAGAGAAAAAAGATAAAAGTATAGAACATAAAGAAATAATAATTTCTCGAGAAGAGGTAAATGATATTGTAATTGATCCACCTAAGCAAGATGGAAAAATCATAGATTTTCAAAATTATTACTATGGGAAAAAAGAAGTATCAATATACAGCAAACCTAATCTGGCGAGTGAAATTATAGGTAATTTAAAACCTTATGCTATAGTAACAGAAGCTAAACTTACTCATTTTTATGAGTATAGTTTAGATGATAATCCAAAAGAATGGATTGAAATCAATACTAATGATGTGCATGGATTTATATTAAACGAAAAATTTTATTTCAATAAAGAAATTGTTGAAAATGAAAATAGTAGAGATACCTTGGTCATTAAAAATGAAAAAGAGTTTTTAAAAGCTTTAGGTTCTAATCGGGTAATTTATATAGATGCTAAAGAATTAAATATCAGTGAACATTTAAAGAATACTAAAGAAATCCCGTTTATAGATTACAATACGTATTACAAAAAACTGAATAATAATCCTGAAGAATTAAGAGGATTACAGGGCTATTACATAAAACATAAGGAGTACGATATTAAAGAGTTTGTGTTTCATGGTTACGAGAACCTTATCATTAAAGGGTATAATAATCCAGTGAAAATTAAAAGAATTGTAGATCAAGATAATCAGTTTCAAATAACCAATTGTAAGCATGTTTATTTTGATAATATTTACTTTGAGGGGAAAAATATTCATAAAGAATTACAATACGATGAAGGAGATTATCTTTCAATACTTGAAATACAAAATTCAGAAGCGATTCATTTTAGTAATGGTATTATAAATGCGTACAATTCATTAGCTATTAACGCAAAAAATAGTAAAGACATAGTATTACAAAACACAAGTATTCAAAATGCTACAGATGGTATTTTATATAGTAAGAATTCAACAGTAAGTCTTAATCATGTTTACTTTTTTAAAAATAAGAATAGTATAACTTCTTTTAATGAAGAAGACAATAATAACAGTAGAGTTGAAATAAAAAATAGTTTAGTTTACAATAATGATTTTACTTTCTTTTTGGGTACAGGATACAACAAAGATGTAGATAATTCTTTAGTGTTAGATAATGTAATTATAAAAAATAATACATTTTCTAATGGCTTTATTAATAACAAAAATTCCACGTATATGTATATAAATAGAGCTTTAGTTGAAGAAAATAAAATTAGTAAGCCTATTATTAATACTAGTGAAAGGGTACAAATTTATTTTGATAATTCTAAAATTAAAAATAATATATCTAAAGATTCATCATACATGGTAGATTATGAAAGTTCACATTCGCATAGAATAAGTTTTCATAATACACAACTCGTTTCTAACATAGGTTTTGTAGAGTTCAGTCCTGATGGACCTGTTTCAGATTGGATTTTCTTAGATAAAGATAGTTATATAGTTAACGATTATTTATCAGATGCTACACTAACAAAACATAATAGAAGAACATTTAATAAGGTAGATTATATCGCTAGAGATATTAGATATGATAAGGAAAAAAATGTCCTATATAAATCTAAAATAGTAAAAGACGGAAAGTATAGTTTACCTACCAATGATTTAGATCCAAGTACATTATGTGGTGATTGTAATTATTTTACCGATATGCACTTTAACTTTATGAGAAATGCCTACGGAGAAATTAAAAATGGGAAATTAGAAGGAGTTTGGGAGGTAGTAAATTCAAAATATGATTCGTTACAAGTAATCCAAGAACTCACATTTAAAAACAGTATTTTGAATGGAAAAGCACGTAAGTATATTTTAGATAAAAAGAACGCAAAAACACTTGTAGAAGAAGGGAATATTCTTAACGAGAAAAAAGAAGGAGAATGGATTTATTATTATCCTAACGGAATTTTACGTAAAAAAGAACACTATAAAAACGGAAAACAAACTGGGAGTTTGAGTCTTTATTATTTAGAGGGTACACTCATGGAGCATAGAGAGCACTATCGATATAAAAATGGTAAAGTATCTTTTTATTATCCGAATGGGCAATTGGAAAGTGAAATTAACTACCGAGATTATAAGCCAACGTTAGAAGGAAGTCAGTTTTATGATGAAAATGGTAAAAAACGACAGGGAACGTTAACGTTTACAATCCAAGAAAAAAAAGGATTACTTTATAAAGTAGATGTCGATTTTAAAGACAAAAAATATAAAGATTATAATATTATTAAGGGTAAAAGTTATTGGGGTTACCTAAGAGAATATTCGCAAATGAAAGATGGAAAACCTTTTGGAATTCAACGTTATGAAGATGAAAGAATAAAGCGATATGATTACAAAAGTTTTTATAAAGATATTTCATTTCAATTTGTGGTAGAATTTATTAACGAGACTAAGTTGACTTCTGATAAGTATATTTTTTATGATAATTTCGATTTGTATCAAACTTGGTTGTATAATAAGGAAACCAATGCAATGGAATTTACAGAGTATAATGGAGTCTATGGATTGCCTCAATTAAAACAAGAATATATGCAGTTGGGAGATTCGTTGGTAAGACATGGTAAATACGAAAAGTTAAGCAAGTATGGTTTGTTAGAAATTAACGGAAATTATGATGAAGGTAAGAAAGTTGGAGATTGGATATACAGAAATAATGATCTTAAGCCTTATAAAAAGGAAGTATATGACAATGGAAAACTTGTTACAACAGAAAGGTTATAGTAAAAGTAGAATGAAATGAAACATGAAAATGAATAAAAGTATTTTAATTGTATTTATACTGTATCACACATTCATTACAGCACAAGAAAAAAGGGAGTATATAACTAGAGTTGAAAGTATTTTAAACCCTAAATTAATAGTAAAAAGAACAAATCAATCTCTATATATAGTAGATGATATAACGAATCAAATAATTGAAAATCTAGACAAAAAATTAATTAATGCTAAAAAATTAGAAAGAGATAGATATAGTATTACTTCAAATACTGTTGATTTTTTAAGTGAATTAAAAAGTTTAGTAAACAATGAGTTAAGAGAATTACATAAAGGAGTTTTTGAATATGGGAATTTTAATTATAAATCTATTTTTTCTAACGAAAACCCTTTAGTTGAGTTGTTTAAAAAGCAAGGTGAAAACGAATTAAATCTAGACAAAAAAAAGGTGAGTTTCGGTAAAGCATTTTTTAATATAGAACCAAAATCTAAAACCCTTTTTGATAGGATTAATACACTAAAACATAACATAGGGGTTGATACAACGAAAACTAGTCCATTAGAAAAATTCATTGTAGCATTCAACACTATTTATTTTTCTGAAATAGAAAAAGAAGAAAAGCAGATACAAACCCAAGAACTAAAGAAATTTAAAGAAGAAAGGCATCAATTTGAGTTTATTGATGAGAAGTTTAGATATAATGGTAAGTCATTACGGACAAATCAGAAATTAAAAGATATTGAGAAAATTTTTGGAACGCAGTATACTGAAATGCAAAAAGAAAATAATCGACAATATCGAATACTACAATACAAAAATATCCCATTAACTATAGAACTTGAAGATACAACGATTAAACGATTTTCAGTACATCTAAAGAAAAAGAGAAACACACCAAATCAACTTATACAGACCAATTTTATTAATGTGAAAAACTATATTTTAAATAAAAATTTGAATTCCCTAAACGTTAAATTACTTACTGACGTTAAAAAAGACGATGGTAAAGACAAATCTTTTACAAAAAAATATAAAAGGTTGGGCTTAGTTATTCATATCGATGCTGAACTTGAAATCTATAAAGTTTCCTTTTCAGGAGATACAGAGTAATGTTTGTTAAAGAATAATAAACATATATACACGTTTTATAAAGTGATATTTTACTGAATAATTTCCAGAATATCAAGAGAATTTAGAGAATGAAAGGAAAAAGGCATTAAAGTCGAATTAACTAAAAGTAAAAATGAAAATAAAACATATTATAAGTCCTCTAATTGTTTGTATGATACTGTGTTCTTGCAAACCTAGTTTTGATTTAATGGATGTAGATTTAAATACTACTAACGTTAATGACGTTATTCAAGGAGTAAAATATAAGAGCTATAAAATGGATGGTAAGTTATATAAAGTTACTTCTTCAGAAGATATCGTAAGAATGAATGGGGTGGTATTGAAAGATCAAGTTCAAGATTCTACAAGGCAAAATCATGTTTGGTTTGAATATGATACCATCATAAATAAAATTAAAAATTATCAGTTGGTGTATTATACTAAAAAAGACAAACCAAGGGTAGTACTCAAAGAATTGGAAAAGAGAATGGGTAAGCCACAATACAGGTATTTTAATAATTCAGTATATGGTGATGTTGAAGGTTATGATGATGTTGAAGGTGTTGTATGGGAGAATAAAGAGAGCAAGATCTTTTATCTCTTAAAATATATAAACTGGGGAGAAGAAAATATAAGAGAATTACGCCTTTTAGTAGCGCCAAAAAGTATACTAAACTCAGATGATGATTTTGTGTTTTCTGGCAGACCTTTTTATTGTTGGAAAGATTATATCAAACAGAGAGAAGAGTCAGAGGATAAAGACTACACCTATCAACAGTTTATACAAGATATGGGAGGTTCATGCAGAGATCATTCAAGATAAACAGTTATTTTTGTGCTAAATTTTTCTTTTAAGCCTGTTATGAAAAACGTACTATGGATTTTGTTATTATTACTTGTTTTTTCATGTAGATCTAAAAACAAAACTTCAGAAATCCAATTTTATCATTGGAAATCGGATGCATCATTATCTTTGGTAGAAAAAGAGGCAGTTCGATTTACGAAAGGAAAAAAAGCATACATTCACTATTTTGATGTTGTATTGACTAATGGGATGCCTTATCCTGAAGCTGTAATTCAAAATATAGATCCTTTTTTTAAAACTTTAGACGTAGTTCCTATAGTGTTCATCAAAAATTCTATATTAAAAAAACAAGAAGTTTCAATAGAAAAGTTGGCAGAGCAAACAGAAAAATTGGTTCAACAAATTCATGAAACTTACTTCAATAAAAAAGCATCAGAAATTCAAATTGATTGTGATTGGACCAATTCCACAAAAGAAAAGTACTTTGAGTTTTTGAAATTACTAAAAAGAAAAGTAAAAATAAGCGCCACTATACGCCTACACCAAATAAAACTAAAAAAACAAACTGGTATTCCTCCTGTAGATTATGGAGCTTTAATGTTATACAATGTTGGCGATTTAGCAAATTTTGCCAAAAACTCTATTTTAAGTAAAGATATAGTCAAACAATATATCAAAGAAACAACTAAATATCCATTAGAATTAGATATCGCATTACCTTTATTTTCACAAGTAGTTATAAAAAATAATGAAAATAGATTACGATTGATTACTACTGTTTTTGAAGATGATTTTATAAAGGATTCTTTACATTTTAAAAAGGAAAGTGAGAATGTGTATAGGGTTATAAAAAAGAAGTTATATAAAGGTCATTATTTATACAAAGGTTTTACCTTAAAATTAGAAAAAACAAGTGTAGATGAGATTCTTGCAAGCTATGCTATAGTGAACAATAGTAAGTTGAATATCAGAAATACAATTTTATATCATCTAGACACTGATGAAATTGAACAACAAGAATTTAAAAAACTTATAAAAGCATTACGATGAAACGAACCATACTTCTTCTAGTATTTTTAAGCTTATTTTCAAATACCCTTTTTGCTAAAGCACCTGCTTACTTTTGTGGAGGTTACTATGATCAAGATGCCTTTTTTTACAATTTGTTTAATCAAGAGAATATCTCTCAAAAAGCATTTTATCCTTTTTTACGAACAAATGAAGATGTTTTCTATGAAAGCATGCCCAAAGAATATTTACAAAATATTCAAGAATGGTATGCTTATTTTGATCAACGTTACACAAAAGAAAATCTAGTAAAAATAGTTTTTGGTAAACAAGAAGAGTTATCCAAATTAAAAAGTTCAAATGCAAAAGTAGTTAGTGCAAAAAGGTACCTAGAATTTGCAAAAAAATGCGAACAAGTTACGTTGAGTGACGAACCATACTATTATTGGGGTTGGGATTATAAAGCGTTAGTAAAAAAGAGACAAAATAAAGCTCCAAAATTAATTACCGAAGCAAGAGTATTATATCAAAAAGAAAAAGAGAAAACTATAAAATTAAGATATGCATATCAATTAATTCGTTTGTACAGATATAGTCATTGGTTTAATGAAGCGCTTGATTTTTTTAACAATGAAGTAAGTTCAATTGCTACTAAAAATGAAATCTATTATTACATTTTAGATCAAATAGCAGGTTGTTATTACAAACTAAAAGATTACGAAAAAGCGGCATATTTATTTTTAAAAGTATTTGATAAAAGTATAGACAAAAAACAGTCTGCGTTTACAAGTTATAAATTCTGTACCTATAAAAATGCTGAAGGGAAATTGTTGTTTAAAACTGATGAAGACAAAGCCAATCAGATTTTTATTACAGCAATTCGAAAGTTCTCAGATACCATGCAAGATTTAAATGATATTTCTTATCTAGGTGTATCAGAAGATAAGCAAGAATTACTAGTTATGCGAATTATAAATAATTTAGAACGTTCTATTTTAGATATTAATTTCAAAAAGCCTATTTTCAATAAAGAAGAAAGTACATCAGAAGAATTGAATGAGTTAGATCTTTTTGTAGATACAAAAATAAAAAGTAATCCTTCCAATATCGATTTTTGGAAGTTAGTGGATGTTTATATTTCTTTTTTGTATGAAAATTTTGAGCAAGCAACTGAAAAATTAAAATCAATAACTACTCAAAAATTTAAAGATCAAAAAGAACGTTTATCACATGTTTTAGAAGTTTTTTCTTGGGATAAAGTTACGTCTGAAAGGGAAGAGTGGCTAGGTGAAATTTTCACTATAGAAAAAGATGGAACTTCTATGCTAGGTATTTGTAATAGTGGAAACGATCATAAAAGAATAAAATGTAATTTTAAAAGTGTTATTGTTGAGCAATTAAGTCATTTGTATTTAAAAGAGCATCAGGTTGTTAAGTCTTTTTTGTTGCATAATAATTTATCTTATATCAACGATATATCTTCACATGAATTGGCAGATGGCTTATTAGCATTTGCAGAGAAAAAGAATAAGAATGTGTTTGAAAAGCTCATGTTAAAGCATTCAGCTAAAAACGGATTACAAAATAGTAATGTAATTGCAACAATACGCAAAGCTAAGGGATTGATGTATTTTAGAAGTGGAGATATTAATAAAGCAATATCTTACTTTAGTCCATCAGAAGAAAAAAACATACCTCCCGCAGTTTTTAGTAATAATGTTGTTGAATGTTTTGATTGTGATCCACTTTTTGTCATGGAAGATGAAGTATTTAAAGCAAGTGCGTATAGTTTTCTAAATACTAAAATGAATACCTACGATTTATTGTCTAATCTACAAGAATTAGAGCGTATGACTGAAGATGAAAGTATAAAAGAATGGAAGCGCAAACTAGCATACTACTTATTAGGAAACTACTTTTTTAATGTTTCTAATACGGGGTATTACAGAACCATTGTATATCCAGGACGAAGTACTTATTATAATTATGATTTTGGAGGTGCTCCTTTAAAACTAGACGATATTATTAATAAAAAGTCTACATATAGTTTTCCTAGTTATGGATACGGAAATACGTATAATGGGTTAGCTAATAAAGCAAAATACTATTACGAAGAAACTATAGCGTTATCTAGGGATAACGAATTAAACGCTCGATGTGCTTATATGATTGCAAAATGTGAATTGAATGCGTATTATAATAATGGGTATAAAGGAAGATATTCAGGATACGATGGAAGTGCATTCGGTGAGTTTGAAAATTCAGGATTTGAAGCCTTAAAAACAAAGTACAGGAATACAAATTTTTATGAAAGAATAGAAAGTAGGTGTAACTTTTTTAGGCAATATGATGGTTATTAATTAAAGTGAGTTTGATATAAGAATATGTTTTTTTAATTGTATATCAATAAATTGCGTGATTGTGATGAGCGAAACGTAGTGAAGTGAAGAAGTAATCTATTAATTTAATAATGAAAATCTCATTTTAAAGACAAAGATTGCTTCATTTCCCCTTCTCTTTCCTTCGAGAACCTCAGGAAACGTTCAGGATTCATTCGCAAAGACTTTCTTATTTATAAGGAGTTCAAGGTAAAATTACATCGAACTCACATTAATTAGGATATCAAATATAACCTAACTCATTACAAATATAAGTTGCTTATTGATGTTACTTACAGGTAGTTCTATTTTAGCGCTAGATTTGTAATCGAGAATATATAATGAATTTTATAAGAAAAATTTTAGGTTTAGGACCTAAAGATCCAGTGAATATTCAGCCGAGAAAACAGACTTCTCAGATGAAAAGAGAAGAGATTTCAACCGATTTTATCAATGAAGGAAATATATTTCCTACTCTAGTCACCGAAAGAACTCAAGTAGTAGATTTAGAAGATCAAATTACTTCAGTTTTTCACAGTAGAGAAAATAGTTTTAATCGCATTTTATTGGCATTAGTTTCTTTTGATTACCAGAATCTAGATAAAGAAGGGGAAGATGAGGTATTTCAGGTAAAACCACTAGAACAAGAAGCATTTCTAACATTTTTAGCGCATGCTGAAAAAAATATAGAGAAATTAGATATTTCATTTCTAGATTGGAATCCTGTAGATATGAACTTACCCTACAGAGTACTTTCAGCTCCAATTACATTTTTTACTTCTGAGTTAATCTTGAGTCAAAAACATATGTTAGAAGCACACAAAATTTTAAATGCAAAAGAACTCATGGTTTCTATTCCTAGAAGAGATATTATTTTTATTTCAGATAGAGAATTAAATAAAGAAGATCATAAGCACTTTTTAAATATGCATACAGCTATGGTTTTGCAAGAAAATGAAGAACATGAAATGCTATGTGAAGATATTTTTATTCTAGAAAATGGTGAGATTACTGGAGTTGTAGAAATTCATCAATTATCAGAAGTTTTACAAGATCAAAACCAATACAAATAGAAATTTAATGTACAATCGCTCTGATTTTTTTACGGTTTGTAACATCAGAGAAACATCTTTATAATTGTTTTACAAACTGCACATATTTTTCCTCGGCTTCTTCTATAATGACAAAATAATTCATGGCATTCCCGTAATTCTGAATTATAAATTTATTATTCTCAAAATCAATAGCACAACCAATTTCTTTGGGTAGAGGAGGGGCTTCATGTTTTTCAGTTCCTTCATCATCAATGGTGCCACCAGCATATTCACTCCATTCAAATCCATTAAAAACAATTAGATTATTATGCGTGATATAGGCTGTGTTTGTAAAGCTTCGTTTAGGAGAAGTAAATGTGTAATAAAGTTTTTTGTCTTTTAATGTTAGTGTAAAGCTAAGGTTTGAGGTCTTATTTATCCAGGTACCCACAACCTTATTTTCTTTTGTTTTATTTCTAAATGTTTTTTTGACTATGCGGACAGTATCTATAGTGCTTTTTATTTCAGAAAAATCATTCCACGTTTTAATGATTATAGTATCATCTGTAATTTCAGAACGAACAGTTAAAAAGCCTTCAGCATTATCATAAGCAACTTCAGCATGATCCTTATAAAAATGATGCTGATTTATAAAACATAACCAAATATAGTTTTCATGTTCGTATACACGCTCAATAACTTTTAAATCATCAGTTTTATCTGATATATAATATTCAAATTCAGGATTAAAGGTTTCAATATTAAAAAATCCGTATTTGGACCATAACTCTTTAGTAAGTTTAGTTCTTTCCACCTTTCTAGTAGTTTGATCTGAAATTTCTATGATTTCTTGGTTTTTATGCTGCGCATTACAACTTAAAAGTGTCAAAACTATAATTGTAAATATCTTATTCATTTCAAATTAATTAATGGTAGGTGAATTCTCGAGTCGTTATTTCTTCTAAAATACCATCATCAAATTCTTTTTTCTCGATCCAATTTCCACGTTTGTCAAAGATATATTCGTATGTAGTAATGTCATATATTTTCTTTCCATTATTGGTGTATTTTACCTGTTTGATTAGATTTCCTTTATAGTCATAAAAGTAAGTGGTTCGATCATCAATTGTATTGTCTGCATTTAACCTGATATATTCTTTAAAATTATGCTTAAATGTATTGTAGCTAGTTATACGTTCTTTAGTATTTTCAGTAATTAAAAATTGAGATTTTATAGGTTCACCAGTTGTAGCATCATAGGTTACTATAGTTCTATTGTCATTGTGGATAGGACCACTAAAAAAAGAATCGATGCTGTCTTCTCTTCCTTTCTTCTCACTCACTTCGAATCTAATTAGTATGCCATTTTTAGTATATCGCTTTATTTTTGTTCTTTTTAATAATCCTCTATCATTATATTCTAAGTGTTTGTTTTGATTATAATCAGCAAACTCTTCAACAATAAATTCTTCAATAGGTAACGTAGTATTTGAGCTAATTATAGTTTTAGATCTTTTTATAAGTTGATCTTTATTATAGGTATAATTGAATGTTATTTCGTGTTCTTGGTGGTCATTGTAAAAGTCTGTTTTTAACTTTTTATTGTTTTTGTCATAAGTAGATACCCAACGTTTACTCCTCATTTTATCATAATAATAATTTTCTTCCTCAATCTGATTTCCATGTTTATCGTAAGAATACATCCATTTGTAATTTGGTTTTCCTTCAGAAATTTTACTTTTTTCTGTTTTTTGCCCTTTTTTATCATAAAGATAACTTTCTATGCTATATACTTTTTTTCCGTGGAAGTTGGTGTGCTTTACTAATTGGTTTTTAGTATTATACTCGTATTTATAATCTAAAACTAAAGTATCTTTACTGTTATAGGTATTGTACACTTCAGTACAATATCCTTGCGTGTTAAAAACATACTTTTTTCCGAAATTTTCTTTCCCTTGATATAAACTATCCTTAGATTTATAATAGTGATATCTAGTAGTATGGTCTAAAACAGATTTTACATTTCCTAAGAGCTGTTGATCCTTCTTCTTTCTACCTCCTTTAGCTACTTGTTTTAAAAAGCCATCAAAAACATAACCTTTATCATTTTCTTTAGTTTGTACAGTTATCCAGTTTCCAGAAATCTTAAATTCATGATCTTGAATAGTGTCTAATCTTTTAAGTATTCTTTTTTTAATGGTAATAGTGTCATTAAATTCAAATTTTCCAATACGTTCGCTTATTACTGAAGGTTTTTCTCGAACAATTAATCCGCTTTTTGCTCTAACAATGTACTGTATTTGGGCATTTGCATTTGGGGCTAATAAGAAAAGAAAACAAGTAGTGAGTGTATATCTTAAAAAAGAGTTTATATAGCTATTCATTTCTTTATAATTTAATTTTTCCGATATAGTATTCTTTTATGCCATGAATACTATCGTTAGTATAATTTTTTATCTGATAAATAAATTCTTGATCATTAATCCAGAAAAATTCCTCATATGTACAAAGTTCAAGATTGTCATTAAATTTGGTTACATATTCATAGGTGTTTCCTTTTCGTATTTGTAAAAAGAAAGAGATACATTCTTGACCACTATGATACCCGTTTAAGCGATATTTCTTTTTTGGAGAGTATACAATATATTCAGGATTCCCAGTAGTTAATGTTGTCTCTCCTGTCCTTATATTAAAGCTTACATCGCTAGCGTGACCTCCTTCTAGTAAAAGGATATCAAATTCAGGATAGTATCCAGACCAACCTTCAGCGAAACCAATTTCATCAGATAAATTATTTACTAATAATTTTTTTCCGTTATGTAGTGTAATACTTTTTATAACATCTTCTCTGGCATAGGTGCTATCTTTAAATTCGGTAACCCAATCTATTCGGTTTCTTAGTGTTGTTTTTACAGCATCTAATGTGCCTATTTTTACAAGTTTTGGTGTTTCTTTATGTGCTTTTTTTAGTAACGTTGTATATTTTTCACGCTCTATTTTTTGAATGTTAAGTACATTATCATGGTATAAATTTTTTAGATATCCATCAAAAACATAACCTTCTTCTTCGTAGGTGTCTTTTCTATCAGAAATTAAATAGGTATAGTTATTATACTTAATCTTTACCCATTTACCATGTACTTCTTTATTCCTTTCCTTTACTGTGAGTTTCGCATTGGTATTCGCTATTTTTTCTACAAGTAAACCAAAGGGGAGTTTTGTCTTTTTTGTAGAGGATAACCTAGGGTTCTTACGTACATTGAGTCCGTTTTTTGCAGTTACGTAGTAATACGACTCCTCTGATGGATCTATAGACTCAATAATTGTATGTTCCTTTTGAGATGTTGATTGTGAAAAACCAAAGTACGTTGTAAAGAGTATAAAAAGTATAGAAAAGTAACCCCTCATAATGTAAACATAATTAATTATATGTTTTTTCAGAGATTTGTTTCCCTTTGTTGTATTCCTCTTCTTTAATTAATTCACCTGCTGGATCATAATGTTTCCAAATACCATGTTTTTTTCCGCTTAAGTAATTCCCTTCCATTTCAACAGTTTTAGATTTAGTATCGTAAAACTTACCTACACCATTTAGTTTTCCATTTTTGTAAGTCAATGCTGAAATCTGTCTTCCTTTTTTGCCTTCATACGTTTTCCATACACCACTTTTATAAGTATCTACGTATTGTCCTTGTTCAATTTTAATTCCATCTTCATTGTATTTTTCACATGGGCCATTAATTCTACCATATTGATATGCTATTTTACTTTTTAAAGTACCATTATCAAAGTACTCTTCTTTGTAGACGATATAATCATTATCATAATTTACTTTGAATTGTAAAATACCTTCCGGAGTAAAATAAGAAGCAATACCGTTCTTTTTTCGTTCTTTAACTTGTAGCTCTTCGGCAATTTTTCCGTTTAAATGATAACTTTTCTTTACATAATCTGTAGGGTTGCTGTATATCGTTTCTTGTCTTAGTTTTCCATCATCTAATTTTTCTAACCAATGTCCAGTTGGATCTCCATTTTTATAATATTCAGTAACCAATATAATGGTGTTTTCTGCTGGATTCTTTAACCTTTTTGTCCATTTTCCATCTTTTTTATCTTGCTTATACTTTTCAGTTCTAATAATAGTTCCTTTTCTATCATAAGTTACCCAGGTACCGTCTTTAAGACCATTTTTATAATTAGTTTCTTCTTGAACTTTTCCGTTCTGGAAGTATGAAATTTGTTTCCCTTCTATTTTTCCATTAACATAATTTGCTTCAGAAGATTTATTTCCTGAAAAATCATAACTGGTATATGTACCATCTATTTTTCCATTTTTAAAAGTAATATCTGCATAAGCTCCACTACTTTCAGAAATTTTATAAGCTCCATTTAATGGTTTCTTATCTTCTCTAGAGGTAAAAATAGTTTCTTTACCAAAACGTTTAGTTACTACATTATCCCAAGAAGTGTATACCTGAGCAATTAAAGAGTGTGTCGTTATCATTAAAAAGAATAGAAATACGTTACAGTTTTTTAAACACATACTATGATTTATTTATAATTACTTATAGTAGCTAAAGTATTGTGTCTTTAGATATTTAAGAGATGACAATTGATATTTGCTATCCGTAAATCTATATTTGATACATTATTAGCGTTTGTAAAGTGTAAATCGAGAAATTATTTTTTTAGCGGCTTCCAATTGTCCTTCAGGGATGAGTATTTTCCTTTTATGAATATTACTTTCAGGATATTCACCAGCAATAGTATTTATGGTAAAAGTTAGATAATAGCTTTTCTTTTCCAAGGCTATTTCTACATCTAATAATCTTACATAATGTCCAGTAAGAGGTATCATAAATTCATCATTAATTAAAATACCTTGTTTGTATATCTCAATCTTTCTTTGTGAAGCTAACAAGATGTTTTTCCATTTTTTAATAAAGTTATCTTTTGCAAAGAGATAGAAAACGACACTACTGTATGAAGTAATGAGTGTGAAAAAGTAGAGCACAGCATTATGATATTCGTTAGCTATATATATCACTATCCATATAGTTAAGTAGACTAATAGGACAATAATTGCTGTAGTTTGTATTGATTTGAATTGTTTTTGATAGAAATTTACCCATTCTTGATAATTATAATGCCAAGTTACTAAAGGTTTGGTTGTCTGTTTTTTGAGATATTTTTTAGTTTCGGGTAAAGCACCACCATTTACAATAGATAAGGCTTTAATCGAAAATATATTAATACCAAAAGCTATGATACTTATAATGCATATAGTTGTTCTTTCTGAGGTCGAGTTTTCGCCTTCGAAAAATGCGAAATAAGGAAGCATGACACAGGCAATTAATGAACAGATATAGGCTATTAAAATTAAGAATATGAAAAAGTTATTTGCACAACCTGGTTGTGAAATCTCATTTTTTTCAATTTCAGTTGTTTTCATGAGTTGTAAATTCAGGGGTTGAGAGTTTCTTTCTAAATCGAATAAACTCTAAAGTGTAAATGATGAAAAAAGGAATGCTCATCAAGAAAAACATAAAAGGAGTTTCATTTCCAGCCTTTGAAAATAGAAAGAAAGATGTAAAATAGAGTATATGTAAACCGAAAAAACTTAAAAAAGAATACCTATAATTTTGATTGATTTTTCTTTTTAGATTTAAGAATATAGGAATTGATAGTAATACAAGTATGAAATGGTGTGCGATTAGAAGAACATACAAAACTCCAGACATATCACAGTGCCTTTCTACAGGTTGATTAGCGAATGAACGTTCAATGAAGAAATACAACATAAGTATCGATACTATCGTTGAAATTAGTACTGTTCTTATAAGTAATAAGAATAGATGTTTTACCATTGTAATTGTTGACTTTTCTAAGATTTTTCTTCATATTATTTATACTCAGGTAACCTTTTCTTTTTTATTTAAGAGGCATAATCAAAAACTAAGGATATCTAAAAGACATCCCTAGAATTGAATTAATGATAAGAACTCATCATTAAATAAACATCCAATCAAAGATATTATTACATATGTGCTATTAACTCATCAACAGTTTTAGCCATTACTACACCTGGTAGTTTTACAGGAGAACCGATTTGAGCAATAAATGTTCCTTTAACTTCTCCTCTTTTAAAAGTGGTGAAACCTACTCTGTATAAACCTCTTGTTAATGCCTTGGTAGGACTACCAGTTTTACTTTTATATCGTAATAAAGAATTGTAACTGCTTCCGCTAGGTTGCTTAGGCATTTCACTACTATCGTCATTTCTAGCTAATACAGTCCAATTAGCGTCTGCTGCATTTTTAATACCTTTTTTAGTAATAACATCCGATCTTTCTAAAGTAATATAGGTATCAAAAAAATCATCAGAAGAAGCGTTAGCATCGTAATTTTTTCCTTTAATTGGATTTTTAGCTTTTACTTTTTTAGCAGGAGACATCATTCGTAATCCTAATTCAGGAGCTACTACAGGAACCCATACATAAATGTAATAGAATTTTTTACCGTTTTTAACTTCGTCTTCAGTGTTAGGGGCTGCATATCCTAAATAACTTACTACATCGGTATAAGGTACTTTCTTTTTTACAAATCCTATTTTTTTCTCAATAGAACTTCCGAAAGATTTTAGCTTTTGTGCATGTACGTTTCCAAAAGTAAATAAAGCTACAGTTAATAGCGCAATACGTTGTAATGTTTTCATTGGTTTTTTATTTTTAGGCTAAGTTAATAGAGGATAAGTCTGCTGTAATGGCCTAAAAAAGAAGTGATACGATTGAGTATATATTCGAAGTAGTTTTATGTTTTTTTGATTTTTTTTGAAGAATGTGTTTTTTACATTATTTTGATTAAAATTTAATTAAAAAGATGTTGATTACATTGTATACATCAAGAGAGTTAGATAGTTACATAGGATTTATAAAAACTTTCGAATCGGAATTATTAAAAGAACATAATTTAACAGGTTCAATATGTGAATATTTGGGTGAAGAGTTACCTAAAAAAGGATCATTTAAAAGTTACAATTATAAATTTCATGGTATAGGGTGTGGTGTTTTTAAAGACGAGATTACTTGTGAATATGATAGTTTTTTTAAAAAAGATAGTAGTATACTTTTTTCATTATGGAAGTTTTTTAAATTTATAGAAACTAACCCTGATCTCAATCCCTTAAGTCAAGAAGAAGTAAAAGAAAATATAAATGCATTATTAGAAAGTGGTAGCATAATCAATTTTTATATTGGTGATAGAGATACAGGACTTTTTGAAGTTAAGAAAGAGTATATCAATAAATTGATCATGGGTAATGATTAATTTATTGATATGTTTACTTAATTTTTTACTATAATAATCTACTAACTAATTAAACCCCTATAGTTTTTAACTATCTCAATTCCTCAATATAACTACTATACTACGACAATAACCTAGAAACAAACTCTTCTTTTTTTCTAGTAGATACCGGAACTTTTACACCAGAATTTAAAAATATGTATCCTGTTTTATCGTATTTGTCCACAAACTTAAGATTTACCACATAAGACTGATGTGTACGAATAAACAATTCATCAGGTAATTGATCTTCAAAATCTTTTATAGGTTTAGATGCTAAATACGATTTGTTATCGCTGGTATAAAATGTAGTGTATCCTTTGTCTGATTTACAGTACATTAATGCATCAAATCTAATAATTTGATAGCCTTCCTGTAAGCGAAGCACAAGATGCTCCTTCTTTTTATGCACCAATTGCTGTTGTACAATCGCCAAATGTTCTTTGTTTTCTAAAGGAATATCTTTAATCTTATCAATAGCATTGCTAAGCTCATCAATATCAACAGGTTTTAATATATAATCAATAGCACCATTTTTAATAGCTTGTAAAGCATACTGATCGTAAGCAGTGATAAAAATTACTTTAAAATTAAGATCTTTTACTTCATCTAAAAAATCAAAAGCAATACCATCTTTTAAATTGATGTCTAAAAAAATAAGCTCAGGTTTACAGGCTTTGGTTACTGTAATTGCTTCTTGTACAGATTCGCATTCACCAACAATATCAATGTCTTTATCTAATAGATCAATCATTGATTTTAACCCTTTTCTGATGTATAGTTCATCTTCTATTATTAAAGCTTTTATCATAATTAAGTTGCTATTTTATATGGTAATAGTATAGTTGTTTTATTGTGATTATCTTCGTATTTAAAAGACAAATTAGTATTGGAATTCAGTAACTTTAAAAAGAAATACAGTAAGTCTTTAACTTTTTTTATTTCTGCTCGAATGTCCTTTTTACTGGCATCAAGTGGTAAACCGTTATCTAATATGATACAAGACAAAACGTGTTCTTTAAACGTGATTTCTATAGTAATTTTAGGAGCCGTTATTTCATTAGATTCGCAATTTTTAATAGCAATATCAAGTAATGGTTGAATTAACATTGGAGGAATATCTATTTCAACATCTTGTAGATTATTACCCGATTTTACTTCAAATGTGAAGGATCTATCTTCTTTGAGTTGATGTGTTTCTAAGAAAAAGATAATGGTTTGTATTTCATCAGAAATTTCAATCAAAGGTTGTCTAGAATGTTCTAGAATAGCACGTAACAACTTAGAAAATTTAGAAAGATATCGAACACTTTTTGGATCCTTATTAGCTATCATTTCTTGCATGGATGCTAAAGAGTTTGAAATATAATCAGGTTTTAATTTGATCCAGTTCAACCGTTGATCTATTAAAAGGTTTTTATATGTACTTTGAATATTTCTATACCTAAAAATGAAGAAAACAATTATTGAAATTAATATAATAGTTAGTGAAACACTAATCATTTTAAGTATATTTTCTTTTGTTTGATTAAGTTCTGTATTGACTAACTTTACTCGTTTAGTTAATACCATTTCTTTTTTATTCGCTGAGGTAATAGAAAGAATTTGTTCGTCAATTTGATTTTTTAAATTTTGTTCATTAATGGCAAGCACACTATCTAAATATTGTCGCATTAAAGTTGTATTGTTTTTTTGGGCATATAATAAATAGTAATTATTGAAAATACTTTTTTTATTATGTAATTCACTAAAAGGAGTTAAAGAATTGTAGGCAGAATCTAAGTATATTTTAGACTTTTCATAATTTCCTGTATTTAAATAACTAAGCCCAATGTTGCTATATTGTATATTAATACTAGGGTTTTGAAAAGGAGTCTTTTTTTTATTATGCGCTAAACTTTGTTTTAAGTATACTATTGCTTCTTTATGTCTTCCTAGTTTTTGAAGTATTATAGCGAAATTATTAGTGTATAGGTTGAGTTTTTGATATGCAGGTCTTGTAATTTTTTTATAGGCAGCATATGCTTTTTTAGGTTGTCCATTATAATTATAAAGGACCCCACATTTAAAACACAAACTCATAAATTGAACGGAATCTTTTTCTCTAAAAAAAGGGGTAATAGAATCACAAAATTTTGCGCCCTCTTCAACTTTAAGTAGATCTGTTAAATGCTCAGCTTTAACATTAAAAGCCTTTAGAAGGTGAAGAGTATCTTTTGCAGCATTGGCTTTTTTTACAAATTCATTAGCTAAAACATAACCATTTCCAAATCTTTTTGTTCTTCCATAAGATCTTGAAAGTATATAATACTCATTGAACGTAAGTTCTTCAGAAGATTGCTTTGCGGTTAAAAGCTCAATGATCTTATCATATTCACGATTAGAAAATAATTCTTCAATATTTTCTTGAGCATAGGTCAAGAAAAACCCTCTGGTAAGGAATAGAAAGAGAAAAATGATGTTATAAAGGGATTTCAAAGGGATAATAATTTAATTCGAGTTAGAGAAATAAGGTAGACTAATGATAATTTGAACTCCTTGTTTACCTTGATTTTTTAAATCTTTAATATTGATGTTAAAATTCCCTTTCATTTTCTGGGATAAAATAGAAAGTCGTTCTTTAACAATTTCTGTAGCTAAAGAGGATTTTCCATCTTTCTTTGCTGGCTTTTCTTTATTAGGTGTTAAACCAACACCGTTATCGGTAATGATACATAAAATGTGCTTTTCTACACCTTTAAAAGTGATGTTAATAGTAGGATGTTCTATTTCTTTTTTAAAACCATGGATAATCGAATTTTCAACAAAAGGTTGTAAAATCATGGTAGGTATCGTAATTTCTTTATTCTCAATGTTGTCAAAATTAATAGACAATAAAATATTCTTTTGAGTACTTAAATTTTGTAAATCGACATAATCTTCCAATAGTTTTACTTCTTCTTTTAGCGAAACAAAAGTATTAGGTTTTTTATGTACTAAAGATGCCATTATGTTTTGAAATTTAGACAAATAATTTGAAGCCTTGTTACTTTCATCATTTAATACCATACCTTGTAAAATAGATAAAGCGTTAAAGATAAAATGAGGAGTCATTTGAGACGAAAGTAACTTTTGTTCGTTTACTATTTTGCTATACTTTAATTTAGTATTAGCGTAAATATTTAATAAAGTAAGCGAAGTCATTACCATGCAAATAGATAATAATATAATGTATATAATTAATTTTCTTTCATTGGTGTTTTTTAATTCTTTATTAATGATAGATACTCTTTTAACCAACTTGTTTTTTCTATTATTTAAGGTAGAAAGTTCTTTAGTTTTTTGTTGAATCTTGTAATCATATACGGCATTATTGAGATTTTCAATTAGTCCTACTGTTGTGCTTGCTTCTGATAGTAAGTGCTGGTCTGAAAAATAATGGTATTGTGTTTGTAGTATCTCTTTTTTGTCTAGTATGCTTGTTGAATGTTTAAGCATGCGGTAAGCAGAATCTAAATACACAGAGGCGTTCTTCCACTCTTTTTTTAAAACGTGTAGCGTTGCAATTTTATTATGGATAACATTAGTGAAGTCTAAGCGATTTTTTTTCTTACTCAAGAATAACGCTTCTTTAAAATAATGTAACGCCTTATCATAATGTTTATTACTCATTAAAACCAAACCATAATTGTAAATAAAAACAGGTGTTTTTAGAATATTAGGATTTTCTATTTTACTAAATAGCTCATAAGCTTTTTTAAATTGATTATTACGATTAAAAAGGATACCGCAATTAAGACACATTTCTTGATAATAAGGAGCCTTATCATATTCCATTTTTGGTAGTGTATTGAGGCAAAATTCAACTCCTGTTTTAACTTGATCAGCATCGATTAAATTTTTCGCTTTAATATTATAAGCTACAGCCAAGTTTTTAATATCATTAGTTTCTTGTAATGATTTAATGAGTTCATTTATGAGTGCTAAACTTTTGAAGTGCTGTTTTCTGTCTGTATAGGTCTTTGCTAATGAAATTTTTTCATTTACAGGTGTAATACTATCGATACCATATGCTTTAGCATCAATGGTTTCTTGAATATTTGAGTTGTAGGAAAATAAGCTTGTTGTCAAAAAAACAAGCCAAAGGGTTATAATATTCTTTGATTTTAAATGCAAATTATTAAAATATATAAAGCTAAAAATACATCAGAAAATTTAAACTAGATGTACTCACTTTATATTTGTAGCAGATCAAATTATTTTTGCAAAGGCTGTGGTTATATCACAGTATTCATTATTAATAATCCCCAAGCTATAAGCAAACATAATCCGCCTAAAGGTGTCACTGGACCTAAAAATTTCATTTTCTTACCGAAAGCATCAGATAAAACCAATCCATAAATACTAAAAGAAAAAAGAATAACGCCTATAGAAAATAGGAGGATAGCACTTGAAAATGAAGGATTAAAGTTCAATCCTAGTACTAGTAAAACAATAGCATGATACATCTGATATTTTACACCAGTTTCAAAACTGGTGAGTTGTTCATGCGTTAATTTCTTTTTTAAGGCGTGCGCACCAAAAGCGCCTAATAGGATAGATAAAAAACCAAATGAACCTGCGATAAGTATTGTAATTTGTTGATTCATCTCTTAAAAATTAAAACCTAAACTAAAAGAAAATCGACTTCCATCATCACCATTGAATAAAGCAAGGTTAGCGGTAAACATATCTAAACCACTAAGCCAAAAAGAACCACCGTAGCTTGAATTCCAAACATTAGATGCATTAGCAAATGGACTCCATACTTTACCATAGTCAAATCCTCCAGTTACCCCAACTCGCATAGGAATAAAAGCTTTAAAGCTACCTAGGCGTAAGCGTAAATCGTTAGTATGATAGAAGTTTTCTGTACCTGTAAATCTATTTACATTGTAGCCACGTAATGTTCTGTTTCCTCCTAAACTTACAGCATGATAAATTTCAAATCTATTTTTAAAGTTAAGATGGCTTCCTATTTCAGTAGCATATACTAAACTTCTATTAGGAACTAAATTTTGATAAATAGCTAGAGATGTTTTTAAATATCCAAAATGTCTGTCAGTATTATCAGCATTCATTTTAGCTCCCATAGTCAAATCAAAATTCATTCCTTTAGAAGGAAAGCTCTGATTGTCAACTCTTGTGTGATTAAAGTTAATTTCACCACCTACAAAGAAATTTCTATCGAAGATATTGGTAACTCCATTGCTAAAATCTGTAATATTTCTACCGGGTGTGTTTTCAACTTTAATCGCTTCAAAGCTTCCAGTTAATTTTAATGTACTTCCCCAGATATAGCGTCTTACTAAAGATGGCATGAAAGAAAATTCTTCTCTTTTTACACGGTAAAAGTCTAAATCTAAATTTTGATCAAATACCGTTTCATTACCAAAACCGAAAAAGTTAAATGCATAATTGCTACTCGTAACTCTAGCGTTCAATTCTAAGCTCCATTGTTGTATAAATTCAGTAAACTCACCTGTGTAGCTCACTTCAAAGCCTTCAGTAGCAGAAAAATAGTTAGCAGTTAAGGTATGCTGATTGTCAAAAGGTCTTTTTTTGAAACCTTGACGAGTATGTGTAATGGAAACGCCAAGAGCTAAACCATCATCAGGATTTCCTCCGAAACTAGGAAATACTAAAGTGGTGTTATTTTCAATATCTCTATGGTTATAGGTGTTTTTATCGTAATTGTCTTGTCGTAAGTCAGCAAGCTCTTTTCCTCCTTTAACAGTATTTTTCTTTGATACATAATCATAAACTTTAGTTTTTTTACTCCAGCCAGATACAGAAGAAGTGTCCTCATATGTATCATGATTATGACCACCAATCAATCGAATTAAAATACCATCATCTACATCACCAGAAATATAGAATTCATCTTCTCCATTTAATCCATACAATTGTACTTCTTTGGTTTCTTTAGTTAAAAAAGTTCGTGAGTATATTTTATGGTCTTTTCTAAAGATTTCTACACTCGTTTCATTATCATTTAAACGTTTAATAATGAACTTGTCGTCTTTATCAGTTCCAACTATTTGAACTTTTTTAGCTTGTCTTTCATAATATCTTTTTGCAATGTCTTTCAGTTTATTTCGCCTTGATTTAATTTTTGCAATTAATTCTTTACCATCTATATCATAAATACTTTTTGGAAACTGTTGAATCGATTTTTCAATAACTTCATCAGTCAGATTTTTCTGGATATAATCAACTTCAGCAAGCCAATCTTGTAATGTTAATTGATTTAAAAATTCAGCATCAAAAAAACGAGGATAATTGTTATACCATTTCATGTTTTGAATATCATAATCCATAGATTGCATATTCTTTACAATGGGGGTGTAAAATTTAAATAGAGGAATTAAAACACCATCAAATTTAGAAAAGGGTTGATCCCTATCTCTTGGTATTGGTCTGTAATATGTAGTACCTTTTTCGGTTTTAAATGAAGCAAACCTCCATTGGTCTTCATGCCTATCCCAGTCACCAATTACCATATCAAAAAGTCGAGAACGAACAGTGAATTTCTGATCAATACTATGTTTACCATTCTTTCTGATTTTTTCTAAAACATCATAAGTACTAATAATTTTTTTCGAATTTCCAAAAGTAGCCACATCGTCTCTATCTCCTGCTGGGCGTTCTTCTAATAAATATAAACCACCTCCAAATATATCATTGTAAACCCCTAAACTTGGTTGTTTAGGCATATAGTATAGTTTCGGATTGGTATGATAAATTCCAGCAGCTTCAGCCATATCTGGAATTACAAAAGCAGCATAAGGGTGCGACATAGTAAAGATATCTTGTACTACATCTACAAGGAAAGTTCCTTTTAAAACACCTCCCATAATTCTACTTCCGTCTTTGTACATAGAACGAAGTACATATTGTTTACCATCAGGATTTTCCAAACGCAAAGAGTTTGTTTGGTTTCCTCCACCACGACGAATAGGAGTTAAACCTCCATGCACTTTATCTAATTCTAGTACAGGTACAGTAACATCTTTACCGTATTTTTCACGATTTAAATCTCCCCACATGAATTTATGGAATCTACCAACCTCAATAGCTTCTTTAGAATATAAAGATGTTGTGATTTCTTTTTTATGTTGATTATATTCCGAAAAATCAAAATCTGTTTTTCGTTGAACAGGATCTATAATTTGCTTACTAAATAATAATTTATTTTGATCTTTATCATTAGCAGCATAATATTCTACAATTGCAGATCCGTCTTCATAAAAATTTAGTTTAGCATATCCATAATTTCCATAGGTAAATTGAGCACCGTACCCCACTAATGCTGGTGATTGCTTTGAGCCTGATCCACTAATTATTTGCTTAAATCCATTGTTTTCTATGTATTGTAAATTATGATCGTGTCCACTTACAAATACAATATTGTTTTTAAAATCGTTGGCAATAGTTTCAACTTGGCGAACAAAATCCTGATATTGTTGATGGAAGTTATCAGTTTGTATACCAACATGTGAACGAAGCATATTTTTTAACGTACCTAAAACAGGAACAGGTTTCATATGATCTTTAAAAGAAAAGCTTCCTCCATGAGGTCCATTAGAATATAGAGGATGATGTAAAGCAACAACAACATTCTTGTAGCGATTCTTTTTAAATAAACTCCACAACTCTTCAATAAAACGTTCACGTGTTTTAATATCACAATTGTCGTTTATTTTAGGTTCTTCATTCCAATTCATGATAAACCATCTACTATCAATAGTAATCAAAGTTAGATTGTTATTAATATCAACTTTATCCAGTCCACAGCCATTCTCAGGTAAAAAAGAACCCTTTCCCAAAGCTTTTTCTACTAGCTTTTCTTGTCTTTTTAATCCATCAACACCATTATACCAGTCGTGATTTCCTGGAATAAAAATAGGAGAACCTTTATAATTTTTTATGGCATCAAGTTGAGTTTGAAGTCGATGTTTTGCCAGTTTATAATCTTTATGTTTTTTAGGATACATACCTACAGGATAAATATTATCACCTAAAAAAACGGTAGTACTATTTTCTGGAGCTTTTGCAAGTTCTTTTGAGAAAAAATCTAACGAAACAATACTTTCTCCCATTTTTGCATTACCCGCATCACCAATTAAGTAAAAAGAATATGTGGGTTGAGAAGAACGTTCTATTTTTTTTGAGGTACTAGGATCGGTATACTTAGCATTATAGCTTGCACATCCATACAAAAACACTAAAATTGTAACTACAAGATAACTTCTATTCATAAGTGGTGACGTTGATATAAAACAAAAATACAAATTAGTTCACAGAACGATACTTTGCCGGAGTATATCCTGTTTTTTTCTTGAACAAGGTGCTGAAATGTTGCGGATACTCGAAACCTAATTCATAAGCAATCTCACTTATAGAATTCGTACTTCCTAATAATTTGTTCTTAGCTTTGTTAACTATAAAAGCATGGATGTGATCTTTAGCACTTTTACCTGTCTCTTTTTTGAGAAGATCACTTAAGTAGTTTGGTGACATGTTTAGCTGTTCGCCGCAATACTTAACAGAGGGTATTCCTAATTCTGAAGGTTTTTCTGAAGTAAAATAATCTTGTAATAACTTTTCAAAATCAGATATATGATCTTGATGCAAATTAGTTCTTACATAAAATTGTCTATCGTAATAACGATTACAATAATCGAGCAGAAGTTCAAGGTTCGAAATAATCAACTTTTGACTATGCTTATCGATATTCTGATTGTACTCTTTTTCAATTTTTAAAACAATCTCTGTGATAGTATCTTCTTCCTCTTCAGAAAGATGTAGTGCTTCATGTACTTCATAATCAAAAAAAGAATAAGAGTTAATGTTTGTACTAAGTGTAGATTTCCTGATCAAATCAGGATGAAAAAAGAGCAACCAACCTTTTAATTCTTGTATATTAGGATCAGTTGTGTGTGATAATACTTGATCTGGTTTGCAAAAAATCATAGTACCAGTAGAAAAATCATACGAATTTCTGCCATAATGTAGAGAACAAGATTTTGCATCTTTCAAAGAAATCATGTACAAATTTAAGGTACATTTATCTGTATTAAACTCTCCATTTTGAGGAAGATCAGATACTTTAATAATGGATATTAAAGGATGTTTAGGAGGAGGTAACTGCAATGTGTCGTGTAATTCTTCTATGGAACTAATGTGTATGATCATAATAAAGTTATTTGATTTTTTGCATATCGTGAATTTGTTTCAATAACATCTTTTTAGGAGTAAAAGGTAGCATTTTTAACAGTAATGATTGAGAAAATGTTAATCCAGAGATGACATCTAATTTACCTGAAAGCATTCCTTTGTATCCAGCTTCCGCAACAGAACGAGCACTTGCAGGTTTATCAAATAAATTAGTTTTATCCATGCCAGAAGTCGAACCAAATTCTGTAGCAGTAGCTCCAGGCATTAAATTGGTTACCGTAACATTAGTGTCACTTAATTCTTGTGCTATAGCATTACTAAATGAAGTAACATAAGCTTTAGTGGCATAATACACTGCTTGCAAAGGTCCAGGTAGTAAACTAGCAGTAGAAGAAACATTAAGTATTTTCCCTTGATTCCTATTTACAAAGTCAGGTGAAAAAAGACGAGTTAGTGTTGTTAATGCAATGACATTTAAGTTAATCATGGTAATATCTTGTGCTAATGCTCTTTCATGAAATTTACCAACACCACCAAATCCAGCATTATTGATTAAAAAGTTTACAGTAATGTTTTCTTTTGAAACTTCATCATATATTTCTTGCGCAGCATTAGGTTTTGTAAGATCTTTTACTATAATCTTTACTTGAGTATGGTATGTACTCTCAATTTCAGATTTTAACTCTTGTAACTTATTTTCTCTACGCGCTACTATAATAACATCTCCATTTCTTTCAGCATGAAGTAAGGCAAATTCTTTTCCTAAACCGCTACTAGCACCAGTAATTAATGCAACATTATTCATTGTAATTGTTTTAAAATTAATATACTACAAAATTATCAGCTAGGTGTTTCCTAAAAGTATATATTTTACTGAATAATGTATATGGATTACTTATTATGAACTACAAGACAACATAGAGCAACCAATTTTATGGCGAGCCCATTCAGGTCGTTTAGCAAACCATTTTTCCTGTTGAGGTTGTTCGTCGTAAGGAAATTTTAATAATTGGTATAATTCATCAATGAGTTCGTAGCTTCCTTTGTCAGCTTCATCAATGGCAAGTTGCGCCATGTAGTTTCGAAGTACATATTTAGGGTTAACTGTATTCATGTATTGTGCTCTTTCCTGATCTGATTGATTTACTTTTTGGAGTATGTTGATGTATCGATCAAACCAAGTAATCCACTGTTCTTTACTAGATTTCTGAAGTTCATCCAGTGCGTAAAAAGCGTCTGAAACTGTAATGAAAGCACTAGAGGATGTATCATTTTTAGATACAGAAGCAAGCTTTCTAAAGAATATAGTATAATCTGTTTCAGCTAGCTGTAATGTTTTTTCTAAATCAGCAATAAGAGAGGAATAATCGTTTTCAATAGGTAAGCCCAATTTCTTTTTCATCATCAGATCATATTGAGTGACGTACAAACTTTCGTAGGCATCTAAAATAGTTTGTAATGCATCTACATCTTCTACTAAAGGATATAAAGCATTGGCTAATTTGTACAAGTTCCACATACCGATGTAACCTTGATTGCCAAAGCGATATCTTCTATGTTGTGCATCGGTAGTATTAGGAGTCCATTCATAATCAAATCCTTCTAACCAGCCATATGGACCATAATCGATAGTTAAACCTAGAATAGACATGTTGTCGGTATTCATTACCCCGTGTACAAAACCAACACGTTGCCAGTGTACAATCATTTCAATTGTTCGATTACGAACTTCGATTAAAAAGTCGATATATTTCTGTTTTCCTGTTGAAATAATTTCAGGATAAAAATGAGAAATAGTATAATCTGTTAGTTGTTTTAGTGTTTCATGATCCTGTCTTGAAGCAAAAATTTCAAAATTTCCAAAACGTATAAAACTAGGGGCAACCCTACAAACTACAGCACCTTTTTCATAGGCAGCATTACCATTATACATGACATCTCGCAATACGCGATCACCAGTTAAACTTAAGGATAATGACCGAGTTGTAGGGACGCCTAAATGATACATGGCTTCACTACATAAATGTTCTCTTATGGATGAACGTAACACGGCTAATCCATCAGCTCTTCTTGAATATGGAGTTTCTCCAGCTCCTTTAAGTTGTAATGACCAATGTTTATTATTGTGGTCAATTTCAAATAAATTTATAGCTCTTCCATCACCTAATTGACCTGCCCAATTTCCAAATTGATATCCTCCGTAGCACATCGCATATGGATGTGTATTTTCTAACACTTTATTGCCAGAAAAAACAGCTAAAAATTCTTCAGATGACAATTCTTCTTTAGTTAATCCAATTTCATTTGAAAATTCTTCGGATACGTGAATTAAAGAAGGTTTTGCTGTTTGCTTTGGGGTAACATAAGAGAAACAAGCATTAAATACTTGCCTTCTAGAGTTTTCTAAATTTACATCAGCAGGTAATTCGTTCGTAAATGTATTTGAAATTGTAAAATTCATTAGTTGTCTCAGTTTTCAATCAATTCAGTCTCAAAATAAGCATTATTTGCTAAGGTTTTATGTACAGGACATTTCGCGGAAATTTGATACAATCGTTGTTTTTGTTTTTCATCTAAATCGCCAATTAATTTGATTTTCTTTGTAAATACGTCAACCAACCCTGTTTTTTCATTAGATAACTCTTTGTTAGATTTTTTTTCATGTGAAACATAAACAAAAACCTCTCTTAAGTCCCATTTTTTACGATTAGCATACATTTTTAATGTCATGGTGGTACATGCTATCAACCCTGCGTTTAAATAATCATAAGGAGAAGGACCAAAATCGTCACCTCCTACAGATAGGGGTTCGTCAGCAATTAAATTATGATTCCCAACTTGAATCTTGGTTGTAAAGTTGTCGTCTACTAAATTTAAATGTCCAACAGCTTGTTCTTGTTTGGTATCTAATTTAGAAATTACTTTTTTTGGAAAATAGCGTTGTACCCAAGAACCAATAACATTACCGGCATAAATACTGTCTTCTGGATTAGTTAACAAATGGTCCGCTTTATCTAAGGTAACAAAACTTTTTGGGTGATGTGCATTATGATAAATTTTTTCAGCATTTTTTATGCCTACAATAGTATCAATTGGAGAATGTAAAATTAAAATTGGCTTTCTGAGTTGCTGCACAATACTAGGTAAATCAGTTTTAGTAAAATTGTCAACAAATTCTTGATTAATATGGAATGGTCTACCGCCAATATTTACAGTAACCTCTCCTTTTTCTTTAACTTCATCTATACCATGTGAAAACAAATGTGTAACATGCTCTACATCGGCAGGAGCACCAATAGTCGCTACAGCTTTTACACTGTCTAATACAGAAGCAGCTGTAATCACAGCAGCTCCTCCTAAAGAATGGCCAACAAGTAATGAAGGAGCTTCAAAATTGGTTACCATATAATTACTAACAGCAATTAAGTCTGAGACATTTGCAGAAAAATGGCTATCATGAAATTCACCTTCACTTTTTCCTAAACCTGTAAAATCAAAACGTACCACACCAAAGCCATGTTGAGTTAATGTTCTGCTTATATTTTTAACCGCACTTAAAGAGCTAGTACAGGTAAAACAGTGTGCGAAAATTGCATAGAAATCTGGCTTTTGATTAGCAGGAAGTTCTAAAAAGGCATTTAGAATTTGCCCTTTTTCATTAGGGATGTTAAGCTTAGATCTTTTCATAAAGAGATGGTATTAATTGGTTTAGTGTAAATACAGCTTTTATGTCGAATAAATTTCTAATTTCTTACGAAGTTAAAGAATGTAAGTAAGATGATTTTTTTGGTTTTTCGTTTCAAAAATTACAACTTATTAGTTAGCTTTATCCCTAAATCAAAAAAATTCTAATGAAATCACAATACCTTAAGTTTGAAAAGTCTTTAGCCAATCATATTAAAGCTCGTTTTCCAATTATTTATATCACCACTTGGGAAGAAGAACGATTAATTGAATTAATTGGACAAATGGCAGATGATGGAGATTACTTTAAATTTAAAAAAGAAGTATTTCAGTGGAGCGTAACTAAAGGTTTAGAAAAGAAAAATAAAGTAGTTAAAGCAGATCTTAAAAACGCGATTAGTATACTGGAATATATTGAAGAGTATAAAGATGATGCAATTTTCATTTTAAAAGATCTTTATTTTGATTTAAAAAGATGTTGTGAAAATCACCCAAATCAAATCTTAATACGAAAAATTAAAGATTTAGTCTATAATTTAAAACTATCAGAATATTCTAAAACCATTGTAATCGTAGGACATGATGTTTTTGTGCCAGATGATTTATCGAAACAAATTTGTTTAATGGATTTTGAATTGCCTAATAATGAGGAAATTCAAAAAGTGTACAAGAATATTATAGATGCGAATAAAGATAATGAAAAGCTTAAGCTTGAAGTAGATGATGAGGATTTGAAAAAATTAAGTGATGCTGCTTCTGGTTTAACACTACATGAAGCAGAGAATGCATTAGCTTTAGCCATTACAAGAGATGGTACACTAAGTATTAGTGATATTGAAGCGATAAAAGAAGAGAAGAAACAACTCATAAAAAGGTCAGGAATCCTAGAGTTTTTATCTCCAAAAATTGATATGGGAAGTGTTGGAGGTTTAAATAATATTAAAAATTGGATTTATAAGCGATCGAATTCATGGGGGAATTTAGCGAAACAATACAATTTACCATCACCGAAAGGTGTGTTGATAACAGGAGTGCCTGGTTGTGGAAAATCACTCATTGCAAAGTCGTTAAGCTCTGAATGGAATTTACCATTATTGAGGTTCGATGTTGGTAGTGTTTTTGGAGGGATTGTAGGAAGTAGTGAAGCCAATATGCGAAAGGTGATTCAAACTGCTGAAGCCATAGCCCCTTGTGTACTTTGGATAGATGAAATAGAGAAAGGTTTTACAGGTATTGGTTCTTCAGGTGACAGTGGAACATCTACACGTATTTTTGGAACCTTCTTAAGTTGGATGCAAGAGAAAGAAAAATTTGTTTTTGTAGTAGCTACAGCGAATAAAATAGATGCATTACCGCCAGAGTTAATGCGAAAAGGACGTTTTGATGAAATTTTCTTTGTCGATCTCCCCACTCAAGTAGAGAGAGCAGCAATTTTTAAAGTTCATTTGCGAAAAAAACTTAAAAACAAAGAATTGTTAGAAGCAGATTTTACAGAGGAAAAATATTTAGATGTTTTAGTCGCCAAAACAGAAGGGTTTACAGGAGCTGAAATTGAACAGGTGGTAATTAGTGCTTTGTTTGAAGCTTTTGATAAACGTAGAAAACTTCTTTTTGAAGATTTTGAAAAATCAATTGAAAATACAGTGCCTTTGAGAATTACACAATCAGAAAATATTGAGGCAATAAGAGAATGGGCTAATGTTAGAGCAGTTTCTGCTACTACAGTAAACGATAATGAATTTGTTGAAGTAGCCATAACCAAAGAAGAGCAATTAGATGAATTTAATCCTTCTCCGAAAGATAAACCTAAAAGGGGAGGACGAACTATAGATTTTTAAAAAGAAAAAGATTTACATATGAGTGTAGTAGTAGTTATTGGAGGCGCAAGTGCTTTATTAGGAGCAGCAGGCGTTTCTGTAGGAAGTATAGCAGTAGGTACTGTAGCAGAAGCGTTATTATCTAAATTAGAAACAAAAACATCTGATGTTAATAATACTGTTATTTATCCTTCAATTTTCAGAAAAATGAATATTGTTAAAACAGCATTATCAAACTTAGCTGTAGATGCAAGGGTAAATTCAAACAATCATGTTTTAGGACAAATAGATGAGGTTAAAGTAGAATGTGTTTTTAATTCAAATCGAAAGGCGATTGATATGTTTTTTATTGGAGCAACTGAGAGTAAAGCACAAAATATTGTAACTAAAATAGAAGAAGAATACGGTAATGTAATTCAAGAGTTAGTGTACAAGAAATTAAAAAGTGATGCAACTAATAAAGGGTTAACATTAGAATCTGAACAGCTTACTGAGGATAAATCTATTGTGTTAACCTATAATATTAATCAATTTTAATAAGGGTATGAAGAAGATCATAATAGAAATCACAAATAGTGGCGCTGTAAAAGCAAAAGTAGAAGGAGTGAAAGGTAAAAGGTGTTTAGAATACATAAGTATATTAGAAGAGTTGATTGAAGGTGAAACTTTGGAACATGAACTGACCCACGAATTTCATGAAGAAGAGGTTGATGTAAAGGATCAAAATCATCTGTCAAATAATCAAAACTAAAAAATGTAAGCGCAAGGTGAAAAAGTTAAAAATTCTTCCTTTAATTGCTATATCTATTGTGCCAGTTTTTAATAGCATTATTGCTGTAGGATATGGCATTTATATCAAACGATATTCTGCAGCAGTATATGCTGGATTATTTTTAATAGCTACTGTAGTGTTGTTAGAAATGGATACTTATGAAACCAATCAACACCTTATAAAAACATATGAAGTAGAGAAAAGAAGCGATTTAGAAGTGTTTCATTTTGAAGATATTTCGTTTAGATTCCCAAAATACAGTTTGATAAAAACTAGCTTGTCAGATGGTTATCATGAGGAGGTTAAAACAGAAAAAGAGAAAGAATATCTCCACAAAATCACAGTTGTACAGGGTAAGTATACATCATATTTTATATTAGACAAAGAAGGAAATTTGGTAGAAGATAGATTGAAAAAATTGTATGATCAGCAACTGGCGAACTATAAAAAAGATAATCCGGATAAAAAGGTAGTGTTTACAGATACAGTGTATAGATCTTATTATGGAGTATTAGGCCCAATTTTTATCATAATTTCTATGCTTCATTGTTTCTTCACATTACGAAAGAGAAAAGAAGATACGGTAACAAGTAATCAAAATCCACAAATAAATATTAAACCTTCAAAAGAAATTGAAGCAGTTATTGAAAATGAAGAGAACATTGCAATGAGTTTTGATGATTTGATAGAAAATCAAGAAGATTCTCAAAGTATCGTAAATGACATGATTGATGTGAATAAAGCTGATCAATCGCAGTTTGCTCAATTGGAAGGGATATCAACTGTACAAGCGCTATATTTTATAAAAGAACGTGAGGACAACGGAAGATATACAAGCGTTTCTAATTTTTTTGAACGAAATTCTATTTCAGATAACTTACAAAACACCTTAATTAATAATCTTTCTCTTGAAGATGATATAGATGCTGAGGATACGAGTGAAAGTAGAGGAAGAGTTTTAGATTTTTAAATTGATATTATGTGTATAGTTATAATTATACTAATTGCTCTGGCTTTTTTACCATATGTAAACGCTGTGGTAGCCATCTTTTTTTCTATCATAGCAGGAAACTACAAATTAATTTTAGGGACTATAGCATTATTTGTGCTTTATATTTTTGTAACACGTTTAGATAAAAAAGAAAACAATCAGTATCTAGAAAGCTTTTACAGTGTAAATGATGCTAGAAATTTAGAATTCTTTTCAAGTTATGATGTTTTTATAACGTATCATCCTAAATATTCATTAGTTGATACAGATTTGGAAGATGGTTATCATGAGAAAGCAGTAAAGAAAAATGGAAAAGAGGAGATTCATAAGATGACAGCAAAATATGGTGAGTACATTTCATATGTTATTACCAATGTTAAGGGAGATACATTAAGAGATCAAAAACAATTCTTACAACAACAACAGCTAAAGAATTATGAAAAAGACCATCCTAATAAAAAAGTAGTTCTAGGAGATAAACGCGAAAATAAAGGCTTTTTAGGATATTTAAAAGATGTGATTTATGTGTTATGTATTATAGCAGCATTTTACTCATATTATATCAATGGAAATCATACCTATGTAGAATCATTTCAGAACTTACCTAAGAAGAAAAGACCTAAACTGTCGAAAAACGAAATTATTTTAGAACCAGAAGATGTGCTTGACAAAGGAATTGATGAAGTTACTTTGGAAGTTTTACAAAGTGATGTAGTTAGCGATAGTGAATTATTAGATGTTAACATTATTAATGAGGAAGAGTTTGCTACATTAAAAGGCATTTCATTAGTTCAAGCTAAATATTTGATTCAAGAAAGAGAAGAGAATGGAGATTATACATCATTAGAAGATTTTTATATCAGAAATGATATTTCTGACCGTGTAAAGGAAAATATTCATAATCATCTCTATTGTGAAGAGAAAGAAAAAAAGAGTAATAAAAGGAAATCAAAGGATAACAAATCTAGAAATAAAGGAAGAAGATTAGAATTATAAATGCAATTAAATATACACAAATATATTCCTGTTTCAGAAGTTGAAGGTCCAGGTAAACGCTTTGTTTTATGGGTTCAAGGCTGTAGTATACAATGTGAAAATTGCTTTGTTCCTCATACTTGGAATGTAAAAGAGGGTAATATGATTAGTATAGATGAATTGTATAAGATTATAATGAGTTATTCAAATGAATTGGAAGGAATCACAGTTTTTGGAGGAGAACCTTTTGATCAACATCTAGCATTGTATCAGTTGATTAAGAAGCTAAAAGAGAATACAAACTTATCTGTAATGATTTTTAGTGGTTATACCTATGAACATCTAAAAAGAAGAGTAGCAATTACGAATCAACAACTTTTGGATTTGTGCGATATTTTTGTAGATGGACCTTATATTGAAAAATTACATGATTTATCTAGGCCATGGGTAGGATCAAGTAATCAGCGTTATTTCTTTTTTACTGATCGATATAAAGATTTAGCAAAAGAAATGAAAATTGAAAATAAGCTAACCATTACCATACAAAATACAGGTGAAGTTGTAGTTAATGGTTTAGCTCATAAGGATACTATAGCGTATTTAGAAGGTTTAATTTCAGATTACTAATTATTTTAGCTTATCAGCATATAACTTTCTAAGTTTTGAAAGTTTGGGTGTAATTACAAAATTACAGTAGCCTTGTTCTTTATTATTTTCATAATAATTCTGATGATACTCTTCTGCAGCATAAAAAGTGGGTAACTCACTTATTTCGGTTACAATAGGATTGTCAAAATAAGGCTTAACTTGCTTGATAACTTCTTCAATAACTAATTTTTCTTCCTCGTTTTGATAATAAATTACAGATCTATACTGGGTACCTACATCAGCCCCTTGACGATTTAAAGTAGTAGGATCATGAGTTGTCATAAAAATGATTAAAATTTCTTGAAATGAAATCACTTCAGGATCATAGGTAATCTGTATTACTTCTGCATGTCCAGTTAACCCAGAACACACTTCTCTATATGTCGGATGTCCTGGCACATTACCTCCAGCATATCCAGAAACTACTTTTTCCATTCCTTTAATTTGGTTAAAAATAGCTTCGGTACACCAAAAGCATCCGCCACCTACTGTTGCAATTTTAGTCTTCATCATTGAGTTGAATTGATAATGAATTAACACAATAGCGTAAACCACTTGGCTCCGGTCCATCAGGGAAAACATGTCCTAAATGCGCATCACAAGTATTACAAAGAATCTCAACTCGAATCATTCCATGAGAGGTATCTTTATGATATTTTACAGCATTTTCTTTAATAGGTTGTGTGAAACTTGGCCAACCAGAACTAGATTCAAATTTAATAGTAGAATCAAATAAAGGGGTATTACAACAAGTACATCTATATTCTCCAGAGGCAAATGATGAACAATGCTCGCCACTAAAAGGACGTTCAGTACCTTTTAATCGAGTAATAGCATATTCTTCTGCTGATAATAAAGCTTTCCATTCATCTTCAGTCTTTTCTACTCTTGTATCTGGTGTAGGATTTCCGTTTACGGTAAAGTGTATAATATTTTTCCAATTAAGCATAATTATTGGTCGTTAAATGGTGTGGATACTTACGTTATTAAAATTGCTAAAGTTTAGTTACTTTTACTGAACTAAATTACTGAATTTATGAGCACTCTTTTAGAAAAAGCAGAAAGTTTTGTAGTAAACTTATTAAATGAGCAGTTAGATAAAAAACTAGTGTATCATAGTATATCTCATACGCTTAGAGTAGTTGAAAAAGCTACAGAACTGGCAGATGAAGCAAAATTAGAACCTTCTGAAAAGGAAAAGTTAGTTATAGCAGCTTTGTTTCATGATACTGGATTTACTGCAGGAAGTGATAATCATGAAGATGAAAGTGTAAAGATAGCTAGTCAGTTTTTAGAAAATGAAGCAGTAGGAGTTGAATACATAGAAGGTGTACAAAAAGCTATTTTAGCAACTAAAATGGATGCCATTCCTACAACTCAATTAGAAAAATTATTGAAAGATGCTGATTGCTCTCATTTAGGGAGTAAAAATTATAATGAGTTTTCTGAGTTATTACAGAAAGAAGTAGAATTACTTACTGATGAAAAAATTAAAGATACCGATTGGATTAAAAAGAATATAGATTTTTTAACAAATGGGCATCGTTTTTATTCAGATATAGCTATTAAGAAATGGGAAAAGCAAAAATCAAAAAATCTAGCACAACTAATTAAAACGGAAAAGAAGCTTAAACAAGAGCAAAAAAAAATAGCACAGAAAAAAGAAGAACTAAAATTTAAAAAAGATAAAGTTGAGTTGCCAGAACGAGGAATTGAAACCATGTTTAGAGTAGCGTTAAGAAATCATATCACATTGAGTGATATTGCAGATACTAAAGCGAATATTTTACTGTCTGTAAATGCAATTATTATTTCAATGGCACTTTCTACACTAATTCCTAAGTTAGATAATCCATCAAATCATTATTTAATTATACCTACAATTGTATTTGTTAGCTTTACAGTAATATCAATGATACTGTCTATTTTGGCAACACGACCAAATGTAACCCAAGGAAAATTCACTAAAGAGGATATTGCAAATAAAAAAGTCAACCTAATCTTTTTTGGTAACTTTCATAAAATGAGTTTACAAGAGTTTGAGTGGGGGATGAGTGAAATGATGAAAGACAGAGATTATTTGTATGGATCTTTAACTAAAGATTTATACTTTCTAGGTTTGGTATTGAATCGTAAATACAATTTACTTCGAATTACATATACTGTTTTTATGATTGGAATAATCATAAGTGTCTTAGCTTTTGCAGTTGCTTTTAATAGTCAGAGTGTAGCAGCGTCTTAAGAAGAAGCCTATTCTAGATAATAAATTAAAAATATTAGTAATTATTAGGTAGGGTAAATTTCATCTGGATTGTATTATATCCGGAAAACGTTTAAAATTAATTTTATGAAATTTATCAAAACTCTATTTGCTATCACTTTAGCACTATTCGCATTTACATCATGTAACAATGATGATGACAATACTAATACCCCTTCATGTGAAGTTAATTTTACTATTGAAGAGAGTAAAGGATTAGATCTTAAATTTGAAACCGACAAAGTAGAAGGATATGCTTATGATTTCCAAGTTACTCAAACTACCAGTGGAAAAACTACTGTTTCTAAAGAAGTAAGTAATGGAGCAAATTCTTTTGTATGGGGAGTCGGAGAAGGTGAGTATACGGTTTGTTTAGAAGTTCGTGTACCTAAAGACAAGTGTCAACCTGAAAAGAAGTGTAATACTCTTGTAGTAACTGCTAAAAATGTGGTAGATTTTAATAAATCAGAGACAGAAAAAGTGGAAGTTTTTAAAGATACGGACGGAAACTATAAGTTAAGATTTTTAGATAAGGACGGGAAAGTAGTAGACTAGAAAAATCTATTGAGAAAAATAAAAAAGAGCCTCAAACTGAGGCTCTTTTACTTATTAATAAGATATAATTATAATTTTTTAATCAATTCATCAATGGATAAAGAAGATTTAGCTTGTTCATTAGTATCCTTATCATTGTAAATAACTTCTACACGTATAGCTTTCAATCCAGAAACCCCTTGTAAATCTTCCAATTCTAACATTTCTATTTTACCTAATTGATTTCTAGATTGTAGAAACTTAATGTATTTTAGATATTCTTGCGCATCTTTATCTTGTGAATATACAATGGCTATTTTACCAGGAGTAGTTAAACGTTCTGTTGTTCCTTTAATATGGGCTTTGTCAATTCGTTTTTTTATGATTTCATAACGAATATTATAAGCCCCATCTACATCAAACTGTTTTTCATCCATTCGAAACTCTATAGAAAGTGGATTGCTATGCACTAGAATCAATGAAGCAACACGTAGATCATGATCTAAATCGTTTCTTAAGTTGTAAGCAACATTTTCCATTTCATAAGTAGTTTGCAATTGCCACAAACGTAAATTATATAGATAAATAGAGTCATATTTCCTTTCCTTTGTAATCGATTGTCCGATATACATATTGTATTCTACACCATCAGTTTTATAACGTTCAAAATAGTGAGGAAATATTTTTTGAGCTTCTTCTTGCTTTTTGTCAATGTACTTGGCAAGCTTATCATTAAGCTTAGTTACACTATTTTCGTATTTCTTTCTTTTATCGTAAACTACTTGTAGATTATTATCTAACTTATTCAAGTATTTATCTACAAGTTGAGTAAGTTCATCATTAATTTCTTTAATATGATTAAATACAGGATATATTTCTCTTTTCAAGAAATCAACAATAGCTACTTCATCGCCTGCTTTTATTCCTTTTTTTACTTCTACCAAGTAGTCTTCAACACGATACATTAACTCGTCGTAGATTGGTAATGTTTCTTTTTTACAGGCCTCTTTTAATACATTAATAGCAGAGTTTAATTGTGTAATTAAATCTTCTTTAATTGCTGTGTTTCTTGCTGTAGAAGAACCTTTAATATCTGATTGTCCGAAAAGAGGATAAACATCATTGAAAGCTATTTTTTCAATTTTAGCATCTTCTTGCTGATCTAAAACCGCATTTTGATAGTTTTCAGCAGCTTCATAAAAACGCCACTTTACAGAAGGATGAATAGAGGTATAATATTCCTGAATGGTAGCTTCTAAAACATTTAAATATTCTTCTGAATTTCGTTCAGCAAAAGCTTCAAATACTGGTATTATATCTTCTAATTTTTGCTGATTAACCGAGTTTAGTTCGTAAATTCTTGGAGAAGCAATCTCTAATAATATAAGGTCTTTGTTTGTTGAATTTTTTATAGGAATTAATATAATACTTCCAATATTTTTATTTTCTAATTTTTTAGAAAATCGATTGCCTCCAGAGTTATCATGATATGTTTTGGTATCTGAAATTGCAATTGCTTCAGTTTCTCTAAAAATTTTACCGATCAAATGACTACAAAAGAAATCATTGCATGTAATGTGAGTGTCATTTTCTAAAATAATACTCTCAGATCTTTTTACTTTTACTACACCTTGAGAAATATTACTAATATCAAATACTGAATAACCTACATCTAAATCTTTGATAGAAAAAAAATCTCTAAGATTATCTCTTATTTTTTGATTTAAACTTTCATCTTCTCGTCTCACTAAACTGTCTCTAATAGAAGTTATGGTTTCATCTACAGTAACATCAAAAAGATTCATAATACCAAACCCTCTAAATATATAAGAGTTAGGAGGGAATTTTTCTCTCCATAGCGCTATGTTGTCAAAATTATCTAACAGTAACTTAATGTCTTCTTTAGTAATTTTTGGAGCATCTTTAGTTGCTTCAATTTCCATAAAATCACCATTGAAAGCTACTCTATAGTGTTTAGTAATACCAATTGTTGCATCAGGAATATCAAAATAAAAAGGACGCTTAAGATCTACGTGATAGTCATAAACCATACTTAAAATTAATGTACAAGCATAAATGTACATGTGATCTTGTTCGAAGTTTCGTACCTTAAATTCATAATCATCACCCGCATTCTCCAATATTTTAGCGAAACGTTCGGTGAACTTAAATGAGATAAAAGAGAAAGGTATGGTAGCTGCTTTAATTTCATTAGTGCTTAAGACTTCAGGAAATAAAGCATCTAGTAATAAATCTATAATATCACCATGTTTTTCTAATAAACTAAAATCAGAAAAACCTTCTATAAGTTCAGGAACTTTTTCTATTTCCTCAACCATTACCTTTGACGATTCATGATAAGGGTTTGACTTTTGTGTTTCATTAGCATATTTCTTAAACACATCATATATATGTTTAAAACTGATATTAACCTGTAGTGGTGTTGATACATCTAGCACATCATAAAAACTCTTAATAGTCATATTTCTACCTCATTGTTTGTACATACAAAGATACAAAATGTAAATCTTGAAAGCTATTGTTGTTTTTTGTTTGAAGATAATTCAACAAAACATGTAGTTTACACCATATTATTTAGGGGTTTTTCCTGTTTGTTGAATTTTTTTTAATGAATAATTTGTTTTATATGTCATTAAGTTCTAAATTGCCGCCTCAATTACTCTTGATAACCCCCAATTATGAAGATTTTATACATTTCTTTACTGTTGTTACTATTTTCTGTAGCAGCACATTCACAATCTGAAGAAGATTATCAAAATGCATTAGGCCTTGTCAAAAAGGCATTTAATGAAAAACAAGCAACAAGTTTATACGAAAAGTTTAGTTCCTCCTTGAAAGGGAAATTAAAGCAAGATGCTTTTACAAAAACTATGGATAGTTTGCATACTGAGAAAGGTACACTTTCAAGTTATGAACTTATTTTAGAAGAAAATAAGGAGAGAAGTTATTTAACCGAGTTCGAGAATGCATCTATGCTGCTTCTTATTCAGTTATCTCCAGAAGGTGAAATTTCAACGTTCACTATAAAAGAGTATTAATAAACCCAATACAACAAATTATTTATCATGAAAAAATACTCAACTAAAATAGCATTTTCATTTATTCTGTTTTTAGCAACCCACTTTATGTTTTCTCAAAGCGGAAAATATGGAGCACTTACATTTAATAAAGCAGTAAATATATCTGGTAAACAACGTATGTTAACGCAAAGAATGGGTAAAATTTATCTTTATCTGTTAGACAATCCAGACGATTTAAAAGCTAAAAGAGATTTAAGAATAACTAAAATAATATTTGAAAAACAAATAGGGATTCTAGAAAAAAATACAAGTTCTAACCTTACCAAAAATAGATTAAAAGAAGTAAGGGATACTTGGGTAAAATATAAGAAAATTATAGAGTCTACTCCTGATAAAGGTAATGCAGTTAAAATTATAAATACCAATTCTACAATTTTAAAGTATGCAAATAATGTAGTTAACGCTATTATTTTGGAAGCTAAAGGTGGAAATGCTTCTAGTGATGAATATGTAGCAGAAGAGGAATCAGCATTAAAACAAATCATTAATAAGTCAGGTAGACAGCGTATGTTATCACAACGTTTAGCATTATATTATTTTGCCAACAAACCTGGTTTAAAAAATGCTAAAACATCAAATACATTACAATCAGTATTTACAGAGCTAGATAATGCTTTAAATGATTTATTGATTTCTAGTTTTAATAACGATAGAATAGATGAAGCATTAGGAGATGTTACTTCTTTATGGGAATCTGTAAAAACAAATAAAGAGAAGTTAACGAAGCAAGGTTATCAAGATCAAGAGATCTATAACTTAAGTAATCAATTAACAAAAACGTTTAATAAGATTACAAATCTTTACGAAAAAGTAAGGGTAGAATAAAAATAAGAAAGTAAAATAGTTGAATAATAAATAAAAAGAAGTTTAACCCAAAAAAGAGTATTAACACATATGTATAACAAAAAACATTAAAGTACACGGAGAGTCATGTAGCTAAGACTACATATCATTTATATTTATTTTATTGATATAACTCTGCGATTTAATTTTCACACCCCCCAATATTATGAAATCAAAGAATTATCTTGCAATTTTATTTGCAACTGCATGCTTTGTATCTACAGCTCAAAACAAGGTATGCACCTCAAAGAATCAAGTAGAAGACTTAAACTCCATAGGGAAATGTGCTATTGAAAGATTCAAAAAATCGAACAACAAAGAATTTGTTCAAATTTCTACTAGGCCTAGAGTAGTGAGAAGGCGAAATACTCGAAATCTTTTAAAAATTAAGAAAGATATTACGGCCATTTCTAAGCAAAAACTAACAATAAATAATGTAGACAATGTACCATTATTTATAGATTGTACTTCAGGTAGTAATCAATTGTCGTGTTTTAATCAAAACATGCAAAAACATATAGATGAAAACTTAAGATATCCTGAAGGAGCATATAATAGTGGTATAGAAGATAGAGTATTAACCACGTTTACTATTTCTGTTGACGGTACCGTTAAAAATATTAAAACAGAAAGTTCTAAAGGGAATGCTTTGTTAGAAACCGAAGCAAAACGAGTTATTTCAAACTTACCTAAGTTTAAGCCTGCAAAACATAATGGTATTACCACAGATGTGAAGCATAAAATTTATGTGAATTTTAATTTACCTTCTAGTAATAGTAAGCTATATGCTAACGCTAATAACGCTGCTAATACTAACGAAGAATTTATCCGTGATTATGTACGATTTGATCAAGTGACTAGTGCTCCTGTTTTTATTACATGTGCAGATAATCAGGGAACTTCTAGAGAAGAGTGTATTAAAGAAACTATAGTAAGTAATATGTTAGATAACTTAACTTATCCGTTTGATGCAGCTTCTGAAGGAATTGAAGGAAGAATTTGGGTAAGATTTATTGTAGATAAAGACGGTTACGTTAAAAACATAGCTACTTCTGGTCCTGATAATGCTCAGTTATTAGAAGAAGAAGCAAAACGATTAGTAACTTTATTACCTAAGTTTTTACCAGGAAAAGTTAATGATAACTACGTAAATGTAGAATACTTTATACCAATTGATTTTCAGTTAGATGAATAATAAGTGTTTATTTTAGACAAATAATAGTTTCCAATTATTTTTGTCTAAAATAAATACTAATAGGTACACCATTAAAATTATAGTGTTCTCTTAATTTATTTTCTACAAATCGCCTATATGGATCTTTTATATATTGAGGTAAATTAGCAAAGAAAGCAAATTGCGGTGTATGCGTTGGTAATTGCATACAATATTTAATTTTTATGAACTTCCCTTTTGTAGCAGGAGGAGGAGTTTGCTGCATTATATCTAGCATAGTTTCATTTAACTTACTAGTTTGAATCTTTCTTTTTCTATTTTCAAATACCTCTACGGCAGTTTCTATAGCTTTATAGATTCTTTGTTTGGTTAAAGCTGAAATAAAAACAATAGGAATATCTGTAAAAGGCTCTACAGTTTTTCGGATTTTATTCTCAAAATCACGCATGGTATTTGTTTCTTTATCAACTAAATCCCATTTGTTTACCAAAATAATTACACCTTTTCTGTTCTTTTCAGCTAACCAGAAAATCTTTTCATCTTGTCCTTCAAAACCGCGAGTAGCATCTACCATTATAATTGCTACATCACAATGTTCAATGGCTCTAACTGCTCTCATTACAGAATAGAATTCTAAATCTTCTTTAACTTTTGATTTTTTTCGAATTCCAGCAGTGTCTACTAAATTAAATTCGAAACCAAAACGATTATACTTTGTGTCAATAGAATCCCTTGTAGTACCCGCAATATTAGTAACAATATTTCTGTCTTCTCCTATTAAAGCATTTATAAATGAAGATTTTCCAGCATTAGGTCTTCCTACCACAGCAAAACGAGGTAATTCTTCTTTCTGTTCTTCATCATCAGAAGGTTCTGGTATTTTTTCTACAATAGCATCCAGTAAATCACCTGTTCCACTTCCATTTACAGAAGAAATAGTGTGGTAATCACCTAAACCTAAATTGTAAAACTCTACTGCATCAGCAGCTCGCATGGCATTATCTACCTTGTTTACCGCAATAAATAAAGGTTTCTCTACCTGACGTAGGATTTTAGCTACAGTTTGATCCATAGGAGTAATACCTTGCTCTACATCTACAACAAATAAAATAATATCAGCTTCGTCTAAAGCTAACTCTACTTGTTTTCTAATCTCTCCTTCAAAAATGTCATCAGAACCTACGATATATCCACCAGTGTCAATTACAGAGAATTCTTTACCATTCCATTCAGACTTTCCATAATGGCGATCTCTAGTTACTCCACTTACAGAATCTACAATGGCTTCTCTACGTTTAATTAATCTGTTGAATAAAGTTGATTTACCTACATTAGGTCTTCCAACGATTGCTACAATACTACTCATGCTGCAAAGGTAGCGTTTCTATAAAACAAAACAACTATTGACTAGATAATCAATAGTTGTTTTTCTATAAAAAGTGTTTTATATCTTATTTAGAGTAAATGTTTAGCGTTGCACCGCTTGCATCTTCATCTTCATTTGATACTATTAAAAGTGTTTTTCCATTAGGACTATCAGCTGCATCTACGATAGTTAAGCCTTCAGGAGAAGTATTTCGTAATCGTTGAATAAAAATAGGATTATAAATATCTCTAATATTATAGACTAAAACATCTCCACTTCTTTCTAAACCAATTACTGCATATGTATTATCTCCCTTAGTAAAAGTAATTACTGACTCAGGCTCTGTTCCTTTATCGTCTGATCTATTTTCTGGATAGTTTCCAAATTCATATAGAGCTTTAGTTGTAAATTCATTTCCAGAATCGAATAATAAATCACCTGTAGTAGTCCAGATAGAAAAAGAACGCGCTCCATATCCGTAGATTTGATCAATATCACCATCACCATCAGTATCTCCATTAGCCGTAGTTACTTTTAAACGACCTAAATTTTCATCTTTTTGTAACTCTGCAGCATCAGGATAAGCAGTTGGGTCTAATGTTAAATCATCTCCTCTTTCTTCTTCTGAAAAACCATCATAATCTCTAGCATCTCCTTCGTTAGCAGTAATAATATACCCCATACCGTTAATTTCAAAATAATCAATGGCATCAGGTTGGTAAAAACTTAGAACAGGCCATGTTTTTAAATTTCCTATAGTATCATCCTTATCACTTAAATCAAAAAGAACTTCAGAATAATCTTTAGTTCCTAAAGGATAGATGTCTGTAATTGTTTGAGAAGCAATGTCTAATTTAGCAATACCGTTATTTTCTTGCAAAGCAATAAAAGCAGTTTTAGAATCAGAAGAAACAGTAATGTATTCAGGTTCTACGTCTGTACTTAAGTCAGCACCCGAACCAAATACTCTAAATCCTTTAGCTTCAAGAGCTGCTTCTTGTGCATTAAAACTATCAAAGAAAATTTGTGAAGCAGTTTTAGTGGCTACATCTATTAAAGTTACAGAACCTTTAGGGTCGATAGTGTAGTCATCATTAGGTTCTCCTTCATTTGCAGCTAATACATATTTTCCATCAGGAGAAAATGTAACCATATCAGGTAAAGCTCCAGCAGTTATTTCAGCATATGGAATAGTTAAATTATCTGTTTTAAAAATAACTACTTTTCCATTGTCTGTAGCAGTAGCAGCTTCTACAGCTATAGCTAAAAAACCATTATAAGTAGCAACACTATTTACATTTCCACCAAAAGTAGTGACATCAATAGCAGCTTTAATTTGAGGAGAAGAAACATCTGTAAGATCTATAACTTCTACTTCTTTTGCATCAGAATTTGTAGAGAAAATTGTTTGAGTTGCTGGATCGTAAGCAGATATTTCGGTTACACCGTCACCTAAAGCAACTTTAGCCACTGTAGAGAAATAAGTAACGTCCATTCCGTTTGTTCCGTCAGTACCATTTGCCCCATCAGCACCATCTTTTCCGTTAATACCATCAAGACCATCGGTTCCATCTTGACATGAGGTTAGCACGACTAAAGCTCCTAAAAGAACTTTGCCTAAATTTTTTAAGCTTATAAGTTTCATAATGTTGTTGATTGAATAATTTTCCAAAAGTCAACCTTAGTAATAAACTTAATGTTACTTAATTTAAAATTTTAAGTTAGGAATTCTTAATTTTTGTAACCAAAACGTTTCAACTGGTTCTCATTAGATCTCCAGTTCTTATTTACTTTAACATAGAGATCTAAAAATATTTTTTTATCAAAAAAATGTTGTAGACTTTTTCTGGCTTCAGTTCCCACACGTTTTATAGCGTTACCTCTATGACCTATAATAATACCTTTTTGGGTTTCTCGTTCAACCATAATTACAGAACGAATTTTAATAATATTCTCCTCTTCTACAAAACTTTCAGTTTCTACTTCAACAGCATAGGGAATTTCCTTCTTGTATTGTTGTAAGATTTGTTCTCTGATCGTTTCATTAACAAAAAAACGTTCAGGTTTATCTGTAAGTTGATCTTTTGGATAAAATGGAGGAGAGTCGGGTAAAAGTTCAATGATTTTATAAAAAACAGTTTCGACATTAAATCGTTCTAATGCAGAAATTACGTACACAAAAGAGCTAGGAACCTTTTTTCTCCAATATTCAATTTTTTCTTGAACCTGTTCTTGACTAGACAAGTCAATTTTGTTTAATAATAAGATTACAGGAATTTTACTATTGATAATTTTATTGAAAAAAGCTTTGTTTTTCAGCTCCGTTTCTCCAATCTCAACCATATAGATAAGTACATCTGCATCATCAAAAGCAGATTTTACAAAATCCATCATAGAATCTTGTAATTCATACGCAGGTTTTATAATACCAGGAGTATCAGAAAAAACTATTTGATAATCTTCTCCATTTACAATTCCTAATATTCTATGCCTTGTAGTTTGCGCTTTGGAAGTAATAATAGATAATTTTTCACCTACCAAAGCATTCATTAAGGTTGATTTTCCAACATTAGGGTTTCCAATAATGTTTACAAATCCTGCTTTATGTGTCATAAAGGCAAAGGTAAGTGTTTTTTAGCGTGAAGATTAGAAACTGCTAAAAATACTTTTTTGAAAAAAAGTGAAATTAAATTTGGATATAAGAGAAAAAAGAATGTATCTTTGCCGTCCGATATCGCGGGATAGAGCAGTAGGCAGCTCGTCGGGCTCATAACCCGAAGGTCGCTGGTTCGAGTCCAGCTCCCGCTACTAGATTTGACAAGGCTTTCAAGAAATTGAAAGCCTTTTTTTATGACTCGGGTTAAACAATGGTTAAACATTTTGCTGTTCAACATGGTTCAATATGATTTGTTGTGAATTATAATTATTGGGTTTTATAAGATTTCAAGCGCTTGAAAAAATGATTAACATATCTTTAAAAATTAAGTTTACGCCTTTTTAAAATAGATTTATAACCTTCTCTTAAGTACCATTTCACTTTTTTTATTTATTAGGTAGTATTCGATTTATTCAGATATGGTATAATTTCCTTATTTATCAAACTCAATTGAATTATGAAAATTAATAGGATGCTAGGCTTTACGGAAGTAAAAGTAACTGATGTTAGCTCTTAAAAATAAGAAATTTAATACTTACTCTACCTTATATTTCGTCCTTATCAAATACAATTTAACATCAAGTAGTTAGATTTAAAAAAAATCTAAAGATTATTCGCAACTATTACCATAAAAAAACTAAAGTGTCGCGTAAAGTAACTTTTTAAAAATAAGAGCTTTGGATAAAAGTAATTATTAATTAGTTTTACATCAAACTTTATAGATAATTGAAAAATCAAACTAAATATTGGTTTTTAGAAGGATTTAATCTTTTTAAAAAATTAGGAATAGTAAACATGATGAAAATCTGTGAAATTCTTGACATGGATCAGATTGATAAAGGTGGGATTATAGAATTAAATAATGGGGGTAAAAAAAATGTGTTCTTTTTAAAAAAAGGAACAATTAAAATTGTAGATCAAGCCAATAATCATGTGAAATATATTGTGAAAAGGGGAAATGTCTTTGGTGAATTGGCTTTATATGAAGAAGGAAATAAAACCAATGAAATAGCATATGCGTTAGAGGACTGCGTTATTTGCTATATTGAATCAGAAATGATGGATGTATTAATGCAAAAACATAAATCGCTTAAAAATGGAGTGCTTAAAATTTACGGATTACGCATAAAAAAGTTAGAAAGAAGGTTAAACGATTTATTATATAAAGACAGTAATACTAGAATTAAAGAATTTATTTTTGATTACCTTGAAGAGTTTGGTGAACATGAAGAAGAACACATTATAAAAGCCAAAAACTTACTAACACATTCTGATATTGCCAATCTCACAAATACTTCTAGACAAACAGTTAATAATGTAATGAGTAGTTTAAGAAAAAAAGGAATCATAACATACGACACCAAGTTTATTTCTACAACTAAAGAAGACTTAAAAGAATTTAAAATGTCTTAAACACATTTACTACTATAAAACACACAATGAAATTAAATTTAAACACACCAAATATGAAGAAACCAATAGCGCTTGTAAAAGTTAGCGATTTAAAAAATAAAATACCAACACATGCTATAGTTAATGGTCTAGATTTAGTTGTCGTAAAATTCGATGATAGTATTTCTGTTCTTTATGGAAGATGTCTGCATAGAGGTGCTTTAATGTCTGATGGAAGAGTAGAAGGAAACAATTTAATTTGTGGGTTACATGGTTGGGACTATAGGGTAGATTCAGGAATTTCTGAATATAATAATAAAGAAGTACTACATAAATTTTCAACTAAAATAGAAGGAGATAACGTATTTGTTGATGAGTTTGAAATAAATGCTTACTTGCAAAATAACCCACAACCATTTAACCGTGATGAGTATCAAGGAGCTTATGCAGATACACATCCTGAAGATACAGAGCCTTATACCTTATATATAAAAGAGTTGGCTAAAAATGGACTTAAAAATTTGGGACATCATGGATTTTCAGGATCCATGGGAGTAGATAGAAATACCTTACCTAAATGGAGTGATATTCAATTTTTACCCGCACAATTAGCCACAAGGCCTTTGTTAGATGAAGATAAAGTTGCTACCAAAGTGGTGATAGGACCAAAAGCCAAAAAACCACTGGTACTTGACACCCCTTTATTTGTAAGTGATATGAGTTTTGGAGCATTGTCTAGAGAAGCTAAAATAGCTTTATCTAAGGGAGCTGAGATGGCAGGAACCGGAATTTGTTCTGGGGAAGGAGGAATGCTACCTGAAGAACAATCAAATAATTCAAAATATTTTTATGAATTAGCCTCTGCTCAATTTGGTTTCTCTTGGGATAAATTAGATGCTGTTCAAGCATTTCATTTTAAAGCTGGTCAAGGTGCTAAAACAGGTACCGGTGGACATTTACCAGGAAATAAAGTAAGTAAAGAAATAGCTGAAGTAAGAGGGTTAAATGAAGGAGAAACAGCAATCTCTCCAGCTGCAAATCCTAATTTTCATTCGGTACAAGACTTTAGAGATTTTGCCGACAAAGTAAGAGAGCGTACAGGGGGAATTCCTATTGGGTTTAAACTAGCAGCTAGCCATGTAGAACAAGATATTCAATTTGCTTTAGATGCAGGCGCAGATTATATTATACTTGATGGAAGAGGTGGTGGAACGGGTTCTGCGCCAACTATTTTAAGAGATAATATTAATGTTCCAACAATACCTGCATTAGCAAGAGCAAGAAAATATTTAGATAAAGTTGGGGCTAAAGATGTTACCTTAATTATTACGGGAGGACTAAGGATTGCTGAGGACTTTGCAAAGGCAATGATGTTAGGAGCTGATGCTATTGCTGTATCTAATTCAGCATTACAAGCCATTGGTTGTTTAGGAATGCGAGCCTGTGGAAGTAACAATTGTCCTGTTGGAATTGCTACACAAAAAGAGTCATTAAGAAGTCGATTAATTATAGAATCATCAGCCAAACAATTATACAATTATTTCACTGCTACTAATGATTTAATTAAAGTCGTGGCTCGCTCTTGTGGATATGATGATATCAATAAGTTCAATTTTAATGATTTATCTACTTTTAATAGAGGCATGCATCATCTAACAGGAATTCATTATGCTGGAGTATAAAAGAATTGTACTCCTCTTACTTTTTAGTATTCAAATTGTTATTGCTCAGGAACACGAAAATCAAGAAGCAAGTATTTTTGTTGGGGTTGGTCCTACATTGGAATTAGCTAATAATTTCTACGGAGTTAATGCAAGAGTATATTATGGAATAAATGAAAAGATTTGTTTTGGACCTGAAGTTTCTTATTTACCCTTTCAAAGAGTAAAAGAAGATGTAGAACAATCAATTTTAGATCTAAATATAAATGCACATTATATTATCGAGCTCAGTGAAAAAATAGGAGTGTATGGATTATCAGGTTTAAATTATACCAAGGATACTAAACGTTTTTTACATGAAGATGAAGTAGAAAAAGCGTTTGGGTTAAATTACGGAGCTGGTTTACATTATCGTATACAAAATTGGTTCTTTTTTACAGAATTTAAAGGAATAATAGGACACTTGAACGATGAATTTATAACGATAGGAACTATTGTAAATATTCCTATTTAGTTAACAAAACTTAGTACTAATGTTTATTAATTTATCAATCGTTTTAGGATTTTTTATAATTCTGTTTTTACTGGTAGGCGTTGTTGTACGTAAGAGAACAGCAAAAAATAAACCTGTGGTAGCACCTAAAATAATGAGGTATTTAGTGTTGCCAACAGGATTTATTTACAGTATTTGTCTATTTGTTTTTGAGTTATCAAGGAGCCACATTCCTGTTAAAATTACAGAGACTATTTTAATCATTTTTGGAATATCTTTTTTAATTCAAACGATGAATCACTTACTTTTTTCTGAAGATAATGTATTTACTAAAAAAGAAGCCATCCCTAAATTAAGAAGAGACATGATTCAATTTCTATTAGTTCTTGTTTCTAGTGCTTTTGTGTTTTCTGCAATTTGGGAATTCGATTTAAGACACCTCTTAACAGCTTTAGGAGTTGGTTCTTTCGTATTGAGCTTAGAGCTACTAGAACCTTTAGGAAATTTATTTAATGGTATTGCATTACTCATAGCCAAAACTTTCGAGAAAGGAGATTGGGTAGAAATCGGAGGTGATACAGGTAAAATTGTAGATATGAATTGGCGATCAGTAAAAATACTCAACAGGTTTAATGAATTGATCATTATTCCTAACAATACTGTAAGGAAAGAACGAATTAAAAATTTAAGCCGTCCAAGTAAAATTCACGCAGAATCTATTGAAATCGGCTTTTCATACAAAAACAATCCTAAAAAGGTTAAAAAAGTGTTAGTTGACACCTGCACAAAAATAAATGGGATTTTAAAAAAACATCTCCTGTAGCTATCACATTGTCCTACAATAACTTTTATATCAATTATGGATTAAAGTTTTTTATCAACGATTTTGAAGATCAAATTTTAGTAAAAGATAAAATCATAACTGAAATTTATGAAATGGCGAAAGCAAATGAGCTTACCATTCCATATCCAATACAAGAGCTACATTTAAAACACAATTATGAATAACTGGTATTTACCCATTACTATAGTCCCAGGTATAGGATTACTTATTCTATCTACCTCTAATTTAATGATCACATTAAGTAACGAAATAAATAACTTAATTACTAAAAATCTGTCTGAAGCTATTATTAAAAGAAAATTAACACAATTAAAAACTTTAAACCGAACCATGGTTTTTTTCTATCTAGCTATTGCTTGTTTAGCTACTTCAGGATTAATTGGAGGATTAGAGTTTAACCATAAAATAGGGTCATATATCAGCATTTTAGGAGTAATACTAATGCTTATCGGGTTAATCTTTTTAGTAAAATACTCCTATAAAGCTGTTAGTATAAGACAAGATCAGTTTAAAAATCACTCAAACCATAAAAAATAGTTTTCATGAAAACCAAAACAAAATGGTATAAAGTACTCGATAATAAAAAAAGCCTACCAGAAGGAAGAGTACAAACAGTTACAGCCGGACATCAAGGTATTTGTTTAACACATTATGAAGGTAAATTTTCTGCTTTAGATAACAAATGTCCACATCAAGGAGGACCATTAGGAGAAGGTTCTATTGAAAATGGCATGTTACGTTGTCCTTGGCATGGCTGGGATTTTAACCCTTGCACAGGATTACCGCCTGGGGGCTATGATGATGGTGTGAAAACATTTGAAATTAAAGAAGAGGAAGAGGCTATTTATGTAGGTGTACCCGTGGAAGAAGAACACGAGGATACAATTTCAGATGTCATGATTCAAACTATGGTAAATTGGGGAGTTGATACTGTTTTCGGTATGGTTGGTCACTCTAATCTTGGTGTTGCAGACGCCATGATGCGTGAAGAAGCAAAAGGAAAGCTTCAATTCTTTGGGATTAGACATGAAGGTGCAGCTGCTTTTGCAGCTTCTGCATATGGAAAACTTACAGGAAAACCTGCGGTATGCTTTGGAATTGCTGGACCTGGTTCTACCAATATGTTTACGGGAATGTGGGATGCCAAAGTAGACCGTACTCCGTTATTAGCATTTTCTGGTCAAGTGAATACACAGGTTATGGGAACAGGAGCATTTCAAGAAGTAGATTTAGTAAAAGCATTTCAAACTGTTGCAGATTTTAATCATGCTGTGTACCACAATTCTAAACACAGTGAATTAATGAGTTTAGCTATAAAAAGTGCTTTATTACATAGGAATGTTTCACACATTACTTTTCCTGATGAAGTAGCTTTTTTACCAAAACCGAAATCTGAAGAAGCACAAACACCAGAAGGACGAATTACACCCATGAATATTTCTCCACCCAAACAAATGGTTGAGAAAGCGGTAAACATGATTAAAGAGGCTGAAAAACCTGCGATTATTGTTGGACATGGAGCTCGTTTTCACATGGATGCAATTATTTCTTTTGCTGAAAAATTAAAATGCCCCGTAATAACAACTTTTAAAGGTAAAGGACTAATCTCTGACGCACATGAATTAGGTTGTGGTGTATTGGGGAGAAGCGGAACGCCTATTGCATCTTGGTTTATGAATGAAAGCGATTTACTCATTGTTTTAGGAGCTTCATTTTCAAATCACACAGGTATTACACCTAAAAAACCAATTATTCAAGTGGATTACGATCCAACAGCATTGAGTAAATTTCATAAAATTGATGCTGCTTTGTGGGGAGAAATTTCTGAAACGCTATCCTTAATTGAAGAAAAAACTTTAGGAAAAACTAGCACTATAGACCGTAGAAAAGAAATTGCAGAAAGATGGACTATTTGGAAGGAAGAAAAAGCAAGCAGATTAAAAGATGAAAGTGAAATCGGCTTAAGTTCTATTGCAGTATTTGAAGCAATGAATAACGTTGTTCCTGAAAATGCCGTAATAGCTGTAGATGTAGGTAACAATACCTACTCTTTTGGTCGCTATTTTGAACCAAAGCATCAATCTATTTTAATGTCTGGTTATTTGGGCTCTATAGGATTTTCATTACCTGCTGCTATGGGAGCTTGGGCTGCAAAAGGGAAAGAAAGACCTATATGGTCTATATCTGGAGATGGAGGTTTTGGACAATACCTAGGTGAAATGATGACACTCGTTAAATATAACATGAATATAAAGCACGTGCTTTTAAACAATTCTGAACTAGGAAAAATTTCAAAAGAACAAAAAGCGGCAGAATTAGACGTTTGGAAAACAAGTTTGCATAATATAAGTTTTGCTAAGTATGCTGAAAATTGCGGTGCTTTAGGAATTCGAGTAACAAAAAAAGAAGAGTTAATTCCTGCTTTAGAACAATTAAAAGCTCATGAAGGTCCTGCATTGTTAGAAATAATAACAGATTCCAAATTAATTTAAAACTATTGTAACCATGAAATTAAATTTAAAAAATAAAATAGCTGCGCAACAGTACGATGTAGTCTCTTTTTTTGACAAGAAATCTAAAAAAGGTAATGAGCATTATACTGCTAATTATGGAGAGGGAAAATTTTTATTTTCTTCTTTGCAAAACCAGCAAAAGTTTGAAGCCAATCCTGAAAAATATATTCCACAATACGGAGGATTTTGTGCCATAGCAATGTCTGAAGATAAAGAAGCAGATCCTAATCCTAAAAGTTGGGAACTTAGAGATGGAAAATTATACTTTTTCACGCGTATGCTTTTTGGTATTATAGATGCCAAACGTCAATGGGTTAAAGATCCAATTGCAAAAAGAGCCTTAGCTGATAAAGCTTGGGAAAAAAGAAAATAATCATTTATAAAACCGTCTAAAGAGTATAATTTCAATTAAAGTACTTCTAATTTAAAAGATGTTATGCTATTGAAAATACTTTTAGGCAGTTTTTTCACTCAAAAAACACATCACTATGTTTGAATCGTTTAGTATCATTTTTACCATTGCAGCCTTTTTTAGTTTTATAAATTATAAATGGTTAAAATTACCCACTACCATAGGACTTATGATTTTGAGCATCTTATTAGTATTATTAATAAGTGTAAGTAAAACAACTTTACCATCAGTCTATAATTTCTTCTGTGATATGGTACTCAATGCAGATTTTAAAACGTTACTATTAGATGTAATTTTAAGTTTTTTATTGTTTGCTGGAGCATTACATGTCAATTTATCTTCTTTAGCTAAAGAGAAAACTTCTATTATACTATTTGCTACTTTAGGAGTTTTAATTTCCACTTCTGTGGTAGGAGGACTGCTGTATTTTGCAACGCAATTGCTAAATATTTCGCTTCCATTTATACATGCTTTATTATTTGGAGCATTAATTTCCCCTACGGATCCTATTGCTGTTATGGCAATTTTAAAAAAAGCAAATATTCAAGAAAAATTAAGTATTAAAATAGAGGGAGAATCATTATTTAATGATGGAATTGGTGTTGTTGTTTTTACTGGTATTCTGTTAATTGCATCCGTAACTAGTGGACATCATACGAATGAAGTTGTGTTTGAAATAGGTACGTTATTTCTTGAGGAAGCTGTTGGAGGTATTCTATATGGCTTACTTCTTGGGTATTTAGGATATAGGTGTATTCATAGTTTGAAAAACAATCCACATTTGGCTGTAATTATAAGTTTAGCTATTGTTTTAGGAGGCTATACTTTAGCTTCTAAATTAGGAGTATCTGGACCTTTAGCTATGGTGGTTGCTGGACTTATCATTGGAAATAAAATACATGTTAATATCAATACAACCGAAGTTCAACAAGCATTAACCGAATTTTGGGGAATTTTAGATGAAGTTTTTAATGGAGTATTGTTTGTATTAATGGGACTAGCAGCTCATTTATTGTCGTTTAACTCATCTTTTATGTTATTAGGAATTGTAACTATTGGTATTGTTTTAATCGCAAGGTTTAGTGCTGTTTTTTTACCGTATGCTCTACTTAAACATGAGAATGAAAATCAAATGAAAGCAATATCTATTTTAACATGGGGAGGCCTTCGAGGTGGTATTTCTTTAGCTTTAGCGTTAAGTTTAGATGAAAATTTGTCGGGTAACCTTTTATTACATATCACTTATATTGTAGTAGTGTTTTCTATTTTAATTCAAGGGTTAACTATTGGTAAATTGGTAAAAAAAATGTATCCTAAAAAGCATTATAAGATGTAATCTATGAATTCACATTACCTGAAGATTTCAGGTTCGAGTTCAGTTTTCGATGCTAAATTTAACAGGGCTTTCAAGAAATTGAAAGTCTTTTTTTATGATTCGGGTTAAACATTTTGCTGTTCAAAATGGTTCGATATGATTTGTTTCATATGTAGAATAATCTAATTTTGGTCATATTGAATTATAAAAACGTAGATTGACTAGAACAGTTTACGTATTCAAAATTTGTAATGGTTAGTTCAGATATTATCAATTCCATTGATTGATGAATGCAATTTAAATCAGAATTTCGATTAATGTTTAAGAGAGTTTTAAATACTGATTTGAAACTATAATCACCTAATCTTTTAAAAAATTTAACGAACGGATTTATAACTTAGTATTGCTATTAGAATAACTCCAACATTAACATAGTAGAAATAATAAATTAAAAAATAGTTGTTTTTTTAATTTATTTGTAATCAAGTTAAAATACTGAAAGTGTTTTGTTTGATCAAAGAAAGAGAAACTTTTATCATTTTATGGATGAAATACAAAGTGAAATTGAACAACTAGTCAATCTTGTACCAATTTCTTCTATTAGCAGTTGGTTAAAAACTCATGATAAACCACATAGTCATAGCAGTAAGTCAAATTTTATTAAAAATTTAGTTAAATGGGTTAAAAAAGGTGATATTTCTTTAAAAGATATAGAGGATGCTGTAATTGATGTAGAAGAGAATGGAGGAAAAAAAATTAAATTAAAACTAATCAAGAATTTTGATTTATCTAAACTTAAAAAACATTTAAACTCTAAAGGAGTTAGTTTTTCAAAAACTGATAAACTTAGCTTACCTAGTAATGTTCCTTCTAAATTAAATTATATTTATTTAGATGAAGAAAAACAAATATTAAAAATTAAATGGTCAGAGACACAAGAGTCAGCTGAAATTGATTATCAGAAAAAAAGTATAGAAGCTAAAAAGAAAATAATTTTTGTTATTGTAGTTATCGATGTAGAAACAGGATTTACACAAATTCGTTACGATACTCCACAGGATATGCATAGTTACATTAATGAGAAAGAGAAAAAAAAAGATTCACTATATGAGGAGCACTATTTAAAGGAACTAAAGAAAATGCTTCCAGTTACCTTTAAATTAGAAGATTATTATATAGGGGATTTGATGGATTATATACTCAAAAAAGAAAGAAAAAAATTTCGAATTGAAAATGAAAATGTAAAGATTTCTCAAGGAAGTAAACAAAGATATTCAAGAGTAGGTGGTGATATAAGAGATTTAGAAGCAAGACAAGGTGCAGAGATAAATGATGGTAGTAATTGGGTAGTTGACAATTTGACAGGTTATTGGATTAATGAAGAATCTCAAGGTAAATTAGTACGAGATTTGTTTATGCGAATGTCAAAGGTTGATTCAGCGATCAATTTTCATAGGGATTGTTTGTCACAGGAGTTAAATTATGCAATCGATGAAATTAGACAAATTAAAGGAAAAATTTAGAAAATATAGTAGAGAGATCGATAAGCTAGAAGATTATATTTCAACATTAAAACAAGGAGATGTTTTAGATGCCGATGTAATTGCCAAAAGATTAAATACTACTTTTCCAATAGCATTACTAATTTTAGCAAATGCAGAGTCATTAGATATTCTAAGAAAAGGGTATCAAGTTTTTGCAAATGGAACTGATATGCCTTTAGGAGAGTTTGAGAAGGAAAACGAGATACCTGAAGTAATATACAATCCTCATACAAATAGAGAAATAAGTGAGGATAATTTTTATATAGATTTAGTTTACCATCCAGTTTTTAATCTTGAAAAAGTTTAAGTATCATAATCAATATCTTGAAAAAATTGAATTGCTGAGAGCAATTTATGAAGATGCAAAAAGTATTGATCCAGAATATAGGGAAGATTTTATAGAAGAGGCCAAAAAACAATATAATATAGAAAATAAAAAATTTGATGATATGCAATCAGAAGAAAGAAAAAACAAAGAGTGGTCTATTAAAGCAGTTGTTTTCTTTGGTGTAATTTTTATTTTAATACTCTTAGTGATAGCTATATTTATACCTAACCCAACACAATTTCAAATATTTATTTTTAGGATTATTATGGGATTATCTGCAGCAGCAGTTGGAGGTATTATACCAGGTTTTATAGATATTGATTTACCCATTAATAAAGGATATTTAAAAGCTGGAGGAGCTTTAGCATTATTTATTGTTATTTATTAAACCCACCTCAGTTAATAGTTAATCTCTCAAATTGATACTATAAGTTTTTGATAATAGTATTTTTATTATTTCTCGAACTTATAAGTGTAAAACTAGACTTGTGCTTCCAATACTACAAGAATTAACAAGGCTGAATAAGGTTTACTTTGATAGATATCCATAAAGTTTTTTCATATTTAACATACTCAATAGTTATTAAAACTGGTTTAAAAATTATTTACTAAATCTTATCATTGACTTTCAATTGTAATAGACCAGCTTCAAAACTGTTAGTCAGATCAAATTTTAATTCTTAATGATAAATCAAACACTTAAAGTTCAACAATAATTAATTGTCGATCTTTTTGTTTGTGACCAAATCCTGCCCCCGCAACCACCGGAGACAAAACATCTTCACCAGAAACAAAACTTAAAATAGTAGCTAAGTCTCCTTTTAATAAAAGATTGCATTCTCCTTTCTTGTAATTAGGAGAAACTACAATTTCATCAATCAATGATCGTACAACATTAAAAGCCTTTAACCTTGAATAATCTTTTGATGAGAGAGATGTTGTTAATTGTCGTATTTGCTGTTTGTAAAGCGTTGCCATATTCGGCTTAATTTGAATAACATTTTCTTTTTCTAAAAGCTTAATTTCCTCTATTAAATCTTCTTTCTTATGTTCAAGAGGTGGCATTGCTTCTTTCATTGATGGTGAGTACATACCATCCATAATAGCTTTAAGTATGCCATTAATTTTTTTCTCTACTGCTTTCAACTCTTTTTTAGCGTCTCTTATTCTATAATTATGCGTTTCCCTTTGCTTCTTTAAAGCGTTTTTGTATCCATTTGAAAAATCATCTAGAAGCTGATCTGTAATCATATTATTTTCAAGAGCAGACAATATGCGTTTCTCTATATCTTTAAACTTGGCGGTTTGAGAATTAGAACAAGTCCCTCTTTCTCTACGATGCGAACAACCATAACGACCAGAAGCAACAACTGTATATGAACCACCACATTCAGAGCATTTCATTAGTCCACTGAGCAAGTGACGTTTTCTTTTTTGCTGATTTTTAGGCTTTCCTGCGATAGATCGTTTCATTTTTTGAACTTTTTCCCAGACTTCTTGATCTATTATACGTAGTTCAGGAACTTCATTAATAACCCATTCATTTTGAGGATTGAGAATGGCTCTACGTTTTCCTGTATCTGGATTTTTTATAAATTTTTGACGATTATAAACAATTTTACCTGTATATAGCATATTGCATAAGATACCGTTTTGCCTTGCTGGATTTCCGTTGATGGTACTAGCCATCCATTCTCCACCTCTTGGAGATTTTATTCCTTCTTTATTAAGGTCAGATGCAATAACTCTGGCAGATTTACCTAGTAAATATTCTTGAAAAATTCTTCTGATAACAATGGCTTGTTTCGTATTAATTTCACGAAACCCTGAGATTAGTTCGCCATGCTCATCATACTTTTTAACTTTTTTATAACCATATGAAATCCCGCCTGGAATTTTTCCCCTTTCAACGGCTCCTTTTTGCCCTCTACGAGTTTTATCAGCTAAATCCGTTAAATAGATTTGATTAACAGTTCCTTTTAATCCTATGTGTAATGCCGTTACTTCATTATCTGATATGGTGTACATATCGACACCATTGTATTTAAAACGTTTAAAAAGTCCTGCACTATGTTCTTGATCTCTTGAAAAACGAGATAAATCTTCGGCTATAACGCAATCAAAAAGGTTGTCTTCTGAATCCCTAATTAAATTCTGCAAGTCCAAACGATTTACCAAATGACCACCTGAAATGGCTTGATCTTTGTATATTTTGACAATAATTCCATTGCGATTTTTCACCCATTGTGTACATTCTCTGATTTGATCTTCAATTGATGTCTCTTTTTGATGGTCGCTAGAATAACGAGCATAAATAGCAAAACGCTTCATTTTTTCATCTCCTTACTCATCATTATAGCCGCGTTTTCACCTAATAAGTAAGCAATTTTTCTTAGTTTTTCATTAATCCTTTTCCCTTCTTTCGAGGTTAAAAGCGTTGGTTGTTTCACATTTTTATTGGGTTTTCTTTTATCAGTCATAAATAATTAGAAAAGTAAAGGTTAAGGATGTAATGATGTGCTTATTGACTAAGAAAAAGTCCTGCCATTAATAATAGCATTAAGAAACGTTACGGGCGTTTTCGTATCAAAAAGGAATGAGATTTCTAAGAGGTAACCCTCTTAGACGTGATGTCTGTCAGTTTGAATTTTTTTTTGAAGGTAAGATGAAATATCCCAAAAGATCATTTTAATATCAATTTGAACGAGATTAACTTTCAATAAGTACAATATACTTAAGCTGTTATCTTAAAATTATTATATTTACTAACTAACCTAACTGTTAAAATTTTGAAAATTAATAAAGAAAGACTCTCCATAGTGGGGCTTATTCTATAACCTGTTATTACTGTAATAGCTTTTACTTCAAGCTCTTACGAATTATCAGGTAGTCAGAAAATTATTGTTGGCTTAGCCTTATTATTAATTCTAGTTTTATGCTTGTTTTTTATCTTTCAAAGAAAAAAAGAAGTTAAAGATGAGAAACTAGCGTTACAAGAAGATAAAAGAAAACTACAAGACCAAATAGAAAAGCTTAAAAAGGATAAAGAAAAAGAAACTCAATTAAAATATGCAGAAAAATTTGATGATGTTATTTTGGCTGTCTCTAAATTTGTAAATGGCTATACAACTCCTAAGACGATTATAGTTAATTTAGATGAGCTACTAAATAAAATGTCGTCGATTTTTAGAGAATTAAAAGGAGTTGATTGTTGCTTTACTGTTAAAATTATAAAACAAGGTGAAAAAATAGAGACTTTATGCAGAACTGACTCTAAAAACAAAAGATATAATAGAGAAGATTTTCAAAGATACCATTCTGATTTTGAGGATTTTTTAAACAATAACACTGATTTATTTAGTATATTTGGTAAACAAAAACATGAAAATATAAAAGGTAGGTATGTAAGGTTTTTCTCTAATAATCTACCTTTAGAGCAAAATTATAAACATTCTCACCTAGAAAAAACGGATTATCATAATAATGTAAAAAAATTAGTTGATGATCATGGATATAGCATAGAAGAGGCAAGTAACAAACTCTGGAATTTACCTTATAAAAGTACTATTGTAATCCCAATAGGGTTAATGGAAAAAAAACATAATGATCCAGATTTTCAATATATAGGAACAATATGTGTGGATAGTGAAGAAAAAAATGTCTTTAATAAAGGAACAGACATTAGTATACTTCAATCAATAGCAGAAACAATATACGTTACTTTTCGAGCTTCAAATAAAAAAGTTAAATCTGCTGACAGTAAAATATAAAATTAAAATAAAGGGAAGATTATGAGTAATCAAAAAGAGAAAATCGATTTAAGTTTGGAATTCCCTAGTCATATTCCAAAGTCTGACTTTTATCCAGTAAAAAGAACAATTAATGGAAATACAGACACCTTAAATCTCTATATATGGACTGATGAAGATTTAGAAGAAGCAAGAGAGTATGCAAGAAAAGTAAGAGTAGCTAAAGCGGAAGATCCAAATTTTGATATACTTGCATTTGAAGGATGATGAGGTCAAAATAAACTTAATTGCTGAGTAATTCTTGCTTGATTTTCAGATTTCAATTTTATTTTCGGCGGATGTTTCCAAATAAAAGACTGTTCTTTCTCGATAAAAATAATACCTAACCCATTCATATTGATATGCCAACCGCCGTACCATTCCATGGTAAGGCTGTTCATCCATGCGATTTCACCTTTTAAGCCATTCAGGAAGAAATTGAGCGTTGCCATTTTTGCACACGTACGGTCGTTATCAGCACCAAAAAAGTAATTCTTATGATTGATTTTAGCGGCAGATAAAAGCGTACGACCCGATCCACAAGCGGGATCTAAAATGCGTTTTCCTTCTTCTGTCTTTAAACTTGGGAGTATTATACGTGCCATCATTTCACAAACAGGTTCGGGCGTAAAAAACTGCCCATTATGTCCCTTGGTAATGTTCATTGTGAAATACTCCCCTAGTAGATCAGAATATGGTTTATCTAAAATATTGAGTTGTAGAACACCCAAAACTTTAGCAAATTCGTTTAATTCTTCTTTTGAATATGGTTCGATTGTTTCCATGTACAAAGCTTCGTTGCCTTGATCTTTTTCCGTTAATTGGCTCTGAATATTCACGCTGTGGAATGAGCAAATCCCCATAATTAGAAGATCGTTGAACACTCTTGATATTCCGTGCTTACGCCCGATATGTTCAATTGGTTTTGCAAACTCATTAAAAATATTGGTCAAGATATTTTACCTCCATCAAAAATACAGGCAGGGGACAATTCCCCCGCCTGAGTTGTTTTTTTAGTTCTCATAATTAATTTCAAATGCACGTGTAACGATACGCCCATCCACATCAGGGGTAATGGGGCTAAAACTGTCCGACCAAGAAATATAATTCGTGCCTTTTTCACTTACTTTTTGCCAACCCACAGCCAGTTCAATATTTTTGGTTTCACGCGTTTGTTGACCATTTCGATTGGTTTTGTAATAGGCTTTTTCTTGAATTAGACGCCAGTTCGGCATGTTTTCATTGTTGTTTTTTTCTGTGTTTGTCGTTTGATTTTTATCAGTCATGATATTTCCTTTCTTTTAAAAAAATGACCGTTAGGGTATTCACCCCATCGCATGAACCCTTGCCAAGCGGCGAGCGTCACGAAATAACCGCAACTTGTTGCGGTAGTGACCTCGTTTGAAATCAGAAATTTTTCATGTACCGAAATGCTAGGGAATCACGTCAGCTATGCTGGCGTAGATGATCTTGTGTTTCGCAAACATTGAAAAACAGCCGTAGGCGTTACTGATTTTAAAATAAGCTGGTTAAGGGGTTTTTGCTTTGGGACAAAGCTTATGAAGAGGTATGATTGTTTATGAGTTACTCAAAACATCATTCCAATCTGTATCTATATCTTTTGGGCTATGTCGTTTGATGTTTATATTTTGAGAGTTAATTTCAGAGATGATTTTACGGGCTATTAAATCACCACCTCCATTGTTACCTGTGATGATCAAAACACGTTTGAGGTTGGAATACTCATATAATATTTGATGAATAAGGTTCATTTGTTTGCCTGAAATACTGCCCCCTGTTGCGACATAAAATACATGTTTGAGAGAGAACAAAATTTGATAGCTCATGGCATCAATGGGCGCTTCTGAAATTGCCAAAGTCTTATCATCTTCAAACCGATTAGAACACCAAAGCGTTTTTTCGCTCCCATTTGCAAAGACGGAGATATTACCGCCTTTAATTTCTAAGCCGCAAACTTCACCATTCTTAAAATGCGGAAAAATTGCGTTGCCGTATTTATCCTTAAAAATGCATCCTTTAAAGCGTTCAGAACTTATAACCGTATTGGGGATGCCACGGTAATTCAGATAAATATGATCCTTCGCCGCGGTATATTGGGAAAATAGCTTTTTGATCCTGTCAGGCTCATAATTTTTTTCCTGAAGGCAATATTGGGGTTTCTGATTTAAGATAGTATTTCCGCTTGATTGAAATTCATCTAAGATTTCAGGAATGGATTTTCCTGTACGGTTTTGGATGAAGTTGATAATTGTGCCGTTATCCTCATGGTCAAAAACCGAGAAATACATCCAGATACTATTTTTTCTGGAGACCACAATCTTATCTTTTCCATCATTAAACATGACGACCGAATTACGGGTGGATTTTCGTTTGTTGATTTTATATCCAAAACTGGCGGCATAATTAATCAGATTGATGGTGTATTTAATATTTTGTAGGTTTAAACTGTCATCCATGCTCACCCACCCATCAAAAATTCATCGGATAGAGAGCAATAATTGGTGTCGGTCACAATGATGTGATCCAAAATTTCAATATCAAGAAAGGCACTGGCATCTTTAATTTTTTGGGTTAAATCAATATCGCTTTTACTGGGTTTTAGATTTCCGCTTGGGTGATTATGCGCGAGAATAATTCCGCTTGCTTTGGCAAGTATGGCTGTTGCAAATACCAATCTTAGATCAACCACCACGCCATTAATTCCGCCTGATGCAATTGTTGAAACGCCAAGCAAATCGGCATTACGGTCGATGACCATGATTTTAAATTCTTCTTTTAAATTAATGGTGTCGTTATTCCAATGCTGGCGCAATATTTTATACGCATCACTTGATTTTTGAATTTTTGGCAATTGATCGGTTTTGATTTTGTGCCGGTAAACCAATTCAACCAAAGGGATGGTTTCTTGTTTTGTTGTATCCATTTTTTTTACTCCTTCACTCATATTATTGGCAGTCCTGAAAGACGGTTGATGCGATAGCGATAAAGTTCAAATTATTAGGGCGATCACCAATAATAAGTTGATTAAGGATAGCTTCGGAATAAGCTTCAACCGCCAATTCCCAATCGATTTCGATATCATCGATAATGCCTATCAGATCGTGAAATACCTTGGAGGCTTCGGTGCAGGTCGTCCAAATGGCATGACTATCACCATCCATGTTGTTGGTGATCATGGCGATATGATCTGGGTTTTCGAAAAAATGCCCAGAGATTTTAGATACAATTGTTCCATAGAAAATATGACTCATACGTTTCTCCTTGTTTAAGTCGTTGATTTGATTTTGGAATGAAAATGTACGTGTGTTTATGATTGAATGATTTGCATTCGCACACGCTTTGATTGCTGAGGCTTCTACGCCGTAAAAATTAAGGAAAGGTTAATTTTAGAAAAAAATCGCTCATTCGTTTATGTTTAGAAAGTGTTAAGTCTTAAGGTGTAGAATGATAGTGACTGGTATTTCTGGGGGTATACATGTCTGAGAAAAATAGCGAAAACGACTTCAATAAATTCCAAGGTGAATTATCGGGCAGTCGTTCTGGTATGTCCTCTGGCACGATTGCGGGTGAAATGGCGAAGCGTGACAAGCGTACGCTTGAGCAGAAAAAAGAGAAAAATCGAGAGTTATTATTAAGCCAAGCGGAACAAGCGCATTTTGATTTGATGCATTTGATTGATCAGCGTTTGGACGCCATCCACGAGGCGATGCAGAAAAACCGTGATGAATGGGATGTACGTGCCAACCGATTAAATGATATTGATGATCTATTACAAGAGGTCAAAGATGGTGGTGAGTTGGATCTGGCACGCGCCAATACATTGATTACAGGGGCAGGTAAAACCATTTCAGACAATGCCACATCGGCGGATTATTATCGGATTTTAATTGAAATAAAAACCGATGATTTGGAACGGATTGAAACGTTGGATGAAAGCTTCGTAAAATTAGAAGAGGGTGAGAATTTCTATCGCAAGATACAAGAGCAAGCCAATACGATCCATAATGATCAACGTTTGAATGAACAAGACCGCTTGGCTGCCTATGCACGACTTAACGCAGAGGCGGGGAAAGCCAATTTTGTTGAAGCCGCATTAGGGATTGAAAATCAAAACCAAAAAATTGAGATGGCAGATACTGTAAAAACAGATCACACCCATAATATTCAAAACTCAGCAAATAAAATATCTGACATGAAGCTGAACTTTTAATGTTCCAATGTTTGTAATTTTTCCTTCGGATGTGCTTTTTTAAAATCACGTACGGCTTCTGGTAACATCGCTACAAATTCCTCGACATTAAAAATTCCATGTTGACGACCGTTAACAAAATAGGCAAAAGCATATCCCGTCTTTTCATCCGTGATGTCGGTAAAGAACTTATGAGGAATGCCTTTCTCTGTTAATTTTTCTGAAAGCCGATCTTTAAAGATGTTGAAATCCTCAGTGTTTTTTCGACCATGAATAACTGTTATGCCCAGTTCAGGAAACAGTTTTGTATATCGCGCCGCTTGAAATATAAAGTTTGGTTCCGCATTCACTTTTTTCATTTTCTCTTTATAGGTCAAACTGTCTGCGGTGTACGTGTTTTTATTTTGCCCGTACGTGTTTGTAAAAACACTTGCGGCAATCAGGCTTAGGGCTAAGGTTCGTTTTTTAAATCTCATATGTTCTCCTGTTTTTGATGAATAATTTTTTTAAGAAAAGATGGCTTCTAAGATTGATTTGATAAAGCTCCAAACCGCTTGCCTGATCACGTTATTAATCAGGATGATCGCAAGAATAAAAATCAGTTTAAAAATGGCATCGGCGAGCTGTCCTACGAATTGTCCAATTCCACCAAGGACGATTGCGCCAAGGATGAGCCCGAAAACCCCGCCGTTATTGTATCCAAATATTGCGCCCGATATCGCGCCAATAGGCATTAAGATGTTTTCGAAAAAACCACCTTCGTTTTGTTTTTCATTCATTTTTTGAAATTTTAATGATTGTGTTTCAGGGTTAAGGCGGCGTATACGCCCAAGTTTTTGAAAACTTTTTGCCTTAATCTGCTGAACGTGTCCGAAAATTAGATATACCCTGCCATTATGAGTGGATTTTGAAGGTGTTCAGCCCTAGGGATGGAAGAAATCTTGCGTTAAAACGCCTTTTTTTCATCAAAATCGGAAAAAAAACATCTTTTTATTTGAAAAATTGTCCGAATATATCTAATAATCGGACAATGAACTTTGATAACTAAAACGATGATGATGTATAAAACAAAGCTTTCTTTGCATGATGCGAATGGACAACGAAAATATTTAAATGAGGCGGAGCTTCGCCGATTTTTGGCGTGCACAAAAAATAAACCTGTACATATAAGGTTGTTTTGCCAGTTGCTGTTTTATACGGGCGCGCGGATTTCTGAAATTCATAATTTGAGCGTTGATCGTTTGGATTTTGCCAATAAAACTGTTGTGCTAGAAACTTTGAAAAAGAGACGTCGCGGCGTGTTTAGAGAAATCCCATTACCCGATTTTTTATTGGAAGATTTGGAGACATACACCCAAAATTTACAAACCTCTGATCCTTCGGGGAGGCTGTGGAATTTTTCTCTGCGCACCGCATCACGCTATGTGAAAACCATCATGGATGAAGCTCAAATTGATTGTGTACGGGGCAGTTCGAAATCCCTTCGCCATGGCTACGCCGTGAATGCCGTACAAAAAGTACCGATTACTTTGGTTAAAAAATGGTTGGGGCATTGCAATTTAGAAACGACCGCAATTTACCTTGATATTATTGGATCTGAAGAGCGCGTAATCGCAAAAACAGTTTGGGTGATGTGATGAAAGAGAAGGATATTTCGTTGATGTATAAAAAACTGCATGAATTAGAAAAAGAGCTTATCCAGATGAACGGGTTAATGTTGGCTTTACAAAAACTTCCACCTGATGAGAACGCACACACTTGCGTTGCCAATGAATTGGAAGAAAGGCTAGAACGTTTTAACAAACAGTTTTATGAGTTTTGGAGAATGGTATCAGAGGATTTACTGAAAAAACCTTGAAATATCATTTTTGTGATTGTTGTTAGATGAAATTTTCTCTTTTATCTTCTTCTTAATCCAATCGCGACTTTTAATGATTGATTCAATTAGTAGGGATAATAACGGGAACAAAAGCCAAAATAAAAATATCCAAACATTCAAAAAACTTTGAACTAAAAAAACAGAAATCAAAAGGATAAACTATAAGTTTAAAAATCCTGTATTGAGTTATCTTTTTAGTTTCCCTAGTAAAATTGGAAATAGATTTTAATCCTGAATAACAAAACCATTTAGTAAAATCGTATTTGATATCTTCTAACATTTTAATTTGGTTTACAGTGTTTTAAATATACTAAAAACCAATGTTATAAAGAATAAAAATCTAAATTCATTTTACACACAAATTCTGCTCTTAATCCTTTTTATAATTGTTATGAGATCAAATTTATTGTTTAAGACCATTGAATAAACGTATTATACCACATTATTTTACAATATGTCAAGTGTTTTTTCGAAAAATATGTACTTTTTTTAGAGCAATCTATTTTTTAGCCTTTGAACGAGGTTCATGCGTTCGTGCAGAATGGCAATAACAATCATAAGATCATTTTCTCTTGTTATGCCAAAAACATAATGTTTGCCTGACTTAACCATTCTTAATTTTGGGTGAATATCTGTTAACTGTTTATAGTGTCCCATGCCCAAGGCAAGCTGTTCGGTATCTTCTTGTAATTGAGTAACATATTTAAGTATTTGATCTTCCCCGTGTTTACGTATGGTGTATTCAACGATATTTTCAAGATCAAGCTCTGCCTCAAAACTTAGTACGAAAGACGACATAAATTAATTGTCTAGATTTTTAGTTTTGGACTTTGCAATGTCTAACATTGATTTTTCAGATAGATTTCCCGCTTCGGCAGATTGGATACGATTATTAAGAAGTGTTTGTAATTCCGACCACGCGGCATCCTCATCATTTGATTTTCCTTCAAACAACTTCTCCAAAATAAAATCTTTGATGGTTTTACCATGTAAAGCCGCCAAGGCTTTTATTTGTTTGTGCTGTGCACCTGTAACATCAATAACTAAACGGCTCATATTCATTCACTTTTATTCATACTATAAGTATAACAAAGATAATTAATTTGTACAAATGTACATTTGAATGTTTGTATAAAATGATATGTTTATCGCTCCATATCCATTGAGTAACGTATTTATTTAATATTTAAAGATTACTCATGATCTAATTTCCATGTTAAAATATCCCATAGCCAATTTTTTTTAATATCATTCCTTTTTAAATAATGATTTTTGTTAAAGTCATACATATCCTGCATATTCCTAAGCTTTCGGATTAACCGGCAATATAAAATAAGGCTGTTTAGAAGAAAAATTGTAATTACTATTATCACTACTAGCATCATTAAAGCTAAAGAGTTAATTGCTTGATTTTTATTTAATAAATGTAAATTTTCTAAGCCTACTAATATAAAAGCCAAGATGTGGCTTATGAGTACAGAAGTTAATCCCAAAGGAGCAGTTTTAGATAGAAAGGAATGATATAATTCTGTTAACTGTTTTGCTGTAAGTAAATCATTGGTGTACTTTTTTTCTTTTATAAGTGTTTCTTCTTTATGCATAACAATATTTAATTATGAGTTTTAACTTTTTAATCTAAAAGATCTTTATTATCAGTATTCAATTCATTATTTGTTTGCTGTTCTCTTAAAGGTTTGTATAATTTAAATTACTTTTTTTCGATAAAGTACATTTGTCTAATATCATAAAGTGTTCTCACATCGTTTTTATCCTTTGCCAACTTAGATGCTTTTTTAAACCAGTCAAATGCATCTTCAGTTTGTTGTAATATCATAGAATAGATAGTTAATCTAAGATATTGCTTAAATAAATTTTCATTTTGAGTAATATTTTTTATAGCCTGTATCATATAGAAATTTGAGGCGAGGTTATGCTTGTTTTTTTTAAACTCTAAGAATGCGCTAAGGGCTAAGGTATTGGCATTTGGAATGGTTTTACGCCTAGCTTTAGTCGTCCAGATATATGCTTCTTTGTATTTTTTCTCTTGAAGGAAAATTAGAGCTTTTTTATAAAAGTTATTAGCTATCATTTTATTATTATCCTTAATAAATTGTAGTTGAATCTCAAGAATTTTTCTCTGTTGAGGATAATTTTTAACCATGCCATAAAGGCTTATGAGTGTTTCGAAAATGTCTAATATATCTTCTTTTTTCAGTGAATCCTCGATTGCTATTTTCATTGCCTTTTTAAAATGATTAATAGATTCATTATTATCATTTTTAAAAAAATAAATCTGACCTAAATAATAGTGATAAGAAAAAGTACTGATACTTTTTTCGGTTATTGCTCTAAATAGGTGGTCTTCTATAGATTTTAAGATCGTTTTGTTTTCTTGAGAATTGGTGAAGTTGAAATATTCTTGGCCACTGCCCAGCCGAGATCTATTAATCAGAAAAGGTAATAATTTAGTTAGCTTGGCAATATTTTGAATGTTTTTATTAGTCTTATATCTTTTTGAATAAGTATCAATAAGTAATAAGTCATTTTTATCAAGCATGTACCCTTTTTCAAGGATGAGTGAACTTACGAGCCCTAGTAAAAATATTTCTGGTTTTGAGGTTGTTACAGTATTTAAAATTAGACTTGTTTTTTCTTTTACCATTTCATATTTGCCATACCCCAGGTATAATGCCAATAAAAAACCTTCATAAATTTTATAGTTTTCAATACTAGAATTTAATCCTAGATTGATTAACGTATAGCCTTCAAAATCAAAATTTAATCCTAATTCCTTTTTTACTAGAGCCAGTTTTATATAGTGCTTAATACTATCATTAATAGTTTTCTTTTGAGTTAGTAGATCAAGGCTTTTTTTGTGAATTTTTTTAGATAGTTCAATGTTTTTTATAACCTTATAATATCTAGCAAGTTCCATTAAAATATCTTCATTATCTGGATTAGCTTTATATTTCTTAAGTAGTTTTTTATAATGCTTTTTGTCTGAAGTCTTTAACTCTAAATTATGAGAGGCTAAATCTGAGTTGAGTTGAAAATTTACAAATTGAGTATTTTTAAAAGTTTTCTCAATAATAAGAAGAAGTTTTTCGGAATCTTCACGAACCTTATCATGATTTAACTTATAATTCTGAGCTTTGCAAAGATGTGTTGATAGTAATATAAATACAGTAATTGTAGTTTTAGAATTAACAAGAATAGTCTTTAACATTTTTTAAAAAATAAGATTAAAAATTTCACTTTTCATAAATTGTAAATAGTTATATCCAATTTTTATTGGTTTTGATTTATTTTTAGATTATTGAAATTTTCTTTATGAAATTAAGGACTTACAGGTGTATTAATTTCTTATGGTCTAGCTTAAGATTATTAGGAATATTTTTTCAATATCTATTTAGATGATATTTTTACTTTTCTAAAACTAGACAATCACTGAGCATATCATGGAGAGCCTGTTTTTTTTCTGGATAACCAGCCATAATATACCCTATAGAAAATGTTAATCCAGATACTATTTTAAGGAAAAATCTTTTGTTAGCCTTACTTAAATTAATTCTATTTCCATTTTTATCAGTTACATAAATTCCTACAGCTATTTTGCCTATGGTTGCTTTTAAAGGAGAGCTTTCCATACCAGAAAAATAACTCCACCTAACAAAAAAGAGATAAAATATCCAAATGATATGTGCAGTTTTATCGGCGTCTTGATTATATTCAGTAAAACTTAAAGTATCAAATATATACCATTTCATTGAGCCCGAGAAAAAGATTATTAATACGTTATCGATGATTGAAGCTAAAAACCTTTTCCAAAAACCTGCAAATTGAAAAAATTTGTTATCCATTCTTTTAATTTTTATTGTACTGATAAAATTATGAAACCGATACAAATTTTAAATTAATCTGAATTAAGAAAACAATTAGTTTCGTTGAAAGTATTCTTTTTTAATTTTACTAAAAGTAGGAGGAGTCATAGCTAAATAGGACGCTAATAATTTTTGAGGGATTTCTAATAAAAAACGTTGGGCATTTATATCCATTTCCATGAATAACTTAAATCTATCGGAAGCGCTTAAATGTTGTAAAATAAAGCTTCTATTTTCTCTTCTTAAAAAGGAGGTCTCTATTGATCTTATGTAGATTAGTGAAAATATAGGGAGAGTAAATAGTTTTTCAAAATCTTCTTTGTAGAAATAGATTAGCTCTACATCAGTAACAGCTTCTTGGACCTCATTAGAAGGGATTTCTTCTAAATAACTTTTTAAGGCATTAAAAAACATACCAGAAATTTTTATGTCTATAGTATATACGTAATCATCAACCATAATATACTGATGGACAATTCCAGATGCTACAAAAGAATATTGACGATCTATTTCTCCTTGGTTAAGGATTATATCCCCTTTAGAATATTTTTTCGTTTTAAGAATATTCTTTAATGGTTCAAATTGTTGTGGTGATATTAAGAATAGTCTATGCAAAACATCATAGATATTTTGTTTCATGTTGTGAAAATATCATTTTATTTTCACAATACAAAAGCTTGGATTATTGTCTCTCATTGAAAAGTTTTTTTAATGAAAACCTTATTCAAGATTACTGTAGTGTTTTTTAATTATTGGTAAGTTGGTATCTAAAATGTTCAGATGCTCTGTCTAAGATGAATTTACGTGCTCTTTTTTATCATTGAGTTCAATAACTTTAGCCCTGCTTTGGCCATTGTGTTTTGCGGAAATTCTTTAAGTGTTTTTTCGTAGTATTCTTTCGATAAATTTCCATTACCTATCTGACCATAACAAAATGCTATGTTATTTAATGCCATTTCACGGTAAGACATTCTTCCAGAACTCAAGAGTGTCAAGAATCTATATTTATCAATCCAATTATTATTTTTGAAGAATTCATAGCTGTTTTTAAAATGAATAATTGTACTATTATAATCTTCTGATTTAACCTTTATCATTCCTTTTCTATGTTCTATCGTTATTAATCTTCTTAATAATTTTGATAGTATTAAGTAGGTTAATGCCGCAAAAAGAGTAAAATATGTTTTATTGAATTGGTACCAGGCCAGCATTATTAGCGATATTATAAATAGTTGAAATGCTAGTGATACCCATTTGATTTGTCGAACAATCGGGATTTTTGAGCTCATTTGTTTTTCTTTTTTTATGTCATAAGATGACCCTAAGCAAATATAATTATTATATGTGCTTTATTTTTGAAATAGTGGTACTATTGAATAGACTAGAGTTATTTGATCAGTTGGAAAAAGAGAATTATTCATCTTTTTATTCATGAATTTTGCAGCCATGAGAGGTATGTCTTAGTTGATTTTCTATTGCTTGTCCGTCAATGAGTGCCCAATGTTCTATAATTTTTCCGTCCTTAAATTTAAAATGTCTATAACCAGTTGTATAAAGTTCAATTCCTGTCGGTTGAATGTCTCGCCACACACCAATATGTTTTAAGTTCATTCTTACTTTTATGATACTGCTTTTACTTTCAGTGACTTGATGCTTAATAACTGTATTGTGTTCAAATGATAATCCTGTGTTAATAATCCACTTTTGAGTACCCTCTTTATTTTTAGGTAATGTTGAAGGTAAAGAATGATCCTTAAATTCAGTGTGCAAATAATGGTCAAGTTTATCGAACATTTTATTGTTCCATATTTGTTTGATAAAATCTTGAACTAAAATTGAATTGTTCATTTTGTAACTATTTTAATTAAGTTACAAAGTTGTGGATTATATCAAAAATATACCTGTGGCAAAAATCACAAAATTCATTTTATTGCTCGAATTCTACTTAAAGTTTCCCTACTGATCCCTAAATAAGAAGCAGTTTGAGTAAGTGAAATTCTTTGTAAAAAATCAGGCTGATTTGCAATTAGTTTGTCGTATCGTTGTTTAGGAGTTAATAATTTGAAATTGTCAGAATATTCTTCTTGTTTGATAGTGGTTAATTCTAAAATTTTTCTTCCAAAAGTTTCAATTTGATGTGATTTTTTGTATGCTTCAATAAGCTGAACTTTATTAATCTGAATTGCCCAAGTTTTTTCACAAGCCCTAATTGAGTATTTAGACTTTGTTGATGTGGTAAGGCTTTTAATATTGGTAGCAAAATCATTTTCAAAATAAAAAGCTGTGTTTATTTCTTTACCATCCAAGTCATAGAAGGATTTGCAAAGACCTGAAATGATAAAAAAAATTGAGTTGCAAATTTGACCTTGTTTTAATAAATACTCTTTTTTATCCAATTTTATCTCTGTCAAACAGTTAGATAAAACTGTCCAGCTTTGTTCTGAAAAAGGAGTTATACTTGCAATATATTTTTTTAAATTTTCCATTCTTACAGGTTCGTTATAAGTCGCAATTGAGAATAGACAAGAATAAGTTGACTACTGCTAAAAGTACAAAAAGTTTTGAAGCAGACAAGGAAATTAACAAATACAGTTTTTAAAATTGGTTAATCTGCGATTATTTTTAGTTATATTTTAATCAATGCGATGAACCATTTATAATTCCTTCTCCATATCTATTTCCTTGTTGTCTTGTTCTTTGATCTTGTTTTGTCCCTTATAATTATCGTGGTAATTATTTCTCTCAAAACGGTATTGTAATGTTCCTTTTATTTTTGAGAGGTTAAAGTCTCTACTAATCCCTATCACATCTTTTTCTGGTTGTGGATTTTTATTAATCTCAAAATCATGTTTTAGTAAACCAGCCAGTTTCGATTTTGCAAAAACTTTAGAAGCCGTATTTCCTTTTGCCTGATAAATGTCCTTTGCTTGGCTATGCGCTTTGTTGGTGACTTGTTGGTTTTTGTTTTGATAAATTTGGTCGGTTTCTTTAACATCTTCTTGTTTTAATCCAGAGCGTTCACCCATCGCATGATTAATCCTAGCCGTGATTCTGTCTTTTTCATTTTTATTGATTTCCTCTTTATGTTGTTGACGCAAGCGCTCAATATCAAAGGCATCTTTAGGGTCTTTAGATAGCTTCGCCATATTCTCCATACGTTTATCAGCATCGAAATGAGATAGGTTTTGTCCCTTTTCTGTATTGTTTTTTGAATTCATAAATAATCATTTTTATAATTCTTCCTTAGGCAGTGTTGTTGATATGCTCCTCCCTTCAACAGTAATGTTAGAAATAAAAACATCGTCATTATTTATATTAATCCCTGTGGTGCTTTCCTTGATGTATAATAGATTTTCAGTATTTAAATATTGCTCGATAATCGACAAACCTTTTCCGGAAATGGAAATCAGTAACCCCTGTGATCGAATATAGAGTTGACCGCCTGAATAAATCACAGCAGGAATAAAGGCGTAGGGGATCGAGTAATAATCACCATTTTTTAACACCACCCTAAAACGCCTTATAATAGATTGGTCACTTGCAACGGCGTACGTTTCATCACTCTTTAAAAAATCAGCCAGCCATTGCTCATGCCCATGACCAAAATGACCATGTGCAAAAGCATCTCCAATTGATGTTGGTTTTTTAAACTGCATGTAAATCTATTTTTTTGAGGTGGTTTTTAAAGGTTTGGAAAGCCCAGCCTAAAATTGTAGGCTGGGTGTGAATTTAAGCTTCAATTAAAGTTCTTTTATCTAAAGTAGCGGCGTAATTTAGAGCTCGAACAGCAATTTCATTCACTGCCATTAATACGAAATATGTTCCTGCTAATCTATCAAATGAAAAGAATAGCACACCTAATCCCGCTACTAAGAAAGGTTCAATACCTTCTACTAACCTTTCGTTTACTCTAACTCTCCATTTAGCCAGTAAAGCTTTAATACCTACATATAACCAAGATGTGCCTCTAGCATTTAAGTCATTATTCATATATCGTCTGCCTAGAAAATACATGGCAATAACTCTGTATAGAGAAGTTATAACAAGAATTGCATTATAGATTAGTAAAATTTTTGATTGTGAATTCGTAATCAACATCTGAAATATTTCACTACTATCTTTCCAAAGCATCGAGATAGGTATATAAAAAACACCTAGTCCCTTAAATATCCACCAAATATCTGTACTGTTTATCGAAGCTAAGAAAAAGCATGAAGTGGCACTAATAATAATACCTGTATGATTTACGCCAGGTGTTTTTGTACGAAATACTGCACAGTACGACCATCCAACCATGCCTCTTAAATACCTAAACCATTGTTGGTAAATTCTATCCCACACTCTATCTCTATCGTTAAATAACTCCTTCCAAACAGGTGATTTCCTTGCCGCTGACAATATTCTAAAATCACCAAATTTAGTCTCCTTACTTTCTATTTTTTCTCTGATTTCTATCATAACGTGTTTGTTTTTGTTTAATAATTAAATTGAAAAAAGGGGAAATACATTTTAAAGCCTGCCATGACTGATTAATCAGTCATGATATTTAGGGGCTTTTGCTTTTATCTAGAAAAAACAACATAGCTTTTTTTAGATGTCTGAATGATTTGCATTTTCCATCAGGAGAAATGACTAAGAAAAATACACCGTGATAGCGATACATTCTCCAATCGAATTTTTCATATACTAGCTTCATAATTTATTTTTTGTTAATTCTTTACACAAAAATCGTCTGATTCATCCTGTAAAAATTTGCATATTGTTTGCGTTTTTATATTTTTTGAAAAATTATTACAAACACAATGAGTTCTAAGAATTGGAAATTATTTTGGGTAGAAATTGCGAATACAATAGAAGAAGAGTATGGAAAAGGTCACCCTAATACTTGGGGACAAGTTGAAATTGAAAATTTTTTGGAGGATTTTGGAGGAAAACTTAATAATAAGATGAAGCAAAAGCCAAGTGTAGCTATAAAGTGCGGAGTAAATAAAGAAGTTTTAGGGAAAATTAAACAATGGACTCCTATTGTTGATACCTCTTTTAGAAGAATTTTTTACTACAAACAGAGTATAGGTCATAAATCAACTAGACATGCATTTGCTATTTATTTAGGATATAATTCTGCTGAAGATTTTATCTCAAAAAAAGGATTGTGGAATATGGATACCTTGAATGTAAATAGAGAAATCCCACTTATGTCTTCTGAAAATAATTACACTTGGGATAAAAATACAGTTGAAATTTCTAAAAAATTTTTAAGTCTATGTATGGAATATGGTTTTGATGCAGCTTTAGCATCAGAAGCCAAAAGAGTTGTTAATACAGATGTAGAAATAAAAGAAGCAACTCTAAATGTAGAAATAGAAGGAACATCTTTAAGCGTAATAAAAACTTATAAAGGTTTTAACTCTTCCGATAATGAAAAAGAGAGTTTTAATTTTGATTCTTTAGGTGATTTGCCTGTTGATTGGAATGATATGAATATCTATGCAAAGGATTTAATAAAAGAAATAGATTATGAAGTATCATCAAAGGATAGGGAGTTGAGTAATTCTAAAAATTATACAATTAAATTTCCCGAAAAACTAAAACCAAAAGAAGACTTTCATATTGAAGTTGGTTATTTTTTAAAAAACATAGCTAAGATCAGTGGTAAAGATTATCTAGTAGGAGTTTTATCTTTTGATCAACCAGTTCATTCCTATATCTGTAATATATCATTCAATGATTTTCCTTCAAAAACACTTAAAGTAATAAATGTAGGAGAAGATAAAGAGTTCAATATCAAACCCAATATAGATAATAATCTTTATAGATACACTTTTTCTTTAAACCAAAATCAAGTTAAAAATTTAAATCAACTAAGGCTTTTAATTCTCTATGACAGGATTTAAGACTAGGCGTAGCATATGTCTATATAGGAAAGATAATGAATAGGCATGAGTTCAAAGTAAAAATTTTATTTTTCCAGCCTTTTCCCTAAATCTCGCTCACGGTTTTGTATTTTTTGCTTCTGTTTTTCGTTAAGTGATTGATGGTATTCACGTTGTTGTCGTTGTAAGAGTTGTTTGTTATGATCGTGAGTTTTTGCAATTTCTTTGGCGGTGATGCGTTCATGACTACGATGAATTGCTTTTTTCAGTTCTTGTTTATCAGATGTATAAATGTGTGCTTTTTGTGTTCCACGAGATACGCTTACATAAAATTGTTGTTTAGATGCGGCGGCAAAAGATAAATCAGACATTGAAATATAGACATGCTGTGCATCTTTTCCTTGGGATGATTGAGAGGTTTCAGAATAGGCATGTTTGAAATGCCTGTTATCTTTGGAAAGGGTTTTCTTATTACTCAATTTTAAATCCCCTGTACGTGTAAATCCCTCTACTTTATATATCGTACCGTTATTCATTTTGGTGTTTTCCTGTGACTTTGAATTTTGTGTTAATCGTATAGAGTCTCCCTTGGCAAGCTTGGTTTTGGTTTTGTCAAACACCTGATACGCCTCTGGAGTCTGATGTGGTAGAGGAAGAATTTGACCTGTCCCCGTATTTTTAATTTCAATAGGTTTGTGAGGCTTTGGAGGCATGACCTCATAATGTTGTCCTGCTTTATAACCACCTTTTTGATTATTGATAAAACGTACAACCTGCCCATCACGATATAGTTTGGTGTCCTTTTTTTGGCTTTCGGTAAACGACAAATTTTTAAGGGTTGTAAATTCCCGCTCTTTACCCTGAATGATTTTTTCTTGTTTTAATTTTTGACGTACAGCGTTATTGATTAAATCCCCTTCATGATGTGTTGGGGAAATAATAAGCGCTGATTTTTTATTTTTAATCGATTGTATATAGTCATTGGCAATGGCATCAATGCGTTTTTCATGATCTGGAATTTCTTTAATAGCATCCATTTTTTCAAGGGCTTGATACCCTTCAATCACTTGTCCATGGGCTAGTTTTTCTACGGCTTTTTTATACTCATCATTTTGCTGGCGAACAATTTTTGAGACCTGCGCCGTATGCAACTGTGCTTTATCTTGTAAAATACGTAATGAATCCCCAAACTCTATGGAATTGTGTTGTTTTGTATCGCCTGAAAGAATGACTTTTGCATTATAATCTGCACTTAATGATAGGAGTTCCGACATGGTTTTAACACCGACCATGCCTGCTTCATCAATAAGCAATACATTGTTTTTTAAACGTTCATGTTTTTTTGAATTGATCAGAAATCCTGCGATGGTATCAGCTTCAAAGCCTTTTTGGGTAAGTTGTTTTGCGGCTTGGGAAGAAGGAGCTAGTGCGATAAGGGTTTGTCCTTTTTCTTGTACCGCTGTATTGACCTCGGTTAATAATGAGGTTTTTCCAACACCAGCCGCACCCTTTAAAATCTGAACCCCATCATAAGATTGTAAGATTTTTTGAATGGCGCCACGTTGTTGGTTATTTAGAAAATCTTGTTTGATTTTATAGTTTTGATGTATTGCATTTGTGTGTCCTTTTCTATGAACTGCCAAACGTATCATGCGATCTTCTGCACGTACCATTTCATGTGTGGTCATATAGGTCACACTATCGATTTCAGCCTTTAAAATATTGTCTCTGTTGTTTAATTCTTTCGTGACATGATCGGGTAAAAAATGCCCGTAGCCCAATGTGAGCGCGTGTGCCAATACCCGCTTTTCTTGATACGCACTTTGTCGTTCTTCAAAATGAGAGATAGCCAGGTCAATAGCCTCTTTGGCTGTTATTGGCTTTTCTTGTTGTTGTGGTCTTGTTTTTAGGGATTGTATTGTCTCTAATTCTCCGTCTGATAAACGGTTTTTCCAATGGTGTAATAGTTTGTCTCCGCCAATGGCTTTATCCTTAGAATTTCGTGTGGTTGCCCCCAATTTAGATTTGGTCTTGGCATCGGTAATGCCTTTGTCTTTGGCTATTTGTTCAATTGTTGCACTTCTGTTTGAAAATTTTTCTATTGTTTTGCGCGTAATACCGGCAACCTCATATCGGGTATTATTACGTGATACAGTCAAACCCATATCGTTCAATGATTTGGATAAATGGGCATGATAAATTGCCTCATAAAAAGGGGCGAGACGGTGCAAATTTCCAATTTCTATGGCTTGATAGCGTTGTAAATCTTCATTCCATGTCACATTGGGAATATAACAATGGGTGTGTAATTGCGGATCAGATACAAATTCCACCTTGCCGTTTTGTTTAATCTCATTCGGGCGCGATGTGAAATGATCGAAAGCGGCATAAATGATATTGCCTGTATTTTTATAAATGCGTTTGTCTTTGGTATTGGCTTGGGTTTGCATGTCGGCTTCTACTGCTTCCATGGCTTTTTTATAGGCGTGCTGATGTGCTTCTAAAATTTGTAGATCTTCTGTTAGGGCATATAAAATAGAAACTGATTTTACGGCAGAAAATGTTAAATCAAATCCTGCACGTCTGTTATTCGCATGACGAACGGTAAGTTTTTCTTTGGTGATTGGATGAATATTGGATACCAGATTAGAGAAGTTTTCTTTTGTAACATCCTCACCTTCTAAATCCAATAATGCCGCTGTTTTTCCAGACCAAACCGATCCGATATTATCATCGAGGTAATAGCCTTCCGTGGAAAGTCCATTGGTAAAATAATCTGTCGCCGCACCTGAATCATGCGAACGTGTAATGGTGAGCATAGTAAAGCCTCTTAAATTGTATAAGGATTATTTTTGTTTAAATGACACAACGGCGAAATTTTCTTCGTTTTCACCCCATGTTTTACCCGCCTTAAACACAACGGATTCGACAATATTATCATTTACGGCACGTCCTGTTTTTAAGGTCGTAAATTGGTCGATTTCTATTTTGGGTCTGCGTTCCAACTTTTGACTTTTACCTGTAAGTTCTGCTTTACCATCATAATTCAATGTATTGTCATTGACCCAAGTTGTACCAATCATGCTGCTAGCCCAACTGTTCGTATCAAAATCTGAATTACTGGCGAAATATTTTAAGTTGATATTACTCAATAAGGCTTTGGCTCTAGCCTCTGGTTGATGCTCGCCCATGACTTGATAAATACCATTAATATTTTGTGTGATATACACTGTTGCCACCCATGAACTTCTCGCTGTTGCCTGAAACTGTGAGTCAATATTGGGGTTACAAAAACTTTGATATTCATCAATCCAAAGTGATACAGGTTTGGGGTCATTTTCTTTTTCTACGTCTCGCCGTTCCATGGCTGATTGAAACGTTAATTTATAAATCGTATTGGCAATCATACCTGCCAATCCGTATTCTTTAGTCGAAAAATCTATGATGACTATTTTCTTATTCTTGATGATATTTTCAGGTAATAATTCATCGCTTAAGCCTTTGGAAAATTGATTTTGTAATATCCCGTCCACTAAAAATGGTTCAATAATCGCCAGTACAGATTCAATAATAATAGAGCGCGTTTTTTCAGAAAGGTTGGCAAATTCATGTTTCCAATATTGCACGGTCATCAACAAATTTTGTGTTTGTGGTAAGGCTTCAGCTTTTTCAAGTAGCTTCACAAAATAATTACCAGCTATCATGATTTGTAAATTCTCTTTGGCGTTTTCCCTTTCTTGCTCTGGGATTTTATCTTTCGTGGTTATGTTTTCTTTAATAAGATTATAAAGTTTAAAATCTGGACTTTCGCTGGTGAAACTTTCTGCAATCAGTTTTCTGATATTGTAAATATTAATGTTCTCTTGGGTGAATTTTAAAAGCGATACTGTTCTGCTTATTAAACGCTTAAGGCTATTATCCCAGAATTTTTCATCACCACGAGCGCTACCCGATTGCAAAATGCGAATTTGCTCATTCAAATTAACAAGCATATTAGACACATTCACAACATCACCCGCACCTTCGCCACCACGTTTCATTTCGTAATCTAGGACATTGAATTGAAGATTACTTTTTTTATCAAAGACCACCACATCGTGATAACGTCTGGCTTCTCTGGCATAGTCAACCCATCGATCTTTTTCGTCTTTTTTGGCGCACAACACACAAAACCCGAAGCCAGCATTTAACATGGAAAGTGCAATATAACGTCCAGCTCCTGATGATTTCCCTGAACCTGTTGCCCCCATGATTAACGTGCCTTCAACGGCATCCGCCCATGTAATGTCGGTATCTGTATTTGGAACGGTATATAAAACTTGATCTAATGGATTTTGAAGTGTGTCTTCGGGGAACGAAAATATACTCATTTATGTATGATTTATCGGTTAATCTCTATCCATCTCTTTATTACTGGTTTTATCGAGCGTTTTAAACTGATCTTTGTATTGTGCTCTTACCTGATCCAAAGAAAGCGCTTTAGTTTTTATCTTTGTCAGCTCTTTTTCTTTTTGATCTATTCCTGCGTAAAAACCACTCTGATAATCTTTTTCAGATTCAGGGAATTTTGTTAATCGAAGACTTTTAGCTAGATTAGGTTTGTGTTCTCGAAGGATGTAGCCTTTGTTAAAACCCTTAATATAATCTCCTGTTGGTTCTTTTGTGTCCATTTCTTATAATTTAAAAAGTGTCTTGCGCATGTTTTTCTAAATATTCTTCAATGGATTCACGATCATAAAGAATGATTTTCTTTTGCGGTTGGCTATAACGGATTTTTCCCTCGTTTCTTAAATTGGCAAGCGTGGTTTTTGAAGAAATGCGAAGCATGTGCATGGCTTCACCTCCAGAAATCCACTTATCTAATTTATGATCGGGGTTTTGTTCTTGTATACGCTCTACAACTTCATCGATAAGAGCGTAAAATGCTTTATCTTCTAGGCAGATGACTTCCATGAACTAAAGATAATATTTAATTTAGTAATAGTAGGTGCTTGATAATTAAAAAGAGATGTCTTTTATGTGATTATGAAATCTTAAAAGTGTATGGTATTAGAAAAAGGGAGATGGTTTGAAATAGTTGTTTATTAATCGTAGGAGTAATATTACAAACAAAGATTAATATAAATAAAAAACTATATTTAAATTCTAAAAACCATCACGAGTAACACATATATTAACAATTGTTGATCCATAAATAATAAGATGATTTTGATTTTTTAAATTAATGTACCCATCTTTTTTTGAATCATAATCATCTATTGATATTCTTTTTGCATTCATAAGTACTATTTTATCAATGAAGCCTCTTTTATCAATATAATGTTTATAAAATACCCCCTCATAAATGTAAAGCTTCCCTGAAACATCACATAAAATGCTCAAGTATAAACTTAATTTATTATTTTTAATTTTGTCTTCGTAGCCTTTTATCAAGAGTTTGCTTTTTTCTATATCTTCAGGTGTTAATTTTCCTCCATTTATATCATCTAGGTATTCTTTAATCTTATTATTACTATTTTCGTTTTCCTTTTTGATTTGTCTCAATATATCGGTATGTAAAATTCTATCCCAATATCCTGTATGATCTAAAAAACTATAATTTTCGTGGAATTTAAATTGTGTTTTGTATAATAAGTAGTTAAAGAAAAGTCCCAAGAAAAAAGAAATAATAGAGAGTGAAAAATTGTATAAAATAAACCTACCTATATCCCCTTTGTAATTTTCTAAATCTAAAATTTTTACATTATTAATTAAAATGTCTTTACCTGTTAAAATTCCATAAAACAAATTTATATTAAAATAAAAAGAGTCATTAAAACAATTATACACTATAGCCCATATGAAAAAATGTAAGAGTAGGGAAATAATTATATAAAAAGCAAATTCAGTGTAAATTTTAGAACCAGTAAATGTAATTAGACCATCTCTTTTCAAGTAACCCAACCTGAAAGAAATACCTGGAAGCAATACGAAAAGTAAAAATAAGGAGGTGAAAAATAATTGCAACTGATGAAGGAGTTAAATTGTTGGCAACGATTCGGAGATTCTTTTTTCTTTAGATTCATCTAGTTCGCTTTCAAGTTTTTCTATAAGCGTAGGCTCTCTCATCATCCCTTTTTCTATTAAAATTTTTTCCATTTGTTTAGTTACATTTTTATCAATTACTTCACCATTTTCTACAACACGTTCTAAAAATTTCAACTTAGGGAAACTCTTTTTACTTTCATCAATTTTAACAATTATATTCATATTTTCTTCTTTTTTCATTTTCTTAGGAAAATTACGAACGACATCAGTAAAATCGTGATATAATTTACGACGTAGTATTTCGATTATAACATCACTTGTTAGACTTCTCATATAAAAACTCTTTTAATTAGGGTATACCCATTAAATATAGCTATATTTTAAAGATATAGCAACGTTTTCGTAATAATTTATGTTTTTATTAAGAATTTAAAACTGTTTCCAATGCATCATCGGCATCTTTATGAATGAAATTGGCTTGATAACCAATGGTGGTTTTGAGGTTACTATGCCTGTACAGCTTTTGTAACATTCTTGGGTCTATTTTATCGCCCGCTATATTTCCAAAACTATGTCTTGCAATATGATTGGATAGGTTTTTTTCAATACCACATAGTTCTGCAATACGTTTAAGATATTTATTAAATAGGTTGGTGGCATTTCTCATTTTGACAAATAAATCCTCTCGACTGTTCGGATCAGCTTTTTTTAAGAAAGGAAAAATGTAATCTGTAGTAGAGGTTTTAGAACTTTTATATTGTTTTAAAATGTCCAGAGCTTGTTCAGGCACTTTTAAGCTAACGGGCTTTTCATTTTTATTCATTTGATAATATAAACGACCATCAATGATAGAGTGCCATTTAAGTTCCACCACATCTGATATACGTACACCCGCAAAATAGTATGAGAATAAAAATACATTTTTTGTATGCCAAATAGAGGTGTTTTTTTCTAATTTGAGCTTTTCAATTTTGCTGATTTCAGTTTTATTTAATCCTATCTTATTGCCAGATTTAATTCGTATTTTTTCTTTCTCTCCTGCAAAAGGATAATTTTTACCATCCGTAACTTTTTCTTTGATCGCCAAATTATATAGGGTACGGACAAAGATAAGTTGATTGGTAATCGTACGTGGTTTTTGATCTAAATACGATGAGCAAAAACTTTTGAATCGTTCAATAAAACCAAAATCAATATCATCAAAATAAACTTTCTTAAGCTTTGAAAAATATTTGATTTCCTCTGGAATATTGCGCCCTTGTTTTCTTGCTTTTGAAATACGGTCTTTTCTTCGTTGCTGAATTTCTTGTTTTTTAGTTTCAATCGAACCACTTTTTTTAAGGTTCAAAAACTCTTCAATATTATAAAGTATTGATAGTTCTGAATTGGCAACAGAATATGTGCCTGCATGATATTTGTTGTTAACACGTTCTGCGCCTAATTGAAAAAAAGATGTGTTTTTTGAGGTACGTTTGACTTTTTTCTTGATGTCTTGACTAGATATATTTCTGTTGTTTTCTTCTAGTTCCAGAGCGATATCATTAGCCTCTTTTAGCTTTGCTAAGAGGTAATTGTTAAGTCTTTTAGAATTAGGGTGTGATTTTTTCACCCTGCGCTCATTACTGTCCCAAAACTTAATATCTATAGATTGATCTGTGTGAATGTATTTGGGCTTACGGTCTTTAATAATACGAATAGCAAGTGGGTAGGTCCCGTCTTTTTTTTGTTTTTCTTTCCTAAGTACAACTTTTACTGATGCCATGATTACTGGTTTTTATCAGTATAAAGATAAGGATATTATTAGTTTTTTGGGTTAAACAATGGTTAAACATTTTGCTGTTTTATATGGTTTTTAATGATTTTATATGACCTTTGTAAAAATTGAATCCCTTTATTTTAAGGGGTTTTGCAGTTTTTGAATTATTAAATGTAAGGCTCATAACCCGAAGGTCGCTGGTTCGAGTCCAGCTCCCGCTACTAGAAAAAAGCTTCAGAATATTCTGAAGCTTTTTTTATGCTTAAACTTAAAACCATTTTATGATTCAATGTGATTTTGTAAAAATCCTTTGTCAAATTTTATAGCTACAAAAAGTAGTAAGAATTTTTACGAATCATTCTCAAAGTATGATTGTCCAAAATTATGTTAGTCTGAATAATAAGAACGATATAACTTTCCTCTGTAAATTATATTTTAAAAGAAGAAGCTTATAGGTATTAAAAGGAAACAAGTATAATATGATTTAAAATCTATATTGAATACTACTTCTAGAGATGTCGAATACAGAAAATATAACAGGTTAAAACACTTAATAAGTATTTATAGAGTAGTAGAAAATCAAACTAGAATAGTTTAAATTTCATATGTAAATAATAAAAAGGTCTTTATATTTAAGTTAGATCCTTTTCATTGAAAGGTTTAGCTTTTTGACGAATCAATAAAGAAATGACAAAAATGTTAAATTTTCAATAAAGACTGCTTGGGTGTTTGTTGATATTATATGAATTCTTATATTTGATGTGAAATGGAAAGTAAGATGCCTCCGAAACTCAATGTAAGATTGCTATTTTCCAATGTTTTTTTAATAAACAAAGCTTTTCTGTGACGGGAACCTATTAAGCTTATGTCTTAGTTTGACTTTTGTATATAATTTCTGTGTGACAGGAAGTAGCGAAGCTTTTATTTTAATTTGATCTTTTATAGATAATCTCTGTGTGACAGGGAGTAGCGAAGCTTTTGTCTGATTTGATCTTCAGTATAATGAAAATTATACATCTAAGAGACCTGTTCTCTTAAACATAATTAACCAAAAATTAAAATCAAATACTTAGAATTCAATGAAATTCGTAAAGGGGTGGCATGTTCTTTATGTAAGATCGTGTTATGAAAGAAAAGTTAAAGATTTATTAGAAGAAATTTCTATTGAATCTTTTTTACCACAAGTTAAAACAATTAAACAGTGGAGTGATAGGAAGAAAGTAATTTTAAAACCATTATTTCCATCTTATGTCTTCGTAAACATTAATTCTTTTTTAGAGTTCCATAAGGCATTATCTGTTTATGGTGCGTGCGCGTATATTCGATTTGGGGAAGAGTATGCGCGGGTGACTGAGAAAGAAATTAATGATATAAAATTAATTGTTGGTGACAATGATATTTCAGATATAGAAACTAATGTGAAACTTCCTAAAGTAGGTGAAGTTAAAAAGATTACCCACGGACCTCTTAACGGTTTGAATTGTGAAATCATTAAAGTGAATAATCACAATAAAATTATGGTAAGAATTGATTCTTTACGACAGAATATTGTTGCTACTATTCCTTCTTATGTTCTATCTGAACCCTCACTAGTATAAATAATCGTAAAATTTCTTTTTTAAATTTTGGTTTGATTAGAATCAACGCTTAGTTCACTAAAGTGTTGGAGATAATCTAAAATTTGCTTTTAATAAACTTTTATTAATATGTAATTCTAATTGTATATCTAATAATTGATAAGGCTAGTTATAACTATTTTTTAGGTTTTATAAGTAAATAAAGGTGTGTTTATAATATGCTCTTATAAAATTATAACACGATTTAAAAGTTTAAAATAGTAGATTATTATTTCATAAAATTCAAAGAAGAATATCAAAAGAACTCAAAAAAGATAATACCCTTATTACCCATATAATGAAGAGAAAGAAATTATAAAATGGGAAAAAAATGTAACATGTATCAGACACTTATTCATATAATTAAAGAAAGAAGACAACTTGAAAATAAAGGGATATTCTTTATCGATAAAGGAGATGATGAAGAATTTATTTCATATAAAGAGTTGTACAAGAACGCTTTGTTTGTGTTGGGAGGGCTTAGAAGGCAAGGGGTGTTGCCAGGAAATGAGTTAGTATTTCAGATAAAAGATAATAAAACATTCCTTATAACCTTTTGGGCATGTATACTGGGTGGAATCATTCCAGTGCCAATAACGGTAGCATTAAAAGAAGAGCATAAAAAGAAACTTTTTACAATTTGGGGTTATTTAAAAACTCCATATGTTATTAGCTCGCAAGAAAGTTTAGCTAAGATTGAAACATATGCGGAATCCAATAATTTACATCAACAGTTTTTAGTAATAAAAGAGAGAACAATAGATGTGTCTATTGTTCATGAAAAAAATGAAAAAGGAGAAGTGTATAATGCTGAACCTAATGATATTGCTTTTATTCAATTTTCCTCAGGCTCTACTGGAAACCCAAAAGGAATAACACTTACACATAAAAATTTGATTACCAATATTGCAGCAATTGCTGCAGCAGCTAACTATACTGAGGAAGATAGTATGTTGAGTTGGATGCCATTAACACACGATATGGGAATGATTGGGTTTCATTTAAATCCGATTTTTAAAGGAATGAATCAATATTTAATTCCAACAAATGTATTCGTTCGTAGACCTAAAATATGGCTGGAGCAAGCAGATAAACATCGTGTTACAATTTTATGTTCTCCAAATTTCGGATATAAGTATACGATTAAAAATTGCCTAGACGTTGGTAATTATAATTGGGATTTATCATGTGTTCGTTTACTATATAATGGAGCAGAACCTATTTCGGAAGCATTGGCAAATGAGTTTATGGATAAGACAGCTATTTATGGGTTACATAGATTTGTAATGCGTCCAGTATACGGTTTAGCAGAAGCAAGTTTAGCTGTTACTATTTCAGATTTATTAACTCCTATCATTTCACATTCACTTTCAAGGGATCATTTAAAAGTAGGAGATAAAATTGTTGTAACATCAGCTGCGGAGAAAAATATAATCTCTTTTGTGAATGTTGGAAAAGTTATTAATGATTGTGAAATAGAGATTACTAATGATGACGGGGATTCTTTGGAAGAAATGCATGTTGGGCATATTCATATAAAAGGAGATAATGTTACCTCGGGTTATTATAATAATGAAACTGCTACTCAAAACATAACATTTGGAGAATGGTTAAGAACGGGAGATATTGGTTTTGTAAAAGAAGGATGTTTATATGTAATAGGAAGAAGTAAAGATATTATTTTCCTAAACGGGCAGAATTATTATCCTCATGATATAGAGTTGGTTGCTCAGGAATTGGAAGCTATTGAGTTGAATAAGATAGTGATAGGAGGAAAGTTTAACTCTAAATTGCAAAGAGAAGAAACATTTGCATTTGTTTTCCATAGAGGAGCTATTGAGAAATTTATACCGATAAAACAATCTTTAGCAACACATATTAACCATCATTTCGGTTTTGAAATTGATCATATCATTCCAGTTAAGGATATTCCAAGAACAACTAGTGGGAAAGTTCAACGTTACAGAATGATTCAATATTATGAAGAAGGTTACTTCCAAAAAGCTATAGAGCAATTAGAACAATTGTCAGAAACTCTACCTAAAGTACAAAACTACTTTTCACCACAGAATAAAATAGAAGAGAATTTATATTTAATTTGGAGTAATGTATTAAATAAAAAGTCATTTGGTGTTACGGAAAAATTCTTTGATTTAGGAGGAAACTCATTAAAAGCAGCACAAGTTTTATCTAAAATTCATCGTCAATTTTCAGTGGAATTAGATTTTGATATATTGTATGATAAACAAACAATAAGAGAATTAGCAGAGTTACTTTCAAAACAAAAGAAAACAACATATCGTAATATAGAAAACATTTCTCATAAAGAAGCTTATACTGTTACTCCTACTCAAGAGCAGTTGTATTACATATGGGAGATGGATCCAAGTTCAATAGCTTATAATATTCCTATAGCATTCCAATTAACGGAACAATTAGATGTAAATCAATTAGAAAAGAGTATCCAGGCAATAATTGCACGACATGAAATTTTAAGAACAGTATTTATTCATGAAAATGAAACTGTTTCTCAAAGAATTCTCCCAGAACTTAATATTTCAGTAACAAATAAATTTGTAGGGGAGAGTTCAATAGAGAAACTTTTGCAGGAAGAGGTACGTTCATTTAACCTTAATACTGGACCTTTATTAAGAATAGCTCTTTTGCATGTAACAGATACAGAATACTTTTTGTTTGTAGATATGCATCATAGCATTGCAGATGGAGTTAGTATAAGTCTTTTTCTAAAGGAAGTATTCACATATTACCAAGGAGGAATATTACCAAACCTTACGGTACAATATAAAGATTATGTAAATTGGAATTCTGAAAATAAGAAAACAGAAAGGTTATTAAGTCAAAAAAGATATTGGACAGATTTATTTAGTAAAGAAGTTCCGTTATTAAGCTTACCAACAGATTTCAATCGTCCATCGATTTTAAGTTATGAAGGAGCTAAGCTGGCTTTCAAATTGCCAGCTGAACTATCTAAAAAACTGAGAAAAAAAGCAGAGAAATCTAATAGTACTCTTTTCACATTAATGTTAGGAGCCTATGCTGTTTTATTAGCAAAGTTGACAAATGAAGAAGAAACTGTAATTGGTGTTCCAGTAGCTAATAGAAATCACGATCAAACTCAGGAAATGTTAGGAATGTTTGTTAATAACTTGGCAACGCGTCATAGAGTGAATAGTGATCAAACACTTAATGAGTTTTTACAGCAAACATTTCATACAATAAAAGAGGCAGTCCAGCATCAAGAATATAGTTTTCGAGATTTAGTAGATATTGTGGAAGAGAAGCGAAACTTTAGTAGAAATTCACTTTTCGATACTATGTTTTTATATCAAAACATGGAATTAGAGGTGAGTGATAAGTTTAAAGTAGAACGTTTTTTCTTTGATCCAAAGTTCGCTAAGTATGATATTTCTGTAGAAGTATTTGACCAAGAAGAAACAATAGCGTATTATATAGAATATGCAACAGTTTTATTTAAAGAATCATCTATTAAAAGAATTGGAAAACTTTATCAACAGATTCTTAGAAAAATTATAGACGAACCTCAGAAGAAAATAGCTGAATTATCGCTTTTAAATTCAAGTGAGTTTAAAGAACTAATAGTAGATTTTAATGCTACTGAATCAGTATATCCTAAAGACAAGACATTGCATCAACTCATTCGAGAGCAAGTTGTTAAAACACCACACACAATAGCAGTAGAATCTGAGAAAGGAGAACAATTAACCTATGCAGATCTTGATAAGAAGTCTGAACAGCTGGCCTATATACTCCGTGAGAAAGGAGTAAGTGTAGAGAAGCCCGTTGCAGTAATAATGGACAGAAGCCCAGAATTGATTATATCGATACTTGCAATTTTAAAATCAAATGGTTGTTACCTTCCAATAGAGAAAGAATATCCTCAAGAACGTATAGAGTATATAATTAAAGATAGTCAAAGCAAGCATGTTTTAATCAACACGAAAGAGGAGAAAGAAAGTGTCTTTAATTTGGGATATGAAATAGAGGTGTTAGATGTAACTCGTAAAGAGTATTATGGAGAGGAAGTAGATGTAATTAAAGAGAATAGTACTCCAAATACATTAGCTTATATCATTTATACTTCAGGAACTACTGGAAATCCTAAAGGAGTTATGGTAGAACATAAAGCTATTGTAAATTATGTATGCTGGGGGAGTAAAACATATTTGAATGGAAGGGAAATGGATTTTCCATTATATACATCTATTGCATTTGATCTTACTTTAACGTCTATTTTCGTACCACTAATTAGTGGGAATACTATTTATACTTATGCTAATACATTTGCACTTGAAGATGTAGTAGCGTCTAATAAAGTTCAAATTATTAAAGCAACACCTTCTCATTTAAAACTAATGAAAAGTTTATTGAAAGATGATGAGAGTAGTATTGAAAGAATTATTGTAGGAGGTGAGGATTTTACTCAAGAGTTAGCAGTTGAGTTATATAATTTATTCAAGGTAAATAATGTTAAAATCTATAATGAATATGGGCCTACTGAGGCAACTATTGGTTGTATGATTTATGAATATAATCCCAATGATGAAAGAACAAGAGTTCCTGTAGGTATACCTGTAGCAAATTCACAAGTATATATACTCGATCGAGATAAGAATCCATTACCAAAAGGAAGTATAGGAGAACTATATGTTTCAGGAGATTGTTTGGCTAGAGGTTATTTATACCGACCAGAACTTACAGAAAAGAAATATATAGAAAACCCTTTTAATAAAGGGCAAAGAATGTATTCTACAGGTGATTTAGCAAAAAGATTAGATAACGGAAATATTGAATATGCAGGGAGAATCGATCAACAAATAAAGATTAATGGACATCGTATTGAGTTAGAAGAGATTGAAAAAGTATTAGTACAATATCAAGAAGTTGATAAAGCCTTAGTCACGGTTATAGAAAATAGTGATCAGGTTTATCTAGTAGCATATGTATGTATAGATGAAAATACAAATACATTGCTTGATACTTTAACGGTAGAATTGAAAACATTTCTGAGACAAAAACTCCCGAATTATATGTTACCTAGACATATAATGACAATCAATACAATTCCACTTACTAAAAATGGAAAAGTTGATTATGAACAATTACCTAAACCAAAAAATACGCAAAAATTAGAAGAGAATACATTGCCAAAAACTGAGTTGGAGGGTATAATGTTATCTGCTTGGGAAAATATTTTTTCACAGAAAAATATAAGTATTAATGATAACTTCATAGAGTTAGGAGGTGATTCCATTAAGGCGGTTCAAATTACTTCATTATTACGAAAGGCTAATGTAGTACTTAAAGTAAAAGATATTTTAAATTACCAAACTATTACTGATATACTAACTAACGTTGCTATAACTAGAGTTAAAAATGAATATGAACAAGGTATAGTATCTGGATATTTAAATTTATCTCCAATTCAAGAGTGGTTCTTTGAAAAAAAGTTGATAAATCCTAATTTTTACAATCAGTCGGTATTGCTAGAGTTCTATCAACCTATAGATAAACAAAGAGTAGAAAAAACTTTAGAACTTTTAGTTTCACATCACGATGGTTTGCGATTGAATTTAGATAGAGAACAATTAAAAATGTATTTTAATAATGATTTTTTAAATGAAAAAATTACTATTGAAACTTACACAGTTGAGACATTTGCAAATAATAGACCACTCGAAAAAATATTTGAAGAAATAAAAGCTTCATTTGAAATAGAGAAGACGTTACTTATCAAAGGAGCTATTATTAAATCGAAAGAAAAAGAAACTCTATTTTTAACAGCACATCATTTGGTTGTTGATGGTATTTCTTGGCGAATTTTACTAGAGGATTTCAAAAAAGTGTACGAAGCAGAAATAAATAAAAAAGAGATTGAATTATCTAAAAAAACAGCATCACTCATGACTTATACGAATGAGTTTACTGCTTTAGTTGATCAATATACAAATGAAGAAGAAGTATTCTGGAGTAAACAAATATTAAATAATACTTCTATTTTCCAAAAGCATATTTCTAATATAGAAATTACTCCAGAAGTAAAAACTATACAATCAGTATTAGATTCCGAATACACTATGTTTTTACTGAAAGATGCACACTCAATATACAATACAACAGTAGAAATATTATTAGTAACTGCATTGGTAAAAACATTATATGATTGGACAGGAAAAGAACAAATAGTTTTAGAAATGGAACACCATGGTAGAAATATAAATGATCTGGATGTTTCTAGAACTCTAGGTTGGTTTACTTCACTGTATCCATTGTTATTTCAAATAGAGAATGAGATAATTGCTGATCAAATTAAAAGTGTTAAGGATACTATTAAGTCAATAAGTGACGGAGGAATTTCATATGGAGTACTTAAGAAATTCAAAAAATATAAATTTAATCCAGAAGTACGGTTTAATTATTTAGGACAATTTGGAAAAGAAGTAAATAATGAATTGTTTTCAATGACACCTTTTAACCTAGGTTTGGAATCAGATTCTCGTAATAATTTTGGTCTTAAATTAGAAGTTAATGCAATGGTATTTGAGGATGAATTAACAATTACTATGAACTATGATAATAGTATGTTTTCTTATGATGATATGAAAGTGCTTAGCCAAAACGTAATAAATAATTTACATAAAATTTTAACCCATATAAAAGAAGAGAATACAGTACATTTTACACCTTCGGATTTTAAAATGGCGGGGATAGATAGTACTGATTTAGATGTACTTTTTTAATTAATTAACTACATACAACCTATATAATGATTTACACAGCCTTTATTTATGCCTTAAGAAATTTAAAGAGGAATAAACTCTCCTCTTTAATCAATATTTTTGGATTTTCAATAGGTATCGCAGCTTTCTTATTGATTGTATCCTATATAAAATTTGAAAAAGAAAGCGATAATTTTTATACTGATGGCGATAACATTTATAGAATTGGAATCAATTTTATTAATAATGAAAACGTTGTAAAAAACTCTATGGTTCAGTTTCCTGTTGCTCAAGCCTTGAAAAATGAATTTCCAGAAATTAAGGAGTATGCAAGGATGTGGGGAAATTATAATATAGTAGTAAAGTTTGGAGATAAAGAATTCCATGAAAGTAAGATTTATAATGTAGATGAAAGTTTTCCTAATATGTTCTGTGAAATGACTATTGGAAATGCTGAGACATGTTTGGTTGGAGGGAATAATGCAATTATATCTGAAGAAATTGCCGTAAAATATTTTGGGAATGAAAACCCAATAGGAAAAGAAATACAAGTGAAGGAACATGGTGTGCATAAAGTAACAGGTGTTTTTAAAAATCGTGGGAATAAATCTCATTTTGACTTTGAAATATTATTGCCATTACGTAAAATAGGGACTTCGTTTACAGATGATTGGGGCTCACACGGTTTTTACACTTATATTAAACTAAAAGATGGAACTAATCAAGAAGCTTTTACTAATAAAGTAAATGAAATGATCAATGTGAGGTATGCAGATGATTTATATACAAAAACTAGGATTCGAGAGAAGATGTTTTTAACTCCGATCAATGAAATTCGTTTGTACACAGATTTATTATTAGATTTCAAAAGAAACGGTCATGGATATTATATTCCGTTTTTTGTACTTACGGCAATTATAATTATTCTATTTGCCATGTTTAATTATTTTAATTTTGCATCTTCACAAGCTGTAGAAAAATCAAGGACGGTTGGAATTAATCGTGTTTTAGGTGCAGGAAAACAAACAATAATTAGAATGTTTCTTGTAGAGTCTTTTGTATTTATTTTTATTAGTACATTGATCGGAGCGATACTTGCATTATTACTTTTTCCAACATTCTCAGCATTCTATGGACTTACTTTTGAATATAGTTTAGTAACTTCTTCTTGGTTTTGGGGATATTTAGCTGCTATTATTGTAATAACTACAATTGTATCTGGAATATATCCAGCAATTTTAAGTTTCTCTTTTAAGATAAGTGAAGTTTTACGTGGAAGATCAAAAGTTAGTCATAGTGGAATTCGAGTAATTAAATTATTGACAATACTGCAATACACAATTTCGTGTTTATTGATTATTTTTTCTTTAGTTTCTTATAATCAAATAGAATTCATGAAAGACCATGATCTTGGTTTTGATAAAGAAGATGTTCTTGTAGCAAGAGAGCCAGTAATTTTAAAGGAAAATATTACACATAGGCATACGTATGGAATATTAAAAAATGCTATAGATCGTATACCAGAAGTAACAGATTTAAGTTTTGCTGATTATGTTCCTGGAGGGATATATGAAAAATTTGATATGATAAAAATGGAGGGAAGTGACGAGGTTTATGAAACGTATATGAATAGTATTAGCTTCAATTTTATAGATTTCTTTAAAATAAAACTTTTATCAGGGAGACATTTTGACAAAACACGTTTAGCTGACTATCAAGAGGCGGTTATTATTAATAAAAAATTAGCAGTAAAGCTAGGATTTACTCCAGAGGAAGCTATTGATAAGCAAATTTTGTTTGGAGGCAAAAAGAAAATTATTGGTGTAGTTGATGATTTTCATCAAGAATCTTTGAAAAAAGAAACAGCCCCTTATTTGTTTTATCAAAGTAGTTGGCCAGGTTACTATTGTTTCAAAGTGAATAAAAATAATTTGCCAGCAACCATTGATAGAATAGAAGAGGAGTGGAATACTTTATTTCCAGGAAACCCATTCAATTACTTTTTCTTAGATAAGTATTTTGATGCTAATTATGTAAAAGATAATAAGGCGTGGCAAATATTAAGATTTTACTCTGCTTTGGCGATTATTATTGCTGTTTTAGGATTGTTAGGTGCAATTGTACATCAAGTAAAGCAACGCAGAAAAGACATTGCTATGTATAAAGTATTAGGTGCTGACAGGTGGTCAATCTTATGGATTTTCTTAAAAGGTACGCTTTATCTAGTAGGAATCTCTTTCCTTATCGGGTTGCCTATCCAAATATTTGTATTAAGGGAATGGTTGGCAGAATTTCCATATAGGATAAGCCTTAATATCTTGCACTTTTTGATACCTCTTACAATTCTTATAATCATTACCTTTTTAACGATAAGTTCTCAGGTATTTAAAGTAATTTCTTCCAATTTAGTTTCGTCTTTACGAAGTGAATAAACTTAATTAAGTATCTATTATCATGAATAATAAACTTGAAAAGGAAAATGTTGTTGATATTCTTCCATTATCTCCAGTACAAGAAGGAATATTATTTCATTACTTATACAGTAAAAATTCAGGAGAATATTTCCAACAAACAGAGCTTAGTGTTACAGGAGTGTTAGATGTTTCTGTAATGAAGCAAGCTTTTAAGTTAATGGTTCAAGAGCATGAGGCATTACGAATAGTTTTTCGTTGGGAAAATTTAAAAAAACCGTTACAGGTGATTTTAAAAAATTACGAACCTGACCTGAGATTCATAAAAGATCAGAATAATAGTACTTATATACGTATTGAAGATGCTAAAGAAGGAATAAATATAGAAACAGCTCCATACAGAATGCTGTTTATCTCTCATTCGGAGAAATTACATACATTTATATTTAGTTTTCATCATATTCTTTTTGATGGTTGGAGTTTTGGAGTTTTACTAAAAGAATTGCTTCAAAAATATCATCTTTTACTAGAAGGAAATTCAATTTTACCTAATACAGTTACTAGAGGAGTAATAAAAAAATATTTGGGTATTCTACAAAAACAACCTACAGAAAAGAAAGTTGCTTTTTGGAGGGGAAAATTATCTACATACTCTTCAAGTCTTTCTCTTCCATATATGGAAGCGTTAAAAAATGAGGGGACTGAAAAGTATGCACAAGCCCTGACAGAAGGATTAATGGATAAAATACGTCTTTGTGCAAAGGAATATAAGGTATCTTCAGCATCCATATTTTATGCTGCTTGGGCCATTTTATTATATAAAGCGTCTGAAGACGCTGCTATAACCTTTGGAACGACTACTTCAGGAAGAACAGATGAAATTCCTAATATAGAACAAGCTATAGGACTTTTCATTAATACGTTACCTTTTCATTTAGTAATAGACGATAATCAATCAATAGCCGATTTTTTAGTATCGGTACATAATTATAATTTAAACGTAAGAGAATATGAATTTACCTCTTTACAAGAAATTAAAAGTAGTTTAGATAAAGAGACTAATACAGCATTATTTAACTCTTTATGTGTTATTGAGAATTATCCATTATCAATTACTTCTCATGAACAAGGATTAACAGTAAAATCTAGTGAAATTCATGAAAATAATAATTATGATATTACGCTCGCTGTACTTCCTTTTGATCTAGAAAAAGCATTACACTTTTCATATAAAAAACAATATTTTACAAGGCAAAGTATCTCAAAAATAGCTAAGCACTTAATAGGTATACTTGAAAATATTACAGAATTAAATAAGACAAGAACTATACGAAGTATTGATTTATTAAATGAAGAAGAAAAGCAATTACTGCAAAAATTTAATGCTTCAGATTATTCATTTGATTCAATTGCAACTATTCATGAAGTTCTGGAGAAACGAGCTAAAACGCATCCTAATTCTGTAGCATTATATTATCAAAATACAACACTTACTTATCAGGAACTTGATCATGCTTCATCAACTTTAGCACAAGAGTTAAAGGACAAAGGAGTTAAAGAAAAGACAGTAGTTGGCGTATTTATGGAGCGATCATACGAATTACTGATCAGTATTTATGCTATATTCAAGGCTGGAGGTGTTTACTTACCTATTGATCCTGATTTTCCTGAAGAAAGAGTAAATTACATTTTAGAAGATAGTAATACTAATTATATAGTATTAGAATCAAAACTAACTTCAAAACTACCAAAATCGTTTAACGGAAATAAAATAAATGTATCTGTAGAAACACTTTTACAAGCACCATATGCAGCTTTTACATCTTTTAAAAGTCTTGAAACACCAGCATATATTATTTATACATCAGGTTCTACAGGAAAACCAAAAGGAGTTAGAGTATATCACTCATCTTTAATGAATGGGTTATTTTGGGCTCAAAAAACATATCAAGTAAGTGAAACAGATGTGTTTTTATTAAAAACTCCTATAGTATTTGATGTTTCTTTATGGGAACTTTTTTGGGGAATATTAGGAGGTGGATCATTATGTATTTTACCTCCAAAAAAAGAAAAAGAAATAGATGTTTTATTAGAATACATAGAGAACTATAAAATTACAAATCTTTTTATGGTTCCTACTTTACTTAGAACATTTACCGAATATGTTTCATCGTTTGATTTGAACAAAAGAGTAGATTCATTGAAAAGAATTGTAGCTAGTGGTGAAGCTTTAAAACCGAATGATATTAATAGTTTTAATAATACATTCAAAAATAATGCTGTTGTTATTTCTAATTTATATGGACCTACAGAGGCTTCTGTTCATGTATCTTATTATGATTGCCCTAAAGAAAACAATGTAATTGAAGTACCTATTGGAAAACCTATTGCTAATACAAAATTTTATGTGTTAAATAGTGATTTGCAAATACAACCTGTAGGAATGGTTGGAGAATTATATATAGGAGGAGCAAATGTCGCAGAAAAATACCTTAATAAACCAACACTTACATCTGAAAGTTTTATAGACAATCCTTTTGGTTTTGGAAAATTATATAAAACAGGAGATTTAGCTAAATGGAAGGACAATGGAGATCTTTTATTTTTTGGAAGAAAAGATACACAAGTAAAAGTACGGGGATACAGAATAGAGTTAGGTGAAATTGAAAGTTGTTTATTACAACATGAAAAGATAAACAATGCCAAAGTATTATTATTTAAAGATGCTAATGAAGTAAGCTCTTTAGAAGCATTTTGTTCTGGGAGCAAGGATTTAGAAGAAGCATTTTTGCATCAGTTTTTGGAAGAGAGACTACCTAGTTATATGATTCCTTACCGCTTTCATATATTAGAAGAAATTCCACTAACTCATAATGGGAAAATTGATAAGGCCAAATTAAATACACTTCGAATAGTTGAAAATAATCAAATACATCAAGAAGAATTTCCAGTAAATGATAATGTGTTGAGGACAGTCTTAGAAATATGTAAAGAAGTATTGCAACGTGAAATTGTAAGTCCCCAAGACAATTTTTCCCAAATAGGAGGAGATTCTATAAAAGCAATCCGAGTATTGTCACTTCTTAGAAAAGAGGGTTATGAAGTTAGTATACGAGATATTTTAGAAACACCTATACTTCAGGAATTATCACTGATTCTAAAAAATAAAATAGAGAAAAGAAGTTATGAACCTTTTATAGGGCAAATTAAGGGGAATGGTATTCAGAATCATTTTCTAGTAACAGATACTAATTCCTTAAATCAATATAATCAAGCCATAATTTTAGAGTTAACATCGATAATTGATGTTGCTGTTATAGAACAGATAGTTAGAGTATTAGTAAATCAGCATGATGTATTTAGAACCACTTTTAAAACAAATAATGAAAGTAAGGAGATAGAAATGATTTTCTCTGAAAAGGAGTTCAATTATATATTGAATCATGATATAGTAAATGACTCTGAAAATTTTGAGACAATTATTAAAACAATACTTGATGAAATACATGGTGGGTTAGATATTGAAAAAGGTCCATTAGCAATTTTTAATTATGTTCAATCAGCTGAAAAAAATGTACTTTTAATAGTTATGCATCATTTAATTATAGATGGTGTTTCGTGGAGAATTCTATTAGAAGATATTCAACAACTATTTTCGAAATTTGAAAAGAAAGAAGTTTTAGAGTTGTCTATAAACTCTCAATCTTTTGGTCATTATTTGCAAACCATACATCAGCAAGTAGCTTTAGGGGCTTTTACTTCTGAATTGTCGTATTGGAAGAAGAGTTTTAGTAACCCTAAAAAAGTATTTAATACAAAAGATAAAACATACAAACACAAGGATTTTAAAAGAAAAACAAGTTTACTTCCAAAAACTATTGTCAAACAAATCGACTATATTAACAAGCATGCATATACCAATACCAATGAAGTACTAGTAGCTACATTAGGTATAGTAATGAAGCAGCTTTTCAATATTGAGCAGTTAGAATTATATCTAGAAGGGCATGGGAGAACAGAATTTGGTCCAAATATAGATGTGAGTAGAATAGTGGGGTGGTTTACATCTTTATATCCTGTTATTCTTCCTAAGAATACTAACTCTATTATACAATACCTTAGGACAGTAAAAGACGCTCTTAGTAAAGTACCTAATAATGGAGGAGGGTACGGAATTCTTAAATATCTTCAAAAGGAAACAACATTAAAAAGTATTCCAGAAGTTAGCTTTAATCATATGGGAGATTTCTCATCTCTAACTAAAACAGAATATTTTAAAGTAACAACAGATCAATTAGGAAGATGGTATGACCCAGAGAGAAAAATAGCTCAAGTTTTAGAGATATTTTCCATTTTAGAAAGTGATGATGAATTATCTATAACAATAGACTTTATTCCAGAACTTTTTTCTGAAGACCAAATAGAAACGTTATTACAGGAAATTGTCAGTACTATTGAAAATATAGAACTAGAATTAAAAGGGATAACTCATGAACTTAGAACGCCTTCTGATTTTACTTTTAGGGAAATGGAAATGGAAAAATTAGATCAAGTTTTAGCTGAGCAAGATAAAATTGATGATGTCTATGAATTGAGCCCAACACAAGAAGGAATATTATATCACTTTACGAATAATAATGATGTATATAGCTATGTGGTCAATTCAAGTGTTTTTCTAGAAGGAGAAATTGATCGAGTAGTTTTAGAAAAAGCCTATCAATCTTTAATACAGCGTCATGATAGTTTAAGGACAATTTTTAATGCTACTTTGACCATAGATCAAACACTACAGTTTGTAAAAAAGAGTCAATCTGTAACTATTCCTTATTGGGAAATAAACGAAATATTTGAATCTTATCAGGAATTTTTAAAAGATATAGATGAGCAAGGAAGAGAAGCTATTAATACTATTGTTGGAGTAACCCCTAATATTCGTTTAAATCTAGTAAAATTATCAGATAAGAGCTATAGATTAGGGTTCTACTATCATCACATCTTGTTAGACGGATGGAGTGTAGCGATATTATTTAATGAGCTTTTTAAAATATATCAATTGTTATTGGAAGGAAAGAATCTAGAAAATCATATGCAAGCCGTCCCACCTTATAAATTTTATATAAAATGGCTTCGTAAGCAAGATGATAAAAAGGCTTCTCATTTTTGGAGTACCTATTTGCAGAATTTTAAAGATCCTTTTAGTTTTGAGTCGCTACTTACCACTAATACAGATAAAAAGTATAAGATTGTAGAATCTTACTTTGATGAGGTTGACACTAAAACTTTAAAAACGTTAGCCTTACAAAATAAAGGTACTGTGTATAATTACCTTCAAACCGTATGGGCGTTACTAATCTCAAAAATTTCAGGTAGTAATGATATTGTTTTTGGACAAGTCGTATCAGGAAGACCAGATATGAAATATGCCGATAGAATGATTGGACTTTTCATCAATACAATTCCTAAAAGAGTAAAATTACAAATGGATATGACTTTTAGGGAGCTGGTAGAACAAGTTGCAGATGACGAAATAGCCACAATACCATATCATTATTATCCTTTAGCAGATATTTTAACCAAGACCTCATATAGAGATGAGCTTTTCTCTTACATCATGACTTTCGAAAATCAATATCAATTGATTGAGAACATAGATAGTTCTGTTAAAATGGTAAAATATGAAGGGAATGATCCTAATCATTATGACTTAAGTATTTTCTTTTTTGAAGAAGATGAAAGACTTAGAATTGAATTAAGGTACAATCAACAAAAGTACGATCGTAATTATTTAGTACAAATAGTAAATGATTTTGAAGCATTACTACATGAAACTATTCATAATATTGATAAATCGATAGAAGAAGTACTTATCGAAACAACTGGAGAAATGGATCTACCACTTCTTGTATAAATCAAACTAATCACAGACCATAATATTGTAAAGCCTTTACCTGTAAAGGCTAAAAAGCTATTGTATTAATCAAACCAAGCCTAGGATGGAAACAACAAAATTAAATTTAGAGACGATTGAAAATTGTGAGATAACACGTCTTACAGGAGGAAATGGATTTCAAATGCCACGGGTAATTAGTCCTGCAGCAGATAAGGATTTAAAAGTATTTTTTGAGAAAAATAAATCGTTAATAGAAGAGGAGTTACATCAAAATGGAGCAATCCTTTTTAGAGGCTGGAATGTTACTACGGCAGAGGATTTTTATACAGTAATGCATTCGTTAAGTGAAGAAACACTAAAGTATACACAACGTACCTCTCCAAGATCAGAAGTTACCAATAAAGTATACACTTCAACAGATTATCCTTCAGATCAGGAAATTAAACCTCACAATGAATCTTCATATGCTTCCACTTGGCCTTTATTAATTGCATTTTTTTGTTTTATAGAACCTTCGGAAGGAGGAGAGACTCCTATTACTAATAATATGGAGATGCTAAAAAAATTACAAGAGAGTACCATTAATACTTTTAGAGAAAAAGGGATAAGCTATACACGCAATATGTTAAACTGGCTCGGATTGTCTTGGGAAGAAGTATATCAAACAGAAAATAAATCGGAAGTAGAAGATTTATTGAATAAAGAGAAAATGAATTTTGAATGGATAGATGACGGACATTTACGTGTAAAATGGGATCGTCCAGCATTTCAAAAGCATCCTATTTTAGATAGAGAAGTATGGTTTAATCATTCTTTTTTCTATCATCTTTTAAATCAAAATCCTGGACTTATTAGCCTAGTAGAAAAAGAGGATCTACCTTTTCGAGCTACTTTAGGAGATGGTACAGAAATTAATGAAGAAATTTTTAAAGAATTACAACAAGCATACAAATCAGCTACTATTACTTTTCCTTGGCAAAAAGGAGATGTTCTTCTATTAGACAATATGCTTTTCTCACATGCTAGAAATCCTTTTAAAGGAGAGCGAAAGATTTTGGTTTCTATGGCCAAGCCAGTACACTATTAATTAACCCACAACTCAACTACAAATTGTTACCTTATGGAGCATAAAGAAAAAATCAAAATTTCATACCACCAAGAACGATTATGGTTTATTGATTATTTTGAAAAAGGATATCTATACACAGATAGCCCTACTTATCACAATGTCCCTATTTTATTGGAATTGGAAGGAGAAGTTAATCATTCAAAATTAAACTTAGCCATTCTTAATACAATTAATGAAATTGAGGTAATAAGAACTAGTTTTATTAAGAAAAATGAGCAAGATGTAGAAATAGTTATTGGAGATAGTATAGAAGGAGAATTACAAGTTGAATTAGCAGATACATTTCAAGAAGCAAAAGATTTAGCTTTAACATTCACAGAGATTCCTTTTTCGCTTACAGAAAGTAAATTAATACGATATAAATTATATGAGATAACAAGTGAAAATAAGTTTTTACTGGTTTTTGCTATTCATAGTATTGTTTTTGATAAAGCATCAATAGCGTTATTTGTTGACAGAATAATTGATCAGTATAACTCAGAAGAAAGAGAAGAAAGAGAAGAAAGAACAAACCTTTCTTTTTACAATTTTGCAAAATGGCAACAACAACTTCCAGAAGCTACTATTCATAATTTATATGTTTTTTGGAAGAGAAAATTGCATCAAAGAATTGAGCCTTTAAATTTATTTAATGACACGCCACGTGAGCTTATTCATATCTATTTACATAAAAATAATTGTAAAAAAATAGAAGAAGTTAACTATGTTAACGTTAAAAAGTTTCTTAAAGATAATAACTACAACCCTCAAGACTTTTTCTTATCGGTTTTTAAATTGCTATTAAGTAATTATTGTCGTCAAGAACAAGTAGTTTGTGGTATAGTATCTTCAAATAGATCTTTAAAAGGTGCCGAAAAATTAATCGGTCCAATAGCTAATCTTTTAACGATTAATACAAAGGTTACTCAAGATGATACTTTTTCAGATTTAATTAAAAAGATAGCATCAAATGTAAAAAACTCCTTAAAACATGAAGCACTACCTTTTGAATTGTTAGTGCAAAAGCTTAATCCAGAAAAAGATATGGCGAGAACTGCACTATTTGACGTGTTGTTTCAATATGAAGCTAATATTCTGGAAAGAGAAGTAGATGAAAAATGTACTTTAAAGTACCATGAAGTAAATATGGGGTGGGGGAAGTATGATTTAAACTTATTAGTTCAAGAAAATAGTAAAGCTGGAAATTATGAACTACTAATGAGTTATAACAGTGATTACTATAGTGATTCTTTACTTGATCGATTTATGGAGCATTTCAAATTACTTGTTAATAATATATGCGTTCAAGAAGATCAAATAATCACAAACTATAATTATCTGACAGAAGAAGAAGAGCATACTATCTTGAATGTTTGGAATACAAATCATATTAAATATCCTACAGATGTTAATATTATTGAACTGTTTAAAAAGTCAGTATTAAATTACCCAAATAGAACAGCAATAAGCTATGAAGGAGAATTATTAACATATCAAGAGTTAGACGAATTATCTGATACTTTAGCATTTAATATTACTGAACATACGTCAGTTCAGGAAAGTCTAATAGGATTATTAAGTGTTCGTTCCATAGAGATGATAATTGGGATTTTGGCCATTTTAAAATCAGGAAATGCCTACGTGCCATTAGATCCTAGTTTGCCTGAAAATAGACTGAATTACATTCTGGATGACAGTAATGTGACTTTGGTTGTGTCGTATTTGACAGATCAATATACACAAATCAAATTATCACAAGAACAATTAAGTATAAACATAAGAGAACTTAGAGATAAACCTCAAGAATTTTCTAAAAAAATAGGTGCTGATGAGCTGGCTTATGTATTATACACTTCAGGAACTACAGGTGTCCCTAAAGGGGTGCAAATTGGACATAAACAAATAGTTAGATTATTTTTTAATGAGCAATCTAAATTTGATTTCAATGAAAAAGATATTTGGACTATGTTCCATACGTTTGTTTTTGATTTTTCTGTTTGGGAATTATGGGGAGGATTACTCTTTGGCGGAGAGGTAGTTATAGTACCTCATGAAACGGCTTTAAATACAGATAAATTTCTTGATTTACTCATTGAGAAGCAAGTCACTATTCTGAATCAAACCCCGTCATCATTTTATAATTTATCATATTTTATTGAGAACGAAGGGAAAGATAGACAGTTTAACATAAGACAAATCATTTTTGGAGGAGAAAAGCTAAACCTTTCTAAACTTGACTTTTGGAATATACAATACCCAGATGTGAAGTTTATAAATATGTACGGTATAACCGAAACTACGATACATAATACCTATAAAGAAATAAAAAAGTCAGACATGACTAGTAGTATTTCAAATATAGGAAAACCACTTCCAACTGTTCTAATGTATGTAATGGACAGTTCTCAAAAACTAGTTCCTCAAAATGTAATAGGAGAAATATATGTAGGAGGAGAAGGAGTAGCAAAAGGATATTGGAATAAAGAAGAACTTACACAAGAGAAGTTTATAGAAAATCCTTGGATTTCAGGAGGAAAAATGTATAAGACTGGAGATTTAGCAAAATGGAAAGATGATGGAGAATTGGAATTTATAGGAAGATTAGACAATCAGGTACAAATAAGAGGGTTTAGAGTTGAACTAGGAGAAATAGAAAATCAACTCATAAAGCAAGATATAATTGACGAAGCTTTTGTTTGTATTCGAGGTGAAAGAAATGAAAAACTACTCTACGCATATGTGATTGCTTCTGAAAAAATTAATGCAAATACAATTAAAGTTGCACTTTCAGATACTTTACCTGCGTATATGGTACCTAACTATATAATTCAGGTAGATTCATTTAAAACCAATATTAATGGGAAATTTGATAAAGATGTAATGCCTCTTTTGGAAGCTGCTGATGAAGAACATTTTGTAAAGCCTGTTAATGATATAGAAGAAGAGGTACTACAGCATTTCACTGATGTTTTAAAGTTAAACCACGATCAAATAAGCACTTTAGATAGCTTTTTTGACCTAGGTGGACATTCATTAACTGCAATTAGATTATTAGTAAAAATAAATAGTGCATTTGGAACAAATATTCCTATTTCAAAACTTTTTAAATCGCCTAGTGTTAAGTCGTTAAGTTTACTTTTAGAAACCGTTTCAAAACAAAACATTAATACTTTAAAAACAGAAGAAAAAGAGTATTATCCATTAGCTCCTTCACAAAAACGTCTGTATATTTTACAAAAGATGAATGAAGAAGCATTGTTGTATAACATTACTTCTATATACAGCATAGAGCCTCAGATAGAAAAATCTAAAATTCAAGAAGCGCTTAATAAACTAGTAGCAAGACATGAAGCTTTACGTACTTCGTTTATTCTTTGGGAAGATAATCCTATGCAACGTATCGCTAGTTCAGGAGAAATAGTAGTAGAGGAAATAACTTGTGATGATAAGAATATAAAAGAAACTATAACAAAATGGATACGCCCTTTTAAACTTGAGGAAGGACCATTAATGAGAGGAGCTATCTTAACAACTGCATATGGGAAACGTTACTTTATTCTAGATATTCATCATATTATTACAGATGGAGTTTCTAATGCTATATATATACAAGACTTTGTAAAACTTTATAATGAAGAAGTATTACCTGAAGTGAAACTTCATTTTAAAGATTTTTCGGAATGGCAAAACAGTGAAGTTTTCAAAACTAAAATTAAAGAGAGTGAGCAGTTTTGGTTAGATAAATTTCAAGGAGAGCTTCCTATTATTGATTTACCATTAGATTATGTAAGACCTATTGTTAAAGGTTTTGATGGAAATTCTATTGATTTTAATATTGATAAAGAATCTTCTGAAAAAATAAAGGAGATAGCTAAAAGGTTAGCTATTACACCATTTAACTTTATGTTGGGAGTGTACTTTGTATTACTTAGAAAAATCACGGGTAAAGAAGATATTGTTGTTGGATCACCAAGTTCAGGAAGAAGTTTAGATGGGTTAGATAATACTACTGGAGTCTTTATTAATGTATTGGCTCACAGAAATTACCCCAAAGGAAATATTGTATTTGAAGACTTTTTGAAATTATTAGGGACAAACACTTTAGAATCTTTTGAACATCAGGATTATCAATTTGAAGAGCTTGTAGATAAAATAGTAAAAGTAAGAGATACAAGTAGGAATCCACTCTTTGATGTAATGTTCGATTATCATAACGAAGAAAATCAAGAGAGTGAAATTGCAGTAGAGGGAATCAAAAAAGTAACTGAAGAAATTGGGTTTGTAAAAACCACTGCAATGTTTGATCTAAACTGGCATGTGTATGAGACTAAAAATGGTTTTAGATGTAATTTAGATTACTCTACTCAACTTTTTCGTCATGAAACAATTGCCAAGTTGGTGGCAATGTTGAAAAATATCATTAATGAAGTTTCAAATTTCCCTTCACAAAACATCGCAGCAATTAATGTAATGGGAGAAGAAGAACGAAATCAAGTTCTTTATGATTTTAATGATACCAATCTTCCATATGAAGAAACATTGTTGATACATCAATGTTTTGAACGTCGTGTTTTAGATCAACCAGAGGCAATAGCAGCGACATGCGAAAACAAGTCAATTACCTATAAATGTCTTAACGAGTTCTCTAATAAAATAGCACATGCTCTTGTAGAGCAAGGAGTAAAACCACAAGATTATGTAGCAATTACTATGGATCGTTCTATAGAAATGATTGCTACAGTAATGGGAGTATTAAAAGCAGGTGGAATATATGTTCCAATAGAACCGTATTTACCTAATGGTAGAATTGAAACGTTGACAGAGCTTCTAACAATAAAATATTTTACAACATCTCCATCGCAAACAGAGAGAGTTGCTGAAATTATCAATATATATGAAGATGAGAAAACTGTAATTAGTATTGCAGAGAATGAAGAAGTACTAGAAGGCATCCCTAAAAATGTTATAAAAGTAACTCCTAATAGTGATTACAGTTCATTAAACCCAAAACCAAATATTACATCAGAAAATTATGCTTACATTATTTTTACTTCTGGATCAACAGGAACTCCAAAAGGAGTTATTGTAAAGCATAAGCCTGTAATTAATATTTTACATTGGGTAAACAGAGAACAAGGGGTAACGTCGAAAGATAAACTATTATTTGTTACTTCTCTAGGATTTGATTTATCTGTATATGATATTTTCGGAGCTTTAGATGCAGGCGCAACAATCCGAATTGCAACTAGGGATGAATTAAGTACGCCTGATAATATTCTTAAAATTATTGTAGAGGAAGATATTACCATTTGGGATTCAGCTCCGGCTGCAATGCAGCAATTAATTCCTGTAATTCAAGAGCGAGATACCTATAATTCTAAATTACGTTTAGTCATGTTAAGTGGGGATTGGATTCCTGTAGCACTACCAGAAATTCTGACTAAAAACTTTGGTAGTTGTAACGTATTAAGTCTTGGAGGAGCCACAGAAGCTACTATATGGTCGAATTACTTTAAAATTAAAGAAGTAAAAGAAGATTGGTTGAGTATTCCATACGGTAAACCTATACAAAATGCAAAATATTATATTCTAGATCAATACCATCAACCATGTCCAATAGGAATTCCAGGAGATCTTTACATTGGAGGTGAGTGTTTAGCATCTGGTTATGTTGGTGATGAAGCATTAACTAATAAGAAATTCATCAACGATCCTTTTAATCCAGGAGGTAAAATGTATATGACGGGAGATACCGCTCGGTGGTTTGAGGATGGGAATATGGAATTTTTAGGAAGAAAAGATAATCAAGTAAAAATACGTGGACATCGAATAGAACTTGGTGAAATTGAAAGCTGTTTTGGTAAATATACAGGGTTAGCAGAATTTTTAGCAATTCCAGTACTAATGGGAACTAATAATACAGATAAACAACTTTGTGTGTATTATGTGTCTCAAGAGGATATAGATAAGGAAGTGGTGAAAGAGCAAATGGGAATAGATTTACCTGCATATATGATCCCTACTTTTTTTGTGAGATTAGACGAGTTTCCTGTAAACCAAAATGGAAAAGTTGATAGGAAAGCACTTCCAGAACCTACAAAGAATATAGAAAGAAGCGGAGCAGTAATTGCATTAGATGTTATTGATGAAAAAATCATTCAGTTTTGTGCTGAAATACTAAATATTTCTGTTGAACAGATTGATATACGAGATAACTTTTTTGATTTAGGAGGACATTCTCTAAATAGTACTTCCTTATTGAATAAGGTAAATACAGCGTTTGGAATAAAAATTCCTTTAATAGACTTTTTTAGACAACAATGTTTAGCAGATCTTTCGGAAAATGTTAGAAAGGCAACGGAAAAAACTAATATCGAATTTTCTAAAGCACCTCAAAAAGTATATTATAACTTATCTTCTTCTCAAAAGCGTTTATTCATACTGCATGAGTTAGATGCCGAAAATATAGGTTATAGTTTCAATATTCCTATTGCCTTACAAGTTAAAGGAACATTAGATATTAAAAAAGTTGAACAGGTCTTTAAAAAGTTAATTGCTCGTCATGAATCTTTACGAACATCATTTCATATAGTAGATGATACACCTGTGCAACAAATTCATAAAGAAGTATCATTTCAAGTCGAAAAGATTGATGTAGCTACTGTAGACGAAATTTTACCAACAGTAAAAGATTTTGTGCGTCCTTTTAATCTTCATGAACCTCATTTGATTAGAGTAGGGGTAATTTCTCAAAAAGAAAAACCAACGGCATTAGTTATAGATATGCATCATATCATTTCTGACGGTGTATCACAGCAAATATTGATTCAGGAATTCATGGATTTGTATACTAATACAGAACTATCAATTCCTACATTTCAATATAAAGATTATGCTGAATGGCAATTTGAAAACAAAAAATTAGATAGCTACAATGCCTTAGAGAAATTCTGGATTAATCAGTTTTCAGATGACCCTCAGTATTTGAAATTACCTACTGATTTCTCTAGAGGAAATAGTAGACATTATACAGGGAAAACAATTTCTTTTATAATTCCGAAAGAACATACAAAAGGATTATATGATATAACAAAAACTACTGGAGGAACATTATTTACAACACTTTTAGGAGTTTTGAATATTCTTTTAGCGAAACTATCAGGGCAAGAAGATGTAACTGTAGGAACCGTAACTTCTGGAAGAACATTTGAAAATATAGAAAGTGTTGTAGGGTTTTTCTTGAATACGTTAGCACTGCGTAACTATCCAAAATCAAAGGTAAGCTTACATGAGTTTTTAAATCAAGTAAAAGAAAATACATTAAAAGCGTTTGATGCTCAAGATTATCAATATGAAGATTTAGTCAATGTATTAAAGTTAGATAGAAACGTCAATCAAAACCCATTATTCAATACTGTTTTTATTATGCAGAATATGAATAATATTGAATTTCAAATTCCAAATTTGGAGTTAGAAGCTTTAGATTATGGTTATGACGTTGCTAAAATGGATCTCACTTTTATATGTACTGAAAAGGAGGAGGGTTTACATTTTGACCTTGAATATAGTACAGCATTATTTAAAGAAGAAACGATTCAAAGATTTGCGGGATATTTTCAACGAATTATAGCTCAAATCAATGAGGAACCTACCACTAGCATAGGTGAAATAGATATTTTAGATGCTACCGAGCGTAATGAAATTCTGTATACATTTAATGATACTAAAAAAACAATAGAGAAAGACATTTGCTATCATGAATTATTTGAACAGCAAGTAGCTAAATATCCAAATAAGATTGCAGCAAAATATAATACATCTACCATAACATATGAAGAATTAAATGTAATATCGAATAGAATTGCTAATTATCTAATTGATTTAGGAGTAAAAGAAGGTGAAGTAATAGGAATAGCATTCGAAAGAAATTTAGAATTATTGGCGGCTATTTTAGGTGTTTTAAAAACAGGAGCAAGTTATGTCGCAATAGATCATGAATATCCTATTTCGAGAGTACAAACAATTTTAAAACAAAGCGAATCTAAACATGTAATTGTTCAAGAAACACTAGCAGAAGATTATCATAGTTTATTTGAAAAAGTACCAGCACTAGAAACAGTTTTAAGTGCGAGCGAGAATATCGATTTTGACAGAAAACTTACAAAATATAGTGTTGAAAACCCAGAACTTCATTTTCATTACAATACAACAGCGTATATTATTTATACATCTGGAACTACAGGAACTCCTAAGGGAATTATGATACACCAGTTGGGAATGTTGAATCATATGTACGGACTCATTTCTAATTTAGATATTAATGAACACGATATAATGGCACAAACAGCCTCTTGTAGTTCTGACATTTTTGTAGTCCAACTCTTACTGACACTTATCACTGGAGGAAGTATAAGTATTTTAGATAAACATGATATTCTAGATCCTAGACGTTTATACACTAAAATACAGGAAGATAAAATTACTTTAATGGAAATAGTTCCTTCATTATTAACCGCATTCTTAGATGCTATGAATAATGAAAATGAACACGATCTACCAAATTTTAGAGCGATGTTGTCTATGGGTGAAGCCTTAAAACCATCATTAGCTAGAAAATGGTTTGAGTTATATCCTAATATTGCTTTATATAATGCTTATGGACCAGCAGAAGCTTCTGATGACGTTTCTTTATATAGAGTAATTCCAGAATTAGTAGAAGAAGATCGTCAAATACCTATAGGTTATCCTTTAGAGAATGTTCATGTGTATATCATGGATGAACAATTGAATTTATGCCCTGTAGGGGTAATAGGAGAAATTTGTATCTCTGGTATTGCGGTAGGAAAAGGGTATTGGAGAGATGAAGAAAAGACAGCAAAAGTATTTGTAGAAAACCCGATGTACGAATTTATTCAAGATGAAGACTATAAAAAGTTATATAAAACAGGGGATGTAGGTTTTTGGCAATCAGATGGAACTTTAGTATTTGATAGTCGTAAAGATCACATGGTGAAAATTAGAGGATTCCGTGTAGAGCCAGGAGATATAGAAAATGCAATGCTTCAAATTGAAGGAGTAAAAGAGGTCGCAGTAATTGATAGGCAATATGAAAATGGAACTAAATACTTATGTGCTTATTTTACAGGTAAGGAAAATTTAGATATAACCTTTCTTAGAAGTGAATTGCTTAGTGCTTTACCAAATTACATGGTACCATCGTACTTTATACAATTAGAGAAGATTCCAATTACGGCTAGTGATAAAGTAGATAGAAAAGCACTTCCAACTCCAGATACTAATAATGGAATAGAAACAAGTAAAATTGTTCCTCCTGTTACAGAAACAGAAAAAACATTAGTATCTATTTGGAGAACAATTTTAGGAATTGAAGCTATTAGTGTAGATCTTGGATTCTTTTATTATGGAGGAGATTCTATAAAGGCCATACGTCTTCAAAGTTTAATGCGTTCAAAAGGAATGGATGTATCTATTAAAGAAATACATCAATATAATACAATTAAAGATCTTGCAGCTAAGATAGATAGTAAGGAAATTGTAACTAAACTGAAGCTTAGTTATTCAAATTATCAACAACAATTTTTAAAATTAGATAAAGAAAGTTTTGCTGATGCTATTCGAGTACAAACTCTTTCTTTAAATAAACCATTAAGCTTTGAGGAATGTAAAGAAATTGGAGCATACCTTAATCGAGAAAACCCGTCATTAGGCTTAGAACATGAAGATTATTTAAAAGGGTATTGGGAAAATAGCCAGCAATCTAATGAAATCAAGGTTGAATATGTAGTAGGAGATAATGAACAGGATTTTTCTAACACTTTGTCAGAAATAAAAGATGCTGTAGATTTTCAAAAAAATACCGTATTACTTTTGTGTGTAAAAGTAGGAGAGAAGCAACAATTGTCGCTCATTACACACCCACTTTTTTTAGATGATATTTCAGTACAAAAGCTTATCATTGATATTGACAATTTCATTGAAAACCCAGCTAAGGTAATAAACCATAATATTATACAATATCATAAAGATTGTCAAGAATATAATGCTATAGCTAACGTATCTGTTAGTAAAGGAACAAATTCATCAGAACTACTACTCTTAAATAGTAAGAACTCTTTAAATAAAACAAGAGAAGAACTGTCGTATAATGATATTGATGAATTAACAACAATACTCAATGGCGAAAATAAAGAAACGCTTTTAGGATTAATGTGTTTAGCAGTTCAAAAGGAATTGGAAGAAGAAGTTGTTTTTGCCATTATAAAAGAGAGATTGGGTGATGAGGATGCTAAAAAATACGTCGGACAATTTACAAGTCATTTCTATTTTTCACCAAGTAATAAAAAAGATTTAAGTGTATTTAACTCAGTTATCGAAATCAGAAATCAATATAGAAAAGCTTTAGAAGATAGAGATAATAGTGCACTTATAAATGGAGAGAAAAAAGAACCAAAAGTATTTTTCAATATTATTGAAAAGAAAGATCATAATTACAAAAACTTTAATGTAATTACATTAGAAAGAAATACTGTATTAGGTTATAAAGATGTAATATTAATAGAAATTGAAGTCGATAAAACCAATTCAAGAATTTCGATAGAACTCTACGATTTTTGTGAAAGATATTCATTATATCTAGAGAAAATTATACAAAATACAAGACAAATACTTCAGGATCTTTTACAAGAAGGTAAAAAACTATCGCATCCTGTGGTAACTTCTAGTGACTTTGATTACAAAGAACTATCAGAAAATGATCTGGATTCTATTTTCGAGTTATAGGAAGTATTCTTCAAAATAATCAACCAAAACTAACTACTAAAAATTACCTGATGAATAAAGAATTAACAATTATTCAGGGAGCAGTCTCTGCAAAAGAGTTCAGTAACTTGTTAAAAGAAGGAAAACCAGTACTTCTAAAAGGAGCTATTAAAGACTGGAAAGCTTGTAAAATGTGGGATTTATCATATTTTAAAGAATTACCAAATGATAAGCTTTTCGTAGTAAAAGGAGCTGATTTAATTGATGGAGAAACAACCAAGATGAAATTAAAAGAATATGTATCTCATCTGGAAAAATTCATTGAAGGAAAGTCAGGTAAAGACAGACCTCCTTATTTACACGATGTGGGGATGTTTAATATTATTCCAGAATTGGTAAATGATGTTTCTTCAGAATATATTAAAGAATATTTACCAAAATTTTATCATAAAAACTGGTGGAAATATGTCCAATTTTTTATGAGTGTTAAAGGCCATGTTACTCCTTTACATTTTGATACATTAATGACTCATAATTTATTTTTTCAAGTTAAAGGAACAAAACGTTTTACGTTGATCCCATGGAACCAAAAGGATGCTTGTTATATGAAGAAATGGCGTTGGTCTGAAGTAGATCCTAACAACCCAGACTTTAAGCGATTTGAAAAATATGCAGATGTTGCTCCAGTTGTTGTTGATGTTGAAGGAGGAGATATTTTATTAATGCCAACAGGAACATTACATCATGTAGAAAGTACTAGTTTTTGTATTTCATTCAATATTGATTGGCATTCGAAAAGTAGTGTGCTTAAAGGAATGTACTCATATTTTCAAGGGGCTCCAAAACAGAACTTTATGTATAATTTTTATATGTTTTTAGCTATCTGGATTAAAGTTCCTGAAAAATATATCTGGTCATACTATAAATCATACTTAAGTTACATATCCTAAAACTATCATTTATGTAATCTTCCAATACTATTAACCTCCTTTTTAGGAAAAAACTATACATTATGACATTAGAAAAATATCATTTAACAGAAACTCCTACTATTAAAACCGAAATACTTCCTGGGGCTAAGGCTAAAAAAATATTAATAGATCAGGAGCAATTCGAAAGTAACAATCGAAACTATCCTAGAAAATTTCCTTTAGTACCTAAAATTGCTAAAGGGGCAATTATAGAAGATGTAGATGGTAATCAATTTATGGATTTCTTTTCCTTTTGTGGAGTAATTAATGTAGGACATAATAATGAGGAGGTTCTTATTGACGCACAAGAACAAATGAATGAGATTATTCATACTATGGATTTTCCAACGGAAACCAAAATTGCTTTTATGAAGAATCTAAATAGCAATCTTCCTCAGCAATTAAAAGATAATATAAAGATTAATTTTTGTGGACCTACTGGAGCAGATGCAATAGAAGCAGCAATGAAATTGGCAAGACTTAAAACAAAGAAAAATTTAATTATTTCTTTTCAAGGAGCTTACCATGGTATGACAACTGGAGCTTTAAGCGTAACAAGTAATTTTAAGAATAGAGAAGGGTTGCCAATTGTTAATCAAGGAACTCATTTTGCCCCGTTTAGTTATTGCTACCGTTGTCCATTTGGAAAACGTCCGGATTCTTGTAAAACAGAGTGTGCGTCTCATGTGAAAAACCTACTAGAAAATCCAAATTCCGGCATTGATAGCCCTGCAGCGGTGTTATTAGAACCTATTCAGGGAGAAGGGGGAGTCGTAATTCCTAAAAAAGAGTTTCATCAAGAAATACAAAAAATATGTAATGATAATGGAATACCATTAATTCATGATGAAGTTCAAGCAGGATTTTATAGAACAGGTAAATTATTGTCGTCAGAGCATTTTGAGGTTACTCCTGACATCGTAACAATGTCAAAAGGCATAGGAGGAATCGGAATGCCACTAGCTATTTTATTGATTAAAAAAGAATTTGATGTATGGGAACCAGGAATGCATGCAGGAACATTTAGAGGAAATCAGGTAAGTATGGCTGCAGGAAATTCTGCAATGAACTTTATAAAAAAGAATAATATTGAAGCTCATGTTACAGAAATGGGAGAAGTGCTTATGGACGGCCTATTACAAATACAAAAACAGAGTAAATTTATTGGTGAGGTTCGAGGTGCAGGTTTACTCATAGGAGTAGAATATGTAAGAGATGAAGAGTCAAAAGAACCGTTTTCTGAGTTTTGTGTGAAAATGCGTAAAGAACTATTTGAAAATGGAATTCTAATTGAAGTTGGAGGATATTACTCAAATGTAATTCGAATATTACCCCCATTAACAATTACTAAAAAAATGGTTCATACTTTTTTAGATGTTTTTGATCGAGTAAACAGCATAGTAGAAAAAGAGTATGTAAGAAATGAGGTAGCTATGCCAGTACTCTAAATACTAAGATGCAGATGACATTTTTAAGAAAAGAAAACATACAAAACATTTACCCCTTAAGTCCAATTCAAGAAGGAATGTTTTTTGAAGCTATGCTTAAACAAGATATGCAAGCATATATTCAGCAAGTTACATTTGATTTTCATGGACATTTTGATAATGAAAAGTTCGAACAGGCTTTACAATTTTTGATATTACGTCATGATATACTACGTACGGTTTTCACAAACAAGAAAGAAGGCCAACCATTACAAATTGTATTAAAACAATATCCACTTGATTACATTTTTTATGAAGAACAATTATCCTCGAAGATGATTGAAGCAGAAAATGAAAAGGAACGCAAGCAAATATTCGATCTTTTTAAAGGACCATTATTTAAAACAAGAGTATATAAAAAGAGTGATAAAGTTCACATGATTGCATTTACATTTCATCATATATTATTAGATGGATGGTCACTTTTTAAAATTTTAGAGGAATTAATACTTTTATACACAGATGAAAAGGTACATCTTCCTGCCCCTAAATCGTACAGAGAATTTATAAAAGACCTTTCTTTAAAAGATGAAAGAAAAGCAGAAATTTATTGGAGAACTTATCTAAAAAATTATGAATACCCAGCTCAAATACCATTAAAAAATGAGGAAAATATCTCTGAGTTTTCTAGGTATTCTGAAGAGGTATTATTTAATAAAGAAGTTTCACTTTCAATTCAACACTATGCTAAAGAGTATGGAATAACTGAGTATAACCTTTTCATTGTAGTTTGGGGGTATCTATTAACGAGATTTAATAACGTAGATGAGGCCGTCTTTGGAGTTGTAAATTCAGGTCGTGAAGCACATTTAATAGATGTAGTTGGAATTACTATAAATACTTTGCCTTTTAGAATTAAGTTTCCTAGCAATAAAACCTTTTTTGAACTGATAAAAGACATTCAAGAAGATTCTACTCAAAACTTAGAATTTATACATACACCATTATCAAAAATTCAATCTTTTTCTCATTTAAAACACCAACTATTTGACCATATTTTTGTGTATGAAAATCTAGATTGGCAAGACGTAAATAAAGAAAGAGAAAGTATAAATGATACTCATATTTCTAATATTCAGAATATAGAGCATACACATTATAATTTTGAAGTTGCTGTTTATCCTGGTAAAGAAATTGTAGTTAAATTTATTTATAATAGTAAAAAGGTCGATGAGAACTTTGTTGCTTTTATTGCTAAAGAATTTAAAACACTACTTAGAACAATTATTACTAATCCAAACTTAAAAATAGGAGAGTTAATGACTTTTCTTGAAGAGCCTGTATCGCTTCCAGTTGCGATAGAGAACTTTTGAGTCTATTCTAAACATCGGAAAGAAAAAATGAAATTTCAAAGGTTAAAAACAAGTACTGCTTTACGGTATCTAGAGATAAATAAACAAACTTCTGGTCGAAAATATTGGGGGAATATTCTTACTTCAAATCATGAGAAGACAGTAATTGCTCAAGATTTACCTTTTGTGAAAGAAATATCACTCAAAGAAGAGAATTTTAAATTAAAAGAGGAATTAGAACAAAAAGTATCAGTTTTAGCTAAAAATAATGAAGATAAGATTTTCATTATTTATGCAACATTATTCACTGTACTACTCCATAAGTTTACCAATACAACGTTAGTTTCTTTTGGTATTCCTAATGTGGATTGTAAAGGGGAGTATAGTCCAGATAACCTTATTATGAAAACTAAACTGAGCGTTAATACCTCAGTACGAGATCTTTTAAATAGTATAAAAGACCAGTGGCTAACATCAAGGCAATATGAAGGTTTTCCTTTAGAAGTTTATGAAGAAAATGATAAATTATTTGATGCTTTTTTCTCATATACTAGAAAAGAAAATAGTAGTCCTAGAGATTATAATTTTAACTTCCTATTATGTCGTACAAATGATCAAACTTCAGGAAAAGTTATATATAATGAAAAAGCATATTCAAAGAAAAAGATAACCTCCATAATTAACTATTTTGAACATTTCATTGAAATATTATTAAATGATCTTGATCAAAAAATTAGTGATCTAGAAGTAATTTTGCCAGAAGAAAAAGAGTTACTTTTTAATACTCTTAATAACTCTTATGTACCATTGGATCATGAAAAGCTATTTCTAGATTTTTTTAAAGAAATAGTTGAAAAATACCCAAATAGTATAGCCTCTAAGGATGAGTTAGAAGAAATTTCATATAAAGAGTTGGATGAAGAATCGAATAAGGTTGCACATTTTCTAATAGATAAAGGAATTAAAAAAGGAGATAGAGTCGTTATTATTGATGATCGATCTACACGTTTTCTTATAATACTTTTAGGAATATTAAAAAGTGGAGGGGTATTTATCGCATTGGATGTAGATGAACCTATACAAAGAGCTATTACAATAATACAAGATACAGGAGCTGACTTTTTATTTACGAATAATGAGGTGTTATCTCAAAAGAATTTTATAAAAGAGTTGGTTGATACTACAACTATTCAACAAATAATCAATACAGAAATAGCCGTAACAGACTTAGAATTAAATCATGAATTTAATACTTACAAAGCAATAAAAGAAGTATATCAAAATCCTGATTTTAAACTAGAAAAGAATTTTATAGCTAAAGGGGATAAAGGTCTTGTGTTATTTTCTAATGAAGAAGAAGCATTAAAAACAGTTCGCATATTCTTAAAAAGAGAAAATATTCAAAATAAAAAAGTCGGAATAGTTTGCGAAGATCCTATACTAGAGTTAGCATTAATTATAGGTTTAAGAGAAAATAAAAATGATCTCGAATGTTTAACAAAATCTATTAAAATCAACAATGTAACTGAAGAAATTGAAAGAGGGGAAATTGAGGTTTTGTTGACAACAAGAAAATTTTTGAACGAACTAGATGCTATTTTTTGGAAAGAAGAAACTTTAGAAAAGTTAGTGTTGATAGATCAAGAACTTTCTTTTGAAAGAGAATTTATTGATGGTAATAAAGAAATATTCGACTCGTTGGCACAAAAAGAAAATATTCTAATTAATGACTACGGGTGGTATAATAGCTTTAATGGAGAAAGTTTTTCTGAGGAAGAAATGTTAGAATATATAGATAACATAGATAAAAAACTGAGTCCTTATTTATCTTCGAATTCTCGAGTGTTAGAGATAGGGTGCGGACAAGGTTTAGTTTATAATCGATTAATAAACAAAGTAGGTTATTATCTAGCAACAGATCCTTCACCAACAATAATAGCTAAAAATCAAGCCAAGGCTACATCTATTAATAATCTTTCTTTTGAGGTAATGTATGCTCATGAAATCGATCAAATAAAGGAGAAATTTGATGTGGTAGTTTGTAGTAGTGTAACCGACTATTTTCCTAGTACTGCTTATTTAGAAGAAATTATTTCAAGTGCTATTACGCTTATTGAAGATAAAGGGGTAGTTATGTTTGATGATGTTTTAGATTTAGAACTGAAAAATGATTTTATTGAAGAAACTATTCTTTACAAAAAGAATCACCCAGAAGCAAAAACTAAATCACATTGGGAATCAGATTTGTTTGTACACAAGGCTTTTTTCGATTATCTCTCAGAAAAATACAATGCTATTACAACTATTGATTGTAGAAAGAAAATAGGAAGTATTGAAAATGAACTTACTAAGTATAGGTATGATATAATCCTTAAGATAGATAAAAGTAAAGGGAATCAAACTGAGGAAATTAGTGGTAAGAAGCAATTACTACAATTAGAAGAGGTAAAAATTAATACAATTGATTTAAAAGCTTCATCAGAACTAGCAGTAACCAAAAATATTTTTTCATCTGACATCATAGAAGATTATCATTCAACACCAGTAGATGTAAAAATTGAAGCAGATGATATTTGTTATCTTATCTACTCTTCTGGAACGACAGGAAAACCTAAAGGGATTAAATTACACCACTTAGGAATGATTAATCACTTTATTGGCTTAGCGGATGTACTAAAGATGAGTCAAAAAGATAGTTTAGCTCAAACCGCTTTATGTAGTTTCGATATTTTTGTAGTACAAACGCTATTACCTTTAATTAGGGGAGGAAAAGTATTATTTGTTACTAAAGACACCTTATTACAACCAGTAGATTTTTTTGAAACTCTTATTAAAGAGAAGGTTACAATAATAGAGTTAGTTCCATCACTTATCAAAACATTACTATCTGAACTAACACCAGAGATAGCAAATCAAATGAATGCACTGAGGCATCTTATTTCTTGTGGAGAACAATTAACAACAGAATTAACAAGTGCTTGGTTTTCTTACTTTCCAGAAGTTCCTATTGCAAATGCTTATGGACCAGCAGAAGCTTCAGATGATGTTACAGCCCATGTAGTAAATTCTGTAGATACAGCAATGAAAATTGTTCCTATTGGAAAACCGTTGGATAATGTGTGTATGTATACTCTCGATGAATTCGGACAATTAGCTCCGTTAGGTGTGCCTGGAGAGTTGTGTATTTCAGGAATTGCTGTAGGTAAAGGATATTTAAATGAGCCAGAGAAAACTAAAAAAGTTTTTATACCTAATACATTTATAAACGATATAAAAATAAGACAACAAGATCATAAAATACTCTATAAAACTGGTGATTTAGGTGTATGGCATTCAGAAGGGTACATAACTTTTAAAGGGAGAAAGGATTTCATGGTCAAAATTCGAGGTGTTAGAATTGAATTGGCAGAAGTTGAAATTGCATTAGCAAAACATCAAGCTATTCAAGATGTATTTGTTACTGATTATAATCACCATGGAGAGAAAGTACTTTGTGCATATTATCAAACCACAATTTCGGTAACCAAAAAAGAGTTAAATGCATTTCTTAAAGAAAGATTGCCAAGTGCTATGATTCCTTCTTTTTTTGTTGAATTAGAGAGTGTTCCATATACTAAAAATGGGAAAATAGATCGAAAGAAATTACCTTCACCTATTCAGAAAGAAGATGTAACAACCATAGACAGAAATGATGAATTAGAGAATGAATTATTGAATATTTGGGCAAAAATTCTACAAATAGATAATACTGAAATAGGAAAAGAATCAGACTTCTTCTACCTTGGAGGACATTCATTATTAGCGGTAAGATTAGTAGCATCAATAAAAAAAGTTTTTAATGTAGATATAGCATTAGATGAAATCTTTACATATTCAACATTTGAGGAGTTAGTGGCTCAAATTCGTACAGGGGAAAAACAAAAAGAATTAATCATTCCAAAAGTTCATAAAAAAGAATTCTATCAAGTATCTCCACCTCAAAGAAGATTCTATATTCATAATCAAATTTATCCTAATGACTTAAGTTATAACAGTCCGCAGTATTATAAGGTAAAAGGTAGGCTTGATTTGAAAAAAGTTAGAGCAGCTTTTCTTGAATTAATTGCTACGCATGAAATTCTTAGAACGTCATTTCAACTAGAGGAGAATTTACCTGTACAAATAATTCATGATAAAGTTCCTTTTGAACTAGGATATAGTAAAGATGAAGAAGAAAATATACAAAGCCATATAGATACATTTGTGCAACCTTTCAATCTTGGAGTTGCACCATTATTTAGAGTTAGTATTGTAGAATGTGAGTCAGAAGAATTTTACCTTTTATTTGATCTTCATCATATAATTTCAGACGAGATCTCTGATAGTATTATTGTTAGTGATTTTCTGAAAGCTTATGCAGGAAAACCTTTGCTAAAACCTGAAATAAGTTATAAAGATTATGCAGAATGGTTTAATACTAGGCTTTTAAAAGGTGAGTATATAAAACATGAAGAATATTGGTTAGATCAATTTCACACAATTCCTTCTAAATTAAGTTTACCGTATGATATTCAAGAAACCATAGACCAAGAAAAGTTTGGTAAAGATATAACCTATACAATTGAAGGAGATGAAATCCAAGCAATAAAAACGTTGTTAAAGGAAAATAGAGCAACTGCATTTATGTTTTTCTTAGCGGTATTTAATATCCAATTGAAACGTTTAAGTTTTAATGAAGATATAGCTGTAGGATCTCCTGTTTCTGGTAGAGATGATCAAAGTTTGAATAACGTTGTTGGTTTATTTTTAAACTTAATTGTATTGAGAAATAAGGTTTCAGAAGATAAATCATTTATAAGTTTCTTAGAACAAGTAAAACATAACAGCATTAATGCGCTTAAATATCAAACATATCCATTCGATCTACTTACTGCCAAATTAGGTATACAAGGAGAGACTAACGAGACACCATTATATAATGTAATGTTTGCTCATTTAATGAAAAATGAAGGTATAGCATTAGCAGAAGGTAATGTAGAAATTAAAGCAATGGATATTGCGCATAATACTGCAAAAGCAGATATACAACTTACCATATATGAAGGAGATTCAGATTTTGATATTTTCTTAACAGTCAACACCAATCTTTTTAGTGAAAAAACAGCTATAGCGCTACTAGAAAACTATAAGAGTGTATTAAAGTTGTGTGTTGAAAATCCAGAGATCCGTATTTCTGAAATCCCACTTCCAATTGAATTTGACTTTATGAAAAAAACAACCAATTTAGATAGATATAAACTTACATTTTAACCTACAAAATGCAGCATAATATTATGAAAGATACTAAAGAAAATAAATATTGGTTAGGTAAATTAAATTATGAAAAAGAGAAAGCAATTATTCCTTATGAATTTGATTTAGAAGGTTCTTTTACTGAAGAAAGTTATAGTTTTCAAATTCCAAATGAGCAATATAAATTACTACAACAACTTACATCTAATGATACACTACGATTACAAATAGTCCTGTTATCTACAATAGGAATATTATTACATAAGTATTCAGGACTAGAACTAATAAGGTTTGGTACACCATTGGATAGCCAAGAAGATAAAGCAAAAAAAGGAGGCGTAATACCTTTAGAACTTTCTTTGGAATCAAAGAAAACGTTTAGAATGCTTTTAAATGAAACAAAAGATGTATTAGTTGAAGGAATTTTTCATCAAGATTATGATATTGAAAAACTTATACAAAAGTTTAATGTTACTGATAATCATAATCCATTGTATGACGTAGTTTGTTCTATTTCAGGGATTCAAGAAGAGGTTTTAGCAACAGAAGAAACAAACAACTTCTCAATTATTTTCGCACCAGAAGCACACGCATTAAATGTTAAAGTAAGTTACAATATCAGTAGGTACAGTAAAGTATTTATTAAAGATATTATAGAGAACTTTACTAAAATACTAGCAATTGTTCTAGGTGATATAGATATTTCAATAGAGGATATAAAACTTTTCCCAGATCAATTAAATGTAGAAGAACATGCAGGTATTAAGAGATTAATAGATAAAACATGGATAGCTAACTTTGAAGAAAAAGTAAAAGCTACTCCTGATAAAATAGCCATCGTAGATGGTAATAATGAGCTTACTTACAAGGAGCTTAATGAATTGTCTAATAAATTGGCATACTACTTAAATGAAAATGTTTCAAAAGAATCGTCAAGTTTTGTGGCATTATTATTAGAAAATTCAATGCATACATTTATTGGGATTATTGGAATCTTGAAAGCTGGTTTTGCTTTTTTACCTTTAGATCCATCTATTCCAATAAAAAGAATAGAACACATTCTTGAAGATGCTAACCCTTCTTTAGTATTAGTAGATGATAATTGGATTACTCTAAATGTAGCTACTAATATTCGTCATTTTAACTTAAAGAAGCTATCAGTATTAGAAGGTTATGAGCATAGTAATCTAAATGTAGAAATAGCTCTTAATGACCCAGCATATATGATTTATACCTCAGGTACTAGTGGAACACCTAAAGGAGTAATTATTAAGCATGAATCACTAGCAAATTATACAAATTGGGCGGCAAATTATTACACAGATAACGGAGAAAGATCAGCAAATTTTCCACTATTTAGTTCAATTTCATTCGATCTTACTATAACTTCAATATTTGTTCCGTTGCTAGCGTCTGGAACTGTTGTACTATATAATAGTAGCATAGCGGAGCAATTATTCGATTCTATACTACTAGATAATTCTTTAGGAATTATTAAGTTAACTCCATCTCATTTACGATTACTTATTGAGAGAATTAAAAATAACGATCTCAACATATCAAATTCTAAACTTCATACATTTATTGTTGGAGGAGAAGCTTTTACTTCTGAATTAGCAGAAGAATGTACATTGCATTTTCCAAACATACATTTGTATAATGAATATGGACCTACGGAAGCAACCGTAGGATGTATTGTTCACAAATATGAAAAAAATAAAGATGCTAACTTTATAACTATTCCTGTAGGTAATCCGATAGACAACACAACTATACATTTACTTAATGATGATAAAATACCAGTACCAAATGGAGCAATAGGAGAAATATATATAGGTGGAAAATGTTTAGCAGAAGGTTATATAAATAATAAAACTCTAACTAATAATAAATTTATAAACCTACCAACAGGAAAAGAAGATGAACGATTTTATCAAACAGGAGATTTGGCAAAGAGAATGCCCGATGGTACCTATATCTACTTAGGAAGAAAAGATGATCAAGTTAAAATCAATGGTTATAGAATAGAACTAGAAGAAATAGAAAAGTATGCATTAAAACATCCTGCTGTAGATAATGCTGTGGTAATAGGCCATAAAATGGGTAATATGGTTAAAGTTTTGCTATTCTTAAAAGTAGCTACCGCTACAGAAATCCAAAACTTCAACACCTATTTATCAGAATTCTTACCAACGTACATGTTGCCCCATCAGGTTAAAATAGTTCCTCAAATCCCACTTACATCTAATGGTAAAACGGATACCAATAAACTATTAGCTTTTGTCAAAGAAGAGGTTTATAACCAAGAATTACCAGAGAATGACACAGAGAAACAATTGTATGAAATTTGGAAAAAACATCTGGAAAATGAAGCCATTGGTATTAATGATAATTTCTATACATCAGGAGGAGACTCAATTAAGTCATTAGGGCTTATGAATGAGATTAATAAAGCCTTCAATATAAAAATGCAAGTCAAAGACCTATACGAATTGAAGACAATTAAAAATATGGCTATTAGAATCATTGAAAAAGAAGCAACTACTTTAGATAATACTATTCATACAAATGAAGAAAGTATCAAAGAAGATATAGAAAAGCTTAAGAATGAAATTTTAAGCCAACTTTAATTAACCATCTCTATAAGAATTAACAATCAAAAAAATGAAAATAATAGATGTAAAAAACTATAAAAAAGGAGTTTTTTGCAAATTATCTTCTGAAAAATACACCAGTGATTATTACAAATACAATGGGTAATTGAGATATCAAAAAATTTCAATCCTAATCTTTTAAAAAGAATTTGGGTCCGATATTTATTAAGATACGTTATGACCTTTTTACTTAAAAAATGATTTTGCTCTCAAATGTTTCAGCTCAAGCTACTTCTTTGTTTTTTGAAATTCACTTTGGTATCTAGACAGTATAAATCTATTACTAGCTGTTTGCTATAATAAATATATTCAATCAATAATGATAACTACTAATGCTACAACTTGATAAAAATAATATAGAGGATATATTCCCTATGTCAGATATTCAACAAGGAATGCTCTTTCATTCTTTCAAGGATGATTCTTTTACCACTTATCATGACCAAAATCTTTTTGGACTTACAGATGAAAACTTTAGTTATGAGTTGTTTCAAAAGGCAATTTTGCTAATGCTAAAAAAGCATTCTGTACTAAGAACAGTATTTAATTTAACTGATTTCAAAGACCCTATTCAAATTATTTTAAAAGAAATTGAACCAGACTTAGAGTTTCAAAATTTAGAACATTTAAATAGTGAACAAGCACAGTATGATGAAATTAGTAAGATTTTGGAAGAAGATAGAAAACGATCTTTTGATCTAAAATCATATACAGCACTATGGAGGATTAAAATTTTGAAATTACCTAAGAATGAATTATGTATTTTGTGGTTATTTCATCACGCTATTTTTGATGGGTGGAGTACTTCAAGTTTTATAACAGAATTACACAATATATATAAAACTCTTAAGGAAGATATAACGTTTAAGCCTATACCTTTAAGAAATACATATAAAGAATATATAGTAGAACAGTTGGCTTATAAAGGTTCTGAAGATGTAATAAATTTTTGGAAAAAAGAGTTGGCTGATTACAAACGCTATATTCTTAAAAATAAAGTTGAAGATTCAGATGTTCAAGATGTAGGCTTTTTTACAGAAATATTAGATCAAACTTTATTAGATCAGATTAGAACGCAGTCCAAATTACATGAAATTCCATTAAAGACATACTGTTTAGCAGCGTATTTGTACATGCTAAGAATGTTTACTTATGATAGTGATATTCTAATTGGAGTGATGAGTAATAATCGACCATTATGTGATGATTCAGATAAAATACTAGGATGCTTTTTAAATGCAACTCCTTTTCGTACGCAAATCCCAACCAATATAACTTGGCTAGAATTACTACAACTAGTAAATGATAAGCAAACAGTGTTAGCAGCATATGAGAAGTTATCTTTCTTTGAGATTGTAAAAATATGCAAAGAAGATGCACCTGAACAGAATCCTTTTTTTGATGCTACATTTGATTTTTTAGATTTCCATGTTTATAATGATCTAGACAATCATAAAGGTTTGCAAAGTAAGCATTTAAATGAACTAAATTTTGAAAGAACAAATGCTCTTTTAGATTTTGATATATCAACTACAATGAATCGTTTTCGATTTAACATTACCTATGCTACACCACTATTTGATGAGGAAAGAATTCAACGTTTTGCATTGTACTATAAGAATATTTTAAATAAGATGGCTTATGAAGTACAAACTCCAATTCGAAATGAAGAATTATATGCATCAGAAGAAAAAGAAGCATTATTATTTCAATTCAATAAAAATGAAATAAAAGAATTACCATCAAAAACATTTATAGATGCTTTTGAAAATGAAATTGTAAAATCACCTACAAATATTGCAGTAGTAGATGATAATATAGCTTTATCATACAATGATCTTAATATAGCAGCTAATAAAATAGGAGCTTTATTAAAAGAATATCTAACTGAAAAAGAAGAAATAGTAATTCTTTATTTTGATAGAGGTAGTTTCTTATTGTCTGCAATGATTGGAACTTTAAAATCTGGAGGAGCATTTGTAGCTATTGATACAGAAACCCCTGAAGAAAGAATAAAATTTATTATCGAAAATAGTAAGGCTAAGGTAGTGCTAACACAAACACATCTTGAAAATGAATTGAAAAGCCTTATTCAAGAAGAAAATATAGTATCTGAAGTTATAGTGGTATCTTCAAAAATGGAACTGACAGAAGAAATTGCTAAGATGCCTGATACAAATCTAAGAGTTGAAATTAATGGGGAAGATCTGGCTTATGTAATTTATACCTCAGGAACTACAGGAGTTCCTAAAGGAGTTATGTTGCATCATGAAGGATTATCAAATCACCTCTGGGCAGTTATCAATTTTATGCAGATTACAAACAATGATGTAATAGCACAAACGGCTTCTTGTAATTTCGATGTTAGTATAATGCAATTTTTATTATGCCTTGTGATTGGAGGAAAAACAGCAGTTATTAATAAAGATACTCAACTTCAACCAAAACGTTTTTTACAACAATTAGAAGAGTATAAAACAACAATTATAGAGTTAGTTCCTTCTCATGTTAATACTATTCTAGATAATATGAATACTGAAGAAACCTATCTTCAGCATTTAAGATACTTTATGTCAACAGGAGAAGTGCTTCCTGAAAGATTAGTAGCGAAATGGTATGAAAAAAAACCAAGCATCCCAATAATAAATGCTTACGGTCCAGCAGAAACCTCAGATGATGTTACATTACATTTTGTTGAAAAAATAGATGAAAATCCAATTCCAATTGGTAAACCATTACAAAATATACATGTACATGTTGTTGATGAATATCAACAATTATGTCCAATAGGAATCACGGGAGAAATTCTTGTAGGTGGTGTAGCAGTTGGAAAAGGATATTGGAATAACACATCTCTAACAGAAAAATCATTTATAAAAAGTCCTTTTTTAGACTATTATGAAGCTTCAGAAAAATATAACACTCTATATAGGACGGGAGATCTAGGTTATTGGACCAAAGAAGGAAATCTAATTGTAAAAGGAAGAATTGGAAATATGGTAAAAATTCGAGGAAATCGAATTGAACTTGGTGAGGTGGAAAATCATTTAGATAAAGTAGCAGGGATAGAGATGTCAATTGTTGAAGATAAAACTGTAAATGATGAGCGTGTTTTGTGCGCTTATTACATAACTAATAAAACAATAGATGTTGGTACTATTCGAGAGCAGCTTCTAATATCTTTGCCAAAATATATGCTTCCAACCTATTATGTAGAGTTAGAAGAGTTTCCAACTTCTCAAAATGGAAAAATATTAAGAGACCAATTACCAATTCCAGAGATTAAAAAAACAAATGTATCTGAGATCGATCAAGAAGATATTTCCGATATGGAGCATTTAATTCTTAACATTTGGAAGGAAGTATTAGGGCTAAATGAAATAGGGTTGAATGACAACTTCTTTGATGTTGGAGGACATTCTTTAAACCTTATTAAGGTAAACACAAACCTAAATGAATTGTTAGAAGAACCAGTTTCAATAGTTGCACTATTCCAATATCCTACAATTCGTTCGTTAGCAGCACATCTTCAAAAAGATACTGAGGTACATACGCTTTCTGAAGAAAGTATGGAAGAATCAGTAGAACTGATAGATGATGCAATTAATTTTTTCTCTGAAGATTAAAAAAAGACCCGCCATGAATAAAAAATATACAGGTATGGAAATTGCCATAATTGGTATTTCCGGTAGATTCCCAAAATCAGAAAATCATAATGAGCTATGGAAAAATCTGATAAATAATAAAGAATGTATTGATTTTTACACCAAGGAAGAACTGATAGCACAAGGTTGTGATGTCAATGAAGTTGAGCTTCCTAACTACGTTCCTGCAAATGCTTTTGTAACTAATAAAGATAAATTCCAACCTGAATTTTTTGGTTATAGTCCGAAAGAGGCAGTTATCATGACGCCACAATTACGATTATTACATGAAATGGTTTGGGAATGTTTAGAAGATGGAGGATATAATCCTTTTGAATATAAGGATTTAATAGGTATTTATGCGGGAGCCTCTAATAGTACATATTGGGAAAATCTCACCTATTTATCGGGTAAGAATGCTGAATTAGGAGAGTTTGATGCTGAACACCTCAATAATAAAGATACATCATGTACTAAAATAGCTTATAACCTTAATTTAAGAGGACCCGCAGTTGCTATACAAACAGAGTGTTCTACAGGATTGGTTGCAATACACATGGCAGTGAAAGGGTTGTTAACTGGAGAATGTAAAATGGCATTAGCTGGAGGTATAGGATTATCTTATTATACAAAAGGAGGGTATCTACACGAAGAAGGAATGATACGCTCAAGCGATGGACATTGTCGAGCATTTGATGATAAGTCAGATGGAACAATGCTTAGTGAAGGAGGAGGAGTAGTACTTTTGAAACGTTTAAAGGACGCAATAGCGGATGGAGACCATATTTATGCTACAATTAAAGGATCTGCAATTAATAATGATGGTTATAGAAAAGTTGGTTTTACAGCTCCAAGTGTAGATGGACAAGTTGAAGTAATTAAAAAAGCACAAAAAATAGCTCGAATCCATCCAGAAAATGTCAGATTTGTTGAAACTCATGGTACTGGTACCAATTTGGGAGATCCTATTGAATTTGATGCATTAAAAGCAGCTTTTGGTGATGTTAATGATAAAAACTGCGCATTGGGTTCTATAAAAACCAATATAGGGCATTTAGGAGAAGGAGCGGGAGTAGCAGGATTTATAAAAGTAGCATTATCATTAAAGAACCGTGTGTTTCCTGCTTCACTTAATTTTGATACACCAAATTCTAAAATAGATTTTGAAAATAGTCCGTTTTTTGTGAATAGTGACGCTGTTAGATTACAAAAAGAGAATGAAACTCTTTTGTTGGGTGCAGTAAGCTCTTTTGGAATAGGAGGAACTAATGTACATGTCATATTAGAAGAATATGAAGAAGAAAGAAAAGAAAAAGATAATAATCAATATGAAATTCTTCCTTTCTCAGCTCAAAATGAGTGGAGTTTAACGCAAAATATTGAAAAGTTTAGCACTCACATTGCAGAAAAATCCATAGAAAGTATAAGTAATGTAGCTTATACATTACAACAAGGAAGAAAACATTTTCCAGTACGAACGTTCATTGTAAGCGATAATTATGGAAAAGATTTAGAAAAAAAGGTTACAAGTGTATTAGATAATGTTTCCAATTATTCAACAAAAAATGTAGATCAAATTGTTTTTATGTTCCCAGGACAAGGAAACCAATACAATTTAATGGCTAAAGAAATGTATGAATCTATTGAGTTTTTTAGAAATGAAATGGATACTTGTTTTGCATTGGCAAATAAATATGTAGCACATAAATTTGATTTAAAAACGCTTTTGTTAACTTCTGTAGTTGGAGATCAGAATATAAATGATACTGAAATTACACAACTATTATTGTTTATTGTAGAATATTCTTTAGCTAAATATTTAATTCAAGTAGGGGTACAACCAGATGTTTTAGTGGGGCACAGTATTGGAGAGTATGTAGCTGCGTGCTTAGCTGGTGTATTTAGTTTAGAGGATGCTATAAAAACCGTTGCGGTTAGAGGTGCACTTATGCAGAAAGCACCAAAAGGAAAGATGTTGAGTATTCCAGTTTCAGAAGATAAATTACTTCCACTACTACCCAAGAAACTTTCTGTAGCTGTAATTAATAGCAAGAATTCTTGTGTAGTTTCCGGAGATGAGCATGAGATAAAACAATTTCAAAAAGAGCTAGAAACACAAGGAATTATATCAAGAATATTAGTAACATCTCATGCCTTTCATTCACATCTTATGGATGCTGTTTTAGAGGAATTTGAATTACATTTCAATACAATTACCTTACACACTCCTAAAAAAGCATTTTTAGCGAATTCAACAGGAGGTTACATTCGTCCAGAAGAAGTAGCAACATCAGCATATTGGGTGCAACAAATACGAAAGACGGTACGATTTTCAGATTGTCTAGAAAAGATAGATAAAGAAAGCTTATTTATAGAAGTTGGACCAGGTAGATCGTTAACTACATTTGCAAAACAAAGTGGATGTAAAAATACTATTACAACACTACGACATCCTAAAGAAGAAATAAATGATGTAGTGTATTGTTATACTGCAATTGGTACCATTTGGCAATATGGTGTTGATATTGATTGGAGCCAGATAACAAATACTTCGGGACGTATAAAAGAAGCATTACCAACATATAGCTTTAAAAGAGAACGATATTGGATTGATGATGATCCGTTACTATTAGGGTTAGAAGCGATTCAAAATAAAGATAGAGAAGAAAAGAAACCGGTTCAGGATTGGTTTTATCAACCTTCGTGGAAACAAAAACGTATTAGTTTTTCAAAGGAAACTGAAGCAGAAAAAATAGAACATCTACTTATTTTTGGGAATGTTGAATTATTCAAAGATGGTAATGTTATAAATGAGATTGTAGTAAACGAGCCAAAATCGGTTACAGTAATCTTTAAAAAGGGAGAACTAGTAGAAAAAGTAGTACCAGAAGAATGGACTTGTATAGAACAAGAAAGTAATACACTTGATTTTTATACAAACTTAATCCAAGATCTAAAAGCTACACAAAAGTTTCCAAATCATATATTGCATTTTTGGAGTATTAGTTCTCATAATGAACAGCTTTCATTATATGAAGAGTTCATAAAAGAGCAAGATAATGGTATATTACACTTATTACATGTTGCTCAGGCAATAAGAAATATAAATATTGATACTAAAGTTTATCTATCCATAATTACTGCACAACAATTTATGATCAGTGGTTATGAAAAGTTAACTTATCCACAAGCTACAATTCAGGCTGCTAATATTATTTTACCACAAGAGTTTCATGAAATTTTACCAAAACAAATTGATTTTGGTAGTGTAGAAGAAATTAGAGCAAATTTTAAACTTGTTATAAAAGAAGCAATCACTGATTATACAAAAAGAACAGTAGCTTATAGAAACAATATTCGTTGGTTACAATCTTATGAAGCAGTAGAATTAGGAATTGATACAAAAAATAGTAGTCTCAAAAATAAAGGGACATACCTTATCACAGGAGGTTTAGGTAATGTAGGAAGTATTCTAGCTAAGCATATAGCAAAAAAATATAATGCCAATATCGTTATTTTATCTAGATCGGTTGTACCAGATAGAAGTGATTGGGATTCATATTTAAATGAGAATAGTGCTGTTTCAAGAAAAATAAAACGCATACAAGAAATTGAAGCATTAGGAGGTACTGTATTAACAGTAAGCGCTGATGTAGGAAATAAAGAAGCAGTTTATAAAGCGATTACTGAAGCAGAAGCTGTATTTGAAAAAATAGATGGAGTTATTCATGCAGCCGCAGAAACGAATGGAGCTTCACATGTTTGTCATGTAGATCAAGTAACTAAAGAACTTATTGTAGAACAATTTTATACTAAAATAAAAGGTACAATTGTTCTTAGCGAATGTTTTGAAAATCGATCGTTAGATTTCTTTACAGTAACCTCTTCATTATCTGCCATTTTAGGAGGTATTGGTTTTCTTGCATATGCAGCATCTAACTTATTTGTAGACTATTATTTAGCTTATAAAAATCAAAACTCAAGTACTCGTTGGATTTCTGTGAATTGGGATGGGTGGGAAGATGAAGAAGATCTAGATACTATTGATAAGTCACAATCATATATTTTACCTAATGAAGGAGCTGAAGCTTTTCAGTATATAATGGAAAATGAAGATCATGATCATGTTGTAATATCTACACGAGATTTATCAACAAAACTTAAAAAATGGATAGACCTTCAAGAGTTTGGAAGTGAAAAACAAGAAAATAAAGAAGAAGACCTTACTACAATTCAACGTGCAGGAACTCTTCCGGAATATCAAGCCCCAAAAAATAAAACAGAAGAGAAATTATTAGAAGCTTGGCAAAAAATATTTGGGATTAAAAATATTGGGATTAATGACAACTTTTTTGAATTAGGTGGAGATTCTTTAAAAGCAGTTGTGTTAGCAAATAGAATATTTAAAGAACTTAATGTAAAAGTTGCCCTACAAGATCTTTTTAAAAACACAGATATTGAAAGTCTAGCAAATTTTATAGAAGGCGAAAATATATCAAACTACATTACCATACCAGAAGCTGATAAGAAAGCATATTATGAATTATCATCACCTCAAAAACGTTTTTATTTTGTTTATGAGTTGGATAAGGAATCACTAGCATACAATATGCCAGTTGGAATTAGATTGAAAGGTGAAATTGATAAACAACGTTTTGACAATGCATTTCAAAAATTAATTAGTCGTCATGAAAATTTTAGAGCGTCTTTTAAATTAGTAGATGGGAAACCTTATCAATTTATAAACGACACATCTAATTTTACAATTCAATATCTCAAAGGGAAAGAAGAAGATTTAGATCGTATAAGAGAAAGCTTTGTCCGTCCTTTTGACTTAAGTACAGCTCCTTTGTTTAGAGCAGCATTGGTTGAGTTTGCTAATGACGATCATGTATTATTAACAGATATACATCACATTATTAGTGATGCAGAATCTTCTGAGTTAATGGTGAAAGATTTTTTAAGTTTTTACAATAATGAAACTTTACCAAAGCTGAAACTACAATTCAAAGATTTTGCAGAATGGCAACAAAGTGAAGAGCAACAAAATGCTATAGCTGCACAAAAGGAATTTTGGGAGACAGAATTTACTGAAGAACCAACTCTCTTAGAATTACCAACAGATTTTTCAAGACCAGCAGTAAAAAGTCATATTGGTAATGTGTTGAATTTTAATATTACTGAAGAGCAAACTGAAGCGATTAAAAAACTAGCAGAAAAGGAGGAATCTTCTTTGTTTATGGTACTGCTTTCTATGTTTAGTATTTTACAGAGTAAATTAAGTAATCAAGAAGATGTTGTTATAGGAACTTCAACAGCAGGTAGAGATCATCCAGATTTAGAAAATATTATAGGAATGTTTGTTAATACTATTCCTATTCGTAATTATCCTAAAGGAAATATTAGTTTTAAAGAATTTTTAAAACAAGTAAAGCATAAAACATTAGCTTGTTTTGAAAATCAATCCTATCCGTATGAAGAGTTAATTAATGAATTAAAAATTGAGAGAAGTACAAGTCGAAATCCACTTTTCGATGTAATGTTCGCTTTTTTAAATATTGAAGAAACAGAAGTGGTGTTACCTGGATTATCTGTTGAGCCTTACGAGTTTGGTCATCCAGTTTCTAAATTCGACTACACACTTCAGGCGTATGATAATGGAACAAAGATTTTTCTAAGTTTTGAATATTCTACAGATTTATTTAAGATAACTACTATAGAGCGTTTCATTTCTTATTTTAAAGCAATTGTAGTAGCTGTTCTAAAGAATCCAGAAATTAAGCTTTCAGAGATCAATATACTTACAAAAAAAGAAACTCAATTTTTACTAGAAGATTTTAATGCTACAGTTTCTTCTAAAGTAGAAGCAAAAACAATTCATGAATTAATAGAAGCCCAAGTATTACAAAATCCAGATGGAATAGCATTGGAGTATAATGATAGGCAAACTACTTACAATGAATTAAATGCTAAAGCGAATCAATTAGCTCATTATTTAAGAGAAGAGTGTAGAATTATTCCAGGTAAAGTAGTTGGAGTTTGTAGTGATCGTTCTGATGCAGTATTGATTGGTATTTTAGGAATTTTAAAAGCAGGAGGTACATATCTTCCTATTGATCCCAAACTACCAAAAGAACGTATTTTATATATGTTATCGGAAACAGAAGCTGATATAGTATTAACTCATACAGAAGTGAGTGCTATTTTAGAATCTTACACGGGGTCATTATTTTTATTAGATAAAGAACTAGATAATTTAGCCACTTCTACAGCTAATATTGATTCAGTAAATAGCATAGAAGATACAGCTTATATTATATACACATCAGGATCAACAGGAAATCCGAAAGGAGTATCAGTAGGTCATAGCTCTTTATTGAATTACATAGATTGGGCATCTAAACATTATTTAAATAAAGAAGGTAATTCTGTATTTGCATTATATACTTCTTTATCATTCGATCTTACAATTACTTCGATTTTTACTCCATTGGTAACTGGTAATCGTATCTTAATCTATGGAGACGATAGCCATGAATTATTAGTAGAAAAAGTTTTTTCAGAGGGAAAAGCAAATGTAATTAAGTTAACGCCATCACATTTAAAGATAGTAAAAGATAGTAATCAAGTAGCTACTACCAATGATACTTTGATATTAATTGTTGGAGGAGAAGCTCTAGATCGTTCTTTAGCTTCATCAATATACAAGAAACTGGACGGAAAAGTTAGAATTTATAATGAATACGGACCAACTGAAGCTACTGTCGGATGTATGATTCATGAATATAATGAAGAATCAGAAGAAACTTCAGTTCCAATTGGAGTACCTATTCAAAATACTCAGATTTATTTACTAGATGAGTATCAACAACTAGTCCCAAGAGGAGTTTGGGGAGAATTGTATATCTCGGGTGCCGGTTTAGCAAAAGGATATGTAAAAAATGATGCATTAACTGAGGAACGTTTTCCAAAACATATACTTAAAGAAGGAGAACGCATGTATAAAACGGGTGATAAAGCAGTATGTTTAGAAGACGGTACTTTATTGTTCAAAGGTCGTATAGATAATCAGGTGAAACTTAGGGGGTATAGAATTGAGCTTGGAGAGATTGAAAATGCGATGGTAGCTCATGAGAAAATTACTAATGCAATTGTAGTTATTAAAGAGAAAGAGGACCATAAATACTTATTAGGTTATTATGTTTCAGAAGGGGAAATTAAAGAGGAAACATTAAAAGAGTTTCTTCTAGAGCAGTTACCTGAGTATATGATTCCAGTAAACTTTATAACATTAGATAAAATACCATTAACAATTAATGGAAAGGTAGATATGCGCTCTTTACCTGAAGTAGATGATAGTAAAGCCGATAATTATAAAGCTCCTGAGACAGAAGAAGAACAAGCATTATGTAAAGTATGGTCGAGTGTTTTGGGTATAGAAAAAGTAGGAGTGTCAGATAACTTTTTTGCCTTAGGAGGAGACTCCATCAAATCCATTCAAATTTGTGCTCGACTTCAAAATTTAGGATATGCTTTCTCAGTACGAGATATTTTAAGAGAGCACACCGTGCATAAACAATCTTTAAAATTAAAAAAGAAAGTACAAGAAGTAGATCAATCTATTGTAGTAGGAGAAGCAAATCTAGTACCAATTCAAAAATGGTTCATGGATAGTCCAATAAAAAAGAAGCATCATTTTAACCAATCTATAATGCTTCAATTTCCCGAGACATTAGAAAAGAGTAATGTAATTAAGATTTTTCAAAAAATTCAGGAACATCATGATGCTTTACGAATGGTACTTATGAAGCAAAATGATGGATGGAAGCTGCAAAATAAAGGAATAGAAGAGAAGATTTCAATTGAGGAATTTAATTTTAAAGGAATACCAGCTAAAGAAGAATTAATAGCTTTCTCAAATAAAATTCAATCTAGTATCGACTTAGAAAAAGGACCTTTACTAAAGTTAGGACTGTTTCATTCTGAAGAAGGGAGTCGTATGTTAATTGTAATTCATCATTTAGTAATAGATGCTGTTTCTTGGAGGATTTTATTTGAAGATATCGAACAATTATATCAACAAAATATAGAAGGAAAAAAACTTGAACTTCCTAAGAAAACAGATGCTTTTCTATCTTGGAGTTTAGCCCTTGAACGTTACTCAAAAACTAAAGCATTTGAAAATGTAAAGACATATTGGGAAGCTCAATTGGTAGAATCGTTTGACATGCTTCCTAAAAAAGAGATTAAAAATCTTGAGTCAGAATCTACGGGAGAAATAGCGTTTCAATTAAGTGAGAAAGAAACACAGGAATTACTTACCAAAGTACATCAAGCTTTTAACACTCAAATAAATGATATACTATTAGCAGCTTTTGCAATGAGTTTAAAAGAAAACTATGCAATGCAGCGGGTTCTGGTTGAAATGGAAGGACACGGTCGTGAAGAGTTTGGAGAAGAGATTGACGTTAGCAGAACTATAGGATGGTTCACTAGTTTATATCCAGTATTGTTAGCATTAGGAGATGAAGATGCTAAAGCTACAATTATTAATGTAAAAGAAGCTTTACGAGCTATTCCTAACCATGGATTTGATTATTTATTGTATCAACAACAAGCAATAGAAGAAGGTCAATTGCAAAGAAAAGCAGAGATTAGTTTCAATTATTTAGGGCAGTTTGATGAAGATATATCAGAAGCTACTTATACAATCGTGAATGAAGAGCGAGGTAATGAAATGGCGGAAGAAGAAAAATTAATGTATAATTGGGAAGTTTCAGGAATGGTAACTGGTGGACAATTACATATGAATTTACTCTTCGATAGAGAAAAGTATGAAGAGAAAGACATTGTAGTTTTTATGGAAACATTCAAGAAACGTCTTCAAGAGCTCATCTATTTCTGTCAAGATCAACAAGAAGTATATCTTACACCCTCAGACTTGACTTATAAAGAATTACATCGAGATCAACTAGAAGAGTTGCAAGAGCAATACGTAATTGAAGATATTTATCCATTATCTCCTATGCAAGAAGGAATTTTATTCCATAGTGTATTAGATACAGATGCAACACATTATTTTGAACAAATTTCTTATAGATTAGAGGGAGCTCCTGATATTAAAGCATTAGAGCAAAGTTTAAACGATTTGATGTTGCGTTACGGTATTTTACGTACAGTTTTCTTACATGAAAAATACGAACGTCCTATTCAAGTAGTATTAAAAGAGCGTAAGGTTGATTTTACCTTTAAAGATATTCGTGCTGAATTGATAGATGGTGAAAAAGAGACAGTACTTCGTTCTTATCTAGAAGCTGATCGAAATGAAAAATTTGATATAAGTACTAGTGTGCTTATGCGTGTAAATGTATTACAAACTGCAGCTGAAGAATATGAGTTTATATGGAGTCATCATCATATCTTAATGGATGGATGGTGTATGGGAATTCTAATTCAAGAGTTTAATGAATTATATCGTAAACATACTACAGGAACGTCAATAGCACTACCTGCTGTAGAACCTTATTCTAAATACATACAGTGGTTAGAGGTAAGAGAAACCCAAAACTCTGAAAGGTATTGGAAAAATTATTTAAAAGATTATGATGATGTTTCTAATATTAAAGGTAGCCAAACATTTTTTTCTGAAGATAGTCCTTACTTGAAAGCTATAGAAACTCTAACATTATCAAAAGAGCAGACAAAGTTACTTCATGATGTATCAAAGAATCATAATGTAACCATTAATACAATAGTACAGGCCGCTTGGGCAATATTACTTTCTAAGTATAATAATACTTCAGATGTTTTATTTGGAGCTGTCGTTTCAGGGCGTCCAGCGGAAGTAAAAGGTATAGAATCTATGGTTGGATTGTTTATCAATACCATACCAATTCGTATGACTTATGATGAAAAAGACACAATTAAAGATTTTTTAATAAATATCCAGGAACGTGCTATAGAAAGTGAGGCACATCATTACCATCCATTATCAGAAATACAGTCGTACAGTAGTTTAGGTAGAGAATTATTAGATCATATCATCATATTTGAAAACTATCCAATATCAGAAGAACTAATGTCTGAGGAAGCTGAAACATTAGGTTTTAAAGTAACGGATGTTGATATGTATGAAGAAACTAACTATAATCTATTTATAGAGGTATTTATGCATGATACATTAACTATCGATCTTAATTACAATGAAAGTGTATATAAAGACGAAACTTTAGAAGCTGTAGCTAGACATCTTTATCAGATTATATCTCAGATTATTGAGAATACAGCAACTCTTGTAAGTCAAATAAGTGTAGTAACAGCTAAAGAACAATTATTATTAGAGCAATTTAATACCACTGAAAAGACTTTTAAAAATACCACAGTAGTAGAGTTATTTGAGGAACAGGTACAAAAAACACCAAACAATATAGCAATACGATATGATGATGAGATTTTTACCTATAAGGAAGTTGAAGAACTATCAAATAAAGTAGCCAATTATTTAAAAAATATTGCATTAGTAGATTCAGGAAATTTAGTAGGAATCTTATTAGAAAGAGAGCCTTACTTAATTCCTATTATTATTGGAGTTCATAAAGCTGGAGCGGCGTATGTACCAATTGCTCCAGATTACCCAGCCAATAGAATCCATGAGATTTTAAAAGATGCTGAAATCAAACACCTTATAACAAGAACAACATATACTTCCGAGTTAGAATTATCAAATATTAATTGTTTAGATATAGAAAAAGAACTTGAAGTTATTGATAAACAATCTTCAAAAAAGATAGAAAGTAATACCGTTGGGGATACTTTAGCTTATGTAATTTATACATCGGGTTCTACAGGGAAACCCAAAGGAGTAAAGGTAAATCATTCATCAGTTTCAAACCTTATTCAGGATTTATCAGAAAGGTATCCTGTAAAAGAAAACGATGTATACTTGTTCAAAACTTCATACATTTTTGATGTATCAGTGAGTGAATTATTTGGATGGTTACTCCATGGAGGTAGTATTGCAATACTTCCTGTAAATCATGAGAAGGAACCAGAGAAAGTAATTCATGCTATTAATACACATAAAGTTACTCATATTAATTTTGTTCCTAGTTTTTTTAATGTACTTGTTAATTGTGTTGAAGAATACAATACAGATTTATCTACCTTAAAATATGTATTTGTAGCTGGAGAAGCTATGACAGTATCTTATGCTAAAAAATTCAAAGAAATGTATCCTTTATGTGGATTATGGAATTTATATGGTCCTACTGAAAATACTGTTTATACTACAGCATATGAAGTAAAAGGAAATGAAGAAAATACAATTCCAATTGGAAAACCATTATCGAATATAAATGCTTTGATTTTAGATCAATGGGGTCGTCTTTTACCAAAAGGAGTAGCAGGAGAACTTTGCCTCACAGGAAAAAATCTAGCTAAAGGATACCTGAATGATGAAACAAGAACTAATGAAAGTTTTGTGGAGACACATTATTTAGGAGGGACACAGCTATATAGAACAGGAGACTTAGTACGTTGGACAGAAAAAGGAGATCTAGAATTTTTAGGAAGAATAGATCGTCAAGTAAAAATTAGAGGATTTAGAATAGAGCTAGGTGATATCGAGCATCAATTATTAAGTCATCCAAAAATTGTTGAAGCTGTAGTTGTAGTACGTGAGAAACAAAATGAAAAATATCTAATGGCATATTATAGAACTAAGGAGTCAGTTACTTCAGAAGTACTTAGTGATTTCTTATTTGAAAAATTACCAAGATATATGGTACCATCATTTTACATGGAATTAAAAGAAATGCCATTAACAGTTAGTGGTAAGATCAATAGGAAAAAACTTCCTCAATTAGAAATCTCTGCAACTAATATAATTCGCCCATCTAATAAAGTTGAAGAAAAGTTAATAGAGATTTGGTCAGAAGTATTACAATTAAATAAAGATGAAATAAGTGTTACTACTAGTTTTTTTGCTTTAGGAGGACATTCTTTAAAGGCTTTAAATTTAATAAATAAGATAAATAAGTATTATAATATCCAAATAACATTACAACTCTTTTTTGAAAAAGAAACAATTCGTGATTTAGCGGATACTATTACCACTATTTTACAAATCCAGTATGGAATTACTGAAGATGATGAAAGTATAGAAATCACCATTTGATTTGTAAATACTATTAATTAACCAAATTAAAACTTTTTTAATCTATTAGAGAGTACTCATTACAAATCATAAACTTATAAATAGATGAAATAAAAAGTTCAGAGAATAGTTCGCTGATCAATTTAAATACAATAAAAACTTCATGCAATTTACTCCATCAGTTAAAAGAAATTATACTGATTGAATGACTAATATAAATAATCGAGAGTATAGCTCTTAAAAATTGTAGTGAAAACCAATTTTTTAAGAAAAAAATAATTTACCAACCAACCTGTAAAAACAAAACTTTATGAAAATTATTGAATATATATCTTATTTAAGGAAAGAAAAAAACATTCTTATTACTGTTAATGATAATGATATTAAAATACGAGGAGACAAGGATGCATTAACCAAAGAAATAATTGCAGAAATCAAAACAAGAAAAGAAGAGATATTAGCATATTTTCAATCGCTCAATGAATATGAGCAAGAGAAAAATATTTCTATAGCAGAAGAAAAAGAATTATATACACTTTCCTCAGCACAAAAACGCTTATATTTTATTCAAGAATTTGAAAAAGAGTCAATAGCTTATAACCAACCTATTATAGTAAAATTAGAAGGAGAACTAGATAAAGAATCATTTCAGAGAACATTTAATCAGTTAGTAGCACGTCATGCGGCTTTAAGAACTTCTTTTGTAAATGTAAACGGAGCTGTTTTTCAAAAAATCAACACACTAGAATCTGTTAATATTCAATACATAAACGCTACACCAGAAGATGTTGATGATAAGATTAGTCAATTTATTAGTCCTTTTGACCTTTCAGATAAGAGTCAATTTCGAGTAGGAGTATTAGTACTATCGGATAAAGAATATATTTTGATGGTAGATATGCATCATATTATTTCTGATGGGGTTTCTCATGGTATTCTTATGAAAGAATTTATGGATATTTATCATAATAAAGAATTACCAGAGTTAAAATTACAATATAAAGATTATGCAGAGTGGCAAGCAAACGAAGAACAAGAAACAAAACAAAAGAAAAAAGAGTTTTGGTTAAGCCAGTTTTCAGAAGAAACTATTCCATTAAATCTTGTCACGGACTTTTCACGTCCTAAAAGGAGAAGTTATAAAGGAGATGTTGTTGAATTTAATGTAGATGCTACAACTACAAAACAATTAAGATCTTTAGCAGAGGCTGAAGGAACCACATTATATACTGTATTCTTATCAGTATTTTATGTTTTACTTCACAAATTAACAAATCAAGAAGATATAGTTATTGGAACACCTATTTCGGGTAGGGATCATGCCGATTTGGAAACTATAATAGGAACATTTGTAAATACATTAGCTTTACGAAATTATCCTAAAGCTACAACTAGTTTCGAAAACTTTTTGTCAGAAGTTAAAACAACAACATTATCTTGTTTTGATAATCAGTCTTATCAATATGAAGAATTGATTAATGACTTAAAAGTTGCTAGAGATACTAGTAGAAATGCCTTGTTTGATGTAATGTTTACGTATCAAAATTACGAGGTGCCAACGTTAGAATTTTCTGATTTGGTATTAAAACACCATAAGAATGTACATTCTGATTCTATTTTTGATTTGCATTTGATAGCTTTTGAAGTAGAAGATCATATGGAATTTAACTTTACATTTCAAACAGAACTCTATAAAAAAGAAACAATCACAAGGTTTGTAAGTTATTTTAAACAAGCTTTATTATCAATAATAGAAAATCCTAAGTCAGAATTATCAGATATAACTGTTCTTCCTCTAAAGGAAAGAGAACAAATTTTAGAAACGTTTAACCATGCTACTATCAATTATCCTCATAAGGAAACATTAGCCTCTTTATTTGAGAATCAAGTAGAAAAAACTCCAGAAAATATAGCTTTACGTTTTAAAGAAGAAACCTTTTCATATAAAGAGTTGGAATTACGTAGTGAAAAATTGGCGATATATCTACAACAATTAGGAGTTAATACTAACACGTTAGTAGGTATATGTATGGATCGCTCAATAGAAATGATAATAGCAATACTAGGAGTGGTAAGAGCAGGTGGGACTTATGTGCCTATAGATCCAGATTACCCAAAGGAAAGAATCCAGCATATGGTGCGTGATGCAGTTATTGATGGAAATTTAAGTCCGGTACATATAGTTCTTACTCAAGATACTGTAAAAGAAAGCTTACAAGATATTATAACAGATGAGGTGGCTATGTATTCCTTAACAAATGCATGGAATGATAATGGAATGCTTTTTAATATTCAAGGAAACCTTGAATCAACTGTAGTTTCAGATGATACGGCTTATATTATATATACATCAGGTTCAACAGGAAAGCCAAAAGGGGTGAAGGTAGCACACAGAAATGTGGTAAGTTTATTAAAAAATAAAGCTACTCATTTTGATTTCAATGAAAAGGATATTTGGACAATGTTCCATTCGTATTGTTTTGATTTCTCTGTTTGGGAAATGTATGGAGCTCTATTATTTGGGGGAGAACTGATAATAGTTCCGAAAGAAGTTACAAAAGAACCAAAGTTATTTGCTGAATTAATTCATGATAATAAGGTAACCGTACTTAATCAAACGCCAATGTCCTTTTATATGCTACAGGAATCTTATGCGTTACAATACAACGAAACAGCAGTTCGTTATGTGATTTTTGGAGGAGAAGCACTTCACCCTTCTAAACTCAGAACATGGTACACGTCTTTTCCAGAAGTTACGCTTGTAAATATGTATGGAATTACAGAAACTACAGTACATGTTACTTATAAAGAAATTCGAGCTGATGAGATCAATTCAGGAATAAGTAACATAGGAACTTCATTACCAACATTACAATGTTATATACTTGATCAATCACACAAAATAGTGCCTATTGGTGTACCTGGAGAGTTGTATGTAAGTGGAGCAGGAGTTACAAAAGGATATCTTAATAGAGATGAGCTTACTGATGAACGTTTTCTTAAAAATCCATTTGCTTCTCAAGAACATGAAAAATTATACAGAACAGGAGATTTAGTTAGATGGCTTCCTGATGGTAATATGGAATATATGGGTAGAATTGATACTCAAGTTAAAATTAGAGGATTTAGAATAGAGTTAGGAGAAATTGAAGCTGTATTGAATGGACATTCAGCTGTTAAGAAAAGTGTTGTTATAGCAAAAGATCATGTAGGAACAAAGCAGTTAATCGGGTATTATGTATCAGATGGAGTTGTTACTGTTGATGAGTTAAGGAAAGAACTTTCGAAAAGTTTACCTGATTATATGGTACCTACTTTCATGGTTTCGATAGATGCTATTCCAATGACTTCTAATGGAAAAGTAGATCGAAAAAAATTAACAGCTAAAGAGCTTGAAGTTAATAGTATAAGTGATTATAAAGCTCCTGTAACTGAAATAGAGCGTCTTATGGTTGACGTATGGAAAGAAGCATTATCGGTAGTAAAAATAGGCGTGAATGATAATTTTTTTGCGTTAGGAGGAGATTCTATTAAAGCTATAAAATTGATTTATAAAATCAATGAAATGCTGAACTGTAATCTGCATGTTGCAGATATGTATGCGTATCAAACTATAGAAGAACTTAGTGGTATAATTTCTGAAAAAACAGGTAGCAGTATAGATGAACGAGCTAAAGCAGAGGAAGAAATAGAAATGTTTCAAGAATGGTATAAAAATGAAGTGGGAATGGATGATTCGTATGAAGCTGTATATCCTATGAGTGGTATTGAAAAAGGAATGACTTTCTATACATTAATGAAAGATGATGATGAAGATAGTTTCCATAACATCATTTATCACGAACAAAATCTTTATTCTATTCCAATAAAAGATTTTAAATATGATGTCTTTGAACGTGCCATTGAGTTACTAATGGAAAAACATAGCACACTTAGAAAAGTGTATGATGTAGAACGTTTTGCCCACATTATTAAAAAGAAAATGAAACCAGAATTATTCTTCGTAGATATTAGCCATATGACTCACGAAGAACAGCAAAATTTTGGATTAGAAAATAAAGATAAAGAGAGGGTAAAATCGACAGACTTTTCTGGGGAAGTTCCATTATGGAGAATGAGCATTATTAAAGTTCGTGAAGATTATCATTATTTACTTTTTGATATGCATCATAGTGTGTTGGATGGTTGGAGTTTATATTCATTTTTAACAGAGTTGAAAAATACATATGTATATTTAGATAAAGATCCAAATTATATTCCTCAAAAGCTAGAATGTGATTATGAAGATCAAATTGTTGGTGAAATTATGGAAATCAACAAAAATATAAGTACAGAATATTGGCGTGAAGAATTAGCCGATTACAACAGGTACGTATTTTATCCTACAGGAGATAAACATACTTTTGTTACTGAAATACTTGATTTAGATTTACAACTTAAAAAAGATTTAGAAAGTTTAGCAGCTAGTATCAATACAAGTTTAAAACACTTATGTTTTGCCGCATATACCTACACCTTATCTAAGTTTAGTTATGAACACGATTTTGTTGTAGGAATCATAACAAATACTAGACCTTTAGTGCCAGACGGTGAGCGTTTATTAGGATGTTTCCTAAATGCTGTGCCTTTTAGAGTAGATACTTCAAAAGCAGGAACATGGCGAGAATTTATCAATTATATGGAAAATAAATTGATAAAGATGAAACGACATGAAAAAATACCATTACAGAAGATCTTAGAAATTATTGAAGAGCCTGCAATAGACGGTAATCCACTATTTGATACATCGTTTAATTTTGTTGATTTTTGGGTTACAGAAGATATCTTAAAGTATGATTCGGAACTTGAATTTGACCATCATACATCAAAAGATATGGACTTTGCAACTGATAATTTAGATGTAAATCAAAATACCTTATTCGATTTTCATATCTGGTCAGATATGTATGGAATGCAAATGATCTTAGAATATTCTACAGAGGTACTTACAGCAGCAGACATAGAAAAATTCCATACCTATTTTAAAGAAATACTGTATAAATTCGTGGAAAATGTTGATGAATTGGCGTCAACACATCCAATAATCACATCGCAAGAAAAAGTACAGTTATTAGAAACGTATAATGATACACAAGTAACTATTAAGGAAGAAGCTACATTAGTATCATTACTAAGAGAGCAAGCACAAATACAGCCAGAAACAATAGCAGTTCAATATACAGGTGGAGAAATAACTTACAAAGATTTGGATGAAATCTCAAATAAAGTCGCTACATATCTACAAGAAGTTGAAGGTATCAAAAAGGGAGATTTAGTTGGATTAATGTTAGAGCGTGAAGCTAGTTTAATGCCAGTACTATATGGTATTTTAAAGGCAGGAGGAGCTTATGTACCAATAGATCCAAAACATCCAAAAAACAGAATTAATCTTATTGTAAAAGAATCTAAAATTAAAGCTCTAATTACACGTGGTAGTTATGAATCAATAAACATATCAAATTTTGATACACATGTAATCGATTTAGATGTAAAACAAAACGATATTGAGAAACAAACAATTAATATTACTACTAACTTAGTTACGGCAGAAGATTTAGCCTATGTAATTTTTACTTCTGGTTCTACAGGTAAGCCTAAAGGAGTAATGTTACAACATAATAATGTGGTGAATTTTATTGAAGGAGTAACTAAAGAAATTCCTTTCTCTGAAGATAGTACTATACTGTGTTTAACCACGATTTCTTTTGATATTTTTGGACTAGAAAGTCTTTTACCAATTAGCAAGGGATTAAAAATGGTGCTAGCTAATGAAGAAGAACAGTTTGATGCAACATTATTAGGAAAAGCAATACAAAATCATGGAGTAAATATGTTACAAATGACTCCATCTAGGGTCGAACTATTATTATCTGAAAGTAATAGTAATGCCATATTAGATGAGGTAAGGTGCATTATGATTGGAGGAGAAGCATTTCCAGAAATATTATTAGATAAGGTAAAGAAGGTCTATTCCGGGGCTATCTATAATATGTATGGACCAACAGAAACTACTATATGGTCTACTATTAAAGAACTAACTAATGAAACTTCTATAACAATTGGAAAACCAATAGCTAATACAGAAATCTTTATCCTTAGTAAAAACAATGAACTTTTATCAGATGGTGTTGCAGGAGAGCTTTGCATTGGAGGTAAAGGATTAGCGAGAGGATATTTTAATAATGATTCATTAACAAGTTCTCGTTTTGTACAACATCCATTTAAATCAAATGAACGTTTATATAAAACAGGAGATTTAGCTCGATGGAATAATAATGGAGATTTAGAGTTCTTAGGAAGAATAGACAATCAAGTAAAAATACGAGGATTTAGAATTGAGTTAGGAGAAATTGAAACTCAATTAAATCAACACGAGTTTATTGAGCAAGCAGTAGTGTTAGCTAGGGAAACAAACGGAGAAAAGTTTTTAGTTGCATTTTATGTGTCAGATAAAGAAATTGCAGTAGAAACGTTACGTAAACAACTTTCGCGTGAACTTCCTGAATATATGATTCCTTCATATTATATGCATCTAGAGAAGTTACCTTTATCACCAAGTGGTAAAATAGATAGAAGAGCTTTGCCAGATCATACATTGTTTGATACAGAAAGTTATGTTGCTCCTTCTAATGAAGTTGAAAAAAGACTTACAGAAATATGGAGTGAGGTGTTAAAAATAAATCCAGAAGAAATTAGCATTGATAAAAGCTTTTTTGATTTAGGAGGACATTCATTAAGAGCTATGATTCTTATAAACAAAATTAATAATGAATATCAAAAAAGTTTTCCATTAACCTTATTGTTCCGCTATACAACTATAGCTGATATAGCCGAGTATATAATGGCTGCTATAGCTGCAGAAAAGCCAGTAGAATATATAGAGGATAGCGAAGAATATTCGTTTTAATCAAATTGCTACAAAATAACTTAAGCTAGCCTTCTCTTTCAAGGGAAGGCTAGCATTTAGCGCTACTTATGAAACCAACCGAAATAATTACTAAGCTTATCAATCTTGGAGCAAACTTAAAAGTTGTAACAGGGAAACTAAAGGTCTTTGCACCTCCTGGAGTTATGACTAAAGAGTTACAAGAACACATAAAAAGGCATAAGGAAGAAATAATAGCAATTTTAGTAAGCTTACAAGGAACTTCTAAAATTGAAAAAGCATCATTAAAAGAATACTATACGCTTTCATCCGCTCAAAAGCGTATGTTTTTTTTGCATAGTATAGATAAGGATGCTTTAGCATATAATATGCCCCAAATTGTAAAGCTTAAAGGAATAGTTGACAAAAAACATTTAGAAGATACTTTCAAAAAATTAATTGATAGACATGAAAGTTTACGAACATCATTTCAAACTATAAATGGAGAAACAGCACAAATAGTAGCAGCTGAAATTCCGTTTTCCATTGAATATTTTGAAGCAAATGAGTTAGATGCTATAACTATTGTAGAAAACTTTATTAGACCTTTCGATCTTTCAAAATGCCCATTAGTAAGAGTAGGGTTAATCAAAATAGCGGAAAAAGAATATGTTCTAATGGTGGATATGCACCATATAATTGCTGATGGAGTTTCTCAAGGAATTTTAATGAAAGACTTTTTAGCATACTATAGTAAGAAGGAGTTATCGGAATTAAGATTTCAGTATAAAGATTATGCAGAATGGCAACAAAATATTCAACAAGAAGAGTTGTTGCATCAAAAGGAATTTTGGCTACAAGAATTTGCAGAGGAAATAGTTACATTAGAGTTACCTACGGATTATCAAAGACCTAAAATAAATAATTATTCAGGAGGATACATAGGGTTTACATTAGATCAGTCTGAAGTTGAAAGTTTAAATAAAATAGGAGATAATGAAGGAGCTACGTTGTTTATGACAATGTTATCTATCTTTAATATCTTTTTGAGTAAGATATCAAATCAGGAAGATGTTGTTGTCGGATCCCCAGTGGCTGGAAGGCAAAATGTAGAAATGGAAGATGTAATGGGGATGTTTGTGAATACCTTAGCATTAAGGAATCAACCAAAAGGAACATTAAGGTTTATAGAATTCTTAAGACAGCTCAAAGAGAAAACATTAAACTGTTTTGAACATCAATCATATTTATATGAAGATTTAGTAGAAACACTTCGTATTCCAAGAGATTTAAGCAGAAACCCATTATTTGATGTGATGTTTGGTTTTGAGAATTTTTCAGAAGAAGAATTTTCAATTCCAGGACTTCAGCTAGAACCTTTTAATGACAGTCAACAAACTTCAAAATTTGATTTATCTTTAACGGTCCGTGAATCTTCTGAAGAGTTACACTGTTTATTTACGTACTCTACAGGATTGTTTAAAGAAGCTACTATTGATAGGTTTGTGAGTTACTTTAAACAAATAGTTAAAGAAGTATGTACTAACCCAGATATAATACTCTCAGATATTGATGTTTTATCAGAACAAGAAAAGTATCAACAATTACAGG
>NZ_MSMP01000013.1 GCF_001936575.1 Tenacibaculum agarivorans
TTAATTAGTAATTTTTGCTCACATACGCTAATGATATTATGCTTATAAAAGTATACTATTGTTCAGCGTATGTTTTTAGGTTTATGGAGTAGTTTTAGTAAGTTTTACAGAGTATTTATATGAATAAACTTAACCTAAATAATAAAAAGAAAAAACCTATTAGTGCTACTTTGTATATAATATCTTCAATACCAATATAGTTGTATTCTTCTTTGAGAATACCAGTTTCACTATCCACCTCTTTATTTTTAATAAAAATATTAGCTAAACTTAAAATTTGAATGACTAACAAGTAGAATAAGATTCTGTGACCATAACTTAACCCTAGAATTTCCTGATAATAAGACCACGTAATTAGATTTGTTTTAAAGATTAGAAATATAGCGATGACAATATTTATAACACTTAACCAGATATTTAAAATTTGAGGAATTTTCGTTTTACGAATATCTTCCCTTTCTTTATATATATAAGTTAAATTTATGTTCACCATTTCCTTGCAGTCCAGTATAAAAATTTGACTTGGAATTATAGGTTTTTTCTCTCCGTTATTGTCATATCTAATAGCATCTCTTAAATATATTTTACTCAGTTTATCACAATTTTCCTGATCTAATTCATAATCCATTATATAGCCAGAATATAGCTTATTTCCATCAGAATTTATCAGAATATCTCCCCACGTAAAAAGGTGTTTTTTTCCTTTTACTTTTAAAGGCCTCATTTTAGGAAATCTCGTATGCTGACTATTAAAAAAATAAAACCAGTAGTTTTTAAATCTGAGTATTTTAAATTTAGTATCTAATCTTAAAATTCTTATTAACCTTCCTGATATTAAACCTAATACAACACTGGAAACATAAAGAAAACCTAAATATGGTGATGCTTTATCATAAATTTTGGTCTTTAAAGGAATTTCATTGTTTTCCGTAAACAAGTGCTCATCAGAAATTATTTTTTTGATGATATCAATAATTTCCCCAAGATCTATATTATTAAAATACGTGTCATATAATAAAGATGTAATAATCAATAATACAAGACCAGGTAATGCAGATATTGCAATTAAAGCAGGAATATTTAGACCTGAATTGAATTGCTTAGAAAACTCATTATAATAATAAAGTCTTCTAAAAATAAGTCCAGGAAATATTATTAAAACAAAAGCTATTAGAAAGCCTATAGAAATATCCATATAGCTTAGAGTGTGGTGTTAGGCAGGTATTTCTTCAGATTTTAGTACTATTAATTCTGAACTTGCAGCATTTTCACTTTTCTTTGAATTTTCAATTAGCTTACTAATTTCTGTTAGTTGTTTTTCATCAGAAAGTATTTCTAATCCTTCCTTAGATATAATATAACTTTCGTCATTATTGAAAATAGAGCTGAAAGAATTCCAAGCTAGATAACCAGCTATTTGATTAAGTTTTTTGGTAAGATTGCTCATTCTATTTGGGGGTGCAATTAAAGAGTCTTAGACTCAGATTAGTATCTTCTTAAAATCAAATATAATTAATTTTTTTTATTTGTTTGCTAAATTATAGATATACAGGTAAATCACTTACTGCTAAATTGAAGCATAAGTTTCGATAAAGGGTATTTTTCCCATTAGTATAAAATAAAGTATATGGATCAGTTAATTTCGTTTCATAAAAAAAGCCCTGAAAAATCAGGGCTTTTGAAGTGGTACCTCCAGGAATCGAACCAGGGACACAAGGATTTTCAGTCCTTTGCTCTACCAACTGAGCTAAGGTACCAGCTTGTTAGCGGATGCAAATATATAACAGTTTTTTGAATTGAACCAAAAAAAAATGTAAAAAATCTATTATAAATTTGCTGCCTTCTGAATTAGGAATAATGGAATTAATAATAGATGTAGGTAATACTCGAGTGAAAGCTGCTGTCTTTGAAAAAGATAGCTTGATAGAGGTTGTGATTTTTCAAAAAGAAAAAATAATTTCTTCAGTAAAAAAAATTTTAAAAAAATATAAAATAAGCAGGGGAATCATCTCCGCAGTTTCTAAATTAAGTGATAATAAGCTTCAAAAATTACATACAATACTAGATTTAGTAGAATTAAATCACGAAACTCCGATTCCATTTATAAATTTATATGCTACACCAAAAACTTTAGGAGTAGATAGAATAGCTTTAGCATCTTTTGCTGCTAGTCAATACTCACATAAAAATGTATTAATAATAGACGCAGGTACCTGCGTAACTTTCGATTTTGTAAATAAAAAAGGAGAATATTTAGGAGGGGCTATCTCCCCAGGATTAAAAATGAGGTATCAATCACTTCATAATTATACGTCTAAATTACCACTTTTAGAATCTAAAACACCTGAAAGTTTTATAGGAAATAATACCCAAGAAAGCATACATTCAGGTATAGTAAACGGAATCTGTAATGAAATAGATGGAGTCATTAATCAATATAAGTATGAGTATCAAGATTTAACAGTTGTTTTAACAGGAGGAGATACGAATTTTTTGGCTATACAATTAAAAAATCACATATTTGCCAATCCAAATTTGGTTTTGGAAGGACTTTATAGAATATTGACTTATAACAGAGCGAATGATTAAGAGACTTTTTATTGTAGTTTTAATAACAATTTCAATAAATATATGGGGGCAAAGAAATAGTTCTTCACCATATTCTTTTTTTGGTATTGGGGAAGATATTAATATTATCACAGTCGAACAAGCCTCAATGGGAGGGATAGGAGTAGCATTGAAAGATTTAAACCATTTAAATTTTATCAACCCAGCTGCAAATGCAGATTTAAGATATGCAACTTATGGATTAGGAGGAGAGTTATCTCTTTTAAATGTATCTAGTGAAACTAGTAGTGAATCTAATAATGCTACAAGTTTACGATATATAGCATTAGGTATTCCCATAGGAAGTAAAGCAGGATTCTCAGCTGGTTTACAACCAGTATCTTCTGTGGGATATGCTTTAAGTAATGAAACCCTAGACACAGATGGAGAAATTACTGAGGTATCAAGATTTGCAGGTAACGGAGGAACAAGTAAATTGTTTGGTAGTTTTGGAATTAATGTGTTAAAAGATTTAGCTGTAGGTATTGAAGCAGGTTTTGTTTTTGGTACTATAGAAAACAATACAATTAATCAGAGAAGAAATGTTTCATTAGCAACTAAATATGAAAAAAGTACTGCAGTTAGAGGGGGGCAATTTAAGATTGGAGCACAGTATAAAAGAAAATTGAAAAACGATTTAGAACTAAATGTAGGGGCTTCTTTTCAATTAGAAAATGAATTAAGATTAAGTGGTAGTGAAAGATTATTTACAATGTCTTTTGGTCAAAGTGGAGTAGAGATACCTAGAGATACACTTTATGATAGGTCTACAGCAGGTACTTTAACTAATCCTCTTAAAACAGTAATAGGAGCTGGTATAGGAAAACAAAATAAATGGTATGCAGGGGTAGATTTAGAGTTTCAAGATGCTTTTGATAACCAAGGAAATATTGTAGAAGGATCAACATATAAATTTGAATCATCAAATAGGTTGTCTTTAGGAGGATATTACATCCCAAAAATAAATTCTATTTCAAGTTACTGGGATAGAGTTACCTATAGAGCTGGTTTGCGATTTGAGAGTACAGGATTATTAGTTGACGGAATAGGTGATGGAAATAATTTTGATTCAATAAACGATTTTGGCATAAATGTTGGTTTTGGTTTACCATTACCAAAACAAATCTCTAATTTGAATTTAGGATTTGAATACGGTCAAAAAGGATCAATAGACAATAATTTAATAAAAGAGAGTTACTTTAATATAAGATTAAGTTTATCTTTGAACGGCCTAAATTGGTTAAAAAAGAGACAAATAGATTAAATAGAATAGAACGATAATTATGAAAAAAATTACGTATTTACTATCAGCTTTAATGGTATTAGCTACAGTATCAGTTAAGGCTCAAGCAAGCCAAGAGTGTAACATTAAGTACAACCTGTTTAAAGGAAACGTTACAACAAAGAAGTATGAAGAAGCAAAACCAGATTTGAATCTGTTAATGACCAATTGCCCAAAGCTTTCTGTTAATATTTACAAGTATGGAGCTAAAGTAGCAGATAAAACTAAAGATGGTGCTCTATACAAAAAAGTATATGAAACAAGGTTAGCTAACTTCCCAAATAAAGGAACAGCTAAAGCACACAGTGACTATGCTACTTTTTTAGCTAAAAATAATTTGGCATCTGACGATGAAATTTTTGCTATTCTGCAAAAAGCCTATGAAATTTCTCCAAAAGATATGGGAGTAAAAAATATTTTCAAATATTTCAAAGGTATTGTAGGAAAATATAAAGATGCGAATCCTCAAAAAGTATTCGATACTTATGATGATGTAATGGAATCTGTAGGAGAAAAATTAGACGATTACAATAAAAAAATAGCACCTTTATTAATTAAAGATTCTTTAAAAACTATTGGAGCAAAAGAAAAGAAAAGATTAAAAGCATATACAATCAATTCTAAAGCTTTAGGTTTAGTAGAAGGTGGATTAGATGCTGAAATTTCTGCAATAGCAACTTGTGAAAGATTGATCCCTATCTATACAAGAGATTACGAAGCGAATAAGGGAAATGGAGTTTGGTTAAGAAGAGCAGTATCAAGAATGTATAACAAAGGTTGTCAAACTGATCCATTATTCGAAAAATTAGCGAAATCTTATGCTGATGTTACACAATCTGCAGATGCATTCAACTTTGTAGCTGGAGTTTTACAGGATAATGGAGATAAAGCAGGAGCTGCTGCAATGAGAAAAAAGGCGTTTGACTTAGAAACTGATCCATTAAAGAAAGCAAGATTAAAGTTAAGAGAAGCACAAGGAACTCGTAACAAATCAAGAGCAAGAGCTTTAGCGTATGAAGCATTAAAGTACAATCCTAATATGGGTAAAGCATACTTATATATTGCAAGTTTATATGCTAAGAGTGCTAACTCTTGTGGAAGCGATGAGTTTGAGAAAAGAATGGTGTATGTAGCGGCATTAAATAAAGCACAAAAAGCACAAAGAGTTGACCCGGGTTCTGGTGCAGGAAGATATATTAAGAGTTATAGAGGAAATATTCCTTCTAAAAAGCTAATCTTCCAAAAAGGTATAGCTCCAGGAAGCTCTCATAGAGTTGGATGTTGGATTGGAGAGTCAGTTCGAGTACCTAGTAAATAATGATTAAAAATCATAACATATATATTAGTAACATTGCTGCCTTTTTTATGGTGGCAATGTTTTTTTCTTGTACAAATGATACTAATAAGGTTAGGGATTTTCTAGCGGATAAAAATTTACCTATTGGTGTTGCTAAAGATGCCTATCATGTATATAAAGATTCAGGGAAAGTAACATCAAAATTGATTACTCCTTTACTCCGAGATTTTTCAAATAGAAAGAATCATCCTTATAATGAATTTCCTAAAGGAATTAAAATTATTACCTATGAAAATGATGGTTTAGATTCTACCACTATTACAGGTAATTATGCATTGTCATATGCTAAAACTAGTGTATCAGAAATTAAGGGAAATGTTGTAGTTTACAATCATACCAATGGTAGAAAACTAGAAACAAATCAACTTTTTTGGGATCAAAGAGAAAAATATTTGTTTACAGAAGATGGCTTTAGAGTTACCAGTACTAAAGATACGATTAATGGTTTTGGTTTTGAATCTAAACAAGACTTATCAAAATGGATATTAAAAGACATTAGCGGTAATGTAGCTGTCAAAAAAGAAGAACTATAATGAATAAAATTTGGAAATATACCCAATATGGGTACTTAGTTGTGGGGATCATTTTTTTAGTAGAAGGTATACTAAAATGGAATTCTGATAAGCAACAAGCTTTTTTAATGTTTGGATTTGCTATATTTATTACCATTATTTTCTTTTTTAAACGTAATTTTAGAAAGAAAATAGAGCAAAGGAATAATCAGCAAAAATGAATTATGAAATTCTAATCATATTTGTATCGATACTTTTTTCAGCTTTTTTCTCGGGAATGGAAATCGCATTTGTATCGGCAAATAAACTACATATTGAGCTAGAAAAAAAAGGAGATGGACTACTATCAAGAATACTAGCTAAAATTACACAAAAATCATCCAGATTTATTACAACCATGTTAGTAGGGAATAACATAGCCCTAGTAATTTATAGTTACTTCATGGGAGAATTATTAATGACATGGTTTAAAACCTTTTTACCTTCAAGCTATATAATAGTGCAAACCTTATTAGAGGATGTACAATTATTAACCCAAACAGTAATTTCTACCATTGTTATACTTATCACAGCAGAGTTTTTACCCAAAGCTTTGTTTAGAGTTTATGCTAATGAAGCTTTAAAGATCTTTGCTATTCCCGCTTATTTCTTTTTCCTGTTATTTTATGTGCTTTCAAGTTTAATTTCTAGGATTTCTGATTTCTTACTTAGAGTGTTTTTTAAAACGAGTGAAATAGAAGCACAAACAGAGTTTAGTAAAGAAGAATTAGGGAACTATATTTCTGAACAATTAGAAACAAGAAAAGAGAATGAAGAAGTAGATTCCGAAATTCAAATCTTTCAAAATGCATTAGAATTTCATAAGGTCAAAGCAAGAGAAATCATGGTGCCTAGAACAGAAATTATGGCAGTAGACCTTCATGAATCGGTAAGTAATTTGAAACAAACATTTATAGAAACAGGATTCTCTAAAATTTTAGTGTATAAAAACTCATTAGATGATATTATAGGTTATGTAAATGCTTTTGAACTTTTTAAAAAGCCTAGAACAATAAAATCAATTTTGTTACCTGTGGAATTTGTTCCAGAATCTATGATTATTAATGATGTGTTAAATGGATTGATTAAGAAAAGGAAAAGTATCGCAATTGTTGTGGATGAGTATGGTGGAACTTCAGGAATTATTACGGTAGAAGATATTGTTGAAGAGTTATTTGGAGAGATAGAAGATGAGCATGACAATCAAGAATTGTTAGAAGAGAAAGTAGGCGAGAAGGAGTTTAATTTTTCTGCACGATTAGAGGTTGACTATTTAAATGAAGAATATAACTTAGAAATTCCGAAGGAAGAAGCTTATGAAACTTTAGGAGGTTTTATTATAAATCATACCGAAAGTATCCCAGAAGAAAATCAAGAAATAGAAATAGATAATTTTAAAGTTGTTATTACTAAAGCGAGCTCAACCAAAATAGATACCATACATTTAAAGGTTGCAACAAAAGAGAATTAAGGTAAGAAAAAAGAGCGAACTAAATCTAGAGCTAAAACCATTAAAAACATTGCATTATTAAATGCGAAATTGTATTTTCGCACACTGTTAATTAAATAAATGAAGTATGGCAATTTTATCTAAGATTAGAGAACGCTCATTGTTCTTAATCGTTATAATAGGTTTAGCATTATTTGCTTTTGTATTAGATCCATCTACACTAGGAGACTTTTTTAATTCAAGTAAAGTTAATGAAGTAGGAGAAGTAAATGGAGAATCAATCTCACGTCAAGAATTTGCGGAAGCATTAGATGCGTATAAAGCACAAACAGGTAATAGATTGTCTGAAATGCAAGCAGCTAAAAATGTTTGGGAAAACTTAGTACGCCAGAAAATTTATGATGCTCAATTAGCTGAAGCAGGAATTACAGTTGGAGAAGCTGATATATTAAATGATCTTTATGATAAAGATTTCGTAAAAAACGATCCTAAATATCAAACTTCAGGAATTTTTGATAAAGATAAATTCAAAGAATTTTTAGCTACTTTAAAAGCAGAAAATGGAGATCAGTGGAAAGCTTGGAGAGATTATATGGCGAGTGTAAAAAGTAATCTCCAAAAATCTACTTATGATAACTTAGTAGCTGCAGGTTTAGGAGCTTCTCTTGAAGAAGGAAAATCAGAATACTTTAATGAAAATACAAAAGTAAGTGCAGATCTAGTATATGTTCCTTATACTGCAGTTGCAGATTCATTAGTTAAAATAACTAAAGGAGATGTTAGAAAATATATCGAAAGTCATGCTTCAGAATATGAGGTAGAAGCTTCTAGAGATATTAGTTTTGTAAAGTTTGATATCAAAGCTACTCCAGAAGATGAAGCAGCAATTCAAACAAGCGTAGCTCAATTAATCGAAGATAATGGTGCAGTTAAAGGGTTAAAATCTACTACTGACTATGCAGTCTTTTTACAAGAAACAGAGTCAGATTTACCATTTAATGATAATATTCAGTTTAAATCTCAAGTTCCTCAAGTAATAGCAGATACGTTATTCACAGGAAATGCAGGAGATGTTTTCGGTCCTTATAAAGATGGAGAATATTTTAAACTATCTAAGATTACAGAAATCATTCAAATGCCAGATTCTGTTCAGGCTAGACATATTTTGATTCCATTTGTTGGTTCAAACTCAGCTACACCAGAAACAAAAGAAACTGAAGAGCAAGCGAAAAAGATTGCTGATAGTTTAGCAAATGTTGTAAAAACAAATAAATCTAAGTTTGCAGATTTAGCTAAAGAGTTTTCAGCAGATAAATCAAATGCAGATAAAGGAGGAGAGTTAGATTGGTTTACGTATACTAGAATGGTTCCTGAGTTTAGAGACTATTCATTCAATAATAAAACAGGAGATGTTGGTGTAGTTAAAACTATGTTTGGTTTCCACGTTATCGATATTCAAGATCAAAAGAATTTCCAAAAAGCATTAAAATTAGCAACATTTGCTCGTAAAATAGAAGCTTCTGAAGCTACAGAAAATGCAGTATATCAAAATGCAGAAACATTTGCGCAAGGATTATCAAGCGGAAAAAGTATAGATGATGTAGCTAAAGAAAAAGAGCTAACAGTTTCACCAGCTGAAGGTTTAAAAGCTTTAGATGAGAATATTCCTACTTTAGGTAGTGAAAGACAAATTATTTCTTGGGCTTTCGCTAAAGATACTGAAGTTGGTAGCTATAAGCGTTTTGATGTTGATGGAGGATATGTTGTAGCTACATTAAAAGGTAAAGCAGCTAAAGGATTAATGTCTGTTGATAAAGCAACTACTAAAGTACGTCCAATCTTATTGAATGAAAAGAAAGCAGAGATGTTGGAAGCTAAATTAAATGCAGCAACTTTAGAAGATATTGCTAAAGAAAATAAACAAACTGTTAGAAAAGTAACAGATGTGAACTTAAAGTCGCCAACAATTTCTGGTGTAGGTTACGAGCCTAAAGTAGTTGGAGCAATGTTAAATGCTAAAGAAAATGAGATTATTAAACCAATAGTAGGAGATAGAGGAGTATATGCTTTTAAGGTTACAGCTAAAACTAAGCCAGCTGATTTACCAAACTACGATACCTACAGAAAGAGAATAGCAAACCAAAGAAGAAACCAAACTTACAACATGTATCAAGCCATTAAAAAAGCTTCTGATATTCAAGATGATTTAGGTGAATCTTTTTATGGTGTAGGACAATAAATAATCAATCAATTGATTAAAAATATAGAGAAAGCCGAGTATAACACTCGGCTTTTTTTTATTGCTTAACTATTTTAAAACTCTTTTTGGAATTATTGTCATTTACAATAAGGATGTAGATACCCTTAGCTAATGAAGAAATTCCTTCCTGTATTATGAGTTTTTGGTTAGAGAATATTACTTTATTTTGTAATTGAAGTTGACCATTTAAATTAAAAATAGAATAAGAAACTTCCTGTCGGCCAGAGTTATTAGAAATTTCAATTTGATCATCAATTATATTAGTTAGTAATGTGTATTCAGGTGCACTTTTAGAGATGTTAATTTGTTTTTTTAAACCTTCTAAAGAAAACTGTCCAACAGTGAATCCTGAGGCTATAGAACGTACAAAAGTTTGATGTTTCCCTGTAACATAAATTGAATATGTGCCGTTTTCAAAATCAGAGGTGTCTAATGTGAAGTTTTTAGCGTTAGAATCTAAGGTGAAAGAATATACAAAGGAATCTCCCTTAATAGTTTCACCGTATAAGTTTCCAGTTTTAGTAATTATAGCATTTACTACTATTTCATCTAAAGAGATATCAGTACGATCAAATCTTATTGAAACAGATTCGTTTTCTTTATTTGTTGCATATTTCATTCTTGGTCCATCAGAATAATGAATAAAAGCAGCGAATCGTGAATTGGCATTCAAGTTTTGAAGCTTTTCAATGGTATAAGAACTTTGGTATTTAGATTGTTCATGTGGAGTCTTTTTATGCTGCAAAGGAATTAACTCAGAGTTATTATTGTAAATTTTGAAATCATTGAGTTCTTTTTCATGAAAAATAGTAACAAGTGTTGGAGTGATACTTTTATTAGCAATAACTTGATCATAACTATTCTCAGAATTTATAATTTGATAATTACTAATAATTTCTCTTTTAGAAATTTCTATAGTACTATTAACCTTTTTTCTAGCAAAAGAGGTGTTTAAATATGGCTTTATAGTATTCCATACATATTGACCTAAAGCTACATCTATATGATCTAATTTGGCCTCTCCTTTATCAAAAATATAACTCGCACCAGGACGTAGAGAGCTGCTGTATGGAGTTACGCCATCATTTGTACCTTGTGCAAGATATAAAATGGAACCACTGGTGAACATTAATGGTGCTAGAATAGTATGACCATTTTTGAAACCAGAAGCGCCTAAAATGATGAATTTTTCTGGTTGATTATTCGATGCATTATCGAAATAAGGCCTAACCACATCTCTACAATAATAGGTAGTAGAAGTAGCACTACCTTCATTTAATCCTGTATTTCTCCATATCCAATTAAACCACCATTGTTGAGAGACATCTGCTAAATAAGTGCCCCAAAATGGAGTACCAAGCGCAATTACTTTTTTTACTTTATCCCTTTTATTATAAAAGAACATCGCAGCTTCTGTTGCTTTTCCACCATTGCTATGAGCAATTATATTTAAGTTGTTTACTTGATATTTATTTGTAATAATATCAATAGATTCGGCTAAGAGCTCTCCATTTACCCACATTCCCTCACCACGAGTCGTAGCAACAAATACAACTTGATATCCATCATTATATACATCTTGATAGAAGGTGTTGTTGGTGAAAAATAACTGATTCAAATCGATATATCCATGATTAAAAAGTAAAATTTCTCCATTATAATTTGGAGGGGTTTTACCATAATGAATAGTAGATTTTAATAAAGGTCCAATAAAGAAAGTACTTAGTTGATCTGGTGCGGGTAGCTGTTTTTCTATAAAACGCTGTGCATAAGAAAAAAATGAGGTAAAGAGGATAAGAGCTAATACTATTAGCTGTTTAAATTTTGATTTCATTAAAAAGGGCTTTTGTGTTAATTTAATTTGTTTGTGATAAAAAATTAGCACAAAAATTATTGAAATCAAAATAAAATACTGTAAAAAATAGACTTTATAAAAATAAGGTATTAAAAAAGGCAACCCAATAGGTTGCCTCTTTAATATATTTTTTTAGGTTGTTTAAGCATTTAAAGGCTTACCATCCCAAGCAGCTTTAGCAGCTTCTTTTACAGCTTCAGAATAAGTTGGGTGTCCATGGCAAATTCTAGCGATATCTTCTGCTGAAGCTCTAAATTCCATAGCAACAGCCATTTCCATAATTAGATCAGCAACTCTAGCTCCAACCATATGAACTCCTAAAACTTCATCGGTATTTTTATCAGCTAAAACTTTTACAAAACCATCAATATCTCCACTAGCACGTGATCTACCTAAAGCACGCATAGAAAATTTACCTGATTTATACTCTATTTTAGCCTCTTTAAGTTCATCTTCAGTTTTTCCAACAGCAGCAACTTCAGGCCATGTATAAATAATTCCAGGAATTAGGTTATAGTCAATATGTGGTTTTTCACCAGCTAAATATTCAGCAACAACTACACCTTCTTCTTCAGCTTTATGCGCTAACATTGCTCCTCTAACAACATCACCTATAGCATAAATGTTAGAAACATTAGTTTGTAAATGATTGTTTACATCTACTTGACCTCTTTCAGTTACTTTAACACCAGCCTTTTCCAGTCCTAAACCATCTGTATATGGTCTACGTCCTACAGCAACTAAACAGTAATCACCAGTGAATACTACTTCCTCTCCTTTTTTATTAGTAGCTTTTACAACAACTTCATCACCTTTTCTTTCCACACCAGTAACTCCATGACTTACATTGAATTTAACTCCTTGTTTCTTTAAAACTTTAGTAAGTTCTTTAGAAACGTCTTTATCCATAGTAGGAGTAATAGTTGGCGCATATTCAACAACGCTTACCTCTGCTCCTAAACGCTTGTATACAGAACCTAATTCTAATCCGATAACCCCACCACCTATTACAATTAAATGTTTAGGAACTTCTTTAAGTTTTAAAGCTTCAGTAGAAGTAATTATACGTTCTTTATCAATAGTAATGAAAGGTAAAGTAGAAGGTTTAGATCCAGTAGCAATAATAATGTTAGTTCCTTCAATGATTTCAGAGCTACCATCGTTTTTAGTAACTTTTACATGTGTTGCATCTTCAAAAGATCCTAATCCTTCATAAACATCAACATTGTTTTTATCCATTAAAAACTTAACTCCTCCAGTAGTTTGTTCTACTACTTTAGCTTTACGGTCAATCATCTTTTGAAAATCAAACTTTGGATTTTCAACAGAAATACCATGCTCTTCGAAATGATGAACAGCATCGTAAAAATGATGAGAAGAATCTAATAAAGCTTTTGAAGGAATACATCCAACATTTAAACAAGTACCACCAAGGGTAGAATATTTTTCAATAATAGCTACTTTTTTACCTAACTGTGACGCTCTAACCGCTGCTATATATCCACCAGGACCAGAACCTATAACGATGATATCGTATTTCATGAGTTGTTTTAATTTTACTACAAAATTACAATTATTTACGAATTAAAAGTGAGTATTACTTATTATTGCTATTTTTAAACGAATAAGTTAGTTATTGTATGAAATTACTTAAAAAAATAGGATGGGTTGCATTGTTGTTATTACTTGCTATTCAATTTATCCCCACTACAAAAAATGAAGGTGAATTAAGCATTCTTGATGTATTTGTAAATGACACAAAACCTTCAAAGGCAGTTCATGATATTTTATCTAAAGCATGTTACGATTGTCATAGTAATACAACATCATATCCCTGGTATCATTCAATAGCCCCAATTAATTTTTGGATGGATCATCATGTTGAAGAAGGAAAGGAACATTTAAACTTATCGGAATGGTCTTCGTATTCAATAAAAAGAAAAGAGCATAAAATGGAAGAATTTTGGGAAGAAGTTGGAGAAAAACACATGCCTATTGATTCTTACACTTGGACACATAGTGAAGCTAAATTAACTGAAGAAGAAATCACGTTAGTAGTAAATTGGGCCAAGGGAGTTCAGGAAAAATATGCTGCTGAAATGCGAAAATAATTGGATAAAAAAGTTTTAATTATAGGTTACGTTTGGGTTGAACCAACTTCTTCTGCAGCTGGAAGCAGGATGTTACAACTTATGAATGTTTTTTTAGAAAACAATTATAAAATTACATTTGCAAGCCCTGCGCAAAAAGGGAATAAAGCGTTAAACTTAGTAGAATTAGGAGTTGATGAAGTACAAATTGAATTGAATTCGTCTTCATTTGATGATTTCATTAGTGATTTAAATCCTCATATTGTGATTTTTGATCGTTTTATGATGGAGGAACAATTTGGATGGAGAGTTGCTGAAAACTGTCCTGATGCGATACGGGTTTTAGATACAGAAGATTTACATTTCTTAAGGAAAATCAGACATCAACAATTAAAAAAAGGAGAAGAATTTTCTAATGAAGCTTTATTGCAATCTGATGATACTAAAAGAGAAATAGCTTCTATTTTACGTTGCGATTTGAGTTTGATTATTTCTACTTATGAAATGGAATTGCTAAAAAATGTTTTTAGTATTAATGAAAATCTATTGCTGTATTTACCTTTTTTACTAGATAAAATAAATCAAGAAGCCGTTGATAGTTGGTATTCTTTTGAAGATAGGAAACATTTTATATTTATAGGAAATTATTTCCATAAGCCTAATGTGGATACTGTTTTACAATTGAAACAAATATGGAAGCGAATCCGAAAAAAGTTGCCTGATGCGGAAATACATATTTATGGAGCTTATCTAACACAACAAATTCAACAATTACATCAACCTAAAGAAGGATTTATAGTAAAAGGATATGCTGTTGATGCTCAAGAAGTAGTACGAAAAGCAAAAGTTGTTTTAGCCCCAATACGGTTTGGAGCAGGAATAAAAGGGAAGCTAACTGAAGCTATGCTGAGCGGAACACCAAGTATTACTACATCAATAGGCGCCGAAGGAATGCATGAAGATTTACCATGGAATGGTTTTGTAGAAGATGATTTAGAGGTTTTTGTAGAAAAAGCAGTAGAAGTATATACTGATAAAAATTTGTGGGAGAAATCACAGCAAAACGGAATAGCAATAATAAATACAATGTATGATAAAGAGAAATTAGCTAAAATTTTTATTCAAGATATTAATACGATTGGTAAAAACTTAGTTAAGCACCGACAAGAAAACTTTTTAGGTAGCTTATTGCAATATCAAACATTACAGGCCACAAAATATATGAGCAAGTGGATAGAAGAGAAGAACAAGTAACAAATTACGAATTATAAACTAAAAGCTCATAATTCGTAATTTATTGTTGATTATTATATAAGTCCAGCACGTTTTAAAAGCGCTTCAGGTTTTGGTTCTTTACCTCTAAAACGCTTATAGAGTTCCATTGGTTTTTCAGTACCACCTTTAGATAATACATGATCTTTAAATTTTGTTGCTATTTCTTTATTAAAAATACCTTCCTCTTTAAAATATTCAAAAGCATCAGCATCTAAAACCTCTGCCCATTTATAAGAATAATATCCAGCTGAATATCCTCCTTGGAAAATATGAGAAAAGGCTGTACTCATACAATTTTCAGGAACATCAGGATATAGCTTCGTGTCTCCAAAAGCTCTTAGTTCAAAATCTTTAACAGAAGTAATTTCAGATGTATTACCTGAATGCCAACTCATGTCTAATAAACCAAAACTTAACTGACGTAACGTTTGCATACCTTCATGAAAGGTAGCAGATTCTTTAATTTTTTCCACATATTCCATAGGAATTGTTTCTCCAGTTTCGTAATGTTTAGCAAACAATTCTAAGGCTTCTTTCTCATAACACCAATTTTCTAAAACTTGACTTGGAAGCTCAACAAAATCCCAAGAAACAGAGGTTCCTGATAAACTTTTATAAGTTGTATTTGCTAACATTCCATGTAATGCATGTCCAAACTCATGAAATAGTGTAGTAACTTCATTAAAAGTTAGTAAAGAAGGTTTAGTCTCAGTAGGTTTAGTAAAGTTACAAACAATGGATACCTGAGGTCTATCATTCAATCCATTTTTGATTTGTTGTGATTTGTAAGAAGTCATCCAAGCACCATTTCTTTTTCCTGGTCTAGGATGGAAATCAGCATAAAAGTGAGAAATAAACGCTCCTTTGGTATTGATAACTTTATATGTTTTTACATCCTCATGGTACTTGTCAATAGTGTCGATTTCCTCAAACTTGAGATCAAACAAACGATTAGCAATTTCAAAAACACCATCAATAACATTTTCTAATTTAAAATATGGTTTTAAAGCTTCCTGGTCTAAATCAAACAATTCCTTTTTTAATTTTTCAGAATAATAAGAACCATCCCATTTTTCTAAACGATCAATACCGTCTAAATTCTTGGCATAGTTTTCTAAATTTTTAAATTCACGTTCGGCAGCAGGCTTTGCTTTTTCTAGTAAGTTATTTAAAAAAGAAAGTACCTTTTCAGGAGATTCAGCCATACGTTCTTCTAATACAAAATGCGCATGAGAATTGTAACCTAACAATTGAGCTCGTTTATGTCTGATTTCAACAATGTTTAATACGATACTCTCGTTATTATTTTTATTGTCTTGAAATCCTTTTTTACCCATGGCAATAGCTAGCTTTTTTCTTAGTTCTCTATTGTCAGCATAAGTCATAAAAGGAATATAGCTAGGGTAGTCTAATGTGAACAACCAACCGTCTTTTTCTTTTTGAGTAGCCAACAATTTAGCAGCTTCTTTTGCTCCTTCTGGAAGTCCGGATAAATCTTCTTCATTGGTAATCAACATTTCGAAAGTATTGGTGTCTGCCAATACGTTTTCTCCAAACTGAAGTGATAATTTGGCTAATTCAGTATCGAACTTTCGTAATTCGTTTTTATCACTATCACTCAAGTTAGCACCATTTCTTGAAAAACGTTTGTATTGCTTATCTAAAAGCATAGATTGTTCAGGAGTAAGTGTAAGAGTGTTTTTTTGATCATAAACGGCTTTAACTTTTTTGAATAAGGATTCGTTTAAAATCATATCATTTTTAAATTCACTTAACCAAGGAGAAATTTCTTTTGCTATTTTTTGGATTTCTTCATTAGTTTCAGCAGAATTTAAATTGAAAAAAATAGGTGTAATTCGACCTAGCTTTTCTCCTACATTACTTAAAGCAACAGTTGTATTTTCAAACGTCGGTTTAGCAGTAGCATTAACAATAGCATCGATTTCTTCTTTAGCAATTTCAATAGCTTTTTTAATCGCTACTTTATAATGTTCCTCTTTTATAGACTGGAAAGGAGGAGTATCAAATTCTTGTAATAATGGGTTCTTTGTCATTGAATAATAATTTAAAAACCTACAAAACCTCACTGATGAATGATCTGTGAGGTTTTGTATTTTATGTAGTACTAAGATACTTATTTTTTTACTCTTTCAGAGGCCTTTTCTACTTTAAGTTTTAAGCCTTCTTTATAAGCAATTATTTTATCTAAAACACATTTATCTGAAGCACCAATAATTTGAGCGGCTAAAATTCCAGCATTTTTAGCACCATCTAAAGCCACAGTTGCTACAGGTACACCTCCAGGCATTTGTAAAATAGATAGTACAGAATCCCATCCATCAATAGAGTTTCTACTTTTTACAGGAACTCCAATGACAGGTAACGGGCTCATACTAGCTACCATTCCTGGTAAATGAGCAGCACCACCAGCACCAGCAATAATTACTTGTACTCCTCTTTTATGTGCATTTGTAGCATAGTCAAATAGTTTTTCTGGAGTTCTATGAGCAGAAACAATATCTACTTCTATTTGAATATCCATACTTTCTAAAACATCGATTGCTTCTTGCATGATTGGAAGATCAGAATCACTTCCCATTATAATTCCTACCATATTATTTTATCAATTATTAATTATTGGTTTGATTATAGTTTACTTATAACTCTAACAGTTTCTTTTACCTTTTGAGCAATTTCTCTAGCTTTACTCACATCTTTATTTACAATAGTAACATGTCCCATTTTACGAAAAGGTTTAGTAATTTTTTTCCCATATAAATGTGGGGTAACTCCATCGATGTTCATAATTTCTTCTATATTTTCATAAATCACTTCTCCTGTATGACCTTCAGCACCAACTAAATTTACCATAATTCCGGCTAGTTTACTTTCAGTACTTCCTAAAGGAAAATTTAAAATACTACGTAAATGCTGTTCAAACTGACTTGTGTAACTACCTTCAATACTATAATGTCCTGAATTATGAGTTCTTGGTGCTACTTCATTAACTAAAATTTCATCATTTTGAGTTTGAAACATTTCAACTGCTAATAACCCAACAAAATCAAAAGTATCTGCAACTTGTAAAGCTACTTGTCTAGCTTTTTTAGCTACAGTTTCATCTATTCTAGCAGGGCAAATTACATATTCTACCTGATTGGCTTCAGGATGAAATTCCATTTCTACTACAGGATATGTCTCTATATCACCTTTTAAATTTCTAGCTACAATTACTGCTAACTCGTTTTTAAAAGGAATCATTTGTTCAGCTATACATTCTCCTTCTGGTAAGTTTTCGAGATCGCTATAGTTTTTTACTACTTTTACGCCATTACCATCGTAACCAAAACGAGCAGATTTCCATACAAAAGGAAAATCAACCATATCATTTTCATAAGCATGTTTTAGTTCATCTATGTAAGCATAGTGTGTGAAATCAGCTGTAGGAATATTATTTTCCTTATAAAACTGCTTTTGCTTCGCTTTATTCTGAATGATTCTAAGATTACTAGGTTTAGGGTAAATGGGTAATCCTTCATCTTCTAGTCTATCTAAAGCATCTATATTGACGTTTTCTATTTCAATAGTCAATAAGTCTACTTTTTTTCCAAAATTGTAAACCGTATCAAAGTCTAGTAAATCACCTTGATGAAATTCATTACATATTTGTGCACAAGGTGCATCTTCAGAAGCATCTAAGATTACTGTATGTATGTCTAATTTTTGGGTTTCGGAAAGTAGCATTCTTCCTAATTGTCCGCCACCTAAAACACCTAATTTAAATTGTGAAGAAAAATAGTTTTGCACGTCTAATCTTTTGTGTTGTTGGCACAAAAGTACTAATCTTAATTGGGTAGATAAATAATTTTTTTAACGTCTTATTTGTAAAACGTTACCTGCTAGTAATGCGGTGTACTCTAAAGCAAAGCAAGAACCATCTCTAATGCATTCTCCATTCTCATCTACAGGACAACCATTTAATGTGCTATACATGTCATTATTGCAAGAACAAACTAAGCGCAAGCCATCAAAAGTCATAGGAGAAGAACAGTTACCATTAGGGCATTCTAAATCAAATGCTTTAAAGCTAGTGTTAGTTCTTCTGATAATTAGAACTCTTCTACCACCAATAGTAGTAATAGTGCTGCCTCCCGGAACTTGAATGTCTATAAATTCAGGATTAGATAAATTTACAGTTTCGTTTAAGAATACACCTAAAAAACAATTGTTAGAATTTATATCATCTGAACAGTTGAGAAGGAGAAAACTAAGCAATAAAAAATATATTTTTTTCATAAAATGAAACTTAAGTAAATAAACTAACGAGGCTAATTTACAAATATTTTGTACATTTGTTAGATGATCTCATTCCTGACGGACTGAGATTTTTTAAATTATAGAGTTATGAGTGACGTTTCATATTACACAGCAGAAGGATTAAAAAAACTTAAAGCTGAGTTAGCACACCTAGAACAGGTGGAAAGACCTAGAGTGTCTCAAGAAATAGCGGATGCTCGCGATAAAGGGGATTTAAGTGAGAATGCAGAATACCATGCGGCTAAAGAAGAGCAATCGTTATTAGAAACCAAAATAGCAAAGTTAAAAAATGTAGTTGCAAGTGCGAGAATTATAGACGAAAGTCAATTAGATACATCTAAAATATTAATTCACTCCATAGTGAAGTTAAAAAATACGACCAATGGTATGGAGTTTACTTATACATTAGTAGCTGATAGTGAGAGTGATGTACGTAATGGTAAATTATCTGTAAACTCACCTATTGGAAAAGGTTTATTAGGTAAAGAAGTAGGAGATGTAGCAGAGATTCAGGTGCCTAATGGATTAATGAAGTTTGAGATCTTAGAGATATCACGTTAAGTTTTAAAAAATAGTAATGTAATCGAGTTTTGATACCTTCAAAACTCGATTGTTTTTTTATTTTTATACGACCAAATACATCTTAAAATCATGGCTAGTATATTCACAAAAATTATAAAAGGAGAAATACCTTCGTATAAAGTAGCAGAAAACGATCAGTTTTATGCTTTTCTAGATATTAACCCGAATGCAAAGGGACATACTTTGGTGGTTCCTAAAAAAGAAGAAAATAAAATTTTTGATCTTTCTGAAGAAGAATATTCAGCATTAATGAACTTTAGTTATAGAGTAGCTAAAGCATTAGAAAAAGCAATTCCATGTGAGCGAATTGGAATGAGTGTTGTTGGTTTAGAAGTGCCTCATGTTCATGTACATTTAATTCCAATTAATTCAATGGCAGATATGCAGTTTATGAAAAAAGAGGAATTATCTTCTGAAGAATTTGTATCATTAGCAGCGCAAATTTCAGCTAATTTTAAGTAGACATACGATTTAAATGAATTTCAAAAGTGGTTCCTTTTCCAATTTCTGATTTTCGTATAAAAATTCGTCCTTTATGGTAGTTTTGAATAATTCGTTTGGATAAAGAAAGTCCTAATCCCCAGCCACGCTTTTTAGAAGTGTAACCTGGTCTGAATACTTTATTAAATTTAGATTTAGGAATTCCTTTACCAGTATCGCTGATTAAGATTTTGATTAGTTCTTCCTCTTTGTCTTCTAGAATTGAAATTCCTATTTTTCCTTTACCCTGAGTAGCATCAATAGCATTTTTGATTAAATTTTCAATAACCCAACCATAAAGTTCATCATTTAAATTGACATTAATGGTATCACTTGAAGTTTCAAAATTGAATTGAATTTGTTTAGAACTTCTGGTTTCTAAATAATCAAAAGTAGTTTTGGTTGTACTGACTATATTTTTTAATTCAAGTTTGGGTAAAGATCCAATTTTAGAAAAACGATTAGCGATAGTACTTAAACGTTGTACATCTTTTTCTATTTCATGCACATATTCAGGATTAATATCTTCAGATCGTAAAATAGCGACCCACCCTAAAAGAGAGGATAATGGTGTGCCTATTTGATGTGCAGTTTCCTTAGCCATACCAGTCCATAATTTATTCTGCTCTGCAATTTTACTAGAATTGAAGAATAAAAGTAAAATAGTTAAGAATAAAGCTAAAACTAAGATTAAAACTATAGGATAGTAGGTTAGTCTTTTTAAAAGATCTGAGTTGTTATAGTAAATGAACTCCTTTCTTCCCAAGTAGTTAATTTCAATTGGCTTGTTCTGCTTTTTCATAATAGCCAATTGTTTTTGTAAGTAAAGATTACTTGAAGCTTTTAAAGGGTCTAAATTATGGTGTTCTATGATAGTTCCATTAATATTCGTTAAAATACAAGGGATTTTATTTTCTCCTAAAGCTTTTATTTCTAGACTCATATCTGCATCTAGATCTGAAGTGTCATTGCCAAAACGCTCAATAGCCATAGCAAAAAGCTCCATTTTTACTCTTTCATCAGTTTTAAACTTTTTGAAAAAGGCATATGTATTCCATAAAATCAATGTTAAAATGGAGAAAGAAGTCAGTAATATGATACGTTTAACCCAGAAAAAATCTTTGAAAAATGTCATTGTTCAAATATAAACTATTCTGAACATTATAACTTAATCCCTAAAAGCATAGTATATTTACACTATAGTTTTTTAAAACAAAATAACATGTTAACCATAAATCCAAAAGAAATTCCTACGGGTAAACTGCATCAGTATTTATTAGGTGCTATTGCACCTAGACCGATTGCTTTTGCTAGTACTATAGATAAAGATGGAAATCCTAATTTATCACCATTTAGCTTTTTCAATGTATTTGGAGCTAATCCACCTATTTTAATCTTTTCACCAGCCAGAAGTGTAAGGAATAATACAACTAAACACACATTAGATAATGCTGAGGAAACAAAAGAAGTAGTAGTTAATGTGGTAAATTATGATATAGTACAGCAAATGTCATTAAGTAGTACTATGTATCCCAAAGGTGTTAATGAATTTGTGAAGTCTGGGCTAACGATGTTAGCATCCGAAGAAGTAAAACCTTTTAGGGTTAAAGAATCTCCCGTGCAATTTGAATGTAAAGTGAACGATATTATTTACACAGGAAAAGAAGGCGGTGCAGGAAATCTGATTGTATGTGAGGTAGTTAAAATGCATATTAAAGAAGAAGTTTTAAACGAAGAAGGACAAATAGATCAATACAAAATAGATTTAGTGTCCAGAGCAGGAGGAAGTTTCTATTCTAGAGCTAGAGATGGTTTCTTTGAAATTCCAAAACCACTTTCTACTTTAGGTATTGGTGTAGATCAATTACCAAATGAGATTAAAAATAGTTCTATTTTAACGGGTAATAATCTGGGAATGTTAGCGAATATAGAAAAGCTACCTACTAGTGAGGTTGTTAATAACTTTAGCGAACAACATCCTGAGTATGTTGGTATATCAGCCGAAAAAAAACATACATTTGCACAACTATATTTAGCAAAGAATGATGTAGAAAGTGCTTGGAAAGTACTTTTAATAAACAGATAACAGTATGGAAGTAATAGGGAAGATTAAAATTATTAACGAAACACAAACCTTTGGTAGCAATGGTTTTAGAAAGAGAGAATTAGTAATAACTACAGATGAGCAATATCCTCAGATGATATTAATTGAATTTATTCAAGATAAATGTGATTTATTGAATAGTTTTCAAGTAGGACAGGATGTGAAAGTTTCTATAAATTTAAGAGGTAGAGAATGGATTAATCCTGAAGGAGTAGCAAAATATTTTAACTCTATTCAAGGATGGAGAATTGAGAATTTACAGCAATCAGCTCCGCAAAACTTACCTCCAACTGATCAGTTTCAACCAGCGCCAGATTTAACGGATAACGAACCTGATGACTTACCGTTCTAGATAATATTTATAATAAAAGATAAGGCCTCACAATATTGTGAGGTTTTTTATTATGAAAAAGCGAAAAATATAGCTTGTATAATGAGGAATGTAAAGTATAAATTTATTATATTTACAATAGTAGTAATCTAGTTGTATTGTACCCCGATTTCTCAATGAAATCTTAAAACCTCTCTTCGGAGAGGTTTTTTGTTAAGTTTACATTAATAATATGATTAGCTTACCACAGAAAAAATGGCCCAAGCATAAATAGCGAATCGTAAAAAACGAAATAATCCAAAAATGATTACATTTTTGATTGGATAACGAATCATTCCTGCAGTTAAACAACTAATAGCAAAAGGAAGTGGAAGTAAGGCTCCTACTAAAATTAAAAGGCCACCCCATTTTTTAGTGTTTTTTAAATGATCTGCCATCTTAACTTCCAAATACTGTTTTATCGATTTTATTTTTAAAGAAGTTTTTCCTAAAAAATAAGCAGTTATACCTCCTAAATATGATAAAACAGCTAGAATAGCTACATTTAATAATGGTGTGGAAGTTTTTTTAGACCAAGCAATAAAAATTTCAGGAGGAACTAAACCTAGTATAGTTTCAGAAATAAAAAATGTGATTAACAAACTAGGTCTAGAAAAAGTTTCGGTCATTTTCTGTAACCCGTCATTAATATTGTAAACATATTTATTAAAAACAAAAACTAAAATAGCAATAACAACTGCTGGCCAGAATGCTTTTTTAATACTTTCCCATATAAACATGTAAAAACCAGTACGCTGATAATAGTTATGTAGTCTTTTTACATGTGGATCTTTATTCTTCTTTGACAGTTTTTTTTTCATATCCGTCTGCATCAAACATTTAAGCGGCAAAAATAGCTACCTTTTTACGAGTACCAAAGTTAAAACTTATTATTTTTACGTACCAAGTCATAATTATGAAGGCGACAAAAATCATAGAAATTATTTTTAAAAAATACATTCCTTCTCCTTTCACTATAGCAGTATTGTTAACACTAGTAACTCTTGTGTTTGCTTTATTTTTTACAAACTCAAATAATGAAACAACCACAGGTTATTTATTTAGAATTTTAGGATTTTGGGAGTCTGAAATATGGAATGCAAATTTACTCGTGTTTGCATATCAAATGATGTTGATTTTAGTGTTAGGACATGTATTAGTTTTAAGTAAGCCAATGAGTACTTTAATTTTAAAAGTTACTAAATACTGTACAACTACAGCAACAAGTGCCGCAATAGTTAGTAGTTTGACAATGCTGGTGTCCTTTTTTAATTGGGGTTTGGGTTTAATTTTTGGAGCTCTTTTGGCTAGAAAAGTTGCAGAAGATGCACAACGGAAAAATATTCAACTTAATTATCCATTAATTGGAGCTTCAGGTTATGTAGGACTAATGGTATGGCATGGTGGGATTTCAGGATCAGCACCAATTAAAATTAATGAATCAGGTCATTTGAAAACTATGATGAAATCGTTGTCAACTAGTACAGATCTAAATAAGTTACCAGAGCTGATTAGTTTTAATGAAACCGTTTTGAGTTGGTGGAACATAGTATTGTTCTTTTTAGTGGTTATTGCAGTGTCTTTGACGTTTTTTATCATTGGAAAAAAAAGTAAGCCAACCCAAATTCAATTAAATATTTATGAAAGGATTAATAATGATTTACCAAAAACAAAAGCTGAACAATTAGATCAATCAAACGCTTTAGCTTTTCTACTCGGAGGAATTATTTTAATTACTTTTTTCTACAGGTACTATGCTAATTTGTTGAGTTTACAAATAACACCAAATCTTATTAATTTTTTTATGTTAGGTTTGGCCATCATTTTACATGGAAATATTAAAAATTTTAGTAAAGCAGTGGGAGAAGCTATTTCAGATGTATCTGGGATTTTAATCCAATTCCCATTGTATTTTGGTATTATGGGAATAATGAAGCATACAGGAATGGTAACATTAATTTCAGATTTTTTCGTTTCAATATCTACAAGTCAAACCTTACCTATATTTACTTTTTTTAGTGCAGGTTTAGTGAATATATTTGTGCCGAGTGGAGGAGGACAATGGGTAGTACAAGGACCAATAGTGTTAGAAAGTGCTTTAAAATTAGGAGTACCATTACCAAAAGCGATTATGGCATTGGCCTATGGAGATCAAATTACTAATATGTTACAACCTTTTTGGGCCTTACCTTTATTAGGAATTACTAAGCTAAAAGCTAAAGAGATTCTACCTTACACCTTAATAGCTATGTTTGTTGGTATGTTTATCTATATTTTAGGATTAATTATTTTATAAATGTTTTATTGGTTAGATGAAAAAATAGAGTTTCCTCCGTATGATGTGGCTTCTAAAGAAGGTATTATAGCTTTAGGAGGAGATTTGTCTACTGAACGTTTAGTTCATGCTTATGAAAAAGGAATTTTCCCTTGGTTTAATGAAGGGGAGCCCATTGTTTGGTATTGTCCAAAAGAACGAATGGTATTATTTCCAGAGGATTTGAAAATCTCCAAATCAATGAAGCAAATTCTTCGAAAAAAAGACTTCACAATAACGATCAATCAATCTTTTCAAGAAGTAATTTTAAACTGCAAACAAAGTTTTAGAAAAGGTCAAGATGGTACTTGGATTACTAATGATATGCAAAAAGCTTATATTAACTTGCATAAAAAAGGATTTGCTACCTCTATTGAAGTATGGAGGAATGATGAATTAGTTGGAGGTTTGTATGGGGTAGATTTAGGGAATAAAGTCTTTTGTGGGGAAAGTATGTTTACAAAAGTTAGCAATATGAGCAAGGTGGCATTTATTTATTTGGTAAAAGAATGCGGGTATCAACTTATCGATTGCCAAGTATATAATGATCATTTGGCAAGTTTAGGTGCAAAAGAGATTTCTAGGGAAGCTTTTTTAAAGTATTTATAGCTGTTTTAGGCTTTTATAGTTAGGCCTGAATTCATTAAAAACAACAAAATCGAGTTTAAGTCCTTTTTTGTTCGATTTAAGCCATTTTCTTAGTTTTTAAGAATTGTTGATAATTTTGTGATAAAATTGCTTAAAAACTTTATTTTAAGGTTAAAAAAACATAAATTTGTAAACTGCTCGTTATCTTAAGGTAACGATATAGTAAGGGGAACATTTTACAATATTAAATTAGGAAATTATTAAACGATTAATAATTGGGCCTAATTTTTTATGTCTTAAATATAGATAAATAACAAAATTTAAACTCAAAATATGAGCGAAGAAAAAAAGCACAACTATTCTGCCGATAGTATACAGGCGTTAGAAGGAATGGAGCACGTTCGTATGCGTCCATCGATGTATATCGGAGATGTTGGTGTTCGTGGTTTACATCACTTAGTGTATGAGGTAGTAGATAATTCAATTGATGAAGCATTAGCAGGTCATTGTGATGTAATTTCAGTAGATATAAATGAAGATAATTCTATTACTGTAAGAGATAACGGTAGAGGTATTCCAGTAGGTTTACATAAGAAAGAAGGTGTCTCTGCACTAGAAGTAGTAATGACCAAGATTGGAGCAGGAGGTAAGTTTGATAAAGATTCATATAAAGTTTCTGGAGGTTTACACGGAGTTGGTGTATCCTGTGTAAATGCACTTTCCGACCATTTGAAAGCTACAGTACATCGTGATGGTAAAATTTGGCAGCAAGAGTATGAACGAGGTAAAACATTATATCCAGTAAAAACTGTAGGTGGTACAGATAAAACAGGTACAGAAGTCACGTTCTCACCAGATAAATCTATCTTCCAGCAAACAACGGAATATAATTATGATACGCTAGCGACTCGTATGCGTGAATTAGCGTATTTGAATAAAGGAATTACAATTACTCTTACAGACAAGCGTAACAAAGATGATGAAGGAAATGACATTGCTGAAACTTTCCATAGTGATAAAGGACTTTCAGAATTTGTTAGGTACCTAGATAGCACTCGTACTCCTGTAATTCAGCATGTAATTGCAATGGAAGGAGAGAAAAATGGTATTCCTGTAGAAGTAGCTATGATTTATAATGACTCATATGCTGAAAATTTACATTCATATGTAAATAATATCAATACACATGAAGGAGGTACTCATTTATCAGGATTCAGAAGAGGTTTAACAGGAACTCTAAAGAAGTATGCGGATAATTCAGGCTTGTTAAAAAACGTCAAGTTTGAAATTTCAGGTGATGACTTCCGTGAAGGATTAACTGCAATTGTATCTGTAAAAGTTGCAGAACCTCAGTTTGAAGGTCAAACAAAAACAAAATTAGGAAATAGAGAGGTAACCTCAGCAGTTTCTCAGGCGGTATCTGAAATGCTTACAGATTATTTGGAGGAAAACCCTAATGATGCTAAAACGATAGTACAGAAGGTAATTTTAGCCGCTCAAGCACGTCATGCTGCACGTAAAGCCAGAGAGATGGTGCAGCGTAAAACAGTAATGAGTATTGGTGGTTTACCTGGTAAATTATCAGATTGTTCAGAAACTGATCCAGCTGCATGTGAAATTTTCTTAGTTGAGGGAGATTCGGCAGGTGGAACTGCTAAACAAGGTAGAGATCGTAACTTCCAAGCTATTTTGCCATTACGTGGTAAAATTTTGAATGTAGAAAAAGCAATGCAACACAAGGTTTTTGAAAATGAAGAAATCAAAAACATGTTTACGGCTTTAGGTATTACTATCGGTACAGAAGAAGATCCAAGAGCTTTAAATTTATCAAAATTGCGTTATCATAAAGTTGTGATTATGTGTGATGCCGATGTAGATGGATCTCATATTGCTACTTTAATCTTAACATTCTTCTTCCGTTATATGAAAGAAATGGTTGAACAAGGGTATATTTATATTGCAACTCCGCCATTATATTTAGTAAAGAAAGGTCAGAAGAGAGAATATGCTTGGGATGATAATCAGCGAGACTTAATTAATCAAAAAATGGGAGGTGGTGCTGCAATTCAGCGTTATAAAGGTCTTGGAGAAATGAATGCAGAGCAATTATGGGATACTACCATGAATCCTGAATTTAGAACGCTTCGTCAAGTTACTATTGACAATATGGCTGAAGCAGATAGAGTTTTCTCTATGTTAATGGGTGACGAAGTACCACCACGTAGAGATTTTATAGAAAAGAATGCAAAGTATGCAAATATAGATGCATAGATCGAAAGATCAATTATTTAAATATTAGTTCAAAAAAAAGCCTCAAGTATACTTGAGGCTTTTTTAGTTTTTTAAAATCCACCTCCAGGTGGTTCTGGAGAAGCAGCTTGTGCTTTTTTAGGGTTTAATATTAAGTATGTTCCTAATGCAGTTAATGCAGCATACTTTCCATAAGTACCTAGCTTTTGTAATGCTTCTTTACGAGTCATTTCATCTTTATATTGATTATTTTTTTTCATTATAGTTGGGTTAGAAGATTATTATTCTATAATTACTTTTTTAGTTACAATGCCCCTATCTGAGGTTAGTTTTACTAAATATATACCTGCAGCAAAAGAAGGTAATTCAATTGTGCTAATTCCATTAGAGTTAATCTGAGTATTAACTAAACTTTTACCTAAAGTAGAATATATTTTTACATTAGCTTCAGTCTGTAAACCAGCAATTGTAATTTCTTTACTTGCAGATTTATATATACTCACTTCAGATACGTTGTTTTTAATATCTTCCGAACTTAAACTTTTAGCACTTGTATGGATGTAGAATCTTCCTATTCCATTTGTTGCGTCAGTTAATGAGATGCTATAATTTGTGTCAGTAAGATTCGTAAAAGTGCTTTCAATTCTATCTTCTAAATAAATGTGTAATCCGTCAGGTAAATTTTCAGAAATAGCAGAAAAAGTAATTTGATTTCCTGATTCAGCTATTAAACCAACAGGAATAACCATGGTATTATGATCAACATTAGGTAATGTTTGAATAGCTAAGTTTCGACCATCGTTATCGTTTAATAATTGCGTATAAACTGTGAAATTATCATTTGTACCTCCAAATATTTTTGAATCATATCCATTATCAAAACCTTTAGTTTTTCCTTCAAGATAGAAAACTTTGGTTGCTTTTTTGTTTCCGTTACTTTCAGCAAATAATTCAAAATAAGATTTTGGAGTTTCTCTTAAGAATGTATCAGAAGATTGATGACTCTGATTTGCTGTAGAAAATGTAACATTACCTGAACCACTAGCTTCTACAAAGAAACCTTGGGCAGGAGCTATTTCGATTGAGCTCATGTTGTTATAAGTAATATATTGTGAGCCATCCCATAACCAAACTGTTTCTTCGCTTAGTAATCCCGTATTAGCGGTTGCAAAAGTGCTTGAATTAACAAAAGAAGTAAATGGATTACCTATTAAGTTAAAGTTATTTCTAGTACCTGTAGCAATAGGAAAGTTAATATTAGTAGTATTTACAGATCCAGTAATAGAAACGTCTCCGGTTGCGGCTAATTTCATAGATACTCCTGCACCTGAAACCAAAGGACCAGTTGTGGCTGAAGTAGCATAAACCCATGGATCAGTACCATTATTTGTAAATGCGCCAATACCAATATTTGAGCCACTACCAGTTGCAAAGTTATGACTAGGATTATTAATAATATCTTCTTGAGTTTCACCAGATACTGGAGCAGAAACTAAATACCAATTTGTTGTTGGTAAGTTTCTTGTGTATGTAGTTGTACCTGTTACTGATGCATTTGCAATTAAGGATGCACCAGATGCTATACTAATGGTACCCACAGTTACAGCCGAAGAAATAGTAGGGTAACTGGTTAAACCAGAAGGTATAATAACATCACCAGTGCTATGAGGTGCGACATTTGTATTCCAGTTACCAGGTTGTTCCCAAGAGTTATTTATTGCCCCCGTCCATGTATATGTACTAAAAGTAACCGTTACATCAAAAGTACTTGAATTTGGACAAGTGCCAGCAGTTGTGTAAGTTACTGTGTATGTATTAGGTGTAGAAGCAGAAAGGTCTATAATTCCATTGGAAGCAATACTTAATCCAGGAGTTGAACTAAAGCTTCCTCCTGTTAATCCACTAATTGTTGGAGAAGGATCAGCATCGTCAATTGTATATGAAGAAGAACCGTAACTAAAAGAAGCATCATCTAAAGCATTAATAGTTACACTTGCTGTACTGGAATTCGGGCAAGTTCCTGCTGTAGTATATGTTACTGTATATGTTCCAGGAGTTGAAGCGGATACATCAATTGTACCGTTTGTAGCAATACTTAATCCTGATGTTGAGCTAAAACTTCCACCTGTTAGTCCCGAAATTGTAGGAGAAGGATCGGAAGCGTCTACACAATATGAAGAAGCTCCATAAGCAAAAGAAGCATTATCTAAGTTATTAATTGTGATGCTCGCTGTACTTGAATTTGGACAAGTCCCTGCTGTAGTGTAGGTAACAGTATATGTCCCAGCAGTAGATGCTGATACATCAATTGTACCGTTTGTAGCAATACTTAATCCTGATGTTGAACTAAAACTTCCACCTGTTAATCCTGTAATAGTAGGAGAAGGATCTGAAGCATCTTTACAATATGAAGACGAACCATAACTAAAAGAAGCATCATCTAAAGCATTAATCGTTACACTTGCTGTACTAGAATTCGGGCAAGTTCCTGCTGTAGTATATGTTACTGTATATGTTCCAGGAGTTGAAGCAGATACATCAATTGTACCGTTTGTAGCGATACTTAATCCTGATGTTGAGCTAAAACTTCCACCTGTTAGTCCTGAAATTGTAGGAGAAGGATCGGAAGCGTCTACACAATATGAAGAAGCCCCATAAGCAAAAGAGGCATTATCTAAGTTATTAATTGTGATGCTCGCTGTACTAGAATTAGGACAAGTTCCTGCTGTAGTGTAGGTAACAGTATATGTTCCAGCAGTTGAAGCAGATACATCAATTGTTCCATTGGTAGCAATACTTAATCCTGATGTTGAACTAAAACTTCCTCCTGTTAATCCTGTGATTGTAGGAGAAGGATCAGAAGCGTCTTTACAGTAGCTAGAAGAGCTGTAACTAAAACTTGCATCGTCCGCAGCGGTGATTGTTATAGATACATCTTCAGAACATCCTACTGAAGCGGTATAAGTTACAGTATAGGTATTTGGTGTAGAAGCAGACAAATCAATGGTTCCGTTAGAAGCTATACTTAGTCCAGAAGTAGAACTAAATGTACCTCCTGTAGTTCCTGTTATGGTAGGGCTTGGGTCTGATCCGTTAACACAATAGGATGAAGAAGCATAAGAAAATGAAGCATCACAAGGGGCAGAACAAGTTACACTCACGCCAGAGTAGTCAGAAGGAGTGATGCCTAAGTTTGTCCCGTCGTTAACAGACCAGTTATTTCTGTTGTTTATGGAGATGCTTAAAGCAGATGAATTTCCAGTTAAGGTACCTGTGTATTTTGCATTATTTCTTTCTGTTGTTCCTGGAGGGAATAATCCTACAGCATTGGTGCCATTTGTAAGTCCTGGTGGTAGAGAAGATCTTGTAGTAGAAGTAGAAGTTAAGTTCGAGTTCCACCCATCTGTATCAAGAGATATATCTCCATTCAAAGCAGTGATAAAAGTAATGTCTGCTGCTGATGCAGGTTTAGCGGTGGCAGCTTGGTATATTAGTATTTGATCTCCGCCAGATAAATTGAAGCCAGTACCAGCTAGGGTTACAAGGCTAATGCTACCTCCTCCTGTTATAGCAAAGGAATCAGTGGTGGTTTCAATGATACTGACAATAGTCCCACAAGATAATCCGCCTGCAGGAGCGGTATATTGGAAATGAGGTTCTGTATTTCCAACCCAAGTATTTGTAATATCACTCCAACCTTGCTCTGTGAAAAAAATTACTTCACTTGCGGGTATATCGGTTAATGTAATAAAACTAAAGCCATCAGGGGAATCAGTATTGTATCCTATTATAGCAATATCGCCAGCAGCTAATTGTGAAAAAACCTGAGGGATATTGAGTATGATAGTAAAAATTATAAACAGTATTGTTTTTTTCATGTTGTTAGGATTAAGTTAATATATTATAAATATATGATTTTTAATGGCATAGATAAGAATTGTGCCATCCTTTATTTTCGTCGTTATCTGTTGTTTTTATAATGTTGTTATGTGTAAGCGTTTCTGTATATTGAAACTGATATGAGTTTTCTACCCACTTTATTTCCCATAAATGTTGATTTGGAGAGAATCTATTTGTTGTAATATCGGTATTTATAATTCCTCTTGGTCCTAATACCTTATTTAGGGTTGAGTTTGTTTTCTTTTTAAGTTTATTGTTGATAATTAATCCATTTTCAAATCCTAAAACGGAAAATATACTTGGGGTTTTATTATACTTTTCTTTGTATGATGCAATAAAGTTAATATTGTCATCAGTCATTAAATTACTGTGCCAAGAAGATATGTATTTTGTAGTATCAAATAATTGAGGATACTTAGAAAGTATTTTGTTATTTATAGAAAAAGGTAATGTGTAAAGTGGTGTTGAGCTGTTAACTTTATTTTTATGTAAAAAATCAGCGTGTTCCTCTGCATAAACTCCATTGTAAAAAGCAAATAATACATCAGGTTTAGTAACGTCTACAAATTGAGTCATTAATTCAGCTTCATTTTCTCTTGGATGTAATGGAGTTACAAAATGTCCTGAGAATTCAGCTTCATTTTTTTCATATAAAGCATCTTGTATAGCTTCAATAAAACCATAACCAGATTCATAGAAACATGTAGAAGTTCCTACATGTTTAATTCCTTTATCTATAAAGTATTTACCAAGTGAATACGTAGCGTTATATAAATCTAGAGAGTTGCAGAAAATATGTTGTCTACTGTCTAAGTTTAAAGGTTTGGTAGCACCAAAGTCTGTATAAACCAATGATTCTTCCATGTTATCAAAAAAATCTAGTACTTTACTTAAATCTCGATGTCCTAGAATTCCTGTAGTTACTACTACTTCTTCTTGATTTATTAGTTTTTGAGATGCATTAACTATGTTTTCAGCTTCATTCCCTAATCCTATACCTTCAATACATAATTTATAATGATCAGATAATGATAACTTTAATCCATTCATGAATTCTTTTGCCATGGTTGGATATTGTTTAGACTGTGGAAGTAGTACCCCGATTTTTTGTAATTCCATAATAAAATAATAGTTGAAATTTAAGGCCCATATAGAATGAGCCTTAATTGATAATGTTTTAGCTTCTAGAAGGGAAAATTCCAACCATAGCAATACATACATACATACCTAAAAATGGATTTCTAATATTGAATGATTGACTACCACCAGCATGCGTGATTGTTCCAGAGGCTGATCCAGTAACTGTAACACCTCCTAATTTACCTGCAGTACCACTTCCTGGTTCTCTATATATTTCAGGAAGACTTGCATCTTCTGTACCTAAAATATTCTCACCGTTACCTGTTTCATTTGTAGCACTACCATTATTTAGTGTAGAAACACTTACATCAATAGTACTTGTTGGATCAAAGATGTGGTTATGTGATGGCATTTCAAGAATATTTAAAGTCTTGTATTCTATACCACCTCTTTCACCCCAAGTAATTGTAGAAAGCCCAGCCCCGTGGCCTACACCAACAATACTACGCCCTCTTAAGTCTGGTAATGCAAAAGTTGTTCTCCCGTCTCCACCATAAGTAGTGCCTAATAAAGAAAATAAAGCAGAATGAGAAGCAATAGCTAGTAATTGGCCTGAGCAAGTTGACCACCCACGCGGTGCAAAATTAAATCCGAATGTTTGAATTTGTCCTAAAAATGGATCCATAATAATAAAGTTTAAAAGTTAGTAATTTTATAGATAGATTACACTTTTTAATGCTTGATTAATAAAGAGTAATATGTTGTCCCCAATCAAATTTAATTAGGAAAAAAACTGAAGTGCTATTTTTTTTCTTGAGTGTTGGTTTTTTGATTATAGGCGTTTACATAAAAGGAATAAGTGTGTAACGATAAAGCCTATTTATTGGTTTTTGGGACGTGAGCGTGTGATAACTGATCACAAGCGTGCCATATTCAGTTATGAGTGTGGATTTCTATATAAAAAAACAGAAAATCTGATTCTAAAAATAGAATGGAAGATCTAGTTTTTCTTCCAGAAAAAAGGAGTAAATAAAATAAGTACAGTAAATAACTCTAAACGTCCAATTAACATTAAGAAAGAACAGAACAATTTGGCACTATTAGATAAGTGGGCAAAATTATCTACAGGACTAACACTTCCTATAGCAGGACCGATATTTCCAAGAGAAGAAGCGCAAGCACCTAGAGCAGATTTAATATCTAATCCCATAAGTGCTAAGACTACAGCACCTACAATAAAAATTAACATGTATAAGATGAAGAAAGAGATGATATTAAAAACAATAGTTTGTTTTACAGCTTTGCCGTCGTAACGAACAGGAATGATTGCATTAGGATGTAATGTCTTTTTAAACTCTAAAAAGCTATTTTTTAACATTACTATGTGTCTCACAACCTTTACTCCTCCAGATGTAGATCCTGCAGAACCACCAACAAAAAATAAAGCAAAGAAGATGGCGGTGATAAAATAACTCCACATAGTAAAATCAGCGGATACAAAACCAGTAGTAGTAACTACTGAAATAATAGAAAATAGAGCGTGTCTAAAGGCACTTTCAGTTTTGCCTAATATCATTGGGTGTTCTATCGAACTTTGTAACGAGGGATCTTTAAAAAAGAGAATAGATACTGTTACTAATATGGTTATAAATAAAATACCTAAACCATAATATTTAAATTCTTCACTTTGTATTACTTTTCGAATTTTTCCTTTTAAAGCAAAATAGGTAAGTACGAAATTGGTACCAGCTATAAACATGAAAAAGATGATAATATACTGAACTAAAGGCATGCCGTTCCAATAGGCAACACTAGCATTTTTAGTAGAAAAACCTCCAGTACTAACAGTAGCCATTGCATGATTTATCGCATCATACCAAGTCATTCCAGCAACTTTTAGTAAAAGAAATTGAGTAATTGTTAATCCAACATAAATTAACCATAAACGTTTGGCGGTATCTGTAATTCTAGGATGTAGCTTATCTGCAGATGGGCCTGGTGCTTCAGCCATAAATAGCTGCATACCACCAATTCCTAATAGAGGTAAAATAGCAATAGTTAATACAATAATTCCCATTCCTCCAATCCAATGTGTTGCACTTCTCCAGAACAAAATACCTTTAGGCATACTTTCTATATCTGTTAAAATTGAAGAACCAGTAGTAGAATACCCAGAAATGGTTTCAAAAAGTGCATTAATAATAGAAGGTATACTTCCAGTCATTAAATAAGGTAACATTCCAGTAATGGTCAATGTAATCCAACCTAGTGTTACAATTAAATAACCTTCTTTTTTTTGTAAATTCTTATTTGTTGGTTTGTTGAAAAAGTACAATACAGCTCCTAAAGAAATAGTCATTATACCTGAACTTAAAATTCCTAAAACAACATCAGTTTCTTTAAAATAAAAACTAAAAGGAATAGCTACCCACATGAATACACCATTCAAGATGGCTGTGACTCCTAAAAAACGAAAGATGAGTTTAAGATTTAAGTTCTCCATTAGTTAAATAAATCTTCTACAGTTGAAATTGCTTCTGGTAAACAGAAAACGATAACATGATCACCAGCTTGAATATGCATATCTCCAAAAGACATTAATGCATTACCATTACGTATAATTCCTCCGAAAACAGCTTCCCTAGGAAAACGCAGTTCTCTAATAGGTTTTTCAGTAACTTTTGCTCCGTGTTGAACTTCAAATTCGAAAACTTCAGCATCTATATTATGTAGGTTTGCTAAAGCTAGAATTTCTCCTTTTCGGATATGACGGAAAATATTACTAGCTGCAATAAGTTTTTTATTAATAAGAGTGTCTATACCTATAGTTTGAGAAATGCTTATATAATCCATATTCTCTACTAAAGCCACTGTTTTCTTTACACCTTTAGATTTTGCGACTAAACATGACATGATGTTTGTTTCAGAATCGCCTGTAACAGCAATAAAAGCATCCATGTCTCTAATATTTTCTTCTTCAAGTAGCTCAAGATCTCTTCCATCTCCATTAATCACTAAAGTAGATCTTAAATCTTCAGCTAATGTTAAAGCTTTATCTTTATTTTTCTCAACTAATTTTACTTTAAAGTTGTCTTTACATAAATTACGAGCCGTCTTTTTTCCAACACTACTTCCTCCTAAAATCATTACATTTTTAATGGCAAGATGTTCTTTACCAATAATAGGATAAAGTTTTTCAATACTATAATTAGGTACTGAAAAGTATACCTGATCGTTTAATTTATATTGTGTGTCTCCTCTAGGAATAATAGTTTGTGCAATTCCTTCTCTCTTTATAGCTATGGTAATAAAATCTACCATATTAAATTTTTCTTTGGCTTCTTTTACTGAAAGATCTAAGATAGGAGATTTATATCCTAAGGTAGTTCCCATTACATTAAAAAGACCATTTTCGAAAGCTACAGTATCATTAAAAGAAGATTGATGTAGTAGTAATTTTATCTCTTCAGCGGCTAATTCCTCTGGTGAAATCATAAAGTCTACACCAAAATCTTTGAAATCAATAATATCACTACTTAAAAATTCAGGATTCTTAATTCTAGCAATAGTTTTTTTAACTCCCAAAGCTTTTCCTATAACAGCAATAGTAAAGTTAGTGTTTTGGTTTTCAGTAACTGCAAGTAATAGATCAGTTGAACTAATTCCAATTTCTTTAAGAAGTTTTATAGATGTTGCATCACCTCTTTTAGTAATAACATCTAAGTGGTTATTTATATAACTTAGCTTGTCACCATCTAAATCGACGATGTAAGTATCTTGAGATTCGTAAGATAGCAGCTTAGCCAGATGAAACCCTACATCACCAGCTCCGGCTATTATAATTTTCATATCAAAAATTAATGAATAAGTATACAAAGATACATTTTTAACTGTAAAAATCGAATTGATTTTTACTATTTCGATTGAAAACAAGAAGTATATGAGAGAGTGCTATGTGTAAGTATTCCCCTAGGAGAAAAAAAAATAGTATGGACTTATTTGGTGTTATTTTTGTTTAGTGCCATAGGGAATAGAGGGATTGAAGAATATCGTTGATTTGTATAAATTAGATTATCAGAAAATGTTAATAATTTTTTGTATTTTTTTGAAAATCATTTAGTTAAATATGATTTTTAATCGTAGTTTTGTAATCCCAATATATACGAACATATACAGTTAAACACTGTTGATTTAGTAAAAATTAAATTATTCTTTTTTAAATGTCAGTTTTCTAGGCAAAATAAGTACTAAATTCCCTATTGATTCTTTTTTGCAGTAATAAAAGTATTATCAATTTTAAAAGAAATGATACAGGTAAAATCTATTGTTGAATTATCAGAATTATTCGGATTTAAAAAACCGACAAATCCATTAATTGCCATTATTGATATGGCAACATTAAAGACAGATCAAGAACTATTACAACAAGAGTTTGTATTAGATATGTATTGCATGACGTTGAAAGATGAAGCTTCTGGAGTTTTTTTTGGAAGAAAAAATTATGATTTTGGAGAAGGAGTAATGGTGTTTTCTGCGCCCAATCAAGTGCTTAGATTTACGGAAATAAATGAGTTAAATATAATGAAAGGTTGGATGTTATTTATACATCCAGATTTGATAAAAAATTCTTCTTTAGCAGAAACAATAGAGAATTATAAATTTTTCTCATACGATACTCAAGAAGCTTTACACTTATCAGATAGCGAACAAGATACAATAAATGAGTGTTTGGATTTAATTAAAGAAGAGATAAGTAAAAAAGAAGATAATCATAGTAGAGTTGTTTTAGTTTCAATATTAAATCTTCTATTTAATTTGTGTAACAGGTTTTATGAGAGACAGTTTAATACAAGATCTACCCAAAATAATTATATAGTTACTCAGGTAAACTCACTTTTAAAAAAATATTATAGAGAAGGTTTGTTAGCAGAAGAAGGTATACCTAATGTGGAATATTTAGCTAAAAATGTGAACTTATCTCCTAATTACTTAAGTGACTTATTAAAGAAAGAAACAGGTAAGAGTGCTAAAGAGTATATTAATTACTTTGTGATAGATAAAGCAAAAACGTTATTAATGAATCGTAACATTTCTGTAAGTGTATTAGCATATGAACTTGGGTTTAATTACCCTCATTATTTTAGTAGACTATTCAAAGCTAAAACAGGAGTTACCCCACAAGTGTACAGGAAAAAATACGAAAATTAGAGAGTGTTTTTATCATACTTTTAAGATTCGCTTTTTATTGATATTATGTTTAACAAAAGGTAATTTGTGTTAGTTGTTAATACAAAAAAATTACAATTTTGATGTTAACTAATAATTAATATCACCCCTAAAATAATGAGTAATGATATACTCGTAATAGGTTCTGTAAATCAATTATTTGAGATTTTAGAACTAAAAGAACCTAAACATTCATTTATACATATCATACCAATTGAAAAGTTACAAGTTATAGAACAATGCTTAGGTAAGCAATTTGTTTTAGATATGTATTCTATAATGTTGAAAGACAAAAATTATGGTTTATATTTTAGTAGAAAAAATTATGATTTTGATGAAGGTGTAATGACATTCACAGCTCCTAACCAGACTCTTTATTTATCTAAAACTGAAAAACTCAATGATGTAGAAGGTTGGTTGCTTATTTTTCATCCAGATGTAATAAGAAATACGTTTTTAGAACAAAAAATAGAGGAATATCGATTTTTTTATCACGATACAGATCGGGCATTATTTTTATCTAGTAAAGAGCAAGAAATAGTAACAAACTGTATAGAGTTTTTACGTATTGAAACTAGTCATACAGAAGATAATTATAGTAAATCAGTAGTTGTTTCAATTTTAGACCTGCTTTTAAACTTTTGTAACAGATTTTATGAGAGACAGTTTGATAGTAGACCTTTAGAGAGTAATTATGTAGTTACCCAAGTAAATAGTTTTTTGAAAGAATGCTATACTACGGGGTATTTAACTAAAGAAGGGATACCAAGTGTCGAAAATTTAGCAAATGAAATTGGTTTTTCAGCTAATTATTTAAGTGAAGTATTGAAGAAAGAAACAGGTAAAAGTGCTAAAGACTACATTAATCATTATATTATAGATAAAGCGAAAACGTTGTTACTAAAAGATAATACATCTGTAAGTGAACTAGCGTATAATCTAGGCTTTAATTATCCTCATTATTTTAGTAGATTATTTAAAGCTAAAACAGGTATGACACCTCAACAATATAGACAAAAGCATTAATCTCTTTAGTTCTCACAATAATCAGCGAAGTTTGTATTGATGATGGATATAAATTCTTCTAGTGTTAAAGGTTTATTGATAAAGGCGTTTAAAATATCATACTGATTAGCTTTTTCCTTATCTTCAATAGCTTCAGAGGTACTAATCATACATATAATTGTGTTTGTTTTTATTTTTTCAGAAAGCTTTATATACTCATCTAAAAAATCCCAACCAGTCATACCAGGCATATTAATGTCTAAAAGAATTAAATCAGGATGAATACACTCTTTTTCATTATTTGTAAATAACATATCTAAGGCTTCTTGAGCATTGTAACTAACTAAAATTTTGTCAAAAAAATCTGATTTTTTTATTACTCTAGACATTAGAAAAATATCTGCTTCTGAATTGTCTATTAGTAATATAGATTTTAACTTTTTTTTCATGTTAATTTAGGCTTGCTTTGAGTGTTTTAGAAATGGTAAAGTAAAATCGACTTCCTTTATTTAAACTAGATTCAACCCAAATTTTTCCTTCATGTATTTCAATGATTTTTTTACAAAAAGCCAAGCCTATACCTTGCCCTTCATATTTTGAAAAATTGTGTAATCTTGTAAAAATTTGAAAAATGTCTTTTAGTTTATCATTAGGTATTCCAATACCATTATCTTCTACACAAAACTCATAAAAGTTAAATTTATTTTTCCAGCTAATAGTTATTTTAGGTTTTGAATCTATAGTTTGAAACTTTATACCATTTGCAATTAGGTTCTGAAAAACAAGTCTAATTTCTGAAGGTAAACAATCCATTTTAGGTAATTCAGGTATTGAAATGACTGTATCTGTTTTTCTTATCAAACCATTTAGATCCATAATAACATCTTTGATGATTTGATTAGTATCAGCGTTGTAAAAGTTTCTGTTTTTACCTAACCTAGAATAGTCTAATAAGTTGCTAATCATGCCTTGCATTCTTAAGGATGCATCATGTATAAATGAGAAATAAGTACTTAAGTTTTTATCTTCAGGATTATGATACTCTTCTTTTATAATTTCTACAAAACTGTCTATTGTACGTATGGGCTCATTTAGATTATGAGAAGCAATGTATGCGAAGTGTTCAAGTTCTTTATTCTTGATTTTAAGTTCTTCCTGATGTTCTAAAACTTTATTTAAGGCGTTTTTTAAAGGTGTAATATTGATATGACATCCTACCATCCGTAAAGGCTTTCCAGCAGCATCCCATTCAATTACTTTACCTTTACAATATACCCAAACTATCGTGCCATCTTTATGGTAATATCTAACTTCACTACTGTAAGGAAGTTCTCCTTTAGACTCTATATGTTTATTTAATGCTTCAAATACAAGAGGAAGATCATCTGGGTGTACAATTTTTTGCCATGAATCAGGATGGTTAGGCATTTCATCATCAGCATACCCAAACATTTTTTTAAAAGTAGGACATAAATATTCTATGTTTTCTTGTATGGACCAGTCCCAAAAACCAGTCATAGTGTCTTCTAGTATAACACGTAATATCTTGTCTCTATCTCTTAATTGAGCTTCAGTTTCATTAAGTTTTGCTTTTAAAGCTAACACTTCCTTCTCTAACTCTTTTTCTCTCATATATAAATATTTTTAGAGTTAATGTTAAATGTGTAATCAATGTTGTAAAAAATTGATTTTAGGTGTTTTATAATTCGGTTAATTATTTGAGGAGAAATTAGATTTTAGTAAATTTACAAAAATGAATGTGTAAAATGATTCAGGATATTATAAAAATTTTAATGGTAGAAGACAATCCTGCTGATGCTGCTTTAATAGAAATACAAATTAAAAAAGTTGTAGCTTCTCCTGAAATTATTTGTGTAGATACATTTCAAGACTTCATCATAGCGCTAGAAAAAAGTAATCCAGATATAATTTTATGTGATTATCGATTGCAAGGATTTAATGGTTTTGAGATTTTAAAGTATATTAATACCCAAGCTCAACATCGTATCCCTTTAGTTTTTGTAACTGGAACAATTAATGATGAAGAGTTAGCTGCTAATTCAATTCTTTCTGGTGCTTCAGGATACATTCTTAAAAACAACATGAGTGTATTGCATAAAAAATTACTACCTCATTTTGAAAAAGTTGTAGGTATACATAAAAATACTCCTCTTGATAAAGAGAAAAGAGAAAACATTGAACAACTTCAAAGTTATTTAGATAAAGTAAAACATGAAAACGCAATGAATTTAGATTCTTATAACGAAATGCGTAAGATGTTAGATAAGCTAAAAGGGCTTCTAAGGGAATGATAAAATAGGAGTTTTTAATCCTGATATATTTTTTGTTTTTAAATCTTTGATTATAATGATGTTATCAGTTTTTTGATATACTAAAGTCAATAATTTTAACGTTGTATTAAAAAAAACAGAAATGTTAAAAGTCAAATAGTTAAAGTGATTTTATGTTTGGTTTTATTCATTTTGTGTTGCATAATATTAAACAAAATGGAGATATTTGTTAATATAACGTATAATTATAAATGAGTAAAGGTTCCCCTAACATACAATCTATAACTCAATTGCACCGATCTTTTGGTTTTTCAAAACCTAAACATCCTTTGGTTAGTGTAGTTCAAGCTTCGGAATGGAAAAAAAATAGAGAAGGTATTGATGTTGCATATAAATTAGATTTATACACGGTTTCTTTGAAAGACAAACGTTGCGGATTTTTTTATGGAAGAAAGCCTTATGATTTCGATGAAAGTGTGATGAGGTTTACTGAGCCTAACGAGACTGTTATTTTAAAAAATTCTAGTTATCCAAATGAGTTAGAAGGTTGGATGTTGGTATTCCATTCTGATTTGTTTAGAAATACTTCTTTAGAAGATAAAATAGATAATTATAATTTCTTTTTTTACGCGCCTGATGAAGCCTTACATTTATCAGATTCAGAGGAACGAATCATTTTAAATTGTATTGATTTAATCAAAAATGAAGTTAATGAACGTATTGATAATCACAGTCAGACTGTGATTGTTTCTACTTTAGAGTTATTACTAAACTTGTGTGCTCGATTTTATGAACGACAATTTAATACAAGATCAGTTCATAATAATAATATTATACTTCAAGTTAATTTGTTATTACAGGAATATTATGACTTAAATTATTTAACTGAAAAAGGCATACCTAAAGTTAAATTTTTAGCAGAGAAAGTAGGCTTATCATTAAATTATTTAAGTGATTTGTTAGAAAAACAAACGGGTAAAAATGCTAAAACATACATTTATAACTTTATAATTGATAAAGCTAAAATTATTTTAACTGAGCGTGATATTTCTTCAGAAGAACTATCAAAGAAATTAGGTTTTAGGTTTCCAAATTATTTTAAACGGTTGTTTAAGCTAAATACAGGAATGTCTCCTGAAGAATATAAATTATTACATTAATTAAATAATATGGTCCAAGTAATAGCTTAAGAAAACATGACTAGTAAATTTTAAAATAATTCCCAATTTATATTAATAATTTAATCCCCCTAGCGATTAGTTATTGAACTAGTTTTGTTCTTAAGCTTAAGCACCTCATTCCGAGGTGCTTTTTTTGTTAAAAAAATATCTTAAAATGTCTTTTTTCTTTAAGTGTAGAATAGATTTGTGTTATTTTTTCAGTGTTTTGTGTTTTTTTTATATATTTGAGTGGAAGAAAGTTGTAAATACAACAAGCAATTTTGAAACCAAACTTAATATTATTAATTAGTTCAACTATTTAATCCAAAAAATTAATAATACTAGATTTATCAAAATTGTATAAAACTATATAATCGTACAATAGAAACTAACTTACTGTACGAATATTGGGGGAAATAACATCCTTTACATTGAGCGAGTAAAGGATGTTTTCTTTTTTACCAAATTAAAGTTATATAGGAATAGTAAAGTAAAATGTAGTTCCCTTTCCTACTTCAGAGTCAAACCAAATTTCACCTCCTAAAGATTCAATAATTTTTTTGCAATAAGCTAACCCTATTCCAGTACCTTCATATTGTTCTTTAGTGTGTAATCGTTGAAAAATAACAAATATTCGTTCCTTAAATTTCTCTGGGATTCCTATGCCGTTATCAGCTATGGAAAACTGCCAGAAATCAGAAGTTTGTCCTTCAGGAGTAACTTTCTCGCAACTAATATAGACTTGAGGAGATGTTTCTTTTTTTCTAAACTTTATGGCATTATTTATTAAATTTTGAAAAACCAATCGTAGCTCTATAGTGGATCCTTTAATATGGGGAAGATTTTCTTTAGTAATTATAGCTTTATTACGACTAATAACATTAGACAAATCAATACTAACATGATTAACTATAGCATTACAATCTATATCAGTAACTTCAGATTCTCCTAAGCGGGAGTATTCTAATAAGGCATCAATAAAACTTAAACCTCTTGTACTTGAACTAGCAATAAAATCGAGTATTATTAATCCGTTATCATCTAAATTACTCTTGTAGTCTTCTTGTAAAATTTTAGAAAAACTAGCAATAGTATTTAGAGGTTCTTTAAGGTCATGGCTAGTAATGTAGGCAAACTGTTCTAATTCTTTATTTTTTGATTCTAATAATACGGATTGCTTATATATTTTATCATTTTTAGAAGCTAGTTTACTATTGAATTTTTTAACCGATTTATAGCTTCTATATACTATAAAACATATTAACAATGCCAGAGAAAATAAAGTTATAAGTAAATATGAAATAGTTTTTTGTGTATTTAATTTGATGTTTTGTTCTTTTAATATACTTTCTTTTTCTATTATTTCTTCCTTTTGTTTTTCTAATTTTATTTGTTGGTTCAGAATTTCATTGTTAATAGAAGTAATATTTTCTTGTTGTTGTTTAATATCTTTCAGTTGATTTTTAATACGTTCTTCTAATTGCTTTTCAATTTTTAATTTTTCGTTATACTTTTTTTCCTGTAACTCTGTTTCATCTAATAGTGCTTCTAAGGCTTGATTTTGTTGTAAGATTGACTTGTTTTTATCTGTAAGTTCTTCTTTTTGAATTTCAATTTTCTTTTTTTGTTGCTTTATTTCCTGTTTTTGATCCTCAATTTGTTGTTCTTTATTCTCAATAAGTTTTTCTTGTTCTTGCTTTTTTTCTTCTACTTTATCAAGTTGTAGTTTTTTGTTTTGATATAGTTGCCTCCACTTTTCAGAAGAACTTATAGCATATTGTTTTAGTGTTGGAGCGGTATTAAAATTTTCTTTCTTAAGAAGCGATTCATTAATTTCATAAGCATATGAATTGTTTACACTAATAATATTAATCATTGAAGTATGATAAGTGTAGTCTTCTGTGACAAGTAATATGCCTTGTTTTGATATTTTTTGAAGTAGATAATTAATGTCAAAATCATACTTCTTATTTACAAATATGAGCTGTACATTTTTAATATCTCTAATACTATTAAATTGTTTTACGAGTACAGGTTTATTTTTGATTTTACGTTTTTCAGCTAAGTTTTTAATATCATCTACAGTACTATCTTTACCTAATATTCCAATAGTAATTTTTTGATTTAGAGGGGTTGGCCAAGTAACTTGTTCTGCAAAATTAAATATAAATATAGCTCGTTGTAGACGTTTTATATCGTTGTTTTGAGAAGTAAGGTGAGTGAAATTCAAAAAGAATAGTAGAGTATAAATAGTTTTTTTATGTATAGATCTAATCATAGTTTAACATTTAGATTGAAAAAATAATTAGCTCCTTTTACTCCAAATTGCTGTACTCGTCTACTATAAATAAAATTTCCTTCACTTGTATTAGCAGAATGTGTATGCCGATCAGGATAAACATTAAAAATATTGTTTCCCCCAACATTAAGATATAACCAATTTTTCAACTGGTATCCAATTGAAAAGTCTGTTAAAATTTTTGGAGAAAATGTTTGGTCTCTAGATTCTATATTTCCAGTAAATTCATTTAAAACCCAGTTATTACTATTACCATCATTAGGATGTAAATAGGAAACTTCTCCAAAATAAGTGTTATGTAACCGAAATTCAATTTTGTTTATTTCGTAAGCAACCAATGTGTTAATTTTGAAGTTTGGTTGTGCAGATTCTATTCTACTTACTTCTTCACGATTAAAAATTGCTGTACTTCCTAAATTGCTAGAAAGTGAGCTATTAATATGTATGTTGTTTACCTTGGCACTGTTTACATTCGCTGCTATAGAACCGTAAAGTTCTCCAGAACCAATTTTATTTTTATAATTAATAACAGCATCAAAACCTCTAGTTCTAGAGTCTATAGCATTCGTTAAAAATTGAGCTGAACTCACATTAAAAGGAGTTAAAATAGTTTCAAAACCGTCCTCTAATCTTGCAGATAAAACAATTCTATCTTCAATATTAATTTGATAAAAATCAAAAGAAAATGTAAATGTATTATTGACTTTACCACTTATACCTAAACTAATATGATCAGAAAGTTCGGGTTTTAAATCATCTAAGTTAAAAGCATCATTAACAACAGCACTTTCACTGTTGAAAGTACCAACTTGTTTAAAGTCTCCATCTATAAATTGATTACTAACATTTTGAAAGTACACCTGATGTAAAGAAGGAGCTCTAAAGCCCGTAGAATAACTTCCTCTAAGACTCAGATTTTCAGAAATACGATATCGAGAAGCTAATTTCCATATGGTTTCGGAGCCAAAATCATTATAAAATTCGTATCGTAGAGCACCTTCTAAAAGTAATTTTTTACTCGGATTGATTTCTAAATCAAAATAACCAGATCCATTAGTGCGAAAACGACTTAACTCATTCTCAGGACGTATACCCGGAAATAATTGAGCCCCTGTTATTCTTGGTTGTACATCGCCATTACTATCTATAAAAGTACTATCACCGTTTATATATGAAGCCTCTTCTCCAGCTTTAATTTGATAGTTTTCTAACCTAAGTTCTCCTCCTAAGGCAATATTCAAGTCTCCAAACTGATCAAACTTTCGGGATAGATCCAAATTAGTTGTGCTTTGTTGGTATTTAAACCCTCCAGAATTAAATCCTCTGGGGGAAGAGATTCCTAATGAAGCATTATTTGAATTTTCTACATTAAATCCCAAAGTATTAATACCGATAGATTGACTAAAATCAATATTCCAATCATTTTTTATACTCTTTATCCCAGCTACTATAGCATCATCCATAATATCAGTTACAATTTGTGGTGAAAAACCATTAGGATTTAATTCTAAAACAACTCTGTCTTGATCTTTAGGAAATCGATAAAATCCTTTTGAAATCCCTTCTCTATAATTACGTCCGCCATGGAAATACAAACGAGTATCTGTTGAAATAAAGAATTCTCCGTTAAAGAAAAAGCTCAAGTTTTGTGTGGCAGAATTACCTATTTCCATTACTTGTTGATTTTTATAACCTGTTTTGGAAAAGAATTGGTTTTGATTTATAAGCTGAGCATCTAGGTTAGGGTCATTACTATACACACTACCTGTGTAATTACCTGCTCTATTAGTTGGAGTTCTTTGTCTAAATTCTCCAGTTAAATTTAAAAATCCCTCTTTACCTATTTGTGTACCAAAATTGATTCCAAAATAACTTGTTTTACCATCTCCTTCAGTATTGGTGCCAAATTGTGTATTTAAATCGATAACATCAGTTTGTTTTTTCAGTATAATATTAATTACACCAGCTATAGCATCAGAACCATATTGGGAGGTAGCACCATCTCTTAAAATTTCTATGCGATCTATAGCAGTAATTGGGATCGCATTAAAGTCTGTACCTACACTTCCTCTACCAGCGGTGCCATTTACATTTAGTAAAGAACTTGAATGCCTTCGTTTTCCATTTACAAGTACTAATACTTGATCAGGACCTAACCCTCTTAAACTAGTAGGATCTATATGGTCAGTACCGTCAGAAATTGTTTGATGGGTAGAGTGAAAGGATGGAATTAGAAAATGTAAAACTTGACTCAATTCTAATTGAGGTGATTTTGTGATTTGTTCAGGAGAAATGATATCTACGGGAACGGTAGTTTCTAATAATGATCTAGGTTGAGCTCTCGATCCTAGAGATATAGGTTCGTCTATTGAAAAACCAGCAGAGAGTGTAAAGTCCAGAATAATATTATTTTCTAGATCAACTTGAATTGATTTTGAGGCACTATTATACATTATAAAACTTACGTTTATAATATAAATACCTGCTTCCACTTCTAATTTATAATTACCATTGGTATCAGAAGTAGTTACATTATCTGTCCCTTCAATACTAACTTTAGCACCTGGTAAAATACCTCCAAATTCATCAGAAATAACTCCAGAAATTACTGCTCTAGATTGTGAATTAGTACTTAAGTTAAATAAAAGGAAAAATAAAAGACCAATACTAAAAAATCTTTTTTTTACATACACAGTTTTGGAGGTTTAGGAAATAAAATTATTTATTTTAAGTAGCTAGTATGTGTATTGAACCCCAAAAATTTATATGTCGTTATAAAACAAATATATTTGTTTTCAGTAGATTATAAAAGTTAGAACTTTTATTTATAATATTTATGTGTTACTTATTACCTTTTATTATAGGTAACTAGATTTATTTTGAAACGATGTTTGCTGTGATTTAAAACAGTCTTCCTGAAATATTAGGGCAAGCTTCTAATCCACTTCGTTTACATAAAAGATCTAAGCCTAATGTAATTTGATGAAAACCAGTATCAGAGAATAAAATCTCACCAGACTGTTTTGTGTAGGTATAAGAGAACATAAATCTATTAAAGTTTATTCCTGCTATTGGAGAGATGTATTGAGCATCACCAAATGCACTTCCTCCAAAAGAAGATCTATACGAAGCTGCTAACCAAATCTGCGATTTTTTAAAGTTCTTATATACTTTCATGTTCAGATCTAAAACTTTTTCGAAGGTTCTTTCTTTGAGTTGAAACATAAACGAAGGTTCAAACTGAAGTTTTTCTTTATTACCAAAAAAGTATCCGGCACCTATAATATAATTTCTCAAATCTAATGTTTCAAATTCGGGCCTTAGGTTATTCTGTGCAGATAAAAATATATTTTTTACAGTTAGATAACTAGATAAACCTTTATGATGATATCCGACACTAAAATCAGCATTCGTATAGAGGTCACTTTCAATAATTTGTTGTACTTGGGGATCTCCTGAAAAAGTTCTTTGGTCAACATCATTAAGTACAATAGATAAAGAAAGTCCAAAAGACAATTGCTTAAATGTAGACCCATTACTTAGCTTAATATGATAAGCATAAGTTCCTTGAATTGCTTTTTGAGAATGAAACCCATTTTTATCATTAAATAATATGATTCCATAAGCAGCGTTAGAATACTCATTGAATCTAGAATGAAAACTTAATGTTTGTAATTCAGGAGCATTATCAGTACCCAACCACTGTGTTCTAGCTGTCAGTCTTATTTTTCCACAGTTTCCTACACCAGCTGCTGCAGGATGTAATAAATAGACATTATCAGATAAATAGTCTTGATAAATAGGTAGTGTTTCTTGTGCATAAGCAATGCAACAAAAAAGGTATAAAAAAATTGTTTCTTTTTTTAGCAAATTAAACATCTGATGTATATTTATATAATCAACATATTTCATATTATTCCCTTAAAAGAGAGAAATGTCCTCTGCGGTTTACTACGTTTCCTCTAGTATCAGTCAATTCAACGCTGAACCAATAATCACTAGGAGTTAGCATTTTACCTTTATATAACCCGTCCCAACCTTCATCATTAACTTTAAATGAAGTAATTATTTTTCCAAATCTGTCAAAAATAGTAATATTACTTTTAGGATAGAAATCTAAAGTACCACCTTTAACAATCCAAGTATCATTTTCTCCATCGTTATTTGGAGTAAAGAAATTAGGGAATTCAAGCACAGATACTTTAACTCTAGAAGTTCCACAACCATTTATTTCACGAATTAAAATTGTGTAAATGCCTCCTGATAGGTTTTCAAAAAAAGGTTCTTTTTGAAAGTCTCTAATCATTTTACCCTTTTGGTCTTCAAGAGCGAACTCATAATTTTTAATATTAAAACTAGAACTTTCGTTAATAGTTATAGTATTGTTAGTAGTATCGTCATTAATTGTAATATCATCTAAAGTAATACTGGCTATAATTGATTCATCAACAATAATGGTTTTTGTCTTTTCGCAATTAGTTATTTTATCTATAGCTTTAACTTGATACGTGCCACCTTGAAGAATATCTAGTTCTTGAGTATTCCCAATAACAGTTGGATTACCATTTCTTGTCCATTCATAGTTGTAATCTTCACTAGGCATTTCAGCGCTAATAGGAGATGGTGCATTTAAACATAAAATTTGAGGAGAGGTAACAGTAAATTTAGGTAATGGATTTACTTTGATAAAGAGTTTTCCAAGACCAGTACAATCGTTATTTATCTTATTGATAATTTTTATAAAAATAGTTTGAGGGGTGATGGCTGGCAGCTTCGTATTTCTATAACTAGATGGATTTTTAATTTGATTCGTTACAGCATCTCTATCAGTTTCAGATTCAAAGAATAAAATATCTAGGTTATTTCTAACTGCAGGAGTAAAAGGAGCTTTTATTTCATCAATAGCGTTTGAAAGGTCAAAATTAGAAATGCCGTCAGTATCATCGTTATTTTTTGTATCGTTTCCATCGGGGTCTAAAAAATCATCACAAGCTGTAAATTCTTTATTGTATGCGATATCAGAGAAAAAAGAGATGATTACATCTAGTTTAGAAACTCGGTAACAACCTTTGTTAGATATAGTTCTAACCCAGAAAGAATCACCATTAGTAGCTGTGACGTTTACAGGGTCTGTAATTTCAGAAGTATCATTATTTGCATCAGTTTCTGAGCGATAGTATTTAAAAGTCTCATTAGTATGATTATTAGAAATACTAATTTGGGCTTGAGTTAAGTTTACAGTAGAAGTTAAGTCAAAATTGGTGTCACATTGTTTTATTTGAGCAGGATTGTTAACAATAATAGGTAATGGGTGTACTACAAGTTTGAAAGGTTTAAAACTTGTAGTAGGATCTGAGGCTATAAAACAATTGGTGTTGGCTATATTTTCTACTCGTACATAAATAGTTTGTTCTTTAGGGTTTGTATTTCTATAAGGAATGGTTTTATCAATTAGATCTGTAGTGGCGTTAGTTTGAGCACCGCTCATAGTCGTATGATAAGTAACACTGTACTGAGTAGGAGATAAACTACCTAAAATCACATTGTCTTTAGTTGACAATATAAAGTTATTAAAAAAATCATCAGTATCAGTTCCACTAACATTATCATCGCAAACTTCATAATCAGCAGGCTGAGAAGCAGTAGGAGTGGTAGTAACCATAACTTTAAAAGAAGAATCAACAAAACAATGTGTAGCAATTTTATTCGTTTTTCTCACATAAATAGTTTCATTATCGCTTGGTAAAGTGTAATTGTTAGGATTGGAAATGAGTGTTGTGTATCCAGCATCTGAATAAAAAGCTACTTCAAATATCGTGGGATTTTGACCATTTAAAACATCATTAAATCTAGAAGTTAAATCTATAATATTTGTATTGCAAGATGAAATATCTGGTATACTTGTATTATTTAAAGGTGGTTCCGAAAACTCAAGAACAATTGAGTCCTTATCTGTACATCCCCCTCCTAAATCCACTTCACATGTATAGGTTCCGTTACCTAAATTAGCCAAATAAGATTTGTTAGTTTCTCCTAAAATTTCACTTCCATCTTTAAACCATTTATAAGTAGTCGCATCTACATTCGAAGTCAATAACTTTTCGTTATCGCAAACAGAATTACCATCCGCTAAAATTTGATCTTCACCTAAATCTAAACCTAAATTAAAACTCCCTTTTTCTAAAAAGATAGCCGTATCCAATCTTTCATCACTAAAGTCAGCTACCACTAGTTTTATATGATAAGCTACATTAGGTTCAACAGTAGCTTCTGCCGTTAATACAACTGTTCTACCTCTAAATCCAGTTTCTCCAAAATCGCTTCCATGAAAAAAAATAGCATTTTGAGCAGGGCAACCATCAACCCCTGTTATTGTATTATGCACATTAGTAATACTTACAGGAGTAGTAGTGCCAGGTAGTAGAGCAATGTTTGTATAATCAGTTTCAGTTGTTTTTCTCAATAGAAAGGCAAAACCATCAGCAAAATTACAAGGGAAATTAACATGATATTCGTTAGAAGCCATCAGATATCTAAAACTAATTCTATTTCCTTTTGGGACAAAATCAAATTCGATAGCACTTGCATCTATAATATTAGTAGGAGATTCACCTATAGCAGTACTCAAATCAGTATCCGTTCTACCAGTAGATGGACTATCCAGATCTGCCCCAGATATTCCAATATTTCCTACTGTTCCTGATGTAAGGACAATACCTTCATCAAAAGGAAAGTTACTGCCAGTTTGTTTTTTGAAAAAACCATAACTTCTTTGGCCTAAATCGGTAGCATCTCTTACAGATGAAGTAACATTAGATACAGTAGTACAATTACCAGTGACCAATACATCTGTTATTAACTGTGCTGGATCAAATGAAGCTTCAGGGTCAGCAGTGTTATTAACTCGTACTTGAGCGGATAAAATTGAGGAAATTCCAAAAAAGAGTAATAGAATTATTAAACAGATCTTTCTCATGGGATTTATTGATTGTCTTTTTTAAGATAGTTTACTATGCTATAGGTAAATAAAACATTGGAAATTAATAAACTCCTACCATTGCAACTAATAATTTTTCAATAAACTGCAAACAGTTTAATATATTTGTCAAAAAAAGTAATGAAAAAGTTAAGTATTAAATCTTGGGCTGTTGATGACAGACCAAGAGAAAAGCTACTCCTAAAAGGAATTAATGCATTATCAGATGCTGAATTAATAGCAATTTTAATAGGTTCTGGAAATAGACAAGAAAGCGCTGTTGAACTTTCAAAACGTATTTTATTATCTGTAGATAACGATCTAAATAAGCTTTCTAAATTATCAGTACAAGAGTTGATGAATTTTAAGGGGATTGGAGAAGCCAAAGCGATTACCATAACCACTGCCTTGGAATTAGGAAAGCGTAGGCAACATGAACATAAAAAAAGTATACAAAAAATATCTTCATCTAAACATGTTTTTGAATTAATGCAGTACATTTTAGGAGACTTATCTCATGAAGAATTTTGGGTAGTATATTTGAATAATTCAAATGCAGTTTTAGCAAAACAACAAATCAGTAAAGGAGGTTTAAATAGTACATTAGTAGATGTACGGTTGATTTATAAAAGAGCATTAGAGCTATCTGCGGTAGGAGTAATATTAACACACAATCATCCTTCAGGAAAATTATCTCCTAGTGGAGCTGATAAAATGTTAACGGAGAAAATAAAAAATGCAGGACATGCTTTGGATATAAGAGTTCTTGATCATGTTATTATTACTGAGAAAAATTATTTTAGCTTTGCAGATGAAGGAATTTTATAATCATTTCAGATTAAAAAAGATTAATGAACTGACACTTTTAAATGATATTAGTTTATACACATAAAATAACTCCTAGAGTACGTTATACTTTTAAGCATATATTTACTCGTATACTTTCTGTGGAAGTAGATTTCACATCTAAAGTGGAAAAATTTGTGGCGCATAATGGGCCTAAAATGTCTTACACTACAATTCCATTAGGGAAAGAGTTTTTTGTGAAAAGCACTAATTTATTGTTTGAACAAGGTATTAGTGATATTGATATAGAAGTTTCTAATTGGGATGGTATACCTTGCTTTTTCTACCAAGGAGTAAAATCTACAATTCCATTCGATATTTTTTCAGCTAGTTTTTTTCTGATTACTCGATATGAAGAATATCTACCGCATATAAAAGATGTACATGAACGTTTTCCAGCAAATCAAAGTTTAGCATTTCAAAATGGTTTTTTAGAAAAACCAGTGGTTGATATATGGGCTTATAAATTATTAGATAGTTTAAAAGAAAAGTTTCCTGATTTAGAGCATGGAAGTCAGGATTATAGATTTATTTCTACAATTGATGTCGATAATGCATATGCATATAAACATAAAAGTGTTATCAGAGCATTTGGAGGATTATTTAAAGATATATATAATCTTCATTTCATGAAGGTTTTTGATAGAATAGCTGTTCGTTTTAATCTTAAAAAAGATCCTTTTGATACTTTTGAAAATATTGTTAAGCTTAAAAATAAATATGATATAAAAACTATTTTCTTCTTCTTAATTAGTGATTATACTTCTTTTGATACTAATGTTTCAGCATTTAAAACGAAGTTCAGATTACTCATAAAAGATATGGTAGATTACGCTCGGGTAGGGCTACATCCTTCTTATTATACCATGCAGGATGTGGAGAAATTAAAGAGTGAAAAAGAACGTTTAGAAGGTATTACTAATATGCCTATTTTTAGATCTAGACAACATTATCTTAGGTTTTCGTTGCCCGAAACACTTCAAAAACTAATTGATTTAGAAATTCATGAAGACCATTCTATGGGATATGCAAGTCATGTAGGGTTTAGAGCTAGCACATGTACACCTTTTTATTTTTATGATTTAGATTTTGAAATTCAAACTCCACTAAAAATCTTCCCTTTTGCTTTAATGGATACTACGCTAAATGATTACATGAAATTAACACCAAAACAATCTTTAGGGAAAATAAACGATTTATATAATGAAGTGAAAAAAGTGAATGGTACTTTTATTACATTATTTCATAATGAAAGTTTAAGTGGATATTCACGTTGGAAAGGATGGGAAAGAGTTTATGAATCTATGCTTAAGATTGTTACTAAATAAATGATACAACTTGTTTCAAGAGCAAATTTAGACACTGAAAAATACAACGATTGTATTTCACAAGCAATTCAATCAAATATTTTTGGATATTCTTGGTATTTGGATACAGCTGCTGATAAATGGAGTGTTTTTGTGTTAAATGATTATGAGGCAGTAATGCCTATCCCTTGGAGAAAGAAGCTATTCATCAAATATACGTATCAACCCTTTTGGGTATTACAACTTGGAATTTATTCTAAAGAAATTGAAGATGAGAATGAATTCTTAATTGAATTATTTTCTGAATTTAAATATGTAAACCTCAGAATGCATTTTAAAAATGGATTTAGTATGTTTCATACCTATTTTAAGTATATGAAAATGCAATCATTACAGTTAAGTGGTAACTATGAGGTTGTTTTAGCAAATTACAGAAAGGATAGAAAGAAAGATATTAGGAAAAGTATTAAGAATGATTTGTTAGAAAGGTGGGGGGATGATCCTGAAACATTAATTAATTTGTTTAAAGGAAACGTAGGTAGAAGAACAAAGAAGATTAAAGAAAAAGATTATATAATATTAGAAAAACTAATGTATAAATGCATTACAAGAAACAAAGGTGAGGTATTATCTATTTATGACAAAGAAAATAAGCCTGTGGCTTCTGGTTTTTTCTTGAAGCATAATGAGGAAGTAATGATCTTAGTATCTTCTACAAACTTTAAAAACCGTAAAAATGGGGCTAATACATTCTTAATTGATAGAGCCATTTTTAAATACATAAAAAACTATAAACAATTCAATTTTGGTGGTTCTATAATAAGGAGTATTGCACAGTTTTTCAAAAGCTTTGGAGCTGTAGATTCTGAATATATTCAGTTGCATTACAATACACTGCCTAAATTGATTCGTTTTTTAAAGAAGTAATTGTAACCTGAAACTCAAAATTTTTAATGGGTGTACTTGGAAATTTTTCAAGAGTTGAATTTATTTTTTTTGGATAAAAAATTGCACATTTTGTGTTAGAAACATGATGTAAATTCTGATGAAAACTCTTAGGAACTCCATCTAAAATACCTGCAAAAACTTCACTTCTGATATGTTCAGGGTCATAAGCATAATCATGCCACACTATAATTGAATTTTCATGTGTAAGGTGCTTAAAAACATTTTGAGTATCTTTTTTTACATACTCATAGGTATGATTTCCATCAATAAAAATTAAATCAAATTTTTTATCTATTTTTTTGAAATTAAATGATATCGAATTTCCATAAAGATGTGTGATATTGTTTTTCTTTTTAGAGAAATAACCATGTAATTCTGCATATGTATTTGATAACCCTAAAGCTTTAATTTCTTCTTCAGAAAGATTTAAAGTGTAGCACTCTTTTGCTATTTCAGATACATTAACTACACTTTCTCCTCTCCATGTACCAATTTCAAAATAGGAACAAGCAGGAATTTTAGAAGCCAATTGTTTCAATAGTAAAATATCTGTAGGCATGGATCCTCCTCCTAAAAAACTCCATGTATTTAAGCTAATTTTATCTTCGGAAACAATATCAGTAAATTGAATTGTAGGAAGTTGTTTTATTGGAGTATATTTTTTCTGAATATAAGTATCCCAACGATATTGACTATCAATAATTAAATTGAGTAAATTAGGTTTTCTTGTAAGAAGCTGTATAGCTTTAAGAAGTCTAAATATTTTTTTCATTTTTATAGTATATAAAAAAACAAATACAAGTTGCTATTCCAGTAAACCACATCATAGAGGCAGAAGTAATAGCAGCGCCAGTAATACCATAAGAAGGAATTAGCTGATAATTGGTGATAAAGTTAATTACTAATGCGACTAGTGTGATATAATAGTTGATCTTAATTTTTCCAATAGAACACAATAAATTACCAAAAACACCTCTTAGAATCAGGATTCCAGAAATACCAACAGCTAAAATTTGAAATGCATTTGAATATTCAACAAAACTAGGGTCGAATAAACTCAATAATTCATGAGAAAAAGTAAATAGAAAAAGTATAACCAGTAAACTAATGATTAGAAACGTAGTGATATAACTCTTTATATAGTTTATAATATAATTTCGATCTCTAATTTTTTCAGTATAACTCACAAAATCAGTAGTCATAAATACCCTTGGAAGAAATAATAAACTCAAAGGGATAATTGATACATATTTATAAGCTGTTATGTATTCTGGATTATCGAGTATATTTCCAATCAAAAGTAAATCTATAACGAAGAGTAATGTAGTAGTTACACCAGTTAATCCTCCAAAAAAACCATATTTCCAAAACTCCAAATTAAAAACAGATAGTTTTTTAATTGATTTTTGACCTGTTTTAAGATGTTTATTAAAAAATAAGGTAACTAGTATAGGGGAAAGTACAATAGCGATTACATAACCATTTTGTTGATACAAATAACTTAGTATCAGAACCAATATGCAGAGAAGAACGTTATAAATAATATCTACCCAAGAGAACATCTTATTGTTGTGTTCTAATCGTAATTGAATTTTAATAGTTTCAAACCAAAAGAAAGGTACAAAACTTTGGGAAAAAACAAAAAGATAGAGATGTGTTTTTTCAAATTTGAAAGGATAAAAAATAGCAAATCCCATTACTACTATAGTCAATATAAAAGAGCAAATGGTACCGTGTTTTAATACATAACGAAGTATAATCTTTTTATCGCTTTCTAAGGCTAATGCTCCATATCTAATTAAGCTTTGATGCAATCCAAAACCAATAAAAGGCAATAAAAAGACTACAATGTTCCAAGAAAATAAAACTTCTCCTAAAATTTTATTTTCGATGAATTGTAATGCAATCCAAGAAGTTACAAAAGATAAAACTTTAGAAAGTATAGAAGCAGCAAATACATAACTTCCAGATCTGCTTAAAAAACTTTGTATGAATTTTTTGATTCGACTCAAGATTTTGTTTTGCTCAAAATTATTGTTTTATCATATATCTCGGAGAATTTTTCTGCAATTACCTCTTTAGAAAAATTATGTTTAACAAAGTTGTGCATTTCAATCGAATCAAAATTAGATTTTTGAATTGTTAAGAGCTTAGTAAGAAGTGCCTTCTCATCTTTTTTAGGAATAATCTCACAGAAATCTGTTAGTTGTAATTCATTAATAATCCCAGTATCTGTAGAAATCACGGGAACACCACAAGCTAAAGCTTCTATCATAACAATTCCCCAAGTTTCATAATTACTAAAAGAAATATACACATCAGATTTTTGAATGTGAGATACAATATCTTCATGAGGTATATGATCAATAAAATTAATATACTTTGATACACCCAATTCATCTGCTAGCGTTTTATATTTTTTTGAATGATCTCCAATAAGAACCAATGTAAAATCAGTAGTATGCTCTAAAAGTTGTGCTATAACATTAATAATACCAGAAACATTTTTATGTTCATCTACCATATTAGAAATATGGAGAATTGTAAATTGCTTAGATTTAATAGTTACAGGTTTAAACAGTTGTGTGTCGACTACATTAGGTACTATGGTATATTGTCCATTAAAACCTATTTTTTGCATTGAGTTTTGTAACTCTATTGATACAGGGCAAATTCGATCAGCTTTTTTACAGATTAATTTAGAAAACCAAACTTGTAGTTTTGAAAGCTTTTGTACTTGAGGTTGAAAATACCCTGTCCAATGTTCTGAGATGATGAACTTTTTCTTTTGAAACCATTTTAAGTACAAAGCAAAAACTCCAAAAGGAAAGAGCTGATGTAAATGAACGATATCAAAACTAGGCGTATTTTTTAAAAGATGTTTAAATGCTTTATAAAATCGGAGTCCTTTTGTTAAAGGATTTGTCGAGGGTTTTATGTAAGCAATATGTGTATCAACTCCATTAATTTCTTGTAAAGAAAATAGTGTCTTTGAAGTACAGTTTTTATCACTAATAATATGAATAACTGTTACTTTATGTAATTGATTTACAGCTTCGGCATGACGCTGAATAAAATCTCCATTAGTAGGTAATACTTTAGAAGGATACCAACCACAGAGAAAAAGCACATGAAGTTTTTTAGTATTCAAGATTAATAATAAAAACACTGAGTATACAATGCCTTAAAAGTAGCCTAATTTTTTATACTAATAGATTTTATCCATTTAAATATTCGTTTCGTTTAAAGTGGATCCCTTTTCGTATCAGGTATGCGTGATATGCGCTAGGAACGTCATGAGTCCATTTGGGTAAAATGAGTATGATAAGAATAACATCTATATGTGAAACAAGTCCCATTACAATTGCTAAAGTAAAAGGTAAACCTGCATGATTATAGCCTATTAATGAAGTAAAAGCTATTAATAAGGTAATTCCCCAAAGTTTTGATAGAAAAGCATGCGTACAGGTTTCTTTTTTGAACTTAAGGATGCTTATGATGTAACAAGACAGTTCCATGATTAATATGCTCCAAATAGCTATGTAATGATTTGATATTAATGTAGGATTTAAAATCCATGTAGAAATACCAAGAGAAAACCAAAATATCATATCTGTTTGACTATCCATGCGTCTTAATTTTTCTGACGATATGTTCTGTTTTCGTGCTATAATACCATCTAAGATGTCTGAAAGTAGACCTAAATACATGAGTATTATAATTATTGATTTAGTACTTTCTCCAAAAAAATACGCTAAACTTAATATGATAGGCGCTAATAGTAATCTGAAAAAGATAAGTAAAATAGGTGTGTTCATAATTAATTATAATTAGATATTAGTCTCCATTCAAGATTCTTCAGGTCATCAAATCCTATGACACCTTCAAATTCATCATAATACAGTGTTGTAACATTTCTAGTATTAGTAGTTTTTTTAGCTTTAAAAATGAAAACATTAGTATAAGTTTTATTGCCAATAGTTAATGTTGATTTAGGTTTGTTGTAATCGATTTTTACCCTTCCATAACTATCACCATTGAATAAGGAGAAATCTAAATAGGCGTAGAAAGAAGAAGTTTGTTTTGTGTAGATATTCTCTTTAGCTGTTTCATAATCATCAGGCCACCTGTAAAAATTGTATTTCAGATTAAATTGATACGGATCCGTATCCGTAGAATAGAAGTTAATGTCTTTATTATCATAAAAATAATGATATGAAGCAGCTGGAGAAAAGAAACCAAAACCTGTTGCATACCTAGTTTTGTATTCATCTGAAATTTTATCAATAGGGAAGTTTAATATTTCATCATTTTGATTTTTAAAAGCCAGTGTGTGATTTTTACTATAATTTAAAATTCTATTGATATCACTTTGTTCATGATGGTAATATGCTATTCCCGAATCTTTGTCTGATAGGGAACAACTCATAAATACGAGTAGAAAACATAATAGGGTAACTTTTTTCATAAGTAGATATATTAAAATATTTATGGTAAAAGTAAACTTGGTAGATTTTTCAATAGTCTAGAATTCTCCAGAATGCTGAAAATTGGAAAAGTTTGGATGAATTGTATGAGAAAAGTTTTTTAGAGAAAGTTAGTTTGCATAAAAAAAGCGCTTAAAATAAGTTCTTTAAGCGCTTCATAGTTTTTCAAATTATCCTCCCTTCAGCAATTTCCCCCTTTACCCTTTACTGTAAAAAGATGTATTTGGTTAGAAATTTAATTTCGATGTAAACTTACTATTTATTATTCTTTTGCTGTCCAGATTCGTCCGAAATGCTGAAAATAGGACACTGATAGATGTTTTAGGACTTTCTAGGAAGCGGTAGTTGGTAATGAATTAGAAATATATTGTGAATAATACTGATCAATATATATCTTACCAACTTCGATTTCGACAAGCTCAATCTACATTTTTACCTTCTGTTTTATATCGGAAAAATGAATAGGTTAAAATGTTGTATAGTTTTTTAATTTTACTTCTTGCTTCTAGTTATTTTGTTTTTTCCTGAATTCAGTAGGAGTACTATTAGCATGTTTTTTAAAAGCACTGTAGAATGTAGATTTTGAATTGAAGCCAGATTCTAGAGCTATAGAAGTAATAGTGTAGTTTCCGTACGTGGTATCTAACAATAGTTTTTTGGAGAACTCTACTCGAAAGGAGTTCAATAAATAATTAAAATTTTGAGAAGTTTGCTCATTTATAAGTTTAGATACTGAGCTAGTACTCATTTGTAATTCATTAGATAAGGTTTCTAAACTTAAAGTATTATCTAAAAAACGCCTATGTTCAATAATATAATTTTCTATTTCAATAAACTTTTTAGCATTTTCCTGATGAGGTTTTGACGCTTTCTTAATCCCTCTTTCTCGAATCGATTTACGCTCTTTTATCTGTCTAGCGATACTTACTAGTTCATACCCCAACCAATAAATTAAAATGGTTGTCATTACTCTCAGAGGATAGTAGAAATGGATAAAGTTTTCAAAGTTTAAATAAAACTTTACCATTACTGCTGTAGCCCATAATACATGACAAATACCACCTAAAACTATAAATGTACTTAACCATTTTAAATTATCGTAACTCAAAATGTCTTTAAAAAGATGGGTTTTATATTTCAATATATAATAGGAGTAGAAAAATAAAATCAAAGAAACAATAAAGCTAATAAGTTCTTCAATAGCAGTGTATTGTTCATATACTAATGCATATTCAGAGTAGCCATTAAAATCTTTACTAAAAGATAAATAGACTACTTGGATAATAATACTAATCAGAAAAAAAGGAATAATCACCTTTAGAATATCGAAGAATTTTTCTCTGATATTTAAATAATGCAATAAGAAAATATAAAAAGCTGGAGTAATAAGAAAATGCCAAGGAACTTGTATATACTGTAATAGGAAAAAATTCTTAGTCAATAACCATGATTGTAAATTATTTAAAGCAATAGCTAAAATCATAAGATTTAAGAATAGAATGCTTTTACTTTTTCGGTATTTAGTGACTAAAAAAATGCTAAATGCAAAACCGTGCAATGCACTAGCAATTAAAAATAAATTAAAGAATTCTGTGAGCTGCAATTTAATTTCTTTTACAAACGCAAGATAATTATTTTACGATAAAACTATCTACTTAAGATCAAATTAATCAGCATGTCATTAGAATCTAAGTTGAGTTTTTATGGATTAACTTTTTGCTGTCAGTTTGTTGAAAGTATTTTACGTCATTTTTCAAATTTAGTAGGGCTTTATTTTTTAGCATTAAATATAAGTAATGCGATAAAGAATAACGAATTCAGAACTTAACGTTAATATAGATTTGTTTTTCTTCAAGCTGAAAATGTGTTTTTATTATTTCTATTCTCTGATAAAAGGTATTATTTTTCATTTTATATAGAATAATAGCAACAATCGTATTGAATCTTTATCAAGATAAAGTGATTTTAGCAATATGAAAAACACATATCATTACGACATTATTGCAAAAGCAATTTCCTTTATTAAAAATCATCATAAAGAACAACCTTCGCTAGACGAGATTGCGAATCAATTTAATTTAAGTAAGTTTCATTTTCAACGTGTGTTTAAAAAATGGGTTGGAATTAGTCCTAAAGATTATTTACAATTCATAACATTAGAAAAAGCTAAAGAGTCTCTACGAAAAGGAAAATCTACACTAGAAACATCCTATACTATTGGATTATCAGGTAATAGCAGGTTGCATGATTTATTTATTAAAATAGAAGGTTGTACACCTGGAGAGTTTCAAAAAAGAGGACGAAATTTAAAATTTCATATCGGCGAAATCGAAACACCTTTTGGAAATGCAATAATTGTAGAGACCCAAAAAGGAATCTCTTCACTGTCGTTTGATAAATCACATTTTGAAAGGATTAAGAAAGAATATGATCAAGCAATTTTTATAAATGAATTAGCTACCAATGGAAAAATAGTTCAAGAGTATTTTAAAAATTGGAAAATACCTTTAACATCAATTAGTTTAGATTTAGTAGGAACATCATTCCAGATTCAAGTGTGGAAAGCTTTATTGCAAATACCTTCTTCAAATTTATTGGCATATCAAGATATAGCAAAAATGATAGATAATCCTAAAGCTGTGAGAGCTGTTGGTACTGCTATTGGAAAAAATCCAATTGCTTATTTGATTCCTTGTCATAGGGTGATTAAAAGTGATGGAAATATGGGAGATTACAGGTGGAGTACAGAAAGAAAAATTGCTATAAATAGCTATGAATCAATAAAGTTATAAAGATAGCAAGAATTAGATTGTTAAGATCTTTCTAATTAAGAATATTTTGCATGAAAATAGGATCAATGCTAAATAACTATAAATCGAAAATATTAAATAATTATGAAAACAAACTTCAAAATATCAGCAATAGAAAATGATTTTAATCATTTATTCAACTTAAACGAAGAAGAATTAGCTTCAAAAAAAATGATTAGAATGATTGTAGATGAAAAACCTGGCTACCCTTGTAGAGTTAGTCTTGAAGATGCAGAAGTTGGAGAAGAAGTTATTTTATTGTCATTTAAGCATCATAAAACAACATCGCCATATGAGTCTAGTGGACCTATTTTTGTGAGAAAAAATGTGAAAAAGGCAAACTTAGATGTTGATGAAGTTCCAGATATGCTATTTAAAAGGTTACAATCTTTAAGAGTTTATGATGAAACAGGTATGATGATAGACGCGAAAATACTAGAAGGTAAAGAAATAAAAGAAGAAATTGAAAGCATTTTTAGTAATGATAAGGCAAGCTATATCCAAGTTCATAATGCTAACCCTGGATGTTATAACTGTCAAGTAAATAGAATTCAATAATAATGTAGTATAATAATAGATAATCCTAATTCCGTGTGAACTCAATTATTACTAAACTCAATGGAATTGTAAGAGCTAACACTTAGCCGAAAATTTGTAAATTTAATTCGTTTATAATAGTTATTTAAGGCTATCAAATAAAACTAAAATCCATAAATAGATGAACGAAATCAGAAAGTTTATTGAAAATATCTCTCCAATGAGTGATTCTGATTGGCAGTTTTTTTCTTCTAAATTACAAGAAGTAAGACTTAAAAAACATTCCACACTATTGAAATTTGGAGAGATTGAGAATCATCTATCCTTTATAGCTAAAGGAATAGTTAGATTTTATATTCCAGGTGAAGAAGTTGATTTAACTTTTGGTTTTGTATTCGAAAATGAATTTGTTACAGGTTATGATTCATGGTTAACGCAAATGCCTTCTGAATACCAAATAGAAACATTGACAGATACTGTTTTATGGAAAATTTCACGTCAAGGCTTAGAAGAAGTCTATGCAAATACGAGTAGTGGAAATAGTATTGGACGTAAGATGGCAGAAAAAATGTTTTTAATAAAATCTAAGAGAGAACTTTCCTTGTTAAGTAAAACAGCAGAAGAAAGATATTTAGATTTATTTTCTGATAGGCCGAAATTGATACAACAAATTCCATTAAAATATATTGCATCATATATTGGTGTAACTCCACAAGCATTAAGCCGAATAAGGAGACGAATTACTTAACTTGGATTCATTGTTTTTACTTTAATGCTTTCTGACCTTTGCTTTTTAATAATTCAAAAAATATGAAACCACTAATTATATTATTATTAAGCTTTGCTATTTCAATCTTTGCAATAAAAACTTTAAAAAAAGAATTTAACGTTGAAATGTCGGCTAGAATTGCCATGTCAACAATGCTCGTATTTACGGCTATTGGACATTTTGTGTTTACCAAAGGAATGTCAATGATGATTCCTAAATTTATTCCTTTTAAACAATCTTTTGTTCACTTAACTGGGGTGTTTGAAGTTTTACTTGCGATAGGACTTCTAATCCCTAGATTTAAATATATATCAGGATTTGTGTTAATCATTTTTCTTTTGTTAATGCTACCCGCTAATATTTATGCTTCTGTCCATCATATAAACTATCAAAAAGGAACATTTGATGGAAATGGTCTTTCATATTTATGGTTTAGAATTCCTTTGCAACTATTTTTTATAATTTGGACGTACAACTGTTCAATTCGAATGTGATCTAAAGAGAAATTATCAACTATAATTTTAAGAATTAATTGTGAGTAGGGACTCAAGGTAATTTGTTATTTTGAACTTACGAGAAAATGATTTTTCTATTTTCTCATAGAAAAATAAACATAAATACGCTACATGTAATTTAATGAATTCATTTAGAAAAGAATATATCTATAAAAAACAATGAATTGGAAGTAATACTATTACTAATAATTAAATGAAAAACAACTCCTAATAATAAAATTAAAAAATGAATACTAAACATCTTGCACAGTACAATATCATTAAATTAAAAGACGAATTGAATTCACCTATTGTAAAAGAATTTAGAGATTTTCTTGCACCAGTTAATTTATTAGCAGAAGAAAGTGAGGGGTTCATTTGGAGACTAAAAGATGAAGGTGGAGAAAGTGCTACGGATTTAGAAACTCCATATGAAGATAAATTGATTTTTATAAATATGTCAGTTTGGGAAAACTATGAGTTTTTAAAAGAGTATACCTATAAAACAGTGCATAGTTATTTTCTAAAAAGTAGAAAAAAATGGTCAAATGAAATAGAAGGACATAAAGCCGTAATGTGGTATGTTGAAAAAGGTCATATTCCTACAGTAACTGAAGCTAAAGCAAAATTGGATGAATTGAATCAAAATGGATCAAGTCCAAATGCATTTAGTATGACAGAAATTTATAATGAATTTGGTGAAAAGTATCAAAAATAATGTTGCTTACGTTTTTTACTTAAACTACCTTGTAATTCGAGGTTTATCAATATGAAAAATAATTACTAAAAACAGCACAACGATTTTTCAACCAAAATACTATGACAAAAAAAATAGTTTTTACATGCTTAGTCTTTCTAATGATTTTTTCAAAAGGAAATGCTCAAGAAATTGAATCATTAAGAGAAAAAATAGAGAAACTCATCAATACTAAAAAAGCAACTGTTGGTATTGCAATCAACGGTATAGAAGCTAAAGATACTCTTAGTGTTAATGGAGGAAAGCATTTTCCAATGCAAAGTGTATTCAAGTTTCCGATAGCATTAACTATCTTATCTGAAATAGATAAAGGGAATCTTTCTTTTGATCAAAAAATAAACATTAAGAAAAGTGAATTGCTACCAGGATTATGGAGTCCAATACGAAAAAAATATCCAGAAGGATGTACACTTACCATTGCAGAAATTATAGAATATACTGTAGCTTTAAGTGATAATGTTGGTTGTGATGTTTTACTTAAACTTTTAGGAAAACCTCAGGCGGTAGAAAGTTATTTTTCAAACCTAGGGTTTAAAGACTTTGCTGTTAAAATAAATGAGGAAACTATGCAGAATAATTGGGAATTACAGTTTTTAAATTGGACTACGCCCAAAGAAGCAAATAGGATACTGACAACATTTTATGAGAACAAAAAAGGTTTACTTTCTAAAAGAAGTTACGACTTTATTTGGAATGTTATGAAAGAAACCCAAACAGGGAAAAATAGATTAAAAGGACAATTGCCCAAAGGAACTGTGGTTGCACATAAAACAGGCTGGTCAGGTAAGCATAAAAAGACAGGTATAACTGCTGCGGTAAATAATATAGGAATTGTGTTTTTACCAAATGGGAAATACTTTACAATTAGTGCATTTGTTACTGAGTCTAAAGAAGATTTTAAAGTAAACGAGAAAATAATATCTGATATTGCTAAAGTAGCTTGGGATTATTTTACAGCTAAGTGATTCTACATTATAGAAAGGAAAGATGTCAAATTACTCCAGAGAACGATAAAATCAGCAATTAAATTTAATTGTCAATTTTAAATATATGCGTTTGGTGTTGTATCAAGCGTTTTTTCTTTTACAGGTTTATAAATTTAGAAATAGAGACTTTAACCTTCAAGATGAATGCAAAATATTATATTTAATTTAGTGTCGGATGGAGATTTAGTGAGATGAAACAATATTTCTTATGTATTCAACTATTATAAATTACTTTAATTATGAGACTTCTTATACTTTTGTTATCAATATTCTTAATAAATTCATGTAAAAAAGAAACTAAAATCGAAGCTAATAAGTTCTTCAATACCAGTATATTGTTCATATACTAATACATATTCAGAGTAGCCATTAAAATCTTTACTAAGAGATAAATAAACTACTTGGATAATAATACTAATCAGGAAAAAGGAATAAGCACCTTTAAAATACCGAAGAATTTTTCTCTGATATTTAAATAATGTAATAAGAAAATGCCAAGGAACTTGTATATACTGTAGAAGAAAAAAAATCTTAGTCAATAATCATGATTGTAAATTATTTAAAGCAATAGCTAATATCATAAGATTTAAGAATAGAATACTTTTACTTTTTCGGTGTTTAGTGACTAAAAAAATGCTAAAAGCAAAACCGCGCAATGCACTAGCAATTAAAAATAAATTAAAGAATTCTGTGAGCTGCAATTTAATTTCTTTTACAAACGCAAGATAATTATTTTACGATAAAACTATATACTTAAGATCAAATTAATCAGCATGTCATTGGAATCTAAGTTGAGTTTTTATGGATTAACTTTTTGCTGTCGGATTGTGGAAAGTGTTTTTACTTCATTTTTCAAATTTAGTAAGGTTTTATTTTTTTAAATTAAATGTAAGGAATGTGTGGTGGGATCTTTTTTCTTTACATCATAACTCTATAGAAAGTAGAACTTTTTTGAAGTGTGTTAAAGCAGTATCATGTTCCTTTTTTAGAATTGATATTTTTCAATTTCTTGAGTCTTATTAATCTGTGTTTAAGATTTGAAAGGATCTGATGTAGTATACAGTATGTCTAGTCATTATAGGTAGGTATGAGTGTATAATCTGCCTTTTTTGATTGATAACGACAGGTTAAATTATCAATTATTTTTTAATCTTGAGTAGGTGAGAGGTTATATAAGACAATACTGAAGCTAAGTTTTAGCATTTCATTCTATTTGGTTAAGAGATTGATTAAAAATCTGACGCTAAAATTATTTTTGAGTTAATCAAAAGATAATATAAATGTAAAATAGATTTATTAAAAGATAACTATTGTAGTTTTTTATAGTTATCTACTACTAAAAACTCATAGGAATTCTTGATAACTACTTTTTTAAAAATTAGTAGAAAAACTCTATTATTCTTTAACTATTTTTGCCGTTTTGTATATAAAAAATGCACAGACATATCTTTTAGGAATCAAAATTAATGAGCGTAGAGTGCTTTATGAATGTGTAAGCAAATTAGTCATAAGTAAATAACGTGAGTTTCTATATAAACTAAAAGATGTCAGTTCGAGTGAAATTCCGAAAGAATTTTGTGCTTAGAATATTTTTTTAGTGATCAAAATAGCTTTTTTCGATACGATCTTCTATTGAAAACCACTGGAATTGATAATTTTAAGTTCTTATATCGAATTCAGGTTAAATAAAAATATAACTAAAGATTTAAACAGTGAAAAAAAAAATTAAGAATAACATTGATCTGATAAATATCGCATTTATGATTTTGTCATTAATTGTAGCTATTTTCATCCCTTTTAAACTATTCCTGTTTTCGTATGCAGTGTTGGGACCATTACATTACCTTACCGAAATAAATTGGCTTCGTGAAAAGAAATACTTTATGCTAGCAGATAGAAAACATACCATTATTTTTATTGTTATAGCCATTTTAGTGTCAATATCACCGTCAATTAGATATTTAGATTTACAATTAGCCCCTTCTATTCAAAGTATTCTTGTAATTATATCAAGATATAATTCTGCGTTTTTGATCAGTTCTTTTTTATTTGCAATCGGATTACTTTTTTATAAAAAAACAAGAACTTTACTTATACTTTTAGTAGTTGTGAGCTTAATCTCGTTTATATCTACAAATTATTTGCATAGTACATTTATTTATGTTTCTATTTTCCTTCCTACTTTAATACATGTATACTTATTTACGCTAATGTTTGTATTGTTTGGTTCAATTAAATCAAAAAGTAAAATAGGTATTAGTTCTGTTATTGTTTTAGCAATAATTCCTTTTGTTATTTGGTATCTTCCTATAGAAATAGTTCAAATCGCAAAACCTTCAAGCGAACTTCTCAATATTTTTGTAAATAGCAGTTTTGTTAATCTTAATATAATGCTTGCTAAAGTATTCAAAGGATTAGAAAATGGTAGATTTGTATTATTGTCAGAAATAGGTCTTAGGATTCAAATTTTCATAGCCTTTGCTTATACTTACCACTATTTGAATTGGTTATCAAAAACTTCTGTTATAGGTTGGGGCAAAACACTTTCTAAGCAGAAGGTTATTTGGATGTTGGTAATATATGCTTTTTCACTTGGACTGTATTTTTATGATTACAAAACGGGACTTACCGGATTATTTTTCCTTAGTTATTTGCATGTATTATTAGAGTTCCCTCTTAATGCCTTCACTGTAAAAGGATTGATATCAGAAGTGATAGGTAATTTTAAAAAAAACAGTTTTTAACAATGCTATTTAATTGATCTTATTGTAGAAATCCGTTGCATATTTGGAAGAAAATCCTATCAATTTGAGATTGTAACGAGTTGTAGAAGGGGGGTGACCAATGAAAGCTTTTTTGTTAAATTCGTCCGTAAGTAGATGTAAATGTTAAATTTTTAAAAATATAGCAGTAATTTAGTCGCTTTTTTAACGGTAATAGGCCATTACAGATAAATTATATTGCTACTTTTGACCCCATGGAAAAGATTGAACATATATTTTTTGATCTAGATCATACCTTATGGGATTTTGATAAGAATTCTGAACTCTCTTTTAAACAAATTTTTAAAGAGGAAGATATACGTCTTGATTTTACTGTTTTTTTGAAAACATATATTCCAATTAATTTTAGTTATTGGAAGTTATACAGAGAAGAACAAGTAACAAAAGAAGAGTTAAGGTACGGGAGATTAAAAGATACATTTTCAATTTTAAAACATGAAATAAGTGATGAGATGATACATAGGATCTCTGAACATTATATCAATTACCTCCCTAATTATAATTATTTGATTGATGGAACAATTGAATTATTAGATTACCTGAAAAAAAAGTATACACTCCATATTATTACTAATGGTTTTAAAGAAGTACAATACAATAAATTAAAGGCGTCTAAAATCATGGATTATTTTAATCTTATTGTTACTTCTGAAAGTGTAGGTGTTAAAAAACCTAATCCTAAAATATATGAGTTTGCTTTACGTAATGTGAAAGCTAAAGCAGAAAACTGTGTTATGATTGGTGATAATTTTGAAGCTGATATTCTAGGAGCTAGAAATATAGGTATATTGCCAATCTTTTATAATCCTGAAAGGATTAAATATGATGATAAGGTTAAAAATGTTAATAATTTGTTAGAAATCAAACAATTTCTTTGATTTTACGCGTTAAGTAAAAAAGTACTAGTTAATGAGAAAATTGTATACGATGTTAATGTTGAGTTTTTTATGTGTGAATATATCATGCGTAAAAGACGTGGATTTTAATCAAGCAGATCAATTAGTTTTGACTCCTACTCTTGATGTATCGTTAGTAAATTCGTCAATTACACAGAATGATTTAGTTGTAGGAGGGGTAGAATTAAGTACACCTTTAAGAGATTCTTCTTCAATAACACTCTTAAATAGTAGCGTTGCTAGAGAAAATCTGGAAAGAGTAGTGTTGAGGTTTGAGATTGAAAATGAATTTAGTAGAAGTTTTAGAATTGTATTTACTTTTTTTGATCAAAGTGATATGGCAACAATTAATCCTATTGTTTTAAATGTAGGAGCTAATCAAACTAATTTTACCCAAGAAGAAGAAATTATAATAGCGAGTAATTCTGACTTTTTAAATTCTACTAGGGTAGAAGTTAGCTTAGAATTATTACCAAGTACAGATGGTTCAGTGTTGGATGCAAATGATCCGAGAACTTTTACATTTAAATCTTCAGGAACAATTTATTTTAGAACAAATTAATAATTTATGAAGAAGTTTTACTTAGTTATATCCTTATTGGTTTGTGTAAAAGTTGGATCACAGAATAAGAAGGTTTTATATGGGTTTGATAAAATTCCTCAAGGGTTATTAGTAAACCCTGGTGCTGAAACTAATTATAAATATCATGTCGGTGTTCCTGTACTTTCTGGGATATCTACAGATGTAGGAGTATCTGGTTTTAGAATTGCAGACTTGTTTAGAGATGATAATATCAATTTTAATGATAAGCTAGATGGAGTACTGACTCAATTAGAAAATAATGATTATGTACACATTAATTCGCAAATTGAGGTTATCAATGGAGGATATCAAATTAATAGGAGAGACTATTTAACTGCAGGTTTTTATGTAGAATTTGATGTTTTTAGTACACTGCCAAAAGATCTTTTCGTATTGATAAAAGAAGGTAATGCAGGGTTTATTAATAAAAGTTTTGATTTATCAGATGCTGAATTTAATGCAGACTTACTTGGAGTATTACATGTAGGACTAACCAGGAAAATGAGTGACAAATTAATTGTTGGAGGTAGACTAAAAATATATTCTGGATCAGTAAATGCTACATCTACAGGAAACGAAGGAACCTTTACCACAAGACAAGGAGCTAACAGTATTTATGAACATGTATTTAGTAATTTACAATATTCTGGATACAGTTCAGGATTGTATGATGCCGATAATGAGTTTGATTTAGATCAAAGAGGAGGACTTTTTTTTGGAAGTAATTTAGGTTTAGGATTTGACGTTGGATTTACTTATCGATATAATGATCAGCTTGAATATTCAGCTAGTTTATTAGATGTTGGTTTTATAAGTTATTCTGAAAATACACGCAATCAATTTTTAAGTGGAAGTTATACATTTACAGGTCTTGAATTTCAGTATGATGGAACTAATCCTGATTATTGGCAAAACTTAAATGATGAATTAGATGCTAGCTTACCAAGATCAGAAAACAAGGAGTCTTACACTGTATTAAGACCTATAAAACTATATGCAGGAGCAAAATATAGTTTTGGAAAGTCTAGAAGTGAACAATTTTGTTCTGATATTTCTTTTAATGATTATTATGATAATGCAGTTGGAGGGCAATTGTATTCAGTATTAACACCTGCAGGCCCAAGATTTGCATTAACTGGTTTTTATGAAAGAAAATTCTCTAAATATTTAAATACCAAAGTTACGTATACTGTAGATGATTTTTCATATTCAAATTTTGGTTTAGGAGTTTCTACCAATTTCTGGAAAATGAATGTTTATGCTATTGCAGATAATATTTTTAGACTTACTGATATTGCCAACGCTAATAATGCTGCATTCCAATTTGGAATTAACTTTGTAATCAAATAATGTTTACATTTGAATATGAAAAAAATACTATTCCTTTTTTTATTCTGTGCATTTAAATTTTCTTTTGCACAAAAGTCAATAAACAATTATAAATACATAATAGTACCGAAGCAATTTGAGGGATTTAAAAAATCTGATCAATATCAAACAAGTTCTTTATTGAAATTTTTATTCAATAAATATAATTTCACGGCTTATTTCGATGATGAAACTTTGCCAGAAGATTTAGCACGTGATAAATGTTCTGCTTTATTATTGTCGCTAAAAAATAAATCAGGAATGTTTGCTACAAAAACTCAAATCGAATTAAAGGATTGCTTTAACACAACTGTTTATACATCTAAAGAGGGAGCAAGTAAACTAAAAGAATATAAGAAGGCGTATCATGAAGCTATTCGTAGATCATTTAAGTCTATACAAGCGTTAAATTATAGCTATAAGCCTTCTGCTACTGTACAGCAAAAGAAGACAATAGCAACTGAGGCTTCTAAGCCTATTGTTAATGAGGCAAAAGCTACTCCGTTAAAGATAAATAGTATAGTTACAGGTGAGACACTTTATGCACAACCTATCGATTTAGGGTATCAATTAGTCAACTCTAAACCAGAAATAGTTTTTCAAATATTAAAAACACAATATCCTGACTTGTACATTTTAAAAGATGCGAATGGAATGTTAATTAAAAAGGAGAATGGTTTTTGGGATGCCCAATTTTACAAAGACGGAAAGTTAATGACTAAAAGTTACAAGATTAAATTTTAATAATTATACTTTTTCTTCCAACGCTTTTTTAAAATTTCTCTAAAATTGTTTTCTCTGGCATTATTACCAGGTTCATACAGTTTAGTATTACTAATTTCATCAGGTAAAAATTCTTGATCTATAAAGTTGTTTTCAAAATTATGTGAATACAAATAATCTTTACCGTAATCTAAATCTTTCATTAATTTAGTTGGGGCATTTCTAAGGTGTAAAGGAACAGATAAATCGCCAGTTTTTCTCACAAGTTCTTGTGCCTTTCCAATAGCAGCATAAGATGCATTACTTTTTGGAGAGTTAGCTAAATACACAGCACATTGGCTTAAAATAATTCTAGATTCAGGATTACCAATTACAGAAACAGCTTGGAATGTATTATTTGCAAGTATCAAAGCAGTTGGATTTGCGTTTCCAATATCTTCAGAAGCTAATATTAATAGTCTACGAGCTATAAATTTAACATCTTCACCTCCTTCAATCATCCTTGCTAACCAATATACAGCAGCATTAGGATCACTACCTCTAATTGATTTTATAAAGGCTGATATAATATCATAATGCTGTTCACCAGTTTTATCATACCGAACAGTATTTTTTTGAATTTTTTCTAAAACTAGTGCGTTTGTTATTTCTATGGTGTCCTCAGATGCAACTAATAATTCAAAAATGTTCAATAATTTCCTAGCATCTCCACCTGAAACTTGTAATAAAGCATCAGTTTCTTTAAGAGTAATATTTTTTTCAGAAAGAAATTCATCTTCTCTCATGGCACGTTCAATAAGCGCGATTAAATCATCTTTATCAAATGAATTTAGAATATAAACTTGACAACGTGAGAGTAGGGCAGGAATAACTTCAAAACTAGGGTTTTCTGTTGTGGCACCGATCAAAGTAACCCATCCTTTTTCAACAGCTCCTAAAAGTGAATCTTGTTGCGATTTGCTAAAACGGTGTATCTCATCTATAAATAAAATAGGATTCTTTTGAGTGAATAGTCCACCACTTTTTTTTGCCTTTTCAATTACTTCTCTAACATCTTTTACTCCAGAACTAATTGCACTAAGTGTATAAAATGGACGCTTAGATTCAGTAGCTATAATATTAGCCAATGTTGTTTTCCCTATGCCAGGAGGTCCCCAAAAAATTAAAGATGGGATTATACCTTGTTTAATATGATTGGTAAGAATGCCATTTTTACCAACTAAGTGTTGCTGACTAATATAGTCATTAAGAGATTTAGGTCGAATTCTTTCTGCCAAAGGTGCATTCATAAAGTAAAAATAGGAAAGATTTATGACAGATTGATCACAAAAACAAAATGGATTTCTTTTTGCTATAGTTTTATAACATGAGAGATGAAGATCAATTTCAATTCAGAGATAATGTTATAATTATTCCATTTATAGCAGTACTAATTATTTGGTTTGTATACTGGCTAGAAATTAAATTTGGCTGGAATTTTAATAAATTAGGAGTATTGCCAAGGTCTTTTAAAGGGCTTAGAGGCGTTTTTTTATCTCATTTTATACACAGTGATACCAAGCATCTTTTTAATAATTCAGTGCCCTTAACTGTGCTTTTAATGAGTTTGTTTTATTTTTATAAAGATGTCGCTCTTAAATTATTGCTATATGGTGGGCTATTAACAGGTTTGTTGACTTGGGTTATAGGAAGAGAAGCATATCATTTTGGAGCAAGTGGTATAGTCTATTTACTGTTTAGTTTTATATTTTTTAGTGGTATTATAAAAAAGCACTATAGATTAGTAGCCATGTCTTTGATAGTGATCTTTTTATATGGAAGTATGATATGGTACCTGTTTCCTATAAAAGAAGGAATTTCTTGGGAAGGTCATCTTTCTGGTTTCTTAATCGGATTGGTATTTGCATATAGATTTCGAAAAGTAGGTATTGTTAAGGAAAAGTATGAATTTACAAGAACAGAATTTGATGATATGTTTGATGATGATGGAAATTATGTTCCTCCAGTAATTGAAGAAGAAAAAGAATTACCAAGAATTCAAGTAAATTATATCTATAAATCTTCTGAAGAAGAATAAAAAAAGACGCTTTGTATAAGCGTCTTTTGTTTTTTAATCGATATTAGGTTGAGGTGTTGTTCGTAAATAAGGTTTAATTTCTTTATGTCCTTTAGGGAAAAGTTCAGGAATTTCTTCATTAGTAACAGATGGTGCTATCACACAATCATCTCCATGCTTCCAGTTAGCAGGTGTAGCAACTTTATGATAAGCGGTTAATTGAAGAGAATCAATAACTCGTAATAGCTCATCAAAATTTCTTCCTGTAGATGCTGGGTAAACAATAATTAATTTTACTTTTTTATTTGGATCGATAATGAATACAGATCTAACAGTTAAATTATTGTCTGCATTAGGATGAATCATATCATATAAATTAGATACTTTTCTGTCTTCATCAGCAATAATAGGAAAGTTGACTGTGGTGCTTTGAGTTTCATTAATGTCTTTAATCCAATCTTTATGAGAAGTAACACTATCTACACTTAATGCTACTACTTTTACATTTCGTTTTTTAAACTCCTCTTTATATTTAGCTACCGTACCTAATTCTGTTGTGCATACTGGTGTGTAATCTGCGGGGTGGGAAAATAAAATTCCCCAACTATCACCTAACCATTCATGAAAGTCTATAGTGCCTTCAGAAGTGTCAGCAGTGAAGTTTGGAGCTTCATCCCCTAATCTTATAGTACTCATTATAATATTTTTTAGGTTAATTATTAGTTATAACATTAAATTTAGCAAAGCTAGAAGATATTCTATTATAAATTAATGTTATTTTATTCGTTGCCTTACAGTTTCATATAAAAACGCACCACAAGCAACGGAAACATTCAAAGATTGAATTTCCCCTAATAAAGGTAACTTCGCTTTATGATCTGCCATTTTTAAAACCGAATTGCTTACCCCTTTATGTTCAGAACCCATAATGATAGCAAGTGGCTGTTTTAAATCTATATCATAAATCGATGATTCTGTTTTTTCAGTAGCTGCTACTAATTGTATTTCTGCAGCTTGTAACTGAAAAATGGCGTCTTTTATATGATCAACCTTGCATATAGGCACTTTAAAAGCTGCACCAGCAGAAGTCTTAATTGTTTCTGCATTTACAGGAGCATTACCACTTTTTTGAATAATAATTCCATGTACACCAGTACATTCAGCAGTTCTTATAATAGCGCCGAAATTTCTAACATCAGATAATTGATCTAGTAATATGAATAGAGGAGTAGTGTCAGAAGCTAAAGTGTTTTGTATTAATTCATCTAAATCTTGAAAAGTAATAGGCGATATTTTAGCTACAGCTCCTTGGTGATTGTTGTGTTTAGATAAACGATTTAATTTTTCTACAGGAACTACACTTGTTGATATTTTATTCTTTTTAATTAGCTTTTCCAACTCAAAATATAAATCTCCACGTAATCCTTTCTGAAGATATACCTTATCGATTGTTGAATTACTTTCTATAGCTTCAATGATAGCTCTAATACCAAATATTGTTGTAGTCTCTTGCATATTGCAAAGGTAGTTTAAAGAATATAGTTATGAAAAATATTTAAATATGATCCATAAAAAAATCCAGAGATAAACTCTGGATTTTTAAATAAATTTATATTAATGTGAAGATTAGTCAACATCTGCGATTACTACAGTAGCAGTCTTTAAGAAGTCTGTTCCACCTCTACCAACAGCCAAATCACCTTCGGCATTAGAAGCACTAACTAAAGTAATTATTATTGTTTTTTCACCATCAGCTACACCATCTGTTAATACTCTTACAGGAATATCTTCATTGTCTGCAACTTCATCTTCTGGATCTGTAGTTTGTTTATGCTCAATAATTAAGGTTCCACCACTAGCAGTAGCACCATCAATTGTATAATCAGTACCAAATACAGCTGTACCACTAAGAGAATAAGTTACTGTAACATCAGATAAATTTCCAGTAGGAATTTCTACATTTATATCTTCCAAAAGACCATCATTCTCATCAACTTGAAATGGAGCGATAGTAACCGCAGTACCATCAGGATTAAATGCTACATAACCTGGTAATTCTTCAACAGATGTAATATCATTAATACTGAATTCATCAGAACAACTAGATAACATAACAGCAACAGTTGCTAATATTAAAAATTTTATTTTTTTCATTTGTTATATTGTTAAATTATAAATTTTCAAACCACATAGGATCTTCAGTAAGCTTGTTAGAAGGTGTGTTTGGATTAGCACCAGTTTCATCAACAGGATAGGTGAATCTTTTTAATATAGTTGGTATAGTCGCTGCAGGAGGAGGAGATAAAACCGGTACTCTGTTTCTCCTCACATGGTTCCAAGACAATACAGGCATCAAAAATGAAGCTAAATATTGTTCGTTAAATATATCATTAGCAGTAGGAGTAGCTAATCCGTTTACATAGGCAGTCACATCAGCTGGAGCTACTGCAGTACCAGTAAATCCAGGAATGTCACCATTCCACCAGTCGATAGAGTTACGTACACCATTTCTATAGTTAGTTTGAGCATCACCAGCAGCAGTGAATCCATCTAAAGCTAGCTCTGCTTTATATAAATCCATTTCAGCTGGAGTCATTATCATGTCAGGTAATGTAGTACGAATAATATTATTACTTAACACAGAGTCTGCATTGTTAGGAAAAACATCATTTCCTGGAGCAGGTAAGTCATTTCTTGCTACCCATAAATCCCAACGAGGATCACCAGAACCATTTAATAACGCATCTATTGGGTCACCAGGGCCAAAAATATTTTGTACTTCATTTCCACCAGCACCAAAAAACTGAGAAATAATGGTAGCCATAGCATTTTGTTGTCCAGGGTCACCAGAATAAGGAATAAATGCTGCATCGGCATTATCTGACATTAAAGGTTGTGCTAATGTTGCATTGATCTGAGTAGTAACATCTTCACCACCACTCCTTAATAGCATTAATGCTCTTAATTTTAATGAATTCGCTAAAATTCTCCATTTGCTAATCTCTCCATCATATAAAATATCACCAACTTGAAAATCGAATTCAGAAGAAGTGTCTCTAGTGTCTATTAGTTGGATAGATTCATCTAATAGAGCAACAACACCTAATAATACATCCCTTTGGCTATCAAATTGAGGAGTAGGAAATTGATCGAAATTTAAAGCTTCAGTAAAAGGAATATCTTCCCATAAACTAGTAGATTGAATATAAATATGAGCTGAGAATATCTTAGCAACCGCATTGATATTGTTACTTGAAGCACCAGCAGCTTCAGCATCACGAATTACTAGACTTAAATTAGATAATACATCAGTATAATACACTCTCCATGCATTACCAGTAAGGAATTGACTTACATTACCACGGTTAGGGCTGTTGAAAGTATTTGAAATATATTGAGATACATCACAAATTCTTGTACCCAATTCAGTTACTGTTCTTGCAGAATATGTAGTAAAAACATAAGGAAATAAGGCATTAGGATTAGCATTTGGAGCTGCCTGTGGGTCTGTATTGATGTCTAATGTTTCGTCACAACTTGAAAAAGTGAGCATAACCATTAAACATGATAATAAAATTAATTTTATATTTTTCATATGTGAAATATGTTTTTAGAATCTTAGTTTTACATTAAATCCGTAGCTTCTAGTTGAAGGCACACTAGCTCTTTCAACTCCAAAACCTCCAACAGCACCAGATCCAAATAAGTTTGCTTCTGGATCAATGTGAGGAACTTTAGAGTACAATAAAGCTAAATTACGTCCTTCGATACCTAAGGTAACACTTTTAAAGAAACTCTTCTCATTAAAGATACTACTTGGTAACGTATATGATAAGGCTACTTCCCTTAACTTAACAAAACTAGCGTCATAAATAAATGCTTCAGATACACTTGCATCGTCTAAAGAGGTCCAGAAATCTTGTGCATTACGTAACGGAATATTATTGTCGGTTCTAGTTACACTTCCATCTGGGTTATTAGTAACTAAAATACCTTCAGTATCTATAAAAGTGCCTTCTCTATTTACTAATGTTTCAGCTACTAAACCTTGGGTTTGTAAATCCTCAACTGTAGCCGATTTCATAATACCACCCCAGCTAACATCAACAGTAGAAGATAATGTAAATCCTTTGTAAGAGAAAGTATTTACCCATCCTCCAGTCCAATCAGGTAATACTGAACCAAAAGCTCGAGCATCTCCTGCTTGTCTTCTACCAGTAGTAGGGTTAATAATAGGTCTACCTGTTTCTTCATCACGTAAGAAAGGAATAGCCCATAATTGGAATTCTTTACCAGGTATAGCTTGTATTTGTACACTACCAAATGCTGATTGAATCAGAGTTCTTTCAACTCCACCAACAAGTTCTGTTACTGTAGATTCAACTTGAGAAAAGTTAACATTAGTATTCCATGTAAAGTTTTCTGTAGAAATTGGTGTTGCATCTATAGCAACCTCAAAACCTTCAGTATTAATAGATCCAGCATTTACAGTTCTTCTAGCAAAACCAGTAGATTGTGGTATTGGAATGTTTAAAATTTGATTGTCGTTATCACTATTAAAGTAAGATATATCTAAACCTATTTTGTTATTAAATAAACGTAAGTCTAAACCAAATTCATAAGAAGTCGTTTCTTCAGGTACTAAATCAGCATTAGGAATAGTTTGAGTTGCTACAAATCCTAAACGACCATCAAATGGGAAGTTGTTATTTAAACTATATTGACCTGCAGCTTCTGTAGCTGGAAAATATCTAAAATCTAATGCATAAGGTCGAGCATCATTACCTACTTGCGCCCAACTTGCTCTTAACTTACCAAATGATAACACATCACTTTCAATGTTAAATGCATCACTAAATATGAATGCTAAACTAGCAGAAGGGTAAAAGAATGAATTACCATTTTTAGGTAAAGTAGAAGACCAGTCATTTCTTGCAGTTAAAGTTAAGGTTGCCCAATCTTTATATCCAAATTCTATAGAAGAATATAACCCAATTAAGCGAGATTCGTCAAAATCTCTTTCAGGGATTCTTTGTGCAACATTACCAGGACTAAATAAATTAGGTATTGTTAATTGAACTCCTGTTAAAGTTTCAATTTCATTCAATCTTGAATTGTATTGAGTACCTACAATTGCATTAAAGCTTAGGTCTTCTGTAAAATCAGTAGCATAATTTCCAAATAAGTCTACAGTTAAGAAACTACGACGGATATTATCAACTCTAAAGTCTCCTAATAATCTACCAATAGTTCCATTGTTGTTTTCGATTAATCGCTTATCATCTTGGAAGTCTAAACCAGCTCTACCAGTAAATGTTAATTTTTCAATTGGAGTATATTTCATTTCAAAACTACCAACAAAACGATCATCATTTCTATCATTACTATTTTCATTACGTAACCATAAAAGGTTGTTAGATTCAGTATTACCGTCATTAGTTACAAGTTTGTTAATTTGATTACCACTTGCATCAATCCAAGGATCATATAATCTCGGGTCAACTGAATTACTAAATGTAGCTAAACTAACAATGTTTGGGTCATTTGCTCCAACAGCACCTGTACCAGTAGACTCAGTTTTAGTATATTGTACTGTGAATCTTGATTGTAATTTATCGTTATGTTTTACACCAGCATTGAAGTTAAATGTATAACGATCTAATTCAGCACCTGGTAAAATACCTGTTTGGTTTAAAGCAGTTAAACTTAAACGATAGTCTAATTTTTCATCAGCGTCAGCAATAGAAAAGTTATTAATAGCCGTTACACCAGTATTAAAAAACTCATTTACTCCATTATCCTCAATTGAAGTCAAAGCACCTGGTAAACCTGTAATTGGTAAATTTGGAACGGTTTGACCTACAATTCTTGGTCCCCAGTCATTAGTACTGTTAGAATTGTACTTGCCATCAAATCCCATAGCGTACTCGTTTTGGTAATTTGGTGTTCTAAATAATTCATCAAAACGTAAAGAAGAATTGAAACTAACTGTTGGCCCACCTTGTCCTTTTCTACCTCTTTTAGTAGTAATGATGATTACACCAGCAGCAGCTCTGGAACCATAAAGTGCAGTTGCAGCAGCACCTTTTAAAACGTTCATAGACTCTACATCATCAGGGTTGATAGTCGCAGCACCGTTAGCAAAATCTCTGTTTCCTGTAATTCTATCACCATTACCAGCAGTTTGTTGGTTGTTTAAAATAACACCATCAACAATAAATAATGGATTATTTCTACCAGAAAGAGATGTAACCCCTCTTACGATGATATTAGATGATCCACCTAAATTACCACCAGAACTAGTTACTTTAACACCTGTAACTTTACCCTGTAAAGAGTTAATAATGTTACTTTCTCTAGCTTTTACTAATTCTTCACTTTTAATAACGTCTGTTGCATATCCAAGAGATTTTGCACTCTTAGAGATACCTAAAGCTGTAACTACTACTTCTTCAAGTACATTATCAGACTCCATAGTAAAACTTATATTGCTAGAAGCTCCAACAGTTCTTTCAACTGTTTTCATTCCAACAAAGCTAAAGACAAGGATATCTCCATTTTTAGCTTTGATAGAGTACTTTCCATCAAAGTCAGTTTCAGTACCTGAAGATGTGCCTTTTTTTAATACATTAACCCCAGGTAAAGGTCCAGATTCATCTGAAACAGTTCCTGAAATTATTCTTTCTTGCGCAAAAGAAAAATGCACAACCAACGCTAACAAGAGCGTTAAAATTCCATTAAACTTTGTTTTCATTGTATAATTGTTTGAATTAATCAACGGCTAAAATCTTAATTTTATCTTAAATAAACAATTTTTTAACATAAAAAGACTAATAACTTGGTGTTGAGTATTGTTTCTTTAAATTTTGTTTAAGAAAATAAATAGTTATCTGTTTTTTGAATAATTTTTTCAGTCTTTAATAGCTATAATTTATGGTTTCTTTATTTTTCTTGGCAATTGCGATTCCTTGGGTTAAACCATAATCTATAGCGGATTTATAATGTATACCTCCGTATAGCCTACTTATTGCAGCTTCTTGAGCAGCTGTTTTGAAAGATGTAAATTTACGTTTAGGTAAACCATATGGTATTTCTGTAGTATCAATAAATTCAAAATTATCACCAAAAATATATGTTAATGTTTCTGATGCGGCGCCAGAAACTACCGAATGACCACTTGTGTATTCTGGGAATGGAGGAGTTTGAAGTATAGGTTCCCAACTGTCGTCTATATAGTTGTTGATTAATGTTTCCGGACGAACTAAGTTGCTCCTGTATTTTTCATCCCAACAACTAATAAATGCATCAGCAATAGCTATAGAAGTTCTTGTGTAAGCATATATTGTTTTTTGAAAATTAGATTTTGTTTGTAAACACGCAATTTTGCAAATACCAATCCAATGGGCACCAGGGGTTATTTTTTTTGAAGCAAACATGAAATGTCCTTTGTTAACGGAAACATAAGGGTTACAGTCCCAGAATTGAGCTATAGCAATTTCTTCTGATTGATCTCCCTTTCCAGTAATTTTATTCTTCACTTCATAAACCTCCATAAGTTCTTTATAAAACTTGCTGTTTTTATCTAATGAAAATTTTGGTGGTGGTGAGGGTTTAAATTGAGAAGCAGAATCTAATGCAAAAGTTCTAATCTTATTCCAATGAGGTTCAATAGCATCCATATACGAAGGGGGAGTAGGCTTCCATTGAGAAGGATCGTCTTTTTTATTAGTAATATTATGTTCTGGAAAAGTTCTAGTTTCTTTATAATTATCCTTATTCATCCATTTTATAACTTGTTTAGCATAATGGAGACCATGATTTTTTGATATTGAAAAATCATAGTTATTTTCTTTTTTCCATTTATTGTATAAACTGTCTCTATAAGAAATTAACTCTTTTTTTGAAAAAATAAGCTCTTTTGCTACATCCATATACGCAATTAATGCAGATAGCTCGTAATTTATCGATCTTTGATTTGTTTTTGCTTTGTTTATTGTAAACTCATTGAGTTGATTTGATAGTGATTTATAAGTTTTACTGTCGCTGTTTAAAGCTTCATAGGCAGCAATATTAGGATATACATAAATTCTACTAGCTACAGGAGGAGAAAACACATCATGTATCATGATTTCAGTAATCTTATCTATTAGGTTATGATATTCTTTGGTTTCTATTTGAATTTTAGCATTTTCTTTTTTACATGAAATCAATAGAAGTAATAGTAATGAAATATGTAGTATTGCTAAAAGTGATTTATTTTTCATTGATGATATAAGAATTTATAGCATTATTGTTTGGGATTAAAAGCAAAATACTTTTGTTTCTTAATTTAAGTATTTGAGCATTTCTGATTTCTTGACTAATAGGAGAGATACCTAAATCATTAGTAGACTTGTATTGATTGTTTTTCATTAGTAATAATCCTTTCAAGCTTTCATATGCTCCATGATACGTGTTTACTGATTTTGAATTACCAAAAGCTAAAACGCCTTCTACAATTGGATTTTTAATAGTTAAAAAAGAATGAATTGGTGCTAATTGAAAAGGTTTAGGAAAGTCAATAAATTCTGTGAAAACTCCATTGTCATTTCTTAAATATCCTGAAGACAGATGATTGACGATATATTTGTTAGATTTATTCACTTTTTCTGGAGTAAGGATTTCATCTATTGTCTTCAATGCATAGTCTTTGTATTTTACAAATCTCTTTTTTATAATATTCATTTGTGATGCTAACTCATCCTTAGAATATATTGGGTAATATTCACCATTGAGATTATAGGCTAAAATAGTTTCTGCTTTTCCATTGTCATCAAAATCTAGATGATACATATGTAAAGGAGCTTTTTCCGAAGCTTGGAATTTTGAATTTTTACCCCAATTTCCAAAAAGAAGATCTAAATCACCATCATCATCAATATCAAAAGAACTAACAGTTTGCCATAATCCTTTTAAAGAATTGTTAGTTTGTTGTAATGAAAGTTTACCGTCTAAATTAATATAGATTTTTGGAGTGTCCCATTCAGTAGAAATGATTAAGTCAGGTTGTTGATCATTATTGATATCTATCCATAAACCATCCGTAACATGGGATTTTAATTTAAAATTTTCGTCAATAGTGAAATTCCCTTGTCCATCATTATTTAAAATATAGGATGAAACTTTTTGCCCATAATCATTTGGATTAGATCTGTTACCTATAAACAAATCAATGTCTCCGTCTTTATCATAATCACAAGGTTTTACACATGAAACAATATTTGGATTTAGTGGGGTGGTGTTAGATTTTATGAAATTTCCATTCTCATAAATGTATAATCTATCCGTTTCATACTTAACATTTCTTTTTTGATGAATACCAGATCCTACATATAGATCTAAATCTCCATCATTATCAGCGTCAAAAAAAGAAGAACAAATATCTTCGTACTCTTTGTCTGTTTCAATTTCAGGGATGTTTTTAGGGGTTAGTTGACTTCCATCATTGAGGAAAAGTTTAGCTTTGTTTCCGCTACCATTACCTATAAAAATATCGTCATAACCATTTTTGTCAATATCTCCAATGGAAATAGCTGGTCCGGTGGTTGAAACTTTAAATGGGATTAAACGTTCGTTGTAAAAATCGTTATAAGAATCTTCTCGGTGTGTAAAATCAATAACCTCGTTAGAGCTTATAAATAAGTTTTTAGCTGAATGCTTTTTGTGGTCATATTGTACAGCTTCATTCTTATTGAAGGTTACAGTATGAGTTTTGTTTATTTCGGGATTGATAATCTTTTGAGTTAAGTTATTGGGCCAGATTATTTGAATAGAGTCTATTTTTTTGATAGTATCTAATCCAAAGTGTAAATTATTGCTGGTTGCAGATAGAAAACCTCTTGAATTGAATAGTTGTTTTGTTTGTTTTTTATTTTTGCTGTGAAGAATCGCTTTAGAACCAATTCCATTGCTATTGTTTTTTTGATACTTTAGATTTAAAGTGATATGATTCTTATTGGAACTGCTGGTGTTTTTATAAATAACAGCATGTTCATTGATGTTGTTGATTACTAAATCTAAATCTCCATCTAAATCAAGGTCACTGTAAGCTGCTCCATTAGATAAGGAAGGGGTATTGTCTATCCATTCATTATTTTTATTTTCAAACTTATTGGAGTTACCTTTAAATATTTGATTAGGGACTTTCCCATTGGGCATTTCTTTTAAAGAAGAAAGAAGCCATTGTTCTTTAGATTTATTTTTATCTCTGTATTTATAATTACTAGAAATATACATTCTGAAATCTAGGTTGTTAGGCCTTCTTAAAATTCCATTTGTGATGAATAAATCCTGATGTCCGTCATTGTTGAAATCAGCAAATAATGGACTCCAGCTCCAATCTGTACTTGCAACATCATTAAATAAAGCTTCTTCATGAAAATAAGCACCAGAATTATTTACTTGTAACATGTTACGAGAATATTGATCTTGATATCCTAAGTTTTGTAATTGAATTTGAAAATTCAACATAGTGTCATCTCCTTCTGATTCTTTAATAACTCTTTCGTCTTTTGGAAGCATGTCTAAAGTAATTAAATCTTGATATCCATCATTATTAATATCAGAAGCATCGCTACCCATAGAAAACCTACTAATTGTGGAGAAATTTTTAGCCAATGATTCTGTAAAAGTTCCATCTTGGTTATTTAGATAATAGTAGTCATCTTCATGAAAATCATTACATACATAAATATCATCCCATCCATCATTATTAAAATCAGCTATTGAAGCACTCAATCCGTATCCATTTACACCACCGTAAATTTTAGCTTTTTCACTTGAGTTTATATAATTTCCTTTTTTGTTTTCTAATAAAACGTCACCTGTAAGATCAGTTCTTTTTTTTCTGAGTAGAGCAGGACCATGAGAAGTTTTTGTGTGTACTGCATGGTTGACTATGTATACATCTAAGTCATCGTCTTTATCATAATCAAAAAAATAGGCTTGAGTAGAAAATCCTTTGTAGTTTAGATTGTATTCTTTAGATCGTTCAGTAAATGTATTGTCACCATTGTTAATATACAATTCATTATGTCCTGTGAAATCTAATAGTCCTGATACGGCGCATACGTAAATATCTAAAAATCCATCATTGTTAATATCTACAACAGTAGCTCCAGTTTGCCAGCTAGCTTTTCCCTGTACGCCAGCTTGTGCAGTAATATCCTCAAATTTTAAATTTCCTTTATTAAGGTAGAGTTTGTTTTGTTGTTTGTTAGAAACAAAGTAAATATCATCCAGTTGATCATTGTTAAAATCACCAATAGCAACCCCTCCACCATTATAATAATAAATATAGCTAATGATATTATGTTTTTCGTTATCTTCAATTTCGTTTTTGAAATTGATACCCGTTATTTCTGTAGATACTTTTTCAAATAAATACTTTTTATTTTTAATAGGAGGGCTCTGTTTGTTTGTTTTATCACAATTAAATAGTGTTAGTGATAAAACGAATAATAGTGTTATTAACCTAGTTTTCATGTATTGAAAAGGAAATTTATGCTATTAAAAAAAAGAGGTTGCTTTAACAACCTCTTTTAATACTAATGATTAAATTTTATAATGGAGTAGGACTTGTGGAGTTGAAGTCGCTTTCAAACGTTGGAACAGGCCAATATTCTAAGTATCCATAATTAATTGTCGCATTGGTGTTTAAATTACCATCGGTATCTAGAACTCTAGCACCAGTCCTAGAACCAGCAGCCACACCATATCGTCTAGCGTCATAAAAAGAAACAGATCTCATAATTAAAGCTAAACGTCTTTCTTTTCTAATTTCTTCTAGAGCTTGTTCTTCAGTTAGCATTGTGCCCACTGTTGCAGGTAATCCAGAATTTTGAAAATTTCTTACGGCATCAAGATGACCTAAACCACCTTCGATGTCACCTGTATGAACTTTGGCTTCAGCTAATAGTAATTGATTTTCTTCATATGATCCAGCATAGAACATAGTTACTTGTCCTAGATTCGTTGATGCTATTTGAGAATCTTTCCAGAAGTAACTCGCTCCATAATGTATTCCTCTACCTCTTGGGTTAGGGAAAGGGAAACCGCTTCTTGTATTTGTGAAATAACGATCTAATCTCTCATCTCCAGGATTGATATCTTGTATTAAACGATCGCTAGGGAAATACCAAAAGCCAAAAACAGCATCAGGTAACCAATTTTCACCAATAAAAGTTGACTCGGTCTTCATGATAAACGCATTTCTATTATTAGAAACTCCTAAATTGGTCCAAGATATGATATCATTCCAATTGGCGTTGCTCATGTCTATAACTTTTGTATTGTAGATTAAGTTTCTAGCTCTTAAAGTATTGATATTCTCAATCAAGTTGTTTTTAGTGATAACAGCATCTGATCTCAAATAAGCTAATTGTAAATTTGAAAGCCTAGAATTAAATGCGTCATCATCTGAGATTGATCCTATTATTGTTGATAATTCGTCTAATAGTGAGTTAGACTTTTCTATAAGTTGTGTGTTAGCAACAAAAGTATTAGATGTTACTGGGTTAGGATTATCTATAATATTATTTTCATTGATTACACCTTGTTCGTATAAAGAACCTAATCTATGATATGCATAAGCTTTCCACCAAGTGGCCCAAGCATTGAATGCTTGTTTTTCAGCGTCTGTAGCTGATAAGTCTTGTAGAGCTCTAATAACAGTGTTCCCTTGAACTATCAAACTGTACATGTCACGCCATTCGTATTGAATTGCATTATCGCTACCTGCAGCTCTATCATTTCGTTTTGCTATTTCTCCAGGTTGAGGACCTCCTTCTGGAGGATTAACAACAGATCCATCGTCTAGAGTAACAGAGGCCGCTTGGTTTACCCAACGTCCGCCGAAGTTACCCCAAGGCATGGTCATTACGTCTCCCATGGTTTCGTGATATCCATAAGTAAACCATAGCATTGGACTTTCGTTTTCGTTGCCAATGTCTTGAAACACATCATCTGTAGCCAAAAAGTCATACATTGACCTTGAAAACGTAGTAAGTCCATCTACAGAATTCAATGAACTTAAAGCAGGTAAATTATTGTTTATTGGTTCAATATTGGTGTCTAGTAAGTTGTCTTCACAACCCCATATAATTGATATGGTTAGTAATATCAGAGATATTTTATTAATAGATTTCATTTCTTTCAATTTTTAGAATGTAATATTAAGACCTACATTATAACTTTTTACGTTTGGATGTGTAAATTCGTCAAACCCTCTTTGAAAAGTGTTACCAAACCCTCTGGCGGCTTCAGGGTCTAATCCTGTATAATCAGTAATAGTAATTAAATTCCTTCCTGATAAGGTAAGGGTGATTTGTTCTACTTCTTTAAGTTTAATTAAGTTATTCAACTTAAATTTAAAACTAATGTCTCTAAGTCGTAAAAAAGAACCATCTTCGATAAAGTGAGATGTGGGAACATTGGTGTTGTATAAAGAAGTATAATAAGAAACAAATGCACCAGTTTGGTTGGTTCCTGTTGGGTCTTCTATAGTAACTGGGATAGAAGTTTCTTCATGTAGCCCATTGTTGTATAACCACTGTTTAGCTCTATTGTAGACATCCATACCTTGAAACCAGTCTAATTGTATAGACATTGAAACAAAATCATTAAATGTGAAATCATTTAAAAATGTCATTACAAAATCAGGTTGTGTGCTTCCTAGTGTTTGAGTTTCAGAGGTAATTACAGCTCTACCTGTGTTTTTGTTTACTACATAGCCTGAGCTTGCAACTGTAAAGTTATCTCTATCTGCAGTTGCAATTATTGGTGTTCCTTGTGAGTCTGTTTCGTCTAAGCTAGTAACTACCTTTCTTACATTGAAAGCTCCAATTTCTTGACCTTCTTCTAAAACGAAGAAATCACCAACTACAACTGGTAAGCCATTAGCAATCTTATCTAAAGTAGCCTTAGATTTGGTAAAGCGTAAACCGAAATCCCAACTAAAATCTTCGGATTTGTAAGTGTTTATGTTTAAAGAAGCTTCTATACCATTACTGCTGATTTCGTAAGCATTGTCAGAGATTGCTGATGTACCTGAACTTGTTGCTAATCCTAGGTCAAATATAGCTCCCTCTGTTTTTCTATCAAAGTAGTTTATAGATCCATCTATGGAGTTAAGCCATGGACTTTCATTTTTGAAATCAAAGCGATAATCTGTACCGACTTCGAATTCTTTCGCAATTTCTACATCAAGGTCAGGATTAGCTACCGTAGAAGGTAAGCTAGCGATTGTTTCACTTCCTACAGTAGTTAGCTGAAAAGTGAATAAATTTTGACCGAATAAAGGTTGGATACCAGCTTCTCCATAAGCTGCTCTTAGTTTTAAACCACTAACGGTATCTGATTCTAATAACTCAGAAATATTAACATATGCATCAAACCTAGGGAAGGTAAAACTCTTTCCGCTACCAAATCGGTTTGATTTGTCACGTCTTAAACCAGCAGAGAAACCTGCAATAGAACCAAAATCAAACTTTTGATTGATTAAAAAACCAAATGTTCTAAAAGGTTGTTCTAAAACGCCTCCGAATACTTTTGTTGCTGCTTGATTAACATTGAATTGTCCGAATTCTCCTTCTGGTAAGTTTATACCAGATGTGGTAGTTTGTCTAAAAAAGCGATCTCTCCAGTCAAAGTTAAAAGTGGTGGTAGAAGTGATAGGAGCAGATATGTTCAAGTCTTTTTCAAAGTCTAATGCAAGATTAGCGGATAACAGTAAGTTTTGAAAATATTCTTGAGTATCTAAATTGTTAATAGCTCCTCTTCTGTTTGTTGGTATCTGTTGTGCTTGAATATGAGAAGCTTGATTTTCTTGAAAAAAAGAAAAATTTTGTACATAACTATCATACCCATATTTAGCGTTTAAACTTAAAACTTCAAAAGGTTGGTATTGGATGTTGAAATTTGTGATATATCTGTTGACTTGATCTAATCTGTTTTGAATTTCTCTGAAAAAGAAAGGGTTAACAGAGTTAGGGTCTGTGGCGTCAGGTGCAACTGTAAGTTCTCCGTCACTATTCCTATTGAATAAATCAACATGAGGTAGATTTTGAAATACATTATTGATTAAGTTACTCGCATTTGCATTATCAGTATTTGTACCTGTATCGTTAGCGCTATTTATTACATCAAAACGAGTGGTAATTTGTAAATTATCTGCAACATCAAAATCTAGGTTTAAACGCGCGTCATATTTGACATATTCTCCTACAACTAAAACACTTTCCTGTTGTGTTTTGTTTCCTGAAACTAAATAACGAATTTTATCAGAGCCACCAGAAGCTGAAACCCCATATCTTAAGCTCAATGCATTTTTAAATAATACATCAGTAGCGTCAAATGTTTGTTCAGCGAAAGGAGTATCATTGATACCTTGCGATCCTAGTTGTGTCGTCCCTACAGTTCTTTCGTTAACATCTACAGCTAAATATTGAGCAGATCCATTTAACTGTGTAACAGGAGTTCCAGATGTGTCAACAATTAATCCTTGTGCATTAGTAGAATATCTATGTAATGTACTTCTTCTCATTCTGTCATCAGCAATAGCTTGATTAATACCAAGATTTGTGTTGATGTTGATTTTGATTTTACCAGCTTTACCTTTTTTAGTTATAATATTGATTACCCCATTAGCCCCCTGAGCTCCGTATATTGTACCAGCTGCTGCACCAGAAATTGTTTCAACACGTTCAACATTGGTAAAATCAATGTCAGACAGTCTCGAACTTAAATTAGAAGCTCCACCAACACTGTTTTGAGAGCTAGATACTTCAATACCATCTATTAAAATCATTGGTTGAGATGAGTTTAAACTACCAATAGCTCTTAATACGATGTTTTGTTGTTGTCCAGGTTGACCAGAAGTAGATTGAATTACAGTACCTGCAATTTTACCTTGAAGTGCCTGATCTATAGATTGTGCACCTGCATCTTGAAGGTCTTCAGCTTTTACAGAGTTTACGGCTACCCCTATTTTTTTTCTTGAAGTACCAGATGCAACTCCTGTTACTACTACTTCCTCTAATACATTATCTTGTTTTAATGTAACGTCAATAGTAGATGAACTCCCCACAGTTCTGCTTACAGGTTGCATACCAACGAAACTAAAAATAAGAATGTCTCCTGGTTTTGCTTTAATTGAGTACTTTCCATCAAAGTCAGTTTCGGTACCGGTATTAGTCCCCTTTACTTGAATTGAAACTCCAGGGAGAGGTCCGGTATCATCCGAAACAGCACCTGAAATCGTTTTAGTTTGTGCATAACTAATATGCACAACAAACGCTATTAAAAGCGTTAAAATGCCTTTAAGTTTTGTTTTCATTTTTTTACAATTATTTGAGTTAATTGCAGCTAAAGTCTTAAATTAAACTCTAAAAAACAATTGAAATAGTTAATTTAACATAAATAGTTCAATGTTTTTGTTAAAAGTGAGGTTTTTTTTGAAAAATCCTTAGGGGGTTGATGGTCAGGTTTTATTTAATTTTAAAATGAAGAGAAACCTTAAACTAATAAAGTTAGATGTGGAAGGGATTAGTGTGATTGAATTTACATAAAAAAACCTTTGAGAAATTTCCCAAAGGTTTTAATACGTTTAATTTAGAATGATAATTAATTTACATCCCACCATACTTTTTCAGTCAGACTTCCAGGTGTAGATGTAACTTTTGATAGTTGACTAGAATTAGTTTGAGTTTCAGATAAAGGGTAAGGCATTCTAACAGGAATTGTACTTATATCTGCCGCAGCTGGAGCTGACAATTGAGGAAAATCGAGTCTTCTCCATTCATTCCACGCTTCAAAACCATTCATGTATAGTGCTAACCATTTTTGAATGCCTATAGATTCTTTCCAATTAGCAGTATTGTATGGATTATTGATCAAGTAAGTATTTATAGCATTTGTGTCTGTGACGTTCCAATAGTTCATTGAAGCAGTAATGCCTTGGTTATATGCATCAGATGCATTGCCTGATAAGAAACCTCTTTCGTATGCTTCAGCTAACAAGAATTGCACTTCTGCGTATGATATTATCACATGAGGTGTTGTAGCTTCTCTAACTGCATCATTGGGTCTAGAGGTAGTTGCTTTTAATACAGAAGCATCATTATCACTAAGTCCAAAAGGCATTCCGGCAAATATTCCTGCATTATTGGGTTTGGCATACTTTTCTAATCGAGGGTCTCCTAAGGAATTTAAAGTCGTTACTAGAAGTTCAGAGACAGCATAATCATCTCTATTTCCACCTTGAGGACTAGCATTTCTGTGTAAAGGATTAGCCCTAGGTAAGCTCTCTTCAAATACAAATAAAGCATTTTCGGAATTGCTTGAAATTAAATTATTTGAAGCAGCAATCACATATTTTCTTGCGGTATCAGCGTCAACATCTGCTATCCTCATAGCATAACGAAGCATGAGGGAGTTGGTTAGTTTGATCCATTTAGAAACATCACCATTAAAAATTATTTCTCCACTATCGAAAGAACTTGAAGAAGTAGAAAAATTAGATAAAGCATTTTCTAAGGTAGAAAGCATTTCTTTGTAAACTACTTCTTGGGAATCATATGCAGGTAAAGGAGAATCTCCTAATGCTTCAGTGTAAGGAATAGCACCAAATCCATCAGTTAAAAAACCAAATACTTGGGTTGACATTACATCAATAATAGCCTTTTGGTTATTTTTTATATTAACAGGAATTTCTATGTCATCTACTAACTTTTTAGATTGAGATAATTCTGCTAGTATACTAGCATACATTGTTTGCCAAGTCCCATTGAACGTATTTATATCTTGTCTGTATCTGCTATCTTCGGTAAATTCATTTTGAGACCATTGTTGAACCATTAGATTGCCCCAGTCAGCGTTTATTGCTACCCCTTGAATTAAGGTGTAGAAATTGTATTGAGCAGTAGTAAGCAAGGTAGAAGGAGGTACGGCTATAGCATTATTGGGATCGATGTTTAGTTCCGATAATTCTTTATCGCAACCGATCAGTAAAGCAGTTATAAAAATAAGTGCGTATTTGTTTATTTTTTTCATTTTTTTAGTTTAAAATTTTGCTGTTAAATTAAAACCAAAAGATCTAGTAGCAGGGATTTGAGCATTCTCTAACCCTTGTGCATTACCAGAACCAGTTACAACTTGAGGATCTAAATAAGGGATATTCGAGTGAAGAATTGCCAAATTTCTACCAAATGCACTTAGGTTTAGGTTGGTAAAAGGTGTTTTCTCTATGATTTTAGAAGGGAAATTGTAGCTTAATCTCACATCTCTAAACTTGATGAAGCTAGCGTCAAAAATATTTGGAGCTGCTTTTCTAAAATCAGAAAAGAAAGTTTGCGCATCTATTCTGATGTCATTTTGAGTTCCATCTTGTTTTACGCCAGGTAATACAAGTCCATTTGCCCTAATATCACTTTCTCCGTTGTAAGATACAGTTTCAGGATTTACTCCTGAGAATTTAGACCATTGTAGAGAGGTAGAATGAATAGTTCCTCCTACTTGAAAGTCAAAAAGAGCGGAAAGAGTAAAATTTTTATAAGTGAAAGAGGTGTTAAAACCTCCGGTCCAATCAGCCAAAGCTGAGCCGAGAAATACTCTATCATCAGTGTATAAATAATTACCAGTATCATCCACTGTTCTATTACCACTTTCATCATAAATAAAATCTTGTCCAAAAATAGCCATAAAAGGGAACCCTTCTTGGATTCTTAACTCAGCTGCCCAAGTAGTTCCTTGATTTATACTTTCAACTATGGTGTCTCCATTTTCATCCTTTAATAACTCAACTACTTCATTATTCTGATTAGTGAAGTTGATGCCTAAATCCCATGAAAAATCATCAGTTTTAATAGGTGTTCCAGATAGTTGAATTTCAAAACCAAAATTTCTCATTTCACCTGCATTTAATAAACGAGATGTAAACCCTGTAGCAGCAGAAGAAGGTACGTTAAATATTTGATCTTTAGTAGTTCTATCGTAATAGGCAAAGTCTAAGTTTAATCTATTTCGGAACATTTTTACTAAAAAACCAATTTCATATTCAGTAGTTAATTCGTTTACTAAATCGGGATTTTGCCTAGAATTGGGTACCTGATATAATGGATTACCTCCAAAATTAGGAGTTATAGGATTGAATACTGGAGAAAGCGAATAAGGATCTCCGTCATTACCAGCTTGTGCAATACTAGCTCTGATTTTTGCAAAATTGATTACATTACTTTCTTTTATGCCTTTGATTTCGGACAAAGCAAAGCTCATAGATGCAGATGGGTAGAAGAAGCTCGCATTCTTTTCAGGAAGTGTTGATGACCAGTCATTCCTAGCTGTTAAATCTAAAAACAACATATCTTTCCATGCTAAAGAAGCAGAAGCGAATATACTGTTAATACCTCTATTGCTTTCAAAAGTGTCAGTTTGTGCATTATCAGCTGAATTTTCAATATTGAAAAATCTATCTATCACAATTCCTCCAACAGTCTGAGCTGTTAATCTTTTAGATGTTTGGCGCATTCTATTAGCTCCTAAGATAGCATTAATAGAGAGTTCATCAGTAAGGTCATTATTATATTGTAATCTTACTTCCATATTGGTTTCTTGGAATTTTCTTTCAGTTTCTTCGTATCTTGATCCATCAACTGAACGTAAAGGAATACCTTCTCTTATGCTAAATTGAAATAAGTCAGTACCAAATTGAGTAGCAATACTTAAATTATCTGTAAATTGATAATTAAGGTTTATATTACCAAAAACCCTATTTCTGGTGTCCTCTTGTAAAAAGTTTTCTCTAACCCAGAAAGGATTATCAAAGAAATTAGGTGTAGGGTCGAAAGATTGAAAAACCCCATTAACGATGTTTAATCCTTTAGGATTCCATGTATATTGATTGCCTTCAGAAGTGTTTTGTTGACTTCTTAATCGCTCAACATCAAGGTTTGATTGCCACCATTGGGTAAATGCTTGTAGAGGATTACCATTATTGTAACCTGTGACATTTCTGTTTTTTGCATCAGTTTTAGTATAAGTGGCAGAAACACTAGCTTCTAACTTGTTGCTTAAATTATAGCCAGTGTTTAAAGAGAAGGTGTTTCGTTCTAAATTAGATTCTGGCATTGTACCTTCGACATTTAAATTTGTGTAAGAAATTCTAAAAGTCCCTTGGTCATTACCTCCATCTAGCGCTATACTATTTGTTAGAGTAATACCTGTATCAAAAAAATTATCATAAGCATTTTTAGGAGCTGTCCATGGTCTAACTTCTTTGTAGTTTGGTGAATTTGGATCCCAAGAATCCCAATGTCTAACTAAAACATTTTCATTAAATTTAGGTCCCCATGAGCCATCCTTAGAATAATTCGGAGCTAAATATCTGATTCCGTCTTGAATAAATTCATCAAACCCACTTGTAGTTGGGAATGTTGTTCCTCCACCATAGACAGTTTGTACAGGTATTAAATTTCTCACGCTTTCAAGTGTAACACTAGAATTAAAAGTTATACCAATACTTGTTTTATTCTTACCTCTTTTAGTTGTAATTAATATGACACCATTGGCACCTCTAGCTCCATACAATGCTGTAGCTGCTGCACCTTTTAAAACTGACATATCTTGAATATCAGCGGGATTAATATCAGAAGCAGCATTTCCGTAGTCATATGCACCACCACCAAAGCCTCTTTGTTGAGAGTTGGAAGAGTAGCTGGCGTTGCTTATTGGTACTCCATCTACAACAAAGAGAGGTTGGTTTTCACCTAAAAAAGAATTAGCACCACGTATGGTGATTCTAGAAGATCCTCCTAAGCCAGAAGCGGTTCCTTGAATTTGTACACCAGCAATTTGGCCTTGTAAGGAGTTTACAAGATTGGGTTCCTTAGCTTGATCAATTTTTGCGCCTCTAACAGTTTGTATAGCATAACCAATTGCTTTTTCTTGTTTAGATAAACCAAGAGCAGTTACAACTACTTCATCAAGAACATTATCACTAGCTAATACAACATTAAGAGAATTTGAATTGCCTACTACTTTTTCTGTAGTTTTCATACCAACAAAGCTGAATATTAATGTATCTCCAGCTTTAGCTTTGATGGAATATTTTCCATCGAAATCAGTTTCAGTACCAGTATTGGTGCCTTTAACTTGAATTGAAACCCCAGGGAGTGGTCCGGAATCATCCGAAACAGCACCTGAAATCATTTTGATTTGTGCAAAAGAAATATGCACAACAAACGCTATTAAAAGCGTTAACATGCCTTTAAATTTTGTTTTCATTATTTACAATTATTTGGTTAATTGTAGCTAAAATCTTAAAATAAATTTAAAGAAACAATAAAAACAGTTAATAAAATATAAATATTTTAAAGGTTCTGTTAAAAGTAAGGTTTTTTAAAAATAGTTTTTAAAAGTAATTGCTAGGTTTAATCCATTGTTGCTGTTGTTTTTCTGATTGCTTTTTGAAATCGAAATATTAATATTGGTTCTTTTTCTTATATAGGAGTAACCTAGTCCGTAACTAAAGAGATGTTCGGTCTTTTTAGAAATATTTTGACTAACTCCTATGTCGGATATAGAATATAAGTAGGAATTGTTTGAAGTTAATAGCCGGTATTCAATGTTAACAAATGAATATTTAGAAGATAAAATACTTTGTTGGTCTACTCCCCTGAAAGAATTAGCACCACCAAATCTATAGGTTTCGTTTAGGAGAAAATTATTTGAGAATAAAAAGTTACTTTCATTTCTAATGTAAATAGCATTTTTCTGATTTAAATTATATGTGTAGGAGCCTGAAAAATTCAGTTTGATTTGATTTTGTACTGCATCCATATCATCTGTTCTCGAGCCTAAAAGAGATTGTATTTGAAATGTGAATTTGGGTTCGTTAAAAAGATTTTTACGCAAACTTTTAAACGAAAATAGTAATCCAATAAAAGAAGAAGAAAAATTAGAGATCGAGTTGTTTATTTCGGTTAAAGTATTAGTAGAAGTTTGTGTTTCAAAAGATACTCCTATTTTGGTTTTTGGATTAAAATCATATAATAAGGACGTATTTAATTTTGAATTTAAAAAAGTGCTGTCTTGACGATAGATTTCAAAATAAGTTTGATTAGAAATAGGTGAATTAAATAGGTAGGGAATGAAAGTCTTTAAGTTTAGATTTTGTCTATCATCTGCACTAGAATTCCAATTAAGATTAAAAGATTCACCAGTATTCAATATGTTATTTAATTCTAAATTAATATTACCGCTAATTGAGAAATTATCATCAGAACTGAAATTAAGTAGCCCGTCAAAACTACTGTTCTTTATTTTTTCTAAATATAGGTAAACTACTGTGGAATCTTTCGAGAAAAGAATTTCTGGATTTCGAATTTCATTTACAAAAGGGATTCCTTTTAAGTTCTGAGAAATTTGATTTATGAGGTCTTTGTTAAATACAGGTTTGTTCTTTATTCTAAGGTAATGTCTTAAATAAGATTTAGGAAATTTATCATAACCTTTTATGATAATACGATCTAAAGTCCTTTTTTGAGAAGTATGTATGGTAAGTTTGGCTTTAAGTATGTTTTTGTTTAGCTGTATATTTGTCAGTTTTGTTTTTGAAAAAGATTTTCCCTTCTTTTCTAAATTGTCATTAACTTTTTGGAGAAAAGATTTTAATTCAGATATGTGAAGTGTGATATTTTTATCTGAAGTGGATATTCTTACAGAATCTATTTGTTTGCCCAAATTTATGTAAAAGAGTTTTTTGTTTTCTATTTCTTTAATAGAGTCTAATTTGTGGTAGAAATATCCGTAGTTCTTTAGGGCTTCAGAAATTGAATCCTTTAGATAGTTATGATTGTTCTTAGCTTTTAATTCTTTTGGAAATATGTTATCAATGATTTTTTGATGTGCAGAATCATTAGGGATAATTTTAATTATCTTCTTTTGAGCAAGAAGATGGTTGGAATTTAAGATTGTTATAAAAAAAGAAAAAAATACTAGTGTTTTCAACGTTTGAAAATAAAGGCTAAAGTACATTAAAATCAATAGAATTAAAGTTGATTCTGTTTTGAGTTTTAAAAATAACTTGTTGATATTTGATTAATTAGAAATTAATCGTACATTTGCACACTCTTAAAAATAGAGATTAATAGTAAAAATACAAACGAAAACAAGTAATTAATTAGTATGCCAACTATTCAACAATTAGTTCGTAAAGGAAGAACCAAAATAACTAAGAAGAGTAAATCGGCTGCTTTGACGGCTTGTCCTCAGAGACGTGGAGTTTGTACGCGTGTTTATACTACAACACCAAAAAAACCAAATTCAGCAATGCGTAAAGTTGCTCGTGTTAGGTTAACAAATGGTAACGAGATTAACGCGTATATTCCAGGAGAGGGGCACAATCTTCAAGAGCACTCGATAGTATTAGTTAGAGGTGGAAGGGTAAAAGATTTACCAGGGGTTAAATATCACATCGTACGTGGTGCATTAGATACTGCAGGTGTTGAAGGAAGAACTCAACGTAGATCTAAATATGGTGCTAAACGCCCTAAAGACAAAAAGTAATTATTCAGTAACTTTTTTAATGTAAAGACATGAGAAAAAGAAGAGCGAAAAAAAGGATTTTATTACCAGATCCAAGATTTAATGATCAATTAGTAACACGTTTTGTGAATAACTTAATGTGGGATGGTAAAAAATCAGTAGCGTTCAAAGTATTCTACGATGCAATTGATATTGTAGATCAGAAGAAAACTGACGAAGAGAAGTCAGCTTTAGAAATTTGGAAAGATGGTTTGTCAAATGTAATGCCTCACGTTGAAGTTCGTTCACGTCGTGTGGGTGGGGCTACATTTCAAATACCAATGCAAATCCGTCCAGATCGTAAAGTGTCAATGGCGATCAAATGGATGATAAGTTATGCGCGTAAGCGTAACGAAAAAACGATGGCACAACGTTTAGCAGCTGAAATTTTAGCAGCAGCTAAAGAAGAAGGAGCAGCAGTTAAGAAGAGAGTTGATACTCACAAGATGGCTGAAGCTAACAAGGCATTCTCACACTTTAGATTTTAATAAAAATGGCTAGAGACTTAAAATTCACACGAAACATTGGTATTGCTGCACATATTGATGCAGGTAAAACAACAACTACAGAGCGTATCTTATTCTACACAGGAGTTTCTCATAAAATTGGAGAAGTTCATGATGGTGCATCTACGATGGACTGGATGGAGCAAGAAGCAGAAAGAGGTATTACAATTACTTCTGCAGCGACAACTTGTGAGTGGAAATTTCCACTTGAAAACGGACAAGCTACTCCTGATACAAAAGGGTATCACTTTAATATTATTGATACTCCAGGTCACGTTGACTTTACTGTAGAGGTAAATCGTTCTTTACGTGTATTAGATGGTTTAGTATTCTTGTTTTCTGCAGTTGATGGTGTAGAGCCTCAGTCAGAAACGAACTGGCGTTTAGCAGATAACTATAAAGTGCCTCGTATTGGTTTCGTTAATAAGATGGATCGTCAAGGGTCTAACTTCTTAGCAGTATGTCAACAGGTTAAAGATATGTTGAAGTCTAATGCAGTGCCAATTGTTTTAAATATTGGTGATGAAGCAGATTTCAAAGGTATTGTAGATTTAGTTAAGAACCGTGCTATTGTTTGGCACGATGATAACTTCGGATCTACTTTTGATATCGTTGATATTCCTGAAGATTTAAAAGAAGAAGCTGCTGAATTAAGAGCTAAATTAATTGAAGAGGTTGCTGCTTACGATGAGAATTTATTAGAGAAGTTCATGGAAGATGAGGACTCTATTACAGAAGAAGAAGTACACGCTGCATTACGTGCTGCTGTAATGGATATGTCTATCATTCCTATGGTATGTGGATCTGCATTCAAAAATAAAGGAGTACAATTCTTATTAGATGCAGTTTGCCGTTACTTACCTTCTCCAACAGATAAAGAAGCTATTATTGGTACTGATCCTAATACAGGAGACGAGATAGCTCGTAAACCAGATGTGAAAGATCCATTTGCAGCTTTAGCATTTAAGATTGCAACAGATCCTTTCGTAGGTCGTTTAGCATTCTTCCGTGCGTATTCTGGTCGTTTAGATGCAGGTTCTTATGTGTTAAATAACCGTTCTGGTAAGAAAGAGCGTATTTCACGTATTTACCAAATGCATTCTAATAAACAAAATGCAATCGATTTTATTGAAGCAGGAGACATTGGTGCTGCTGTAGGGTTTAAAGATATTAAAACAGGAGATACGTTATCAGCTGAAAAAGCGCCAATCGTATTAGAATCTATGGATTTCCCAGATCCTGTAATCGGTATCGCAGTTGAGCCAAAAACTAAAGCAGATGTAGATAAGTTAGGTATGTCTTTAGCAAAATTAGCTGAAGAGGACCCAACATTTACAGTTAAAACTGACGAAGCTTCAGGACAAACAGTAATCTCAGGAATGGGTGAGTTACACTTAGATATTATTGTTGATCGTTTAAAGCGTGAATTTAAAGTTGAGGTAAACCAAGGTCAGCCTCAGGTAGAGTATAAAGAAGCAATTACAGCATCTGCAGATCACAGAGAAGTGTACAAAAAGCAGTCTGGTGGTCGTGGTAAATTCGCTGATATTGTATTTACAATGGAGCCTGCTGAAGAAGGTGTTCAAGGTTTAGTGTTCGAATCTATCATTAAAGGTGGTAACGTTCCTAAAGAATTTGTTCCTTCAGTAGAGAAAGGTTTCAAAGAAGCAATGAAAAATGGTCCTTTAGCTGGATATGAAATGGATGCCATGAAGGTTACTTTAAAAGATGGTTCTTTCCACCCAGTTGATTCTGATCAGTTATCATTCGAATTAGCGGCAAAATTAGGTTACAAAGCTGCTGCAAAAGCTGCAAGAGCTGTAATCATGGAGCCAATGATGAAGTTAGAAGTGTTAACTCCTGAAGAAAACATGGGAGATATCGTAGGAGACTTAAACAGAAGACGTGGACAAGTAAACGATATGAGTGATCGTTCAGGTTCTAAAGTAGTAAGAGCGATTGTTCCATTATCTGAAATGTTTGGATATGTAACTTCGTTACGTACATTATCTTCTGGTAGAGCTACTTCTACAATGGAATTTTCACACTATGCTGAAACTCCTTCAAATATCGCTGAAGAAGTTATCGCTAATGCAAAAGGTTAATTAAGATGAGTCAAAAAATTAGAATAAAATTAAAATCTTACGATTATAACTTAGTAGATAAGTCTGCTGAAAAAATCGTAAAGACCGTAAAAAGTACAGGGGCGGTTGTTAACGGACCAATCCCATTACCAACTCATAAAAAGATTTTTACAGTATTACGTTCACCACACGTAAACAAAAAATCTAGAGAGCAATTTCAATTATCAGCTTACAAGCGTTTATTAGACATATATAGTTCTTCTTCTAAAACTATTGATGCTCTTATGAAGCTTGAGTTGCCAAGTGGAGTTGAGGTAGAGATTAAAGTATAAGTTTTTAATACTTAAGAATATAAAAGCTTTCTTACAATATTGTGTAAGAAAGCTTTTTTTGTTTGTTGTTAAAATATATGTAAAGAAACAAAAAGAATAGAGAGTGGATATAGGTAAATACTACCAAAGATTAATGTTTATTTCTGTATTTACTGAAAAGACCTCTAAATAATTGACTTTATTTTGGTTATGTGTTTATTTTTTTATACTTTCGCAGTCCGAAATTGGTGGTTAATAGTTATTTAACACAAAATTTCAATTACATGTCCGGAGGGTTTCGCGAAGGAAAAACGGTAGAACACAGTAAGTTAAGAGCTAAAAACGTGTTTTACGCTCTTTTTTTTTGAATGAGATTTTAAGGATTTAGAAACTTTTGTTTCAAATAATTATTTATTAATAGACGCGCTGGATAAAATAATCTAATCGTCTTAAAATTAACAGATATGTCTGGGTTAATAGGAAAAAAAATCGGAATGACCAGCTTATTCGATGAGAATGGGAAAAATATCCCATGTACTGTTATCGAAGCAGGTCCTTGCGTAGTTACCCAAGTCAGAACCGAAGAAGTTGATGGTTACAACGCTTTACAACTAGGTTTCGATGACAAAAAGGCAAAAAGCTCTAATAAAGCTTTAGATGGTCACTTTACAAAAGCAGGTACCGTTGCTAAGAAAAAAGTCGTTGAGTTTCAAGGTTTTGATGGAGAGTTTAAATTAGGTGACTCAATTACAGTTGAACATTTTGCTGAAGGAGAGTTCGTAGATGTTTCAGGAACTTCTAAAGGTAAAGGTTTTCAAGGGGTTGTTAAACGTCACGGATTTGGTGGTGTTGGACAAGCAACTCACGGTCAGCATAACCGTTTAAGAGCACCAGGTTCTATTGGTGCCGCATCTTACCCTGCAAGAGTATTCAAAGGAATGCGTATGGCAGGACGTATGGGTGGAGATAAAGTTAAAGTTCAAAATTTAAGAGTATTAAAAGTAGTACCAGAAAAGAATCTTTTAGTAGTGAAAGGAGCTGTACCAGGTCACAAAAACTCTTATGTAATTATTGAGAAGTAATGAAAGTAGCAGTATTAGATATTACAGGAAAAGATACTGGTAGAAAAGTTGAACTTTCTAACGAAGTATTCGGAATTGAGCCAAATGATCACGCAATCTACTTAGATGTTAAGCAGTATTTGGCAAATCAAAGACAAGGAACTCACAAATCTAAAGAAAGAGGTGAGATTGCTGGAAGTACCAGAAAGATAAAAAAACAAAAAGGAACAGGTACAGCTCGTGCGGGTAGTATCAAGTCTCCTGTTTTTAGAGGCGGAGGACGTATCTTCGGTCCAAGACCAAGAAACTATTCTTTCAAATTAAATAAAAACTTAAAGCGTTTAGCTCGTAAATCAGCTTTAAGTATTCAAGCAAAAGATAGCAATTTAGTAGTAGTTGAAGATTTCAATTTTGAAACTCCAAAGACTAAGGAATTCGTTAATGTTTTAAAAGCTTTAGAATTAGATACAAAGAAAACATTATTTGTATTAGGAGAAGAAAGTAAAAATGTATACTTATCATCTCGTAACCTAAAGAATTCTAAAGTAGTTAACGCTACAGGAGTAAATACTTACAATGTATTAAATGCAAATAAAGTAATTATCTCTGAAAGCACTATAGAAGGAATTGAATCTAATTTAAGTAAATAGGATTTTTCAGATGAGTATTTTAATAAAACCTATTATTACGGAAAAAGCAACAGTAGATAGCGAAAAGTTTAATCGATATACTTTTGTTGTAAATAAGAATGCTAACAAAATTCAAATTAAGGATGCTGTAGAAGCTGCTTACGGAGTAACAGTTGAAAAAGTGAGAACTTTAAATCATCCTGCATTAAGAAAAACTAAGTACACTAAGAAAGGATTAGTTACTGGTTTAACAAGCGGTTATAAAAAAGCGGTTGTTCAGTTAGCAGAAGGCGAAATTGATTTTTATAACAACCTATAAGAATAGCAAGACAAATGTCAGTTAGAAAATTAAAACCAATAACACCAGGTCAGCGTTTTAGAGTTGTGAATGGGTTCGACACCATCACTACTGATAAGCCGGAAAAGTCATTATTGGCACCGAAAAAAAGAACTGGAGGTCGAAACAATCAGGGTCGTATGACTACTCCTAACAGAGGTGGAGGTCATAAAAGAAGATATCGTATTATTGATTTCAAAAGAAATAGATATAACGATCCTGCAACAGTATTAACTATTGAGTACGATCCAAACCGTACAGCGTTTATCGCTTTAGTTCAATATGCTGATGGAGAAAAGCGTTATGTGATTGCACAAAACGGATTAAAAGTAGGACAAACTATCGTTTCAGGAAAAGAAGCTACACCAGATGTAGGTAATGCAATGTTCTTAAGTGATATTCCATTAGGAACAACAATTTCTTGTATCGAATTACGTCCAGGTCAAGGAGCAGTTATGGCTCGTTCTGCAGGTTCTTTTGCTCAGTTAATGGCAAGAGACGGAAAATATGCTACTGTAAAGTTGCCTTCAGGTGAAACAAGATTAATCTTACAAACTTGTTTAGCAACTATTGGAGTTGTATCTAATTCAGATCACCAATTATTAGTTTCTGGTAAAGCAGGTAGATCAAGATGGTTAGGTAGAAGACCAAGAACTAACGCAGTTAGAAAGAACCCAGTTGATCACCCAATGGGTGGTGGTGAAGGACGTTCTTCTGGAGGACATCCAAGATCTAAGAACGGTATCCCAGCTAAAGGATATAAGACTAGATCTAAAACTAAGGCTAGTAACAAGTATATTATAGAACGTAGAAAGAAATAATAAATCATGGCAAGATCATTAAAAAAAGGACCTTACGTTCACTATAAGTTAGAAAGAAAAGTGTTAGCTAACGTTGAATCAGGTAAAAAATCTGTAATCAAAACTTGGTCTAGAGCTAGTATGATTACTCCTGATTTCGTTGGACAAACTATCGCAGTTCATAACGGACGTCAGTTTGTACCTGTTTACGTTACAGAAAACATGGTAGGTCATAAGTTAGGCGAATTTTCACCAACACGTTCATTCCGTGGACACGCTGGTGCTAAAAATAAAGGAAAAAAATAGTAGGATATTATGGGAAGTCGTAAACATAACATGGCACAACAGTTAAAGGAAGCTAAGAAGCAAAAAGCTATCGCTAAGCTTACTAACTGTCCTACGTCACCAAGAAAAATGCGCTTAGTAGCGGATCAAGTAAGAGGTGTAGAAGTTGAAAAAGCTTTACAAATCTTAAAATTCAGTCCAAAAGAAGCATCTCGTAACTTAGAAAAGTTATTATTATCAGCTATTGCTAACTGGCAAGCTAAAAATGAAGATGCAAGTATTGAAGATGCTGGATTATTCGTGAAATCTATTTATGTAGATAGCGCTGGAATGTTAAAGAGATTAAGACCAGCTCCACAAGGACGTGCACATAGAATTCGTAAGCGTTCTAATCACGTAACTTTAGAGTTAGGAACTAAAAATAACAGTAATTAATCATTAGTAGAAATGGGACAAAAGACAAATCCAATAGGAAATCGTTTAGGAATCATCAGAGGATGGGAATCTAACTGGTATGGTGGAAATGACTACGGTGATAAAATTGCTGAAGATGATAAGATAAGAAGGTACTTAAAAGCCAGATTATCTAAAGCAAGTGTTTCTCGTATTATTATTGAGCGTACTTTAAAACTTATAACCGTTACTATCACTACTGCACGTCCAGGTATCATTATTGGTAAAGGAGGGCAAGAGGTAGATAAGTTAAAAGAAGAGCTTAAGAAGATTACTGGTAAAGAAGTTCAAATCAATATTTTTGAAATTAAGCGTCCAGAATTAGATGCAAATTTAGTTGCAGCCAGTATTGCGCGTCAAATCGAAAATAGAATTTCTTACAAGCGTGCTACTAAAATGGCGATCGCGGCTGCAATGCGTATGAATGCTGAAGGAATCAAAGTTCAACTTTCTGGACGTTTAAACGGAGCTGAAATGGCACGTTCTGAGCACTACAAAGAAGGAAGAATTCCTTTATCTACTTTTAGAGCAGATATCGATTATTCACTTGTTGAAGCACATACTACATACGGAAGAATCGGTGTGAAAGTATGGATTATGAAAGGCGAGGTATATGGTAAACGTGAATTATCTCCGTTAGTTGGATTATCTAAGCAAAAAGGTAATTCAAATAACAAAGGTGGAGGTGGTAGACGTCAACCTCGTAGAAGAAAATAATTTTTAAAGAAATTAGAAGATGTTACAGCCAAAAAGAGTAAAGTTTCGTAGAGTTCAGAAAGGTAAAGGTAATATGAGTGGTAACTCAGGTAGAGGTACCCAATTATCAAACGGAATGTTTGGTATTAAGTCTTTAGATCAGAACTTACTTACTTCTCGTCAAATTGAAGCTGCTCGTATCGCAGCAACACGTTATATGAAAAGGGAAGGGCAACTTTGGATTAAAATTTTCCCAGACAAACCTATCACTAAGAAACCATTAGAGGTACGTATGGGTAAAGGTAAAGGTGCTCCTGATCATTTTGTAGCTGTAGTTAAACCAGGAAGAATCTTATTTGAAGTTGGTGGTGTACCAATGGAAGTAGCTAAAGAAGCATTACGTTTAGCTGCTCAAAAACTTCCTGTGAAGACTAAGTTTATCATTGCAAGAGATTTTGATTATAACGCTTAATTCTAATAGATCATGAAACAATCAGAAATAAAAGAATTATCAACAGCTGACTTACAAGATAAGCTAGGAGCGTTGAAGAAAAATTATAGTGATCTTAAGATGGCTCATGCTATAACTCCATTGGAAAATCCATTGCAGTTAAGAACCTTAAGAAGAGCTGTTGCAAGAATTGCAACAGAGTTAACTAAAAGAGAATTACAATAAATTCTAGTCAGTTTTAAAGATGGAAAAAAGAAATCTTAGAAAAGAGAGAATAGGTGTAGTATCTAGCAACAAGATGGAGAAGTCTATCGTGGTTAGCGAGGTAAAAAGAGTAAAGCACCCAATGTACGGAAAGTTCGTATTAAAAACTAAGAAGTACGTTGCACATGACGAGAATAACGATTGCAACATTGGAGATACAGTTAAAATAATGGAAACACGTCCATTAAGTAAATCTAAGCGTTGGAGATTAGTAGAAATCCTAGAAAGAGCTAAATAATATGTTACAAACAGAATCAAGATTAAAAGTAGCAGATAATACTGGAGCTAAGGAAGTTTTAGTAATTAGAGTTTTAGGAGGAACAAAAAAGCGTTACGCTAGTGTTGGAGATAAAATTGTAGTTACTGTTAAGTCTGCAACTCCAAACGGAACTGTAAAGAAAGGTCAAGTATCTCGTGCAGTTGTTGTTCGTACTAAGAAAGAAGTTAGACGTAAAGACGGATCATATATTAGATTTGATGATAATGCTTGTGTACTTTTAAATCCTTCTGAGGAAATGAGAGGTACTCGTGTATTCGGTCCAGTGGCTCGTGAGTTACGTGAGAAACAATTTATGAAGATAGTATCATTAGCACCTGAGGTGTTATAAAATCAGATTTTAAGATGAAGAAATTTAAAATTAAATCAGGAGATACTGTTAAAGTTATCGCAGGAGATCATAAAGGATCTGAAGGAAAAGTTTTACGTATCCTTAAAGATAAAGACAGAGTTGTAGTAGAAGGTGTTAATATGATATCTAAGCATACTAAACCTAGTGCTGAAAATCCACAAGGAGGAATAGTAAAGCAAGAAGCACCATTACATATTTCTAACATTGCTTTAGTTGAAAATGGTGAAGCAGTAAGAGTTGGTTATAGAGTAGAAGGTGATAAGAAGGTAAGATTTTCTAAAAAATCAGATAAAGCAATATAATTATGAGTTACGTACCAAGATTAAAAGAGGAGTACAAGGCTAGAGTTATTAAAGCTCTAACTGATGAGTTCGGATACAAGAACGTAATGCAGGTGCCTAAGTTACAGAAGATTGTTGTAAGTAAAGGTGTAGGTGCTGCAATTGCAGATAAGAAATTAATTGAATACGCTGTTGAGGAATTAACCACTATTACAGGTCAAAAAGCAGTGCCAACGATGTCTAAAAAAGACGTTGCAAACTTCAAATTACGTAAAGGAATGCCAATCGGAGCTAAAGTTACGTTAAGAGGAGATATTATGTACGAATTTTTAGATCGTTTAATTACTGCTTCTTTACCACGTGTAAGAGATTTCAACGGAATTAAAGCAAATGGTTTTGATGGTAGAGGTAATTACAATTTAGGAATTACTGAACAAATCATCTACCCAGAGATTAATATTGATCAAGTGAAGAAAATTAGTGGTATGGATATTACTTTTGTAACATCTGCACAAACTGATAAGGAAGCTAAATCATTATTAGGAGAATTAGGTTTACCATTTAAAAAGAATTAATAAAGATGGCTAAAGAATCAATGAAAGCGCGTGAGCGTAAAAGAGCTAAAACGGTTGCTAAATATGCAGAAAAGAGAAAAGCTTTAAAAGAAGCTGGAGACTATGAAGCATTACAAAAGTTACCAAAAAATGCTTCACCAGTTAGAATGCACAATCGTTGTAAATTAACTGGGCGTCCAAAAGGATACATGCGTCAGTTTGGAATTTCACGTGTTACTTTCCGTGAAATGGCAAACCAAGGATTAATTCCTGGAGTAAAGAAAGCAAGCTGGTAGTATTATTATCTAGCTATAGAGATATAAAAAGGCGAACAATTTCATTATTGTTCGCCTTTTTTTATTTTATCTTTTTCAATCATATCGTTTGGAATAACTTTTTATAGTTAATACGCTATTTTAATTCCGTTGAATATTTTTTAAGTTAATGATTTCAGTTTGTTTTATATTGTCAGTAATTATAAAACATGCATCTTGAAAAATTTTTTCAATAGTTTTTACCCTTTTTATTATGATGTGAGAACAGGCATTTTAATAGGTGTTCTTATATTCATTCTATCAATTTTATTTAGTTTCTTATTTGAGCCTTTCGAGGTCAATTATAGTGAATTAAAGTATTCTTATTTTATAGTTGTTGTAATTCACTCTTTAGTTTCTTTTTGTGTTTTTATGATTGTAACTCTTTTTCTTAATAGTAAAAAGAGTGAAGAAAAAGACTGGAAAGTTAAACACGAGCTAATCTTACTTTTAACAATTCTATTATTAATTGGAGTTGTTCAATTTTTAATTCGAGATTTTATTTATAATAAAGATGATAATTGGTCACTAAGATATTTATTTGAAGAAGTCAGAAATACGCTATTAGTAGGTGGACTTTTTATTTTTATTATTACTTCACTAAATATAGAAAGGTTAAAAAGTAATTATAATAAAAGAGCACATAAAATAAAAATAGATGAAAAAGAAGAAATAAATGAGAGAGAAGAAATACAGATAACAACCCAAGTTAAATCCGATGATTTTGTTTTAAATATTAACGACTTTAATTTTGCTAAATCAGATAAAAATTATGTGGAAATTTATTTGCAAAATAGTGATATACTTATAAAAAGAATGACTATTAGAAGCTTAGAAACACAGTTGTTTAATTATAACTTCATTTTAAAAACACATAGGTCTTTTATAGTTAACCTTAGATCTATTATAGACATTAAAGGAAATGCACAAGGTTACAAATTGTCATTAAAAAACTCAGATGCTAAAATTCCTGTTTCGAGAAATCAGTTAACTCTTTTTGAAGAAAAAATGATTCAAGTGAATATTTAGTTTGTTATTGGTAACATAATACTTGTTGTTAATCCCATTGTTCTAATAATGAGGCGTAAATGTATCTGGTAAAATTAGTTTTGAACAAACTTTAAATGATACAATTATGATACAACAAAGACGCTATGATTTAGATTGGCTAAGAGTAATATCTGTGTTTGCAGTTTTTTTACATCATATATTAATGCCTTTTAATGGAGATGATTTTCATATTATGAATACAACTCATAGTAAATTTCTAGACGATACTATGGTTTATTTTGAACAATTTAGACTACCATTATTATTTTTAGTTTCTGGTGTAGGAACAGTATATGCTTTTTCAAAAAGAACTTGGCTCGCTTTTGCCTTAGAAAGAGTAAAAAGACTTTTAGTGCCGCTTGTTTTTGGAGTTTTGTGTATCGTGCCACCACAAGTTTACTATGAAAATATCATAAACTTTTCTTCCTTTTTAGAAGCGTATAACTCAATTGTAATAAAATTCAAAGTAAATCATTTGTGGTTTATAGAAAATCTGTTTATCATTTCTATACTTTTTATCCCTTTTGTAATGTATTGCCGATCGAATAAGAGCAATAAGTTAAAAAATACCATTGTAAAACTTTCAAAACAGTACAGAATGATTTCTTGGGTAATTCTATTACTATGTATACGAATTATAACCAAAGAGTATTTTCCAAGTAACGAGAAGAGTATTAGAAATTTATCCTCTTCTTTGTATTTTATATTCTTTTTCGTTAGCGGAGTCATATTAGCCACAAACAATGAATTATGGAAACTTTTACATTTAAGGAGGAAATATAATTTACGGTTAGTACTTGTTTTTACTTTAATTTTTTATGGATACTATTTTATGCCAAGAGAATGGATAGCTCCTTATCTATCAATAAAAAACAGATGGAGGTTGTGGTATATTGTTAGTGTACTAGTAAGTTGGTCTGTTGTAATCACTATTTTAGGTTACGGAAAAGAATATTTAAATAAAGAAAGTAGGTTATTAGTAAAATTAAATGAAGCAGTATATCCTTTTTATATATTACATCAGACCATAATTATTATTATAGGATATTATGTGTTAAAGCTCGATATAAGCATTCTGTTTAAAATTCTAATACTCTTTTTTAGCTCTTTCTGTAGTATTATTTTAATTTATATGACTTTAATATATCCATTTAAACTTACCAGATTTTTATTTGGAATGAAGATCAAGAGGATAAAAAACGGGAAAAAGTGAATGGTAAATATTAAAAATAAACTTTTTTTGAAAAGATTTTTGCAAAGTTTATTTTGATCTTAAAAAGCAATGAAAATTAGCAATAAATTAATAGTCAAACTGATAATTTATAAAACCCTTTTTTTTTCGAAAAGTTTATGTATATTTGCACTCTGTTTTCAGAGGGTAAATTATGCTTTGTTGTGAACTAAAATGAAGTGTCATTTACGGAAAACAAAAAATAAGTATTAACTGGTTTCAGGTTTAGTAGTTACGTATACCGTAGGGAAAATAGAAACTGCTGAAAACCAAAACCGCAATTAATTTAATATGTATACAGATCCAATCGCGGATTTCCTTACTCGTGTTAGAAATGCTATCATGGCAGGACACAGAGTTGTAGAAGTTCCAGCTTCAAAATTGAAGAAGGAGATGACTAAGATTTTGTTTGATCAAGGTTACATTTTAAGTTATCAGTTCAATGACAATAAAGTTCAAGGGACTATCAAGATAGCTTTAAAGTACGATAGATTGACAAAAGAACCAGTTATCAGAAAAATTCAAAGAGTATCTACTCCAGGTTTACGTAAGTATGTAGGTGCTAAAGAAATGCCAAGAGTTTTAAATGGTCTTGGTATCGCAATCGTGTCAACTTCAAAAGGTGTGATGACTAACAAGAAAGCACGTCAAGAGAATGTTGGTGGAGAAGTATTATGTTACGTTTATTAATAAACATTTTGTAAGATGAGTAGAATAGGTAAAAGCCCAATCACATTGCCACAAGGTGTTGAATTTAAAGTAAACGATAACGTGGTAACAGTAAAAGGTAAGTTAGGAGAATTATCTCAAAAATTAACTTCTAATATTACTGTAAAAGAAGAGGATGGTACTTTAACAGTAGAAAGACCATCAGATAGTAAAGAACACAAAGCTGCACATGGTTTATACCGAGCTTTAATCAGTAACATGATTGAAGGTGTAACTAAAGGTTATACTAAGGAATTAGAGTTAGTAGGAGTTGGTTATAGAGCATCTAATCAAGGTCAAAAATTAGATTTAGCTTTAGGATTTTCTCATAACATCGTATTAGAGTTAGCACCAGAGGTTAAGGTTGAAACAGTATCTGAAAAAGGTAAAAATCCAATCGTAAAATTAACTTCTCACGATAAACAATTAGTGGGGCAAGTTGCGGCTAAGATTCGTTCTTTCCGTAAGCCTGAGCCATATAAAGGTAAAGGAGTTAAGTTTGTTGGTGAAGTAATTAGAAGAAAAGCAGGTAAATCTGCATAATAATTAGTGTTATGGCATTATCAAAACTTGAGAGAAGACAACGTATAAAGTATAGAATAAGAAAAGTTATTTCTGGAACAGCTGAAAAGCCAAGATTATCAGTGTTTAGAAGTAATAAAGAAATCTATGCTCAAATTATAAATGATGTAGATGGTGTTACTTTAGCATCAGCGTCATCAAGAGATAAAGAAATTGCATCTGGTTCTAAAGCAGAAGCTGCTGCAGCTGTAGGTAAAGCAATTGCTGAAAAAGCTGTTAAGGCAGGTTTAGAGACTGTTGCTTTTGATAGAAATGGTTACTTATACCATGGACGTGTAAAAGTATTAGCAGACGCTGCAAGAGAAGCTGGTTTAAAATTTTAAGAAATTATATTATGTTAGGATATAAAAACGTAGAAAGAGTAAAACCAAGCGGATTAGAGCTTGTAGATAGATTAGTTGGTGTGCAACGTGTTACTAAAGTAACAAAAGGAGGTAGAGCATTCGGTTTCTCTGCTATCGTAGTAGTTGGTGATGGTAAAGGAGTTGTTGGACACGGATTAGGAAAGTCTAAAGATGTATCATCTGCAATTGCAAAAGCTGTTGAAGATGCAAAGAAGAATTTAGTTCGTATTCCTTTATTAAAAGGAACATTACCACACGAACAAAAAGGTAAATTCGGAGGAGCTAAAGTGTTTATAAAACCAGCTTCAAATGGTACCGGAGTGATCGCAGGTGGTGCTGTACGTGCAGTATTAGAGTCTGTAGGAGTACACGATGTATTATCTAAGTCTCAAGGATCATCTAACCCTCATAATGTTGTTAAAGCAACTTTTGATGCATTATTACAGTTACGTAGTGCAGAAACTATTGCTAGACAAAGAGGTATTTCTTTAGAGAAAGTTTTTAACGGATAAAATTTAAGACGATGAGTAAGATTAGAGTTACACAAGTAAAAAGTCAAATAGGTCGCCTTAAAAATCAGAAAAGAACGCTAGAGGCCTTAGGATTAAAAAGAATTAACCAAACTGTAGAGCATGATGCGTCACCTACAATTTTGGGAATGGTAAATAAAGTTCAACACTTAGTTTCTGTAGAAGAAATTAAATAAGAAGATAATAACATGGGTTTACATAACTTAAAACCAGCTGCTGGATCAACAAAAAACGGGAAAAGAATCGCTCGTGGTGAAGGGTCTGGACATGGTGGTACCTCTACAAGAGGACATAAAGGAGCTAAATCTCGTTCAGGATACTCTCGTAAAATCGGATTTGAAGGAGGGCAAATGCCACTTCAAAGACGTGTGCCTAAGTTTGGATTTAAAAACATCAACCGTAAAGAATACGTTGGTGTAAACTTAGATAAATTACAAGAGTTAGTAGATAACGGTAGAATTACTGATACAGTAACTATGGACGTTTTAGTATCTAACAGATTAGCACGTAAAAATGATCTTGTAAAGATCTTAGGACGTGGAGAATTAAAGGCTAAATTAAATATTACTGTACACAAATTTACAGCTACAGCAAAAGCAGCTATCGAAGCAGCTGGAGGTGAAGCAGTAACTTTATAAGAATTGTAAATGATGAATTTTATAAATACACTAAGAGACATTTTCAAGATTGAAGAGTTAAGAGAAAAATTGCTTTTAACGATTGGTTTAATCGCTGTTTATCGCTTTATGGCTGCAGTTCCATTACCTGGAATTGATCCAACACAGTTAACAGCCCTAAAGAATAACGCTGACGGCGGTCTTTTAGGTTTATTAAATGCATTTACAGGTGGGGCATTTGCTAGGGCATCCGTTATGGCGCTTGGTATAATGCCTTACATTTCTGCATCTATTGTAGTACAATTAATGGGAATTGCTGTTCCTTACTTACAAAAACTACAAAAAGATGGAGAAAGTGGACGTAAGAAAATTACACAAATTACACGTTGGTTAACAATACTTATCACATTAGTTCAAGGACCAACATATATTACTTTCATTAAAACTCAAATGGGATTACCAGAAGCTGCTTTCTTAGTAGGGGGCGCAACATTCTGGGTATCATCTATGATTTTACTAACTGCAGGAACAATCTTTGCAATGTGGTTAGGAGAAAGAATTACAGATAAGGGTGTTGGTAATGGTATCTCATTGTTAATTACTGTGGGTATTATTGCAAATTTCCCTGCTGCCTTTTTACAAGAGTTTATCTCTAAAACAACCAATACTGGTGGAGGTGGTATCATGATGATTTTAATCGAAGTTTTAGTGTGGTTTGTAGTAATATTATTAACAGTATTACTTGTTACTGCAGTACGTAAAGTAGCTGTTCAATATGCAAGAAGAACTGCTATTGCTAATATTAAAGATGTAGAAGGTGCTAGACAGTATATCCCACTAAAGTTAAATGCTGCAGGGGTTATGCCAATCATTTTTGCACAAGCAATAATGTTTTTACCGATTACATTAGGACAAAAATATCCAGCATTAGTAAGTTTATCAAATATTAATGGATTATGGTATAATGTTATTTTTGCGCTTTTAATAATTATATTCAGTTATTTCTATACCGCAATTACTATACCTACTAATAAAATGGCTGAAGATTTAAAGAGAAGTAATGGATTTGTACCTGGATATAAGCCAGGAGAAGAAACAGCAAATCATTTAGATTCTGTTTTATCTAAAATTACATTTCCAGGATCTTTATTCTTAGCAGCATTATCTATTTTACCAGCTATAATTGTTCAATTTGGGGTAACTCAAAACTGGGCATTATTTTATGGAGGAACTTCATTAATCATTATGGTAGGTGTTGCAATAGATACAATACAACAAATTAATTCATATTTATTAAACAGTCGTTATGACGGTTTAATGAAAACAGGTAATACTAACAGAAAATCATTAAAATAATATGGCTAAGCAACCAGCAATTCAACAAGATGGAACAATAACAGAAGCATTATCTAATGCAATGTTTCGTGTAGAATTAGAAAATGGACATATTGTTACGGCTCACATTTCAGGAAAAATGCGTATGCACTATATCAAACTTTTACCAGGTGATAAGGTAAAGTTAGAAATGAGTCCATATGATTTAACTAAAGCAAGAATTACTTACAGATATTAAAAACACACACTGATGAAAGTAAGAGCATCATTAAAGAAAAGAAGTGCCGACTGCAAAATTGTACGCAGAAAAGGTAGATTATATGTGATTAACAAAAAAAATCCTAGGTTTAAACAAAGACAAGGTTAAAAAATAAGTCATTAGTAATTAGTAGTTAGATGAATCTGCTTGAAATAGAAATGTTTAGGATTCTAACAACTAAAAGCTAACACTAAAAACTAAAACAATATGGCAAGAATCGCAGGTATTGATATTCCAAAAAACAAAAGAGGAGCAATTGCTTTAACATACATTTTTGGAATCGGAAGAAGCAGAGCTAAAGATATTTTAGTAGATGCAAAAGTTGATGAAAACATCAAGGTTCAAGATTGGAACGATGATCAGATTGCTGCAATACGTGAGCAAGTTGGAAAGTACACTATAGAGGGTGAATTACGTTCTGAAGTTCAATTAAACATCAAACGTTTAATGGACATCGGTTGTCAAAGAGGAATCCGTCACAGACTTGGATTACCTTTAAGAGGACAAAGAACAAAAAACAACTCTCGTACTAGAAAAGGTAAGAGAAAAACTGTAGCTAACAAGAAAAAATAATCGTTAGATTATTTTTACTAATCGTAAAGAATCATGGCAAAATCAAAAGTAACAAAAAAACGTAAAGTTGTAATTGAGTCTACAGGTGAGGCTCATATCACAGCATCGTTCAATAACATTATCATCTCTTTAACTAACAAGAAAGGAGATGTAATTTCATGGTCTTCTGCAGGAAAAATGGGATTCAGAGGATCTAAAAAGAATACTCCTTACGCTGCACAATTAGCAGCTGAAAACTGTGCTTCTGTAGCTAAAGAAGCAGGTTTACGTAAAGTAAAGGTATACGTTAAAGGACCAGGAAACGGAAGAGAATCAGCAATTAGATCGTTACACAATTCAGGTATTGAAGTAACAGAAATTGTAGATGTTACACCAATTCCACACAACGGATGTCGTCCACCTAAAAGAAGAAGAGTATAATAAATATTTTAACCTAGTAGGATAAAATGATTGTCGAAGGAGTACGCCTTAATTCACAATACCTACTTAAATTTTAAGAAATGGCAAGATATACAGGACCAAAAACTAAAATCGCTCGTAAATTCGGTGAAGCGATCTTCGGAGAAGATAAAAACTTCGAAAAAAGAAACTACCCTCCAGGACAACACGGAGTTGGTAAGAGAAGAGGTAAGAAATCTGAATATGCAGTACAGTTAATGGAGAAGCAAAAGGCTAAGTATACTTATGGTATCTTAGAGCGTCAATTCCGTAACTTATTCAAAAAAGCACAAGCATCAGGTGGAATTACTGGTGAGGTATTATTACAATTATGTGAATCACGTTTAGATAATACTGTTTTCCGTTTAGGAATTGCTACTTCTCGTAGAGCTGCTCGTCAGTTAGTTTCTCACCGTCACATTACTGTTAACGGAGATATCGTTAATATTCCTTCTTATAGATTAAGAGCTGGAGATGTTATTGCAGTTAGAGAGAAATCAAAATCTTTAGAAGCAATTGAAAATGCTTTAGCAGGTAATAGTAATGTTTACGAATGGTTAAGCTGGAATGCTGATCAAAAGTCTGGGACTTTTGTTAAAGCTCCAGAAAGAATCCAGATTCCTGAGAACATTAAAGAGCAATTAATAGTAGAATTGTACTCTAAATAATAAATTAACCATATTGGTATTTGGCCAAAGGGTCTATTTGTTCTTCTTCAAACTTATAGACCGCGCAACTAAATAACAATTAAAACGAAGAAAAATAAATGGCGATTTTAAATTTTCAAAAGCCCGATAAGGTTATCATGATTGAATCTACTGATTTTTCAGGGAGATTCGAATTCAGACCGTTAGAACCAGGTTTTGGTTTAACAGTTGGTAATGCATTAAGAAGAGTATTATTATCTTCTCTAGAAGGATTTGCAATTACATCTTTAAGAGTTGATGGAGTTGAGCACGAGTTTTCAACAATAACTGGTGTTGTAGAAGATGTTACTGAAATGATCTTAAACTTAAAACAAGTTCGTTTCAAAAAGCAAATTGAAGAGTCAGATAGAGAGACTGTGACTATTGCAATATCTGGGCAAGAGCAATTAACAGCTGGTGATTTACAGAAGTTTATTTCTGGTTTCCAAGTATTAAATCCTGAATTAGTTATCTGTAATATGGATAAATCTGTTAAAATTAATGCAGAAATTACCATAGAAAAAGGTAGAGGGTTTGTACCTGCAGAAGAAAATAAAAAATCTGGAGCACCTTTAGGAACTATTTTTACAGACTCAATTTTTACACCAATTAAGAATGTAAAGTACGCTATAGAAAATTTCCGTGTTGAACAAAAAACAGATTATGAAAAATTAGTTTTTGATATTGACACTGATGGATCTATCAATCCTAAAGATGCATTAACAGAAGCAGCTAAAATATTAATTCACCACTTCATGTTATTCTCAGATGAAAGAATCACATTAGAGGCTGATGAAATAGCTCAAACTGAATCTTACGATGAAGAATCTCTTCACATGCGTCAGTTATTAAAGACGAAATTAGTAGATATGGATTTATCTGTTCGTGCTTTAAACTGTTTAAAAGCTGCAGAAGTAGATACATTAGGAGATTTAGTATCATTCAATAAGAGTGATTTAATGAAGTTCAGAAACTTTGGTAAAAAATCATTAACTGAATTAGAGGAGTTAGTGAATAACAAAGGACTAAGTTTCGGAATGGATTTAACAAAGTATAAGTTAGATAGAGATTAATAATTAATAAAGGGTATCATAATTTGCTCCTCAAGAGTGGGTAGAGCAAGATGATAGTCTAAAACTAAAGGTCATGAGACACGGTAAAAAAGTAAACCATTTAGGTAGAAAAACAGCGCATAGAAAATCTATGTTAGCTAATATGGCTTGTTCTTTAATCGAGCACAAGCGAATCAACACTACTGAAGCTAAAGCTAAAGCTTTACGTAAATATGTTGAGCCTTTAATTACTAAAGCTAAAGCTGAGAATAATAGTACAGCAGAATTAAATATGCACAATCGTCGTGTAGTATTTAGTTACTTAAGAAATAAGTATGCAGTTACTGAATTATTCAAAGAAATATCAGTGAAAGTTGGAGACAGACCAGGAGGATATGTACGTATCATTAAATTAGGAAATCGTTTAGGTGATAATGCTCCTATGGCAATGGTAGAATTAGTTGATTACAACGAGGTATACAATCCTAACGGTAAAAAAGCCAAGAAAACTACACGTCGTAGCCGTCGTGGAGGAGGTGCTAAGAAAGCTGCACCAGTTGCTGATGTTGAAACTTCACAAGAGGAAGAATAAATGACAGTTTTACAATAAATATTAAAAAGGATAAACATTTTCGTTTATCCTTTTTTTTTAAACTATTTTTGACAAACTTTTTAAAACATGAAATACGTCTTATTATCAAGAGAAAAGCTTATACAAAATAATAGAGACGAATTCAATCTGACACAAGAAAACATTTAATTACGGATGAAATACACAACTAGAAAAAAAGCACTTGTTTTATTAGCAGACGGAACAATTTTCTATGGTAAATCTATAGGAATAGAAGGTACAGTTACTGGTGAGATTTGTTTTAATACTGGAATGACTGGTTACCAGGAAATTTTTACAGACCCTTCTTATTTTGGACAGTTAATGGTAGCAACTAATGCTCATATCGGGAACTATGGTGTAAATGATGAAGAAGTTGAATCAGAAGGAATAAAAATATCTGGATTAATTTGTAGAAATTTTAGCTTTGAGCATTCTAGAGTTGATTCTGATGGAAATTTAAAAGATTGGTTTGAAAAGCATAATCTAGTAGCAATTTCAGACGTGGATACAAGAGCATTGGTTTCTTATATCAGAGAAAATGGAGCTATGAATGCTATTATTTCTACAGAAGTTGAAGATATAGATAAACTTAAAGCAGAATTAGCAAAGGTTCCAAATATGGAGGGACTAGAATTGGCTTCTAAAGTTTCAACTACCAAGCCTTATTTTGTAGGTGAAGAAAATGCAACTTACAAAATTGCTGCAGTTGATATTGGAATCAAAAAAAATATATTAAGAAACTTAGCGAAAAGAGATGCTTACATTAAAGTATACCCTTATAATGCAAAGTTTGAGGAATTAGAATCATGGAATCCTGATGGTTACTTTATCTCAAATGGACCAGGAGATCCAGAGCCATTAATAGATGCTCAAAATTTAGCTAAAGAAGTTATTGAGAAAAATTTACCATTATTTGGGATTTGTTTAGGACACCAAGTAATTGCTCTAGCTAACGGGATTTCAACCTATAAAATGCATAATGGGCATAGAGGAATTAATCATCCGGTAAAAAATCTTCTAACAAGTAAAGGAGAAATTACTTCACAAAATCATGGTTTCGCTATCAATAGAGAAGAAACTGAAGCTCATCCAGATGTAGAAATTACACACGTACATTTAAATGATAATACTGTTGCAGGTATTAAAATGAAAAGTAAAAATGTATTTTCTGTGCAATATCACCCGGAAGCTAGTCCAGGACCGCACGATTCAGAATATTTATTTGATCAATTTATAGAAAATATTAAAATGACGAAGTAATTGATGTATGGAAAAGTATATTGAAGCGACACCAGAATCAGGAAAGAGTTTTTACTTAAAATACCAAGGAAAGGGTAAAATAGTATTACTTAATTTTTTAAGATTCAAAAAAGTTGCTGATTATACAAATCTAGAGTCAATCGCTCCTAAAAAACAAATTTCAGGAGGAGAAGCGTATGAATTATATATGATGCATACGCTTCCTTGTTTGAAGAAATACGGAGGAAGAGTTTTATATAAAGGAAATGCTAATAGCTTTTTGATAGGTCCATTGGAAGAGACTTGGGATTTAGTGTTATTGGTAGAGCATGAATCTGTAGAGAAATTTATAGCTTTTGCTCAAGATGAAGAGTGTTTAAAAACTGCTAAACATAGAAAAGCAGCTTTAGAAGATTCTAGATTATTACCTACTTCCTTGTAAAACGATTTCGTAGAATTTAACCAAAAATCAATCTTTAATTTTGTAGCATTTGTAAATTAGCTACAGTCAAATCACTAAAAAAAACATACAAAATGAGTATCATTATAAACATTCATGCACGTCAAATTTTTGATTCTAGAGGTAATCCTACAGTAGAAGTAGATGTAACAACAGAAAATGGTATTTTAGGTAGAGCAGCAGTTCCATCTGGAGCATCAACAGGAGAGCACGAAGCCGTAGAATTACGTGATGGTGGAGATAATTTTATGGGTAAAGGTGTTTCTAAAGCTGTTGAAAATGTAAATGCTATTATAGCGCAAGAGTTATTAGGAGTTTCTGTTTTTGAACAAAACCTAATAGATAAAATGATGATTGATTTAGATGGTACTCCAAATAAATCAAAATTAGGTGCAAATGCGATATTAGGTGTTTCGTTAGCTGTAGCTAAAGCAGCTGCTAATGAATTAGGAATGCCATTATATCGTTATGTAGGTGGTGTTTCAGCAAATACTTTACCAGTTCCTATGATGAATATTATTAATGGAGGATCACATTCAGATGCACCTATAGCTTTTCAAGAGTTTATGGTAATGCCTGTAAAAGCAAATAGTTTTTCACATGCGATGCAAATGGGATCTGAAATTTTCCATAATTTAAAGAAAGTATTACACAAAAGAGATTTATCTACGGCAGTGGGAGATGAAGGAGGATTTGCTCCAACATTAGATGGAACAGAAGATGCTTTAGATACAATTGCTTTGGCTGTAAAGAACGCAGGATATGAACTAGGAGATGAAATTATGATTGCTTTAGACTGTGCTTCTGCAGAGTTTTATGTAGATGGTAAATACGACTACACTAAATTTGAAGGAGATAAAGGTAAAGTTCGTACAAGTAAAGAACAAGCGGATTATCTTGCTGAGTTAACTGAAAAATATCCTATTATTTCTATTGAAGATGGAATGGATGAGAATGACTGGGATGGATGGAAGTATTTAACTGAAAAAGTAGGAGACAAAGTTCAATTAGTAGGTGATGATTTATTTGTTACTAATGTTGAACGTTTATCTCGTGGTATAGAAAATAAAACAGCAAATTCTATTTTGATTAAAGTAAATCAAATAGGAACGTTAACAGAAACTATTGCTGCTGTAAATATGGCGCATAATGCTGGATATACTTCTGTAATGAGCCACAGATCAGGAGAAACAGAAGATAATACTATTGCAGATTTAGCTGTAGCATTAAATACAGGACAAATTAAAACAGGTTCTGCTTCTAGATCTGATAGAATGGCAAAGTACAATCAGTTATTACGTATCGAAGAGGAACTAGCCGAAGTAGCATATTACCCTCAAGATAAAGCATTCAAAATTTAAGAATACTATTATTAAATTATTTATTTAAGCTCGTAACATAATTTTATGTTACGAGCTTTTTTCTTTTCTATAAGGTAAATATCAATACGCTTATTTGGTAAAAATCTGCGAACTAAAACCAGACTTAAATTAACTTTCTTTCAAAATTTTCACAATTAAAGACGCTTTCCTAGCAAAAACAAAATAAAGGAAGTTTTTGTAGCGAAATGTACTTTAATATTCTTTATCCTTATTCTTACACTTACTCAAATTATATCACGCATTAATACTTGTTAGTGTTTTATTTTTCTTATTTACAATGACTTATGTTTGCTTTAGAGAAGATTCAAAAGAGATTTCTATTTGTAAATACTTACTAATAACTTTCTATAACGAGGGAACCCTGTTATTTTAATATCATATAAAAATTAATTCTCAAAATAGATAAAAACTAAGAAAAATTATTGTTAACTCACTGTTAGTAAATTGTATAGGCTGATTTTGGGATTGAAGCAGATAATTTTTACTACTAAATCGACATAATTTTAAATTAAACTACTTAATCTTTTATTAATCATATTATAAATCGCAGTACTTCATAAGTTTAATTGTGGATATTTATTTAGTTGGCATAATAAATTAAACTAGAAATTTAGTGATGAATAGATTAGCTAAGTTATTTATACCGAAACTAATTTTAACAATTTTTTTAATAACAAGGAAAGGCTCATTATTCAATATTGTTAACTAAATAGTATGATTAACCAAATTAAATTTATCTGATCAAGAAATAAAAGATGTCATTTCTTTTTTGAAACACTCAAAAATGAAGTAGAATCATATGAATAAGAAAAACAACCTCGTAATCAATTAAAAACTATAAAATATGATTTTTTTCAAAAAACTACTTTTTGCATTAACAGTTGTTGTATCGGTTTCAACAGTTTCTTCTCAATCTTCTAGTACATTAAATTTAGATAGAAGATATGATGAAGTTTCATGGTTAATTAACCATAATGCTTATCAAAACCCAGAAATTAATGCTTCAGACAATGGTCTCACAGGAGGGTTAAATCAAGCACACTCTGTGAATACACAATTAAATAATGGGGGAAGAAGCTTTATGATAGATTTACAATACGGTAGAACTACGAACTTTTTTAAAGGTCGTTTTTTAAGATTAGGGCATGGACCAGCTGGTTTCGCATATTGGATGGAGATGTGTGATTTCTTATCAAAAATTAATAACTTTTTAAACAATAATAAAAACGAAATTATCACATTACATATGCAAATAGATAATGGTGTTACTGTAAATCATATCAAAGATGCTTTTGCAGGAAAAGGAAATAGATGTAGTTCTAGTGCAAATGTGATGAAATATGTATATGCTCACCCCAACAATCTACAAGTTTGGCCTACATTAAAAAAATTAATTAACGATAATAAAAGGTTAATTGTATTATCGGAAAAAGATTTTGGAAGTAGCGCCCCTTCTTGGTTACATTATGAATTTAAATTTACACGCCAAAACGATTTTGCTGCAAATCAAGTATCAGAGTTAAGCCAAAAACATCGTTTTGAAATTGCAGGAAACCCAGGAAGAGGAAATAATAAAACCTCTTTGTTAACAATCAATAACTTTGCTGTAGACGCACCTTTAGGAGTAGGAGATAAGAGCAAAGCAAAAGATGCTAATGAGTACAATCGTATGTATAATAAGTTAATTAGAAGCTGGTTTTCATTTGGAAAAAGACCATCTATGGCTGTGGATTTTTATGAGCAAGGTAATTATTCAGCACGTAATGTAATGAATGAAGCGAATAGAATTAATGAAGTAAGAGGTAGATTTAAAAAAGCAGATGGAAGCAACTTCGAAGATTATGTAGTCGTAAACTCAAGTTTAGAATCAAATTGGTACATACATGGAGCTAAAGCTAGGGCACGTTTGTATTACTCATTTCCAGCTAGACCAGGGGAACCAAGAAGAATAAAATTCTCACATCCGAATTATAACTTTACTCCACAAGAAATTAATTTAACGAATTATGATGGAAAAAATAAGAGAACATTTCGTGTTGATGTTACAGTAACACCTAAAAATGCAAGAAGAAATATAGTTTCAACTGTAGAGTTAAAGCAGAATTTAGATCAAAAGATAGATATCCAAGTTTATGATTTTAATGGAAGATTATTATTAGAATTAAAAAACACGAAGTCATTGGAAGAAAATTTTTCTCGTATAAATGATTTAAAAACAGGTGTATATATAGTAAGAGGATTTGTAGATGGAAAAGCATACACTAAAAAAATAGCTATAAAATAAAGTTTAGTATAATTTACAAAGAAGAAAAGCATCTCGTTTAGAGGTGCTTTTTTATAAATAATTATTATTAGCATATAATTTTTTGGTATTCAAAATCTACATGTCAGGATTTTTTAGATACTTCAAAAAATGGTATCTTCGTTGCAACATTTAAATTAAAAACGATACACAAAAATGTCAGAAATAGCGAAATTACAAATTGGCGAAAATACCTATGAATTTCCGTTAGTTAAAGGAACGGAAGATGAAGTTGCAATAGATGTTAAAACATTAAGAGGAGCTACAGGAGGAGTAATCACTATAGATCCAGGTTTTAAGAATACAGGTTCTTGTCAAAGTGCTATTACATTTTTAAATGGAGAAGAAGGTGTATTACGTTACAGAGGGTACTCAATTGAGGAGCTAGCTGAAAAAGCTGATTTTTTAGAAGTTGCTTATTTATTGATTTTTGGTGAATTACCAACTCAGGAGCAATTAGATAAATTTTACAATGATATCTTAGATAATGCAATTGTAGACGATGATATTAAAAAGATCATTGATGCATTTCCTAAGAACTCTCACCCAATGGGGATATTATCTTCATTAACATCAGCATTAACTGCTTTCAATCCTTCATCTGTTAATGTAGATTCAGAAGAAGATATGTACAATGCTATTGTGAAAATAATGGGTAAATTCCCAGTTTTAGTAGCTTGGACAATGCGAAAAGTTAAAGGTTTACCTTTAAACTATGGTTCGCGTAAGATTGGTTATGTAGAGAATGTTATGAAGATGATGTTTGAGAAACCGAATGAAGATTATGAAATCAACCCAATTGTAAGAGATGCACTTGATAAATTATTAATCTTACATGCTGATCATGAACAAAACTGTTCTACATCTACGGTAAGAATTGTAGGTTCTTCTCATGCTGGTTTATTTGCTTCTATATCTGCTGGTATTTCAGCTTTATGGGGACCATTACACGGTGGAGCCAACCAAGCGGTATTAGAAATGCTAGAAGCAATTAAAGCTGATGGTGGAGATACTAAGAAGTACATGGGTAAAGCTAAAGATAAGGAAGACCCTTTCCGTTTAATGGGATTCGGACACAGAGTATATAAAAACTTCGATCCACGTGCAAAGATTATTAAAGTAGCTGCTGATGAAGTGTTAGACGATTTAGGAGTTGAAGATCCAGTATTAGATATAGCAAAAGGTTTAGAACAAGAAGCTTTAAGTGATGAATATTTCGTGAAAAGAAAGCTATATCCTAATGTAGATTTCTATTCTGGAATTATTTACAGAGCTATGGATATTCCTGTTGAAATGTTTACAGTAATGTTTGCTTTAGGACGTTTACCAGGATGGATTGCACAATGGAGAGAGATGCGTTTACGTAAAGAACCAATTGGTCGTCCTCGCCAAGTATATACAGGAGAGAACTATCGTCCTTTTGTTAAGATAAATAAAAGATAATCATAACTAAAATAATATAATGTCATTCTAGAGTAAAATTTGGGATGACATTTTTTTTATATGTTACAACTAAATATTCAAAACGAGACTTCAAAATTAAAAGCTGTAGTATTAGGAACAGCAAAAAGTAATGGTCCAATTCCTAAGGTAGAAGATTGTTATGATCCAAAAAGTAGACAACATGTTATTGCAGGAACTTATCCTACAGAAGAAGACATGGTTGCTGAAATGGAAGCAGTAGCAGAAGTTTTTAGAAAGTACGATGTGCAAGTTTTTCGCCCTGAAGTCATAAAAGATTATAATCAAATTTTTTCTAGAGATATTGCCTTTGTCATTGAAGATAAACTTATAAAAGCAAACATTTTACCAGATAGAGAACGAGAATACGAAGCTATTCAGCATGTAGTTTCTCAAATTAATCCTGAGAATGTGATAGAGTTACCAGAAGAGTGTCATGTAGAAGGAGGTGATGTAATGCCTTGGAATGATTATATCTTTATAGGAACATACTCGGGAGAAGATTACTCAAGTTATATTACAGCAAGAACAAATACGGATGCAGTGATTGCATTACAAGAGTTATTTCCAGAAAAAACAGTAAAATCTTTTGAATTAAGAAAATCAAATGATGATCCAAAAGAAAATGCATTGCATTTAGATTGTTGTTTTCAGCCTATCGGAAAAGATAAAGCTATTTTACATAAAAATGGTTTTCTAGTAGATCGAGAATATGAATGGTTAGTGAATTTCTTCGGAAAGGAAAATATTTTTGAAATTACTAAAGAAGAAATGTACAATATGAATAGTAATGTTTTCTCTATTTCTGAAAATGTAATTATCTCTGAAAAAAACTTTACTAGATTAAATACTTGGTTACGAGAGAAAGGATTTACAGTAGAGGAAGTACCTTATGCTGAAATAGCTAAACAAGAAGGTTTGTTACGTTGTTCTACTTTGCCTTTAATAAGAGAATAATATGAGAACCAATTTTATAAAGGTTCATTAGGTTTTGGAATATCAATATTAGTGTTTAAAATAGGATTAAAGCTAATGGTAAACCCATCGGTGTGCCAAATGTAATTAGTCTTATAACCATTATAATAATAAAGATCCATAAAAACACCTAATTTATCCTTGGTTTGAAAATCTACAAATTGTTTTACGAATAGGTTGCCTTTAATAGTAATGTCGTTTCTAAAATTATATTCTATATTATTAGAAGTACCGATAGTTATTATATCTGGAATATATAGATCCATAGGATTATTTTTCCAAAATACTTTAGTAGAAATAATGAATGTTTCTTGATTGTTGTAATTTTGAATTTCAAACTCTATAACCAAGTTATCATTTAAACTAGGAAAAACTTCATCTTCCCATATTTTCTTTTCTATATTCATAGTAGATTATTGAATGAATTATCGTAATGATTTAAAAAGTCAGAGAAAAACATCTTCTCTGACTTTTATATTATTATAATTTTGTAATAGATACAATATGAGGTTTACCCTGTCCAGGTAATGGTTGGAATATCTCCACAATTGCTTCCCATACTACATCTGATGGAGGTACAGAAGCACTACATTTAAAACGGTAGTTCGTTCCAGCTACTACTTGAGTAGCTACTTGCTCTGGAGTGTAAATCACTCCTACAAATCCATTTAAAGCTTCTTCAAAAACAGCTTTATCTTCAGCTGTTAAAGGTCTGTAAGCTGTCCATCCACCTACTAATGTGTTTTCTTTTGTTGCAGTTTGATTTGACATAATAAAAAATTGAGTTTAGTTATTCCTACTCGTAAGGCTTTTCGGATTAACGCCTCTATAGTTAAACCCTATAGAAAAGTTTTTTAATTATATTAAAGCTTAATTTGTAGTATTATACTTGAATTTTGTTTCCCTTTAAGTCCAAGTATCATTAAGTTCAAATGATACTAATCTTTTGTGGACACAGTAAAGTTCATTAAATACTTGAAGTATAAGTCTAATAATACTCTAAGAGCCTAAAAAAAAGTCATAAGTGTGTTTAATTCAAGTAAGAAAGTGGTAGTATTGTTTAAAGTTATGTTATAAGAATAAGATTACTTCTTGTTAAACAATACCATAAGGGAATTTTAAATAAATAGCGTTTTAGTGTTCAGTTTTTTTGTATTTCAATGTTTTAATTTGTGTTTGACTTTGTGAAGAAGTTATAAACATGTTTGTTTTAAGTGAGAAACTTTTCTTTATTAAGTTGGAGAATAAAGCCTTATATTTGTAACATTGAAACTTTAGGAGTAGCTAGTAAAACTAGTTTGAGAAATATCCTTAGAACCTGATTTGGTTAATACCAGCGTAGGGAAAAGTAATCTTCATTATAGTACATCTTTATTGGATGTGTTGATGCTTCTAGAGTTTATTTAATTTGTTTTTATGATAACAGTTAAAATAAACGATTCTAATAAAACTTTCAAAACGGAGTGTAATCTCATCGGAATGATTGAAGAACTAAATATTCAATCCAATGGAATTGCTATTGCCGTAAATAATTCAATTGTAAAAAAGTCTGACTGGAGTAATCATAAATTATCAGAGAATGATAATGTATTGATTATTAAATCTACTCAAGGAGGATAAAAACGAACAACAAAACAACCTTTTCAATGAAGAAAAAAGATACAGCACCAAAACAAGATGGAGTAACTAGAAATCCATTTCCAAATTCTAAAAAGATTTATGTTCAGGGAGAAATACATCCTGAAATTCAAGTAGCAATGCGAGAAATTACATTGAATGACACTGTAGATTCAATGACGAAAAAACGCACACCAAATGAACCAGTCACGGTTTATGATACCTCAGGACCGTATACAGATCCAGATAAGGAAATCAACATCCATAATGGATTAGAAAGAATTAGAGAAAATTGGATTACAAGTAGAGGTAATGTAGAAGAGTTAGAATCTTTCACATCAGATTATTGTAACGAAAGATTAAATGATGAAAGTTTAGATCATTTACGTTTTAATTTAAAGCATAAACCAAAACGAGCTAAAAAAGGAGAGAATGTTACACAATTACATTATGCTAAAAAAGGAATTATAACTCCAGAAATGGAATATGTTGCCATTCGTGAGAATCAACGAATTGATGAAATGACACGTTTGTCTAAACAACATCCTGGGCAAGATTTTGGAGCAAGTATTCCTGAGAAAATAACTCCAGAATTTGTTCGTGAAGAAGTAGCAAGAGGTCGTGCTGTAATTCCTTCAAATATTAATCATCCAGAAGCAGAACCTATGATTTTAGGGCGTAATTTCTTGGTGAAAATAAATGCAAATATTGGTAATTCGGCAACAACATCTTCTATTGAAGAAGAAGTAGAAAAAGCGGTTTGGGCTTGTCGTTGGGGAGCTGATAATATTATGGATTTATCTACAGGAAAAAATATTCATGAAACTCGAGAGTGGATTATTCGTAACTCTCCAGTTCCAATCGGTACGGTTCCAATTTATCAAGCATTAGAAAAGGTAAATGGTGTAGCGGAAGATTTAACTTGGGAGATATTTAAAGATACCTTAATAGAGCAAGCAGAACAAGGTGTAGATTATTTTACAATTCACGCTGGAGTTCGTTTAGCTTATGTGCCAATGACCGCAAAACGTATTACAGGTATTGTATCTCGTGGTGGATCTATTATGGCAAAGTGGTGTTTAGCACATCACAAAGAGAGCTTCTTATATACGCATTTTGAAGAGATTTGTGAGATTATGAAAGCTTATGATGTGGCTTTTTCTCTAGGAGATGGTTTACGTCCTGGTTGTATTGCAGATGCAAATGATGAAGCTCAGTTCGCAGAATTAGAAACGTTAGGAGAGTTAACAAAAATAGCTTGGAAACATGAAGTACAGTGCTTTATTGAAGGTCCGGGTCACGTGCCAATGCACATGATTAAAGCTAATATGGATAAGCAATTAGAAGCTTGTGGTGAAGCTCCTTTTTATACATTAGGACCATTAACAACTGATATTGCGCCAGGTTATGATCATATTACTTCAGGTATTGGAGCAGCAATGATTGGTTGGTACGGAACTGCAATGTTATGTTACGTTACACCAAAAGAACATTTAGGTTTACCGAATAAAGATGACGTTCGTACTGGAGTAGTTACATATAAATTAGCTGCACATGCTGCTGACTTAGCAAAAGGACATCCAGGAGCACAACATAGAGATGATGCCTTAAGTAAAGCACGTTTTGAATTCCGTTGGGAAGATCAATTTAATTTAGGTTTAGATCCGGAATTAGCTAGGGAATATCATGATGAAACTTTACCAGCTGAAGGAGCAAAAATTGCACATTTCTGTTCTATGTGTGGACCAAAATTTTGTTCTATGAAAATATCTCAAGAAGTGAGAGATTATGCCGCACAGAAAGATTTAGAGGAATCTAGTGCGATTGAGCAGGGAATGAAAGAAAAATCAGAAGAGTTCAAAGAAAAAGGGTCAGAAGTTTATTTATAAGATATTACTTTAATGTCAGTTCGAGCGTAGTCGAGAACTATCATAAATGTATAATTAATAATTGAATATGTTAATAGTTCTTACTTCTGAACAAGAAATAGAAAACGAGGCAATACTTTTAAACCAATTGTTTGAAAATGGTTTAGAAGTGTCGCATCTAAGAAAGCCAACTTTTACTATTGATGGTTATCGTGAGCTTCTTAGAAATGTTGACAAACAATTCTATCAAAGGATTGTAATTCATCAATTTCATGATTTATGCAAAGAATTCCAGCTTAAAGGAATTCATATACAAGAACAACCAAGAATAGATTTAGGAGATCAACTTTTTGAGTATTTTCAATTATTTAAGTCTGAAGGCTTTTCAGTAAGTAGTTCTTTTCATGAACCAGATGTGTTGAATGCTTGTTCAATAAAATTTGATTACCATTTATTAAGTCCAGTGTTTTCATCAATATCTAAACAAGGATATGAAGGAAGAGGTTTTAATGTTAATTACATTGACAAAACAATTGTAGGAATGGGCGGAGTAAATTCCAAAACTATACCTGAGGTTTTTAAACTTGGTTTTAAAGGAATAGGAGTTTTAGGAGGAGTTTGGAATATGGGAACTCCAGTAGAAAGCTTTATAGAAATTAAAACACAATACGATTCATTTAAATAATTTGAAACAGCGTCCTTACATACTAACTATTGCTGGTTTTGATCCGTCAAATGGAGCAGGTTTAACTGCAGATGTCAAAACCTTTGAGCAATTAAAATGTTATGGTTTATCTGTTTGTACCGCAAATACAATACAAAGTGATACTGAATTTCTAAAATGTGATTGGATAGAAATCGATACTATTTTGGAGCAGATTGGAGTTCTGATGAACCGCTTTTCAGTTAATGTGGTAAAGATTGGAATTGTAGAGAATTGGATAATATTATCCAAAATTATTGATTTGGTGTTGAGTTTAAATCCTGAATCCAAAATAATTCTAGATCCAGTTTTAAAATCATCATCAGGATTTTCGTTTCATGAGAATTTTAATGAGAAAGACTTTGATGAGATTTTATCAAAAATCTATTTGATCACACCGAATTATCAGGAAATACAGAATCTATATCAACGAAAAAGTATAGAGGAAACTATTGCGCATATACAAACAAAAACCAATCTGTTTTTAAAAGGAGGTCATAATTTAGAAAAGCTAGGTGTTGACTTTTTATATACGTTAGAAGGAAAAACACATCCTTTTAATCCTAAAAAGGGAATAAAAATATACGAAAAGCACGGTAGCGGTTGTGTTTTGTCATCAGCCATTGCAAGCCATATTGCTTTAAAATATCCATTAGTAAAGTCTTGTTTTAAAGGAAAAAGATATATCGAGAAAGTATTGAGTTCTAATAAAACATTACTAGGATATCACTTTTAGTAAGGAGTTAAATAGTATAGTGAGAAAGGAGATTAGGAGTTGAGAATTTTAGAAGTTGAAGTAATTAGAAGTAAAGTAAATTAAAAAGAAAATAAAAGACAAACTACGTTTTTTTAATATAGCCCAGAGTTCTTTAGAAGAATGTAGATATTATTTAGTTTTAACAAGAGACTTAAAATATAAAGTAAGCCTAGATGATGAAAACGAGTTGTTAATAGAAGTTAGTAAGTTATTAAATTCCTATTGTAGAACAATATTAGGAAAATTAAACAAAATGAATTCTTAACTTCTTTTAACTCCTGTGTTCTAATAATTCTTTAAAATGATAAGTAAATTACAATATATATCACAAGGAGCCACTCCAGAAGAACATTTATTAAACATTCAAAATGCTTGTACGGCAGGATCAGAATGGGTTCAACTTCGTTTGAAAAACCAAACGGATGAGGTAATTTTAGAAACGGCTAAAAAAGCAAGAGAAATTACCAGTCATTTTCAAACGAGATTAATAATTAATGATCATTATAAGATTGCAAAACAAGTAAACGCAGATGGAGTTCATTTGGGTAAAACTGATGCTTGTCCAGCAATTGTTAGAGAGTTTTTAGGAAAACTGTTTATTATAGGAGGTACCGCAAATACTCTAGAAGATTGTAAAGCTTTACTTAAAAAACAAGTTGACTATATCGGGCTAGGACCGTTTAGATATACCACAACAAAGAAAAATTTAAGTCCGATTTTAGGTTTGGCAGGTTATCAAGTACTTTTAGAAGAATTGAATACAGAAATTCCAGTAATTGCTATCGGAGGAATTGTTTTAGAAGATGTACCATCACTATTGGAAACAAATATCCATGGAATAGCAATATCAGGAGAAATAACTAAAGACTTCAATTCTATTTCAAAATTTCATCAAATATTAAAAGCAGGAAGTTCACAAGAACAAGTTTTTAAACTAGATTCAAATAACTAAGAATTATGAGTTCATTACAAATAGCAGATAAAACGTTTATATCACGTTTATTCACAGGAACAGGGAAATTCAGTTCTTCAGAATTAATGCGTGATGCTTTATTGGAAAGTGAGAGCGAATTAGTAACAGTAGCTCTAAAAAGAGTTGACGTACAAAATGAGGAAGATGATATTTTGACTCATTTAAATCATCAACGAATTAATTTATTACCAAATACTTCTGGTGTAAGAAATGCAAAAGAAGCCGTTTTTGCAGCAGAGTTATCAAGAGAAGCGTTGGAAACAAATTGGGTAAAACTAGAAATCCATCCTGATCCAAAATATTTATTACCAGATCCTATTGAAACTTTAAAGGCTGCGGAGGAATTAGTAAAAAAGGGATTCATAGTAATGCCATACATTCATGCCGATCCTGTTTTGTGTAAACGATTGGAAGAAGTAGGAACGCAATGTGTGATGCCTTTGGGAGCGCCAATAGGAAGTAATAAAGGATTAAAAACATTAGAGTTTTTAGATATTATAATTGAACAATCAAATGTTCCTGTAGTTGTTGATGCAGGAATCGGTTCTCCATCTCATGCAGCTCATGCAATGGAAATTGGAGCTGATGCAGTCTTAGTAAATACAGCTATAGCAGTTTCTCAAGATCCAGGAGTAATGGCAAAAGCTTTTAAAATGGCTGTAGAAGCAGGTAGAATGGCGTATGAAGCAAAATTAGCACCAGTAAAAAAGCATGCAGAAGCAAGTAGCCCATTAACGAAGTTTTTAGCTGATTAGCTTTTAGCTATTGGCCATTAATTTGAATTATTATGAGAAATTATAAGAATTTTGAAGTTTGGAAAAAGTCACATCAATTTGCATTAAAAGTTTATGAGGTAACTAAATTATTTCCCTCAGGAGAAAAATTTGGAATTACTTCTCAATTAAGGAGAGCATCACTATCGATACCAACAAACTTAGTTGAAGGTTCAAGTAGAAATTCTGAAAAAGAATTTGCTCATTTCATCAATATAGCTTCAGGTTCGTCAGCTGAAGTTGAATATTTATTAGAATTTTCAAAAGAGATAAATTACTTGTCATTGGAAGATTTTGATATTTTAAATAGAGAGATAATTATTATCAGAAAAATGTTGAATTCTCTTTACCAAAAGTTAAAATGATACCGAAAGAAATAGCTAACAGCCAAAAGCCAAAAGCCAAGAGCTTTAAGAATATATTCAATAATTACGACTGGAATTCAGTTATGGAAAGTATACTTTCTAAGACTTCCAATGATGTTGAAAGAGCCTTAGCTTCAGATAAAAGAGATTTAGAAGATTTTAAAGCTTTAATCTCTCCTGCTGCAAAGCCTTATATTGAACAAATGGCCCAATTAAGTCATCAGTTGACAAAGAAACGTTTTGGAAACACAATACAAATGTATGCGCCAATGTATTTGAGTAATGAATGTCAGAATATTTGTACCTATTGTGGTTTTAGCTTTACTAACAAGATACCTAGAAGGACGCTAACTGATGATGAAATTTTAAAAGAAGTAGCATTTTTAAAGAATAAAGGTTACGATCATATTTTATTAGTAACTGGAGAAGCAAATAGAACTGTAGGTGTAGATTATATTAATAATGCAATTAAATTGATCAAACCTCATTTTTCTAATATTACAATTGAAGTTCAACCTTTAGACCAACATGAGTATGAATTATTAATAGATAATGGTTTATATGCAGTTTTGGTATACCAAGAAACCTATCATAGAGAGGAATATAAAAAGTATCATCCTAAAGGTAAAAAGTCAAATTTCTCATATAGATTAGATACACCAGACAGATTAGGTAAGGCGGGTATTCATAAAATAGGATTAGGAGCTTTGTTTGGTTTAGAAGATTGGAGAGCGGATAGTTTTTTTACCGCACTACATTTAAAATATTTACAAAAAAACTATTGGAAAACTAAATATTCAATTTCATTTCCTAGATTGCGACCCCATTCAGGAGGCTTAGAGCCAAAAGTAGAAATGACTGACCCTGATTTAGTACAGTTAATTTGTGCTTATAGATTGTTTGATGAAGATGTTGAACTATCAATTTCTACTAGAGAAAGTGAAGTTTTTAGGAATCATATTGTTCAACTTGGAATTACTTCAATCAGTGCTGAATCAAAAACTAATCCAGGAGGATATGCTGTAGAACCCCAATCACTAGAGCAATTTGAAATTTCTGATGAACGCAGTACAGAAGAAGTTACAGCAATGTTAAAAGAGCAAGGTTTAGAGGTTGTCTGGAAAGATTGGGAACATTTTAATTAATAAGTACAATATTATTATATATTAAATGTTTGTAAATTAAGAAGGTTGAATGTTTAATCCCCATACATAAATGAAAATTATAAAATATTTTGTAGTACTATCAGTCGTGTTTTTATGGAGCTGTGAAAAAATTATAACTCCAACTTTTAATAGTTTAATATATTTTGCCCCAACTGATACTGATGAATGGGAAACTATTTCTGCTGAAAGTTTGGGTTGGGATACAACTGCTATTCCTGATTTAGATACTTTTTTAGAAGATTCAGATACCAGAGCTTTTATGATTTTGAAAGATGGTAAAATGGTTCTAGAAAAATATTGGGGAACAAACTTTCAAAATACAGGTCCATTTACACAAGATTCGAGATGGTATTGGGCTTCAGCAGGTAAAACACTTACAGCAAGTCTTATTGGTATAGCACAAGGGGAAGGATTGTTAAATGTTTTAGATAGATCTTCAGATCATTTAGGAACAGGTTGGACTAGCTTAGAGCTAGAAAAAGAAAACTTAGTGTCATTAAGAAATCAATTAACAATGACTACTGGTTTTAGTAATGCCGTAGATTTAAATTGTGTTACTCCAAAATGTTTTAAATATAAAGTAGATGCAGGAAATCAATGGTTTTACCATACAGGAACCTATACTGTTTTAAAGAATGTAATAGAAAATGTGTCAGGTGTATCATACAACGATTATACAGATTCAAGATTAGAGGCAGTAACAGGTATGAATGGAGAGTGGATTCCTTTAGATGATAATATTGTATATTGGAGTACTGCTAGAGATGCTGCACGTTTTGGTGTATTCTTATTAGCAGAAGGAACCTGGGGTGGTAATAGATTATTAAGTGGTTTTTATTTTAATGAAATGACAACTACTTCACAAAGTATAAATGAATCTTATGGATATTTAACTTGGCTAAATGGAAAGTCTTCAATTGTACCTCCAGGATTAGAAACAGTAACATTACGTCCACTTTCTGAAAATGCACCAGATGATACCTTTGCGGCTTTAGGAGCAAATGGACAAATAATATCTGTAGTGCCAAGTGAAAATATAGTTGTAGTAAGATTCGGTTCAGAACCTGACAATGGTTTAGTACCTTTAAATTATTTTGATGATCTATGGGAGAAAGTGAATGCAATCATAGAACAATAAGAATAAAATATTAAGAGCATAAATACTTTTCTTGTGGAAAGGAAATGTGAAAATGAAGTTAACCAAAGAAGAACAAAAGCAGTATAATAGACATTTAATCTTAGAGGAGATTGGAGAGGCAGGACAATTAAAACTCAAACAAGCTAAAGTTTTAGTTATTGGAGCAGGAGGATTAGGATGTCCAGTTTTGCAATACTTGACAGCAGCAGGAATTGGAACTATTGGAATAATAGATGCTGATGTAGTAGATCAAACAAATTTACAACGTCAAATTTTATATACAGTAGATGATGTTGGGTTATCAAAAGCTGAAACCGCAGCAAAACGATTATCAAAATTAAATCCTTATGTGAAATTTAAGGTATATAAAGAGTTCTTGACTAAAGATAATGCACTGGCATTATTTGAAAAGTTTGATATCATAGTTGATGGGAGTGATAATTTTCAAACACGTTATCTATCTAACGATGCTGCAGTAATTACAAATAAACCATTAGTATATGGTTCTATATTTAAATTTGAAGGTCAAGTTAGTGTCTTTAATTATAAAGGAAGTGCATCATATAGATGTTTGTATCCAACACCTCCAAATCCTAAAGATGTACCTAATTGTTCTGAAATAGGGGTTTTAGGAGTATTGCCAGGTATAATTGGAAGTTTACAAGCCAACGAGGTGATAAAAATGATTTGTGGGTTAGGTGATGTGTTGGAAAATAAACTGTTGGTTTTTGACGTGCTATCCATGCGTCAATTCGTGCTGAATTATTCTAAGACTGAACAAGCCAGTATTACTCGTTTAGATAAAAACTATGAAGCATTTTGTGGAGTTACAGTAATTGAAAATGAAATTGAATTAGAGAAACTAAAATTAAATGCCGAAAAATATAATTTATTAGACGTTCGAGAACTGTGGGAAAGAAAAGAACATCATATAGGAGGGCAACATATTCCTTTAGGAGAGTTAACACATCGTTTTAAAGAAATTAAAATAAATAAACCCTTAGCTGTATATTGCAAATCAGGTATGCGAAGTAAAAGAGCGATTGAGTTCTTAAAAGAAAAAGAAATTTCCACTCAGCTTTATAACATAACTAATGGAATAGGATAAAAAGAAAAGGCTATTTATTTCAAATAAATAGCCTTTTATATATTTTAAGAATATTAGCATTCTATTCCCAATATACATATAAAGTATAAGTAATAGGACCAGAAGAAAGGTCAATAGTGCTAGGTTTTAGATTTCTGTATGTATTAAGAGAAACAATATCTGTTGAAATAAGCTGTTCTGGTCTTCCTAATTCAATATTTTGACCAAAAAAATCTATTTTAAATACTTCTTCAGGTACTCCATCAGTATAAATTTTCATGTTATGAAATTCATTAGTTGGAGTAGTAAACCAAGAAATTTCTTCAAAACCACGAGTTCTGTTATTAGTGAAATTTTTGTCAGAAATGTAAGTTACCGTATCATCATCAGTGTTTGATACGATAAATTTAGATTGTAAAGATGTTAATGTAGAACCTCCAATAGATTTGTATAAAAAATCACTTAAGGCATAACCTTCAATACCATTAATAGTAATACCATAAATGTTTGCCGTAGAAAAACTTTTTTCTTTAATAACAACATCTTTGTTGATTTCAAGAATTTGGTTGTTAGTTAAAGATATAATGGCTTTTATACTTGTATTACCAGAATCTTTAAATGAAGTTGTTAGTGTTGGTTGAGATTGATTGGAATTACTCACAGCAGTATTATTTATGTACCAATCTGCTTTTAGTATTCCTACGCTACTATTATTATGTATTATTTTAACGTAAATAGTATGCTCATTAAACTGAACTTGATCTCCAACAAGTTCAATTTCAAAATCAGAAGCATTTAATTTTATTTCTTCTATAATTTCATCTTCCATTTTAGAAGAGGTGCTACAAGAAATAATAAATAAAGATGAAAGTAAAAAAAGTAATGGTTTTAGCATAAGTTTCATAGTTCAAATTTTAGAATGCGAATGTAAACTAAATTTGATCATTTGTCAAAAAACGATTATAAACTTTAAATATTTAATTCAATCTTTGTAGCTTTTAGATGAGAATTAGAATATTTTAAAGTAAAAAATAAAGAATAGTAATATACGATAGTCTTTATTAATCCGTTAATTTGAATATCATTTGAACTTGTCTTTTGTTTGGTTTTAACGATTCAAATACTTGTTTTATAGAGTTTTAATTAAGTTAATGGCTAGGAAAATGTATATTCAACCAAGTAATTTACGTACACATGAATAATAGAAAATATCTTTTGTCCTTTTTAATCTTAACACTATTAGGTGTTGGAGCTTGTTTTGGACAAAATGATAATTCTAAAATTAGTTGTTTAAATGAACGTCAGTTAAAAAAGAAGTCAACAACAGTTGAAGATAATTCACAGTATGTACTACACATTAAATTGAAAAAGAAACCCAATAGTAGAAAAGTAGAGATCATTTCTTTAAATTATAAAAAGAAGCCCTCAAAAACATTTGAGATACTAATGGAGCAAAAGAAAAGAATTCTTGAGATTGAGGAAAATAAAAAGAAGAAAAATACTACATGTAAATAACTGTTGAATTAATTTGATTTCGATCTTTGGTAAAAATGAAAATCAATTATTTTTGCAGTCATGAAACAAACAACCAATACTATATTAATGATTCGTCCTGTGGGTTTCAGGATGAATGAACAAACAGCAGTAAATAATTATTATCAAAAAGTATTAGATAATGTTCTGCCTGCTACCGTAAATGCAAAAGCACAAGAAGAGTTTGATAATTATGTAGAAAAATTAAGAAGCTACGGAGTAAATGTAGTCGTTGTTTCTGATACTACAGATTCAGACACACCAGATTCTATTTTTCCCAATAACTGGATTTCTTTCCATCAAGATGGAACTGTAGCCTTATATCCAATGTTTGCCGAAAATAGAAGATTAGAAAGAAGAGAAGATATTCTGGAAACTCTAGAAGAAAAAGGATTTGTTATAGATAATGTAGTAGACTATACTTCTGCAGAAGGAGAAAATGTATTTTTAGAAGGAACAGGCAGTCTATTATTAGATCGGGTAAATAAAAAAGCGTATTGTGCTTTGTCTCCAAGAGCTGATGAAGAACTATTCATAGAGTTTTGTGAAGATTTTGAATACACTCCAGTAGTGTTTACCGCCAATCAAACTGTGAATGGAGAACGAAAGGCAATTTACCATACCAATGTTATGATGTGCCTTGCTGAAACATTCTCTGTAATTTGTTTAGCATCCATTGATGATAAGAAAGAGCGTAAAAATGTTTTGAAGCATTTAAAAGAAGATGGTAAAGAAGTTATAGATATTACAGAAGCTCAAGTAAACAACTTTGCGGGAAATATGTTGCAAGTAAAAGGGAAGGATGATGAACTCTTTTTAGTAATGAGTCAAGCAGCATATGATTCTTTAACTCAAGAACAGATTAATAAAATAGAAAAACACTGCAAAATTATCTCTAGTTCATTAGATGTAATTGAAGGTTGTGGTGGTGGAAGTGCCAGGTGTATGATGGCAGAAGTTTTCTTGCCACAATCGTAAAAATATAGATCCGCTTTTTTAAGCGGATTTTTTGTTTTCAGTTAAGTTATTGATTGTTTGGTTGTTGTTTTTTATTTGAAAAAAAAGATTAATTTTTTTGGATAAAAAGTTTGTGGGATTAAAAGGCGTGTGTATATTTGCACCCGCAAACGGAGAAGCGGTAGTTGTGAAGTTTGTAAGTTCATTAACAAAGTGTAAATATAAAGTAAGAAAATAGTTAAAAAATAACTTAAATTTTTCTTGCGGGAGTAAAATAAAAGCTTGTATATTTGCAGTCCGTTTTTACGGGGAAAGTTCATTGAAATGTTGGTTGTGATTTTAAAAAAAATATTTTTTAAAAAACTTTAAAAAAACTTTAAAAAAA